>NZ_JBTNDU010000001.1:0-601401 GCF_054510835.1 Arthrobacter sp. TmT3-37 | reverse complement strand
GGGAGACTCCTTGCGCTCCCCCCCAAACCCAAACCCCCGAAACCCCCCCCCCCCCCCCCCCCCCCCCCCACCCCCCCCCCCCCCCCGCCCCCCCCCCCGCTGCCGGTTCCGGGGCAGGGGGGCCAAAGGCCCTCCTAGCGGGCGTGCCGGTCCAGTCGGTGCGGGTCGATGAGCAGGTCGGGGTCCCACCCTCCTGTGGCCGCCGCGGCCCGGTAGGTGGCCCGCAGGAACCGCAGCAGCGTGGCATCCGGGTCCTCGCTGGTGCGCACGGCCTCGTAGGGCAGCAGGAACTGGCGGAACTCGGTGCTGTAGTAGGCGCCGTCGACGTCGATGACGGCATCGCGGTACCCCTCGGGCTCGGGGTAGGCATAGGAGTAGAAGGCGCCCTCCTCGCCGCCGCCGGGCCAGAACCCGCAGCTGGAGAGCTCGTGCGAGTAGCCCTCCTGCATGACCCAGTCGGCGCAGTTCGGCGCACCGCCCGGATGGATGGGGGCAGGACGTCCGGTGAAGCGCGTGCAGGCAAGGTCCATGGCACCCCAGAAGAAGTGCACGGGGCTCACCTTGCCGAGGAACTCGGCGCGGAAGCGCGTGAGGACCCGTTCCGCCTGGATGAGCTGCCGCCAGAACGCGTTCACCGCCGCTGCGTCGTAGGACGCGTGGTGGTGGTCCTCGGCGAAGGGTACGGCGGGATCCACCTCCGTGGGCACGGCCCGGATCGGTGCGTCGATGCCGAGCTCGGCCAGTGCCGCCATGGTCCGGGCGTGGAACTCCGCCACCGACTGCGGCTCGAGCGGCACGCTGCGGTCCCCGCCGGAACTGCTGCGCACCACCAGGCGGTGCGCCACGACGTCGGCCTCGATGTCGAACATCCCGTCCCCGTAGGGGATGGCGGAGGTGCCGAGCCCGCGCGGCGTCACGTAGAGCGGCACCTGCCACCAGTGATTGACCAGCGGGGCGTGCGCCATGCGGATCTTGCCGACCACCTGGAGCCACATGTGTAGTGTCGACTGCGTGTCCTGCCAGTCCGCGACGCGCAGCGCCGGCCAGCCCGACGCCGTCGTCGTTCCCGTGATCACCTGGTCGCTCATGCTGCTCCTCCGCCTCGTCGTGTGCGGCCAATCTATGCGCCCTTCCCGCGCTGGTACAGGCCATGAGAATTCGTGGCGCTTGCTAGGGTGGCATCCGACGGATCCCGGCCGAGGCGGAACACGCACGCAGTGCGCGTTCCTCTCCGGGGTCACCCCGGGGCACGCAGACCGACCAGCACAGGGCGCCTCAGGCGCCTGACTGCGCTCCGCGCAGCTCAGCGCCCGAACAGAAGGACAGGTCGGCCGGGATCCGTCGCGCTGTCGCACACCGGTGCGGCGACGCCCAGGCGGAGGGGGAGCCATGGACGACACCGAATCCCTGCCGGACGACGGCGGATCCTTCCCTGCCCGGGGCGGCCCGGACCGGGCCAGCCGTGGGACGGCGGCGGCCAGGACGCTCGCACGGACGCCTGCGCCCGGCGGTCCGGGACTCGCGTTCCTCCTCGCGGGGGCATTCCTGACCGCGCCCGCCTGGCAGCGCGAGGACCTCCTGGACGCCGGTGCCGCCGTCCTCGGGAGCCGGCGGCGCTGGTTGGGGCCGCTCGTCCGCGCCGTGCTCGCCGGCTACCCGCGGCGGCCCGACGGCGCTCCGCGTGAGCTCGCCCGCTGGATCCGCGCCCAGCCGGTCTTCACGGACGCGATCGGGCGAGCGGCCGCGAGGGGCGTTCCGATCACCCCGGCCCGGTACCTGACCGCAGGCGCCCCGGAGGAGGGGCACCGCCCATCCCGCGTGGACCTCGGGACGGGGGCGCCGGCAGCACCGGGCGCCGGGGACCTGGGCCGGCTCGCGCGGGAGCTCAGGCTGACACCGGGCGAGCTCGACTGGTTCGCCGACACCCGGTCCTGGAACCGGCGCGCACCGAGCCAGGCACTCCGCCACTACCGCTACGAGTGGCGTTCGCGCCCGGGACGTGTCCCGCGGCTCCTGGAGGTCCCCGGGATCCGCCTGCGCACCGTGCAGCGCCGGGTGCTCGATCTCGTCCTCGCCCCGATCCCCCTGCACCCCGCCGCCCACGGGTTCGTCCCGGGACGCAGCGCGAGGACGGGTGCGGCTCTGCATGCCGGGACGGACGTCGTCATCTCTCTGGACCTCGTCTCCTTCTTCGCGCACGTGTCACCGGGCCGGATCTTCGGTGTGCTGCGGCAGGCGGGCTGCCCCGAGGCCACCGCGCACGTACTCACCGGACTCTGCACCCACTCCGTCCCCGAGGCTGTCCTGCGGGCCATGCCCGGCGGCGGCACTCCGGAGGAGCGCTTCGCACTCGCCCAGGCCCTGCGTGCTGCACACCTCCCGCAGGGCGCGCCGTCCTCACCCGCCCTCGCCAACCTCGCGGTGCGGCGGCTCGATTCCCGGCTGGCGGGCTGGGCGGAGGCAGCCGGTGGCACGTACACGCGCTACGCGGACGACCTCGCCTTCAGCGGCCCAGCCGGCCTCGCCCGCCGGGCGGACGCCTTTCTCCGGGGTGCCGAGCGCATCGTCGCGGCCGAGGGCCACGAGGTGAACAGGCACAAGACCCGCGTCCACAGCGCGGCGACACGGCAGACCGTGACGGGCGTCGTCGTCAATGCGCATCCGAACGTGGCACGGGCCGACTACGACGCCCTCAAGGCGACCCTGTACAACTGCCTCGTCCACGGTCCGGAGTCGCAGCGACGCGGCCAGGCCGACTTCCGCGCACACCTCGGCGGGCGCATCTCCTGGGTGGAGTCCCTCAACCCGCTGCGCGGCCGCAAGCTCCGGGAGGCCTTCGACCGCATCGGCTGGTGACGGCTCTAGGAGGCCAGGTCCTCGTCGATGTTGAGCTCGTTGCCCGGGATGGAGGCGAGCAGCCTCCGGGTGTAGGGGTGGCGGGGGTTCTGGAAGACCTCTTCGGAGCTGGCGGCTTCCACGAGCTCGCCGTCCTTCATCACGCACACGTAGTCCGAGATGAGGCGGACGACGGCGAGGTCGTGGGAGATGAAGAGGTAGCTGAGGCCCAGTTCGGACTGCAGTTCGCCGAGGAGTTTCAGGATCTGCGCCTGCACCAGGACGTCGAGCGCGGAGACGGGCTCGTCGCAGACGATCAGCTCGGGCTGCAGGGCGAGGGCCCGTGCGATCGCCACACGCTGCCGCTGCCCGCCGGAGAGTTCCGCCGGGTAGCGCCGCAGGGCGTTCTGCGGGAGGGAGACCTGGTCCATCAGTTCGCGGACACGTGTCGCCCGCTCCTTCCGGGACCCGCGCTTGTACGCGTTGAGGGGTTCCTCGACGATGCGCTCGATCGTGAACATCGGGTTCAGCGAGGAGTAGGGGTCCTGGAAGATCGGCTGCACGCGCTGGCGGAAGTCGTTGAGCTGCGCCTTGTCGAGGGTGGCCACGTCCATGCCGTCGAACGTCATGGTCCCCGAGGTCGGCTTGATCAGTTTGAGGAGCATGCGCGCCGTCGTGGTCTTGCCCGAGCCCGATTCCCCGACGATCGCCACGGTCTGCCCGCGCGGGACATCGAGTGTGACGTTCTTCGCCGCGTAGAAGTCCTCCTTGCTGCCGCGGCGCTTGTAGATCTTCGTGAGGTCACGGATCTCGACGATGTTCGGGGGAGCTGCGGGGCCGGCGGGAGCCGCGTCGATCCCGGGTGCGGCCGGACGGTCCGACGACGACGTCGCAGCATGCGCTCCGGCGGCAGCGCGGGGTGCGTCCTGGGCATGTCCATCACTCGTCGCGGGAAGGTGGTCGGAACCGTGGTCGGTGGGAACCCCGCCGTCGTGTCCTGCCTCGTGCTCCGCGAAGACGGCCTCGGCCAGCTTGAGCCGGCTCGCGGCGTCCGCCGTGAAGGCGCCGGGGCGCAGGCGGACGGCGGCGACGCTCGGGGCCGCCCGGACGAGGGACTGCGTGTAGGGGTGCTGCGGATCGTTGAGCAGCTGCTCGGCCGGTCCGGTCTCGACCACACGGCCGCGATGCATCACCACGAGCTGCGAGGCACGCTCGGCGGCCAGCCCGAGGTCGTGCGTGATGAGGAGGACCGACGTGCCGAGCTGTTCGGTCATCGTCTCGATCTGGTCGAGGATGGTGCGCTGCACGGTGACGTCCAGGGCCGACGTCGGCTCGTCGGCGATGAGCAGGCGGGGCTGGCAGGCGAGGCCGATCGCGATCAGGGCCCGCTGCCGCATGCCACCCGAGAACTCGTGCGGGTACTGCTTGGCGCGCTCGCCGGCGTCGGGCAGGCCGGCGGCCGTCAGTACCTCGATGACGCGCTGCTTGACGTTCTTCTTGGTCGCCATGCCGTGGACGAGGAGTGTCTCGGCGACCTGCGTGCCGATCTTCGTCACCGGGTTCAGGTTGGACATCGGGTCCTGCGGTACGAGGCCGATCGCCCTGCCGCGGATGGAGCGCATCCTCGCTTCCGGCAGAGCCACCAGGTCCTGGCCCTCGAACAGGATGCTGCCGGAGGTGACCCGGCCGTTGCCGGGCAGGAGGCCGATGCAGGCCATCGCCGTCGTCGACTTGCCCGAGCCCGATTCGCCGACGATCGCGAGGGCGCTGCCGCGCTTGAGCGTGAAACTCGCGTCCTCGACCGCCTGGACCTCGCCGTGGGTGGTCCGGAAGCTCACCGCCAGGTTCCGCACCTCGAGCAGGGGTGCGTCGAGGTTCTCTGGCTGGTCGGCCGCGCTTCCGGCGGGAGTGATGTCCGTCATAGCACCATCGTGCCCTATGTCCGGGGCCGTCGCCGTCCACGGGACGGGGCCCGGGCTAACTTTTCGGGAACGATGCGGCGCCGTCGGCCGCAGCGGTCAGCCGGGCCGCGAGGTGGTCCACCGCCAGACGGTAGCCGTCGACGCCTGCACCGACGATCACGGCGTCCGCGACGCCCGAGAGGAAGGAGTGGTGCCGGAATTCCTCGCGCCGGTGCACATTGCTGATGTGCACCTCGACGACCGGGAGGCCCACCCCGGCGAGGGCGTCCCGGATGGCGATCGACGTGTGCGTGTAGGCGCCGGCGTTGATGACGATCCCGTCCGCCGTCGTGCGTGCGGCGTGGATGGCGTCGATGATCTCGCCCTCGTGGTTGGACTGCATCGCCGTCGTGGTGCAGCCGCGCTCCCGTGCGGCATCCGACGCGAGGCGGACGACGTCGTCGAGCGTCGCCGTCCCGTACACGGCCGGCTCCCTGGTGCCGAGCAGGTTCAGGTTCGGGCCGTTGATCACGAGGATGCGGGGGGTGCGTGCCGGGGTCATGCCCTAACTATGCCGCACGCCCGGCACCGGCCGGAGGATCCGCGAGGCGGGAGCGCAACCGCACCGCGCCCACCGCGCCGGCCACCGTCACGAGGCTCATGGCGGCGAGGACGACGCCCGGGTGCCACCAGGCACCGCCCGTCGCGATGCCGAACTGCTGGGTGATCGACGGGGCGAAGCCTGCGACGATCGCGGCGATGCTGTAGGCGAAGGACAGGGCGGTGAACGCCGTCGCCGGCCGGAAGATGTCCGCCATCAGGCCGCCGAGGGCTGCCCAGCTGGCGGTCGGCAGGATCCCGCCGAGGATGATCGCGGCGATGTACAGGGGTTCCGTCGCGATGCTGATGGTCCAGTACAGCGGGAAGGCGATCAGCGCGGTCCCGAGCGCCCCGCCGGCGACCACCTTCGCGGAGCCGATGCGCATCGCCAGGTAGCCGAAGGCCGGGATGGTGACGAGCTGGAGGATCGACCCCACGAGGGCTGCGTTCAGGACCGTCGCCTGGGACAGCTCGAGGGTCTCGGTGCCGTAGGCCTGGGTGTAGGTGACCATGAGGAAGTAGGAGCCGATACCCAGGACCGCGGAGGCGATGGCGACCACGATCGCGGTGGGCTGGGACTTCAGGACCTCGAGGAAGGGGACGCGGGGGAGGGCATGCTGCCGGCTCGTCTCCCGGAAGACGGGCGTCTCGTCGATGGCGAGCCGGAGGTAGATCGCGACGGCGAGGAACGGGAAGGCGAGCAGGAACGGGATGCGCCAGCCCCAGGTCGTCATGACGTCCGGGGCGACGACGGCGAGGACGAGGAAGATGGCGGAGATCAGCATGGTGCCGACGGGGGACCCGAGCTGGGGGATCGAGGCGTAGAGCGCGCGCTTGCGGGGCTCGGCGTGCTCGGTGGCGATGAGGATCGAGCCGCCCCACTCCCCGCCGAGCGAGAGCCCCTGCAGCAGGCGCAGCACGGTCAGGATGATCGGTGCCCACACGCCGATGGTGCTGTAGTCGGGCAGCAGCCCGACGGTGCCGGTGGCCAGCCCCATCAGGGTGATGGTCCAGATCAGGGTGCGCTTGCGGCCGATCCGGTCACCGAGGTGTCCGAAGAGGATCGCGCCGAGGGGGCGTGCGACGAATCCCATCGCGAAGACCAGGAATGCCGAGAGGGTCCCGGCGAGCGGATCCTGCTCGGTGAAGAAGACGGTGTTGAAGACGAGCGCGGCGGCGGTGCCGAACACGTAGAAGTCGTAGGACTCGAGGGCTGTTCCGACGAAGGAGGCTCCGGCGACGCGGCGGGCCATGCGCGGATTCGATACGGGGGGCTGCTGCACGGTAGTGGACACGCTGAAATCATCCTCTCGCTCCGGCGTACGGGCCATCTTTTCGGACGAACGTCACATCCCGGGCAGGTCGTCCGTCCGCAGCGCGGCCGCTGCGGCGCTGCTCGGAGCCGCCGGGCTGCTCAGGTGGGCAGGGCCGAACCGGCACCGGCGGTGATGATGGCACGCCCCGTGGTGATGAGCGACTCCGTGATCGCCGTCGGGTCGCCCAGGTAGCCCTGCACCATTGCGCCGTCACGCAGCATGATGAGCTGGTCCGCGACGATCCCGGGCTGCTCCACCCCGAGCTCGGACAGCAGCTCCGTGACGACGGAGTGCAACCACGCCCGGTACCGCTCGACGGCGGCGCGGACCACGTTGTCGGCTGCCGGGTACTCGGCGGCCGCATTGATGAAGGTGCATCCGCGGAATCCCGGCCGGCAGGCTGCACTGCCGTTGGCGGCGGCCAGGGCGAGCAGGACGCTGCAGGCATCCGGGCCCGCAGCACGCTCCCTGTCGACGGCGGTCCGCAACTGCTCCAGCTGGTTCTCGAGGTAGGCCACCACGAGGTGCTCCTTGGACCCGAAATGCCGGTAGAAGGTGACCTTCGTGGTCCCGGCGTCGGCGATCACCTTGTCCGCACTGACCGAGCGGATGCTGTCAGCGTCGAACAGTCGTGTCGCGGACGCGAGGATGCGTTCCCGGACGGAGGGCTGGGCGTTCATGGATGCTCCCGTGAGAGGGTGGATTTGGGTCGGGTGGAGTTACTAGTTAGTCTACCTGAAGGAGCGGGGGCCAGCCCGGCCCCCACGACGGAAGGATCTCCCCACATGAGTGCTCTCTACACCGCAGTCGCCACCGCCACGGGCGACGGACGCAACGGCAAGGCACACACGGACGACGGGCAGCTCGTCGTCGACCTGGCGGTCCCGAAGGAGATGGGCGGCGCCGGTGGCGCCACGAACCCCGAGCAGCTCTTCGCCCTCGGCTACGCAGCCTGCTTCCACAGCGCACTGAAGCTCGTCGCCGGCCGCAGCAAGGCCAGGATCAGCGACACGGCGGTCACCGCCGAGGTGAGCATCGACGCGGTCGAGGGCGGCGCGTTCCAGCTCGCCGTCGCCCTGCACGCCGAGATCGGCGGCGTGGACCAGGAGACGGCGGACGCACTCGTCGAGCAGGCCCACCAGGTGTGCCCCTACTCGAACGCCACGCGCGGCAACATCGAGGTCACGGTCGACGCCACGATCGGCTGATCCGTTCCAGCTGGACGCAGAGAGGCCCCCGCACGCGCGGGGGCCTCTCTGCGTCTCGGGTCGGGCGCTACTTCCGGAGCGAGACGGCGATCTGCTGCATGATCGTGGGGTCGGACAGCGTCGTGGCGTCGCCCACCTCGCGGCCTTCGGCGACGTCCTTGAGCAGGCGCCGCATGATCTTCCCGCTGCGGGTCTTCGGCAGTTCGGGCACCACCAGGATGTTCCGCGGCTTGGCGATCGGTCCGATCTCCTTGCCCACGTGGTTGCGCAGGGTGGTGACGATGTCGTCGTCGTCCTTCGCCGAGCCACGGAGGATGACGAAGGCGACCACGGCCTCGCCCGTCGTCTCGTCACTGGCGCCGACGACGGCGGCCTCCGCGACGGACGGGTGGCTCACCAGCGCCGATTCGATCTCGGTGGTGGACAGGCGGTGGCCGGAGATGTTCATGACGTCGTCGACCCGGCCGAGGAGCCAGATGTCCCCGTCGCTGTCCTTCTTGGCGCCGTCCCCGGCGAAGTACATGTCGTCGAAGCGGGACCAGTAGGTGTCCTTGAACCTCTGCGGGTCGCCCCAGATGCCACGCAGCATGGCGGGCCACGGCTCGCGGATCACCAGGTAGCCGCCGGAACCGTCCGGCACCGACACCCCCATCTCGTCGACGACGTCGACGGCGATGCCCGGCACGGCGACCTGCGCGGAGCCCGGCTTGGTCGCGGTCACCCCGGGCATCGGCGCGATCATGTGCGCGCCGGTCTCCGTCTGCCACCACGTATCCACGATCGGCGCCTGTCCGCCGCCGATCACCTCCCGGTACCACATCCACGCCTCGGGGTTGATCGGCTCCCCGACGGAGCCGAGCACGCGGATCGACGAGAGGTCGTACTTCTGCGGGATGTCGCGGCCCCACTTCATGAACGTGCGGATGGCCGTCGGTGCCGTGTAGAGGATGGACACCCTGTACTTCTCGATCAGTTCCCACCAGCGGCCCTGGTGCGGGGTGTCCGGCGTCCCCTCGTACATCAGCTGGGTGGCGCCGTTCACGAGGGGCGCGTAGGTGACGTAGCTGTGACCGGTGACCCAGCCGATGTCCGCCGTGCACCAGAACACATCGGTCTCGGGCCGCAGGTCGAAGGTGTTCCGATGGGTGAACGCGGTCTGGGTGAGGTAACCGCCGGTCGTGTGCAGGATGCCCTTCGGCTTCCCCGTGGTCCCCGAGGTGTACAGGATGAACAGCGGGTGCTCCGAGTCGTGCGCGACGGCGACGTGTTCCTCCGGGGCGCCGTCGACGACGTCGTGCCACCAGGTGTCGCGTCCCTCGGTCCACTCGACCGGTTCGTTGTTGCGGCGGACCACGACCACGCTCGTGACCGTGTGGCCCTCCTTCTCAAGGGCCCCGTCGACCGCCGGCTTGAGGGGGCTCGGCTTGCCGCGGCGGTAGGTGCCGTCGGAGGTGACCACGAGCTTGGCCTCGGCGTCGTCGATGCGGCTGCGGAGGGCGTCCGCCGAGAAACCACCGAAGACGACGGAGTGGACGGCGCCGATCCGCGCACAGGCGAGCATCGTGACGACGGCCTCGGGGATCATGGGCAGGTAGACGGCGACGCGGTCGCCCTTCGCCACGCCGAGCGACTCGAAGGCGTTCGCCGCCTTCTTCACCTCCCGGGTCAGTTCCGCGTACGTGATGGTGCGTGTATCACCGGGCTCGCCCTCGAAGTGGATGGCGACGCGGTCGCCGAGGCCGGCTTCGACATGGCGGTCGAGGGCGTTGTAGGCGGCGTTGACCGTGCCGCCCACGAACCACTTCGCGAAGGGCGCGTCCGACCAGTCGAGCGTCTCGGTGAAGTCCTGGTCCCAGGTGAGGAGCTCCCGCGCCTGGCGGGCCCAGAACTCCGTGCCCTGCTCGCGTGCCTCATCGTAGAGGGACGGCTGGGCGACGGCGTTCGCGGCGAACGCGTCGCTGGGCGGGAAGCGCCGTTCCTCGTGCAGCAGGTTCTCGAAGGCATCGCCTTGTCGTTCGGCGGTCATGTTCTACCCCTTTGTGACGTGTTCAATGACGGACAGGACGCAGGGTGCCGCGACGGCTCGCCGCACCGCAACGTGCTCCAGTGGAACACTATCGAGTTCTCCCCGCCGGTGTGTGCCCGGCGTCACAGGACCTAGCCGAGATGCGGCGATTGTGCGGTGAGCGGCGGTCGGCTCGGCATCTCCTTCGGTGGAGAAGGCGCGGGCCGATGGCTAGGGTGGAAGGAGGTAAGTGATGCCGGCGGCCGATGCAGCCGGTGACCAGCGCTAGAAACGGGAGTTTGAGATGACGGAAGCAACCGAGGGGCGACTCGCCTCCGGCCAGGAGGCGACGGCATCCCGAACCGACGCACGGGACACGGGCGCGCAGGCGGCCGGGAAAGCCTCCGGCACGGACGGTCCGTCCGGCACGACGGCGACCCGGCAGGCCGGCGCCATTGGGCCGAGCGAGGCCGTGCTCGGTCCGTTCACCCTGCGTGAGGCCGTCTTCGGCGGAGGCGTTGCGCTCGTGTTCATCGGGACGCTGCTGCCGTTCATCGACGGCATGGTGCGCTACGCGAACTTCTGGAACAGCGGCCCGCTCTTCTTCATCGGCATCGGCATCCTGCTGCCCGTGATCGCACTCGCCCTCCTGGCCGGACGACGCCTGGGAAGTGCGGGACTCCGTGTCGGATCCCTCTCCGTCGACCAGTTCGCATCGGTCACCGCCGTCCTGGCCGCCACCTACTTCTTCCTCCAGACCGTGACCGACTTCCACCCCGGACCCCTGCTCGCGCTGATCGGGTCCCTCGCCATGCTGGCCGCGACCGTCACTGCTCCTTTCCTCCCGGTCTTCCGGAACGACTTCGCGGAGCGGCCGGAGGTGCCTGCGCCCGCTGCGGCCCGTCCCATCACCGCAGCCCGCCCCCGCCCGAAGCAGCCCAAGCAGCCCAGGCCCGAGGCCGGAGCGAAGACCCGGCAGGCTTCGACGACCGCCGGTCCCGGCACGGCGGGAGTCAATCCTGCCGCTGCCGCAGTGCTGCAGAACGGCGCGGGCCTGTACGGTGCGGGCGGGGCAGGCGCCGTCGGTGCCGGTGCCGCCGCATCGGGCCAGTCCGGGATGGAGCGGGGAGCGTCGCAGGGCACGCCGACGCACAACGACCCGGTCACCGGTACGACGACGGCCGAACCGTCGGGGTCCTCCGCCGTCGGCCGCGGTGCGGAGGCCACTCCGGAGGATGCGGGCACGCGGACCTCCGATTCCTCGGATCGGAACGCCTCCGAGGCCGTCCCGTCGCAGACCACGACGCCCGCCGCGGATGCGACGCGGGTCCACGACGTCGTCCGCGACGACCTCCCGGGGTCCTCCGCAGCGGAGACCGCGGAGGAACGGAGCCACCAGGAGCCCATCACCGCAACGCGCTTCGCGGAGGAGGAACCCGTCGTTGAAGCGTTCTGGTTCGCGGTCGGCTCGCCGCGTCCCGTCGTCGACGAACAGACCGGCCGTGAGGTCTTCACGCTCCAGCCGGGCGACTGGGAAGTCGGCATCGAGGATCGCGGGAGCGAGTTCCTGGTCCAGGACAAGCGCACGGGATCGGTCGGTATCCTGCGGGACCTGCGCAACATCGAACGCGCTCCCCGCGACTGACGCACTCCGCCCCTGCCCGTCGTGGCCGGTGGCTCGAGCAGCACCACCGAGAGGAGATCCGCGCGTGGCAGGCAGGAAAGCGAAGATCGAGGAGGAATCGCCGGTCGTTCTCAAGCGCCGCGCCCGCCGGATCAACAGGATCCTCGGTGAGACGTACCCCTATGCGGTGGCGGAGCTCGACTTCCGGAACGCGTTCGAACTGCTGGTGGCGACCGTGCTGTCCGCGCAGACCACCGATGTGAGGGTCAACCTCACCACCCCCGCCCTCTTCGAGCGGTACCCCGACGCGCGGACCATGTCCGAGGCCGAGGAGCTCGAGCTGCAGGAGATCATCCGCCCCACCGGGTTCTACCGCGCGAAGGCCAACAGCCTCCTTGCGCTCTCCCAGCGGCTCGTCGACGAATTCGACGGCGAGGTGCCCGGCACGCTCGAGGACCTCGTGACCCTGCCCGGGGTGGGGCGCAAGACCGCGAACGTGGTCCTCGGCAATGCGTTCGGTGTGCCCGGCATCACCGTGGACACGCACTTCGGGCGGCTGTCGCGCAGGTTCCGCTGGACGACGTCGGAGGACCCCGTGAAGGTGGAACTCGACGTCGCCGCGCTGTTCGACCGCAAGGACTGGACGATGCTCTCCCACCGCGTCGTCTTCCACGGCCGGCGGATCTGCCATGCCAAGAAGCCGGCGTGCGGGGTCTGCCCCGTCGCGGCCCTGTGCCCGTCCTACGGGGAGGGCGAGACGGACCCGATGAAGGCGGCCAAGCTGCTCAAGTACGAACTCGCGCCGGGCCGGGAGGAGCTGCTGGACCAGATGCGGGCCGGCCGGACCCGTGTGGAGCTCCGCGAGGCCGGGCACGGCCTGGGTGCCTAGGACCCGGCTCGTGCCGGGAGGGGATCCGGCGGATGCGGCGGTGACGGCGTACGACGAGCTGACTCGGTGGGTCAGGTCGATGGACCGCCCCGGAGCCACGCTGCTGCAGCCGCACGGCTGGCAGTTCGCGACCTTCGATCCCACCAGGAGCCGTCGCGCTGCCGTGCTGATCCTCTTCGGAGCCCGGGACGGGGGCCGGTCCGGACGACCCGGCAGGGATCTCGGGCGCAACGAACTCGACGTCCTGTTCGTGATGCGGGCCAGTTCGCTCTCCAACCATCCGGGCCAGGTGGCGTTCCCCGGCGGCGCGATCGACGCCGGGGACGCGGACGAGGGCGCGGCAGCCCTGCGCGAGGCAGAGGAGGAGACGGGGGCTGACCCTCGGGGCATCGAGGTCCTGGGGACCCTGCCCGACGTGGGACTCCCCGTCAGCAATTTCATGGTCACGCCGGTGCTCGGCTGGTGGGCCGAGCAGTCGCCGATCCGTGTCGTGGACACCGCCGAGTCCGAACTGGTCTTCCGGTGTCCCGTGGAGACCCTCCTCGACCCGTCGCGCCGCAGGACGGCAGTCGTCCGGCGCGACGGATTCGTCAGCCGGACACCCGCGTTCCTGGCGCCCGAAGCGGTGATCTGGGGATTCACGGCGATGCTGCTGGATGCGGTGTTCGACGGTCTCGGCTGGACGGAGCCGTGGGACCGGTCGCAGGAGATCCCCGCACCCCTGTGAAATGCCCTGGCCCGGACCGCGATCGCCGGGCGTCGCACGGAAGCGTGACCGGAGGCCGTGCGGACTACTTCGCGTCCGCGTAGGACGTCACGGTGACCGTGGTGATGGAGAATTCGATCGGGATGGCACCGAAGATCAGCCGCGTCGCCGCCCGCGCAGCGTCCACGAGGAGGGCCTCCGCCTCGGCGGCCTGCTCCACCGGGACATGCAGGACCACCTCGTCGTGCAGGAAGAAGGCGATGCGGCTCCGCGGCTGCGGGATGCTGCTCGCGGTCAACCGCCGCCGGATCTCCGCCAGCCAGCACAGGGCCCACTCCGCGGCCGAGGCCTGCACCACGAAATTGCGCGTGAAGCGGCCCCGGGCCCGCGCCGCCGCGTCCGCGCGGCGCTGCTCCTCCGCCGTCGTCGTCCGTTGCCTCGCGCGCCATTCCTCCGAGGCGGGCGGGCAGCCACGGCCGAGGTAGCTCGAGACACCCTCCCCGGCTTCCCCCGCCCTCGCCGCCGCCTCGACGACGCCGATGGCGCGCGGGTAGGCGCGGGTCAACTGCGGCATGAGCCGCCCGGACTCACCGCTCGTCGCACCGTACATCGCGCCGAGCATCGCGAGCTTCGCCTTCGCACGGTCACCGCCGAATCCCTGGTCGGCGATGCCCTGGTAGAGGTCTCTGCCGCGCGCCGCCGCGGCCAGCGCCGAATCCTGTCCGAGCGCCGCCAGCACCCGGGGCTCCAGCTGCGCCGCGTCGGCGACCAGGAAGACATGACCCTCGTCGGGCCGGACGGCGTCGCGCACCTGCCGAGGGATCTGCAGCGCACCGCCGCCCCGGGACGCCCACCGGCCGGAGACGACGCCGCCCACGACATACTCCGGCCTGAAGCGTCCTGCGTGGACCCAGGTGTCGAGCCAGTTCCAGCCGTTCGCCGTCAGGAGCCGCGACAGTTTCTTGTAGGCCAGGAGCGGTTCGATGGCGGGGTGCTGCTGCTGCTCGAGTTCCCACGAGCGCGTGGTCCTCACCTCGATCCCGGCCCGGTGCAGGGCCCGCAGGACCTCCTGCGGGGAGTCCGGATTGAGCGCAGGGCTACCCAGCTCGGCACGCAGCACCCCGGCGAGCCGCTCGAGTTCGATCGGCCGCGCACCCTCCGCGGGCCGCGGCCCCAACGTCCGTTCGAGCAGCTCCTCATGCACGTCCCTGCGCCACGGGAGCCCCCAGTGTTCCATCTCGGCGGCGATGAGCGAGCCCGCGGACTCGGCGGCGACCAGCAGGGTGAGGCGTCCCGGCTCCATGGCATCGGAGACGGCGGCGAGCTGGTCGCGGAACGTCCCGAGGACCTCCTCCGGGGACGGCCCGGAGGGCTCCCGCGGCTCGTCGAACAGCGAGTGCTGGTTCGGCGGCGGAGGGGGTGGCATCAGGAGCCGGGGAGGCTCCGTGCCGTCGTCCTTCGGGGCCGCCGACCTCAGCGAATCGATGTAGGGGGAGGGCCGGCAGGACGCCGAGTAGGCCAGGATGTCCCGGGTCAGTGCGAGGTCCCAGCATCGGTCCACGGCGACGCCCACGGTCAGGAGGGCGGGATACCAGTCCCGTGTGCTGCTCCACACCCAGCGCGGGCGCTCGACCTCCAGGCGGGCGACGGCGTCGCCGAGTCCGTCGCGGTCGAGCACGTCCGGCTCACCGACGGACCCGCCCTCCGCATCGAGGCGCTGCAACGCCACGGCGGCGTCGCCACCGCGACCCGACGGCAGGGACGCCACGGCTATGTACATGAGCATATTGTCGGCGGTCGCGCTGTCATTCCTTCAATCCTGGTCCTTGTCCACATAGGGGTGACCCCTGCGGCGACGCCCACCCGGTGCAGCGAGGCTTGCCGCATGACTCGGCAGATGCGGACGCGGACGGATCGACGGCAGCCCGTGGTCCTCGCCGGAGGGACGCAGTTCGTCCTGGATCAGGTGGCGCGCGCATGTGCTGCCGCCGGGACCGCGGGCCTGTTCGTCCCCACCCTCGCCGAAGCACTCACGCACGACCCGCTGGTGCTGCTCGTCGCGGTGGACCAGGCCGCGGCGGGAGTGCACGGGCAGCGCGAGGTCATCGTCGTGGGGACCGCCGACGACGAGCAACGGGCCTGGGGAAGCGCTGCGGCCCTCGCCTCGTCGCGCGTCGTGATCCTGCCACAGGGTGCGGGCTGGCTCGCCGAACACCTCGGACGGCGGGTCAACCCTGCCGCCACCGGCGCGGTGGTCGGCTTCGTCGGTACCGCCGGCGGCTGCGGTGTGAGTACCTTCGCCTTCTGGTGTGCCCGACGCACCGCGGACCAGGGTAGGTCCGTGCTGCTGGTGGACGCGCATCCCCTCGGCGGCGGCCTCGATCGTGCCCTCGGCATAGAGGAGCACCCCGGCGTGCGGTGGCACGACCTCGAGGAGATCCGCGGGACGCTCGGTGCCGAGCAACTCGCCGCCGCATTGCCCTCCGTCGGCGGCCTCTCCGTGCTGTCGCACGGCACGCGACCCGGCCCGCCCGGCGTCGGGCGAGGGGACGCGACGGGGCCGGCGGGAGCTGTCATGGAAGCCGCGCGCGGCGCGTTCGACACCAGCTTCATCGACCTCGGCAGCACCGGGACAGGTGACCGGGCCCTCGCGTCTGCATGCGACCGCCTGGTCCTCCTCGTGCCATCGAGGCCTCGCGGCGTCGCCGCAGCGGCCGCCGTCCTCCAGGAGTGCGGGTCCGTCCCGGTGACCATGGTGCTACGTGGGCCGGTCCTCGACGGCCTCGATGCCTGGGCGGTCGCCGAACTGGCGGGACGCCCGGGTCCGCTCCCGTACCTCCCCTTCGTCCGGGGGGCCGCCACTGCTGAGGCGAGCGGCAGGATGTTCGACTTCGCCCTGCCCAGGAAGGCACGCAGGATCGTCGAGTCCGTCGCTGCCGAGGGGGACGCGGCCGCATGAAGGAGCCCGACCCCCAGAGGCAGCCGACCCGGCGCGAGCTACGCGCCGGTCCCGGGGCCGGCACCCTCCACCGGGGTGCACCACCCCGGCCGGTCGCCGACGGGGCACGCGACAGGGACCCGGGTGCCGCGTCGATGGTGGAGTCGGTGCGGCGGGCCGTTCTCGCCGGGAACGTGCAGGCGACCGGAGCGGCCCTCGCCGACGCCGTGGGGTCGAGCGGCAGGCTCCTCGGATCGGAGGGTACCCTGTCGGCCCTCGACCGGGTTCGTGCGGAACTCAAGGGACTCGGACCGCTCGAGCACCTCCTCGCCCAGGAATCCACGACCGACATCCTCGTCAACGGGCCCGCGGACGTGTGGGTGGACGGCGCGGCGGGGCTGCAGCGGGTGGGTTCCGTCTTCGCCGGCGATTCGGAGGTACGGGCGCTCGCCGTGCGCCTCGTCGCCGCGGGTGGGCGGCGCCTGGACGACGGTAGTCCTGCCGTCGACGTGCGGCTGGACGGGCTCCGGATCCATGCGGTGCTCCCGCCCATCTCGACGACGGGAACGCTGCTGTCCATCAGGATCAGGAGACCGCTGCAGTTCTCGCTCCCGGAACTCGTCGACCGCGGGACCGTGGCGCCCATGATGGCGGAGGCACTGACCCTGATGATGCGGCGCCGCCTCAACTTCCTCATCAGCGGTGCGACGGGGACGGGAAAGACCACCCTCCTCTCGACGCTCCTCGGGCTGGCCGGCCCGCGGGAGCGTGTGGTGCTGGTCGAGGACGCCGCAGAGCTCGACCCTGCACACCCGCACACCGTCGGGCTCCAGTCCCGTCACGGCAACCTGGAGGGTGCCGGCGTCCTGGACCTCACCGAGCTCGTGCGGCAGGCCCTGCGCATGCGACCGGACCGGCTGGTCGTGGGGGAGTGCCGGGGCGCCGAGGTCCGGGAGTTGCTGGCCGCTATGAACACGGGGCACGACGGTGGTGGGGGAACGGTCCACGCGAATTCCGCCGACGCCGTCCCGGCCCGTTTGGCGGCGCTCGCAGCGCTCGCCGGCCTGTCGCCCGAAGCCCTCGCCCTGCAGGCAGCGAGCGCACTCGACGTGGTGGTGCACGTCGTGCGCGACATGCGTGGCCGCCGGGTGGAGAGCATCGGGCTCCTGGAACTCGGCCCGGGCGGCGGCCTCCTGGTGCGGCCGGTCCTCATCGACACCGGCGGGCAATGCCGACGAGCCTCGGGATGGGACGACTTCGCCCTGCGGGTGGGCCGGAGCGGGGACGGGCCATGACCGGAGTCGTCGTGGCAATCCTCCTGGCGCTGGCCGGCACCGTCCTCGTGCTGCCGACCACGGGCCGGAGCGGCAGACGGGCGCCGGGTACCACGACACGTCCCGCTCGGACCGGCAGCACCCCCGTGGAAGCAGGGGGCGTCCGGCCCGACCGGCCCTGGAGGTCCCGGCGTCCGGCAGTCGACCTCCACGAGCTCCCGTTGTTCGTGCACCAACTGGCCGGGCTCCTCAGGGCAGGGCGGCCTCCGCACGTCCTCTGGGCGGATATCGAGGCCGTCTACGCCGACGGGAGCAGTACCTTCGCGGCCGCCGTGCGCCCGATGATCGCCACAGCACGGCGTGCCGCGGACCTCGGCCTGGGTGTTCCCGACGCCCTTCGCCAAGGGGCTGCACATCGCAGCGGTGGTGCCGGGGTGTCATCGTCCGCCGCGCACGTCGACCGGCTGTGGATCGACCTCGCGGGGTGCTTCGAGGTGGCGGGGCGCAGCGGTGCGCCCTTGGCTGGGATCCTCGAGCACTACGCCGCACAACTGGACGCGCACCTCGATGGGCTCTCCGCCAGGGATACGGCGCTGGCGGGTCCGCGGGCGACGGTGGTGCTCCTCTCCTGGTTGCCGGCCGTCGGCCTGGTCCTCGGTTTCGCACTGGGCACCAACCCGCTGGAAGTCCTCACCGCGTCACCGCCGGGGCGCCTCGCGCTGGTCGCCGGCGCCGTCCTGATGATCGCATCGCGGATGTGGTCCCGATGGCTGGTGCAGCGGGCGGGTGGGGGATCACCGTGATGCCCGGTCTCCTGGTGTTCGCCCTGCTGGCGGCGGCGTCCTCCGTGATGACGGTGTCGTCGGGGCGGCTCCGTCCGGCCCGCACGGATCGACGGGGCGTGGAACAGGACGGCGGGATCCGCGACGGTCCGTTGCTCCTCGACCTGCTGGCAGCGCTGTTGTCCGCCGGAGCATCGGTGGAGCATGCGCTGTCGCTGGTCGCCGAATCCTGCGAGCCCGGTATCCGCTCGCACCTGGTCCGCGTGCACACGGCACGGCTCCTCGGTGCGTCGTGGGATGCGGCCTGGGAAGCCGGGGCGGGGAGCCGGGCGGACACGCCGCCCCCGGGTTTCCTGCACCATGCCGGCCGGAGGCGGTCCCTCCGCGATCAGGACCGCACCGTGGAGGACGTCCGGCTCGGTCTGCGCTTCGCCATCTCGACGGGCGCGCCCTCGGCGGCGCTCCTTCACGCCCATGCGGCGCAGCTGCGGCGACGGTACAACCGTGAGATCGACAGGAAGGCAGCAGCCCTGGGCGTGCAGCTCGTCCTGCCTCTCGGCCTGTGCTCCCTGCCGGCCTTCATCTGCCTCGGCGTCGTGCCTGTCGTCCTGGGGCTCCTGCCCTCCCTCTGATGTGAGTGCCGGCGCTCCGCGGAGCGTGTGCTAGTGCGTCCCGTGCATCCCGTTGCAGGAACCGCCGTGAGTCCCGCTGCGCCGGTCAGGTCACTCGTCCCGTGCATTCCGCTGAGTCGGTCGGGCCGTTCGACCCGTTCATCCCGCTGAGTCGGTCGGGCCGTTTGTTCCGCTGTTTCAGGGAGATGCGGACGGGGGCAGGATGACCGCGGCACCTCGGGCACAGGGGTTATCCACTTAGCCCGTCGTGTCGTCGAGTGAGTACCGGCTGGTGACGAGAGTTGGTCCTGCGGCGATCGTCGCGGAGAGCACGCGGGACCTGTGTCCCTCGTCGAGGAAAGGACAGTCCATGTCAGAGGAGACCCAGCTCGAGGTAGTGCAGGGGTCGGCGTTCCGAAGCGCCGTCGTCGCTCCGGACGGTGCAGCAGGCTGCGGCAGCCCGGTGCGTCCTGCGCCGTCCGAGCTCTCGCAGGCGGCACCATCGGCGCCGCTTCATCCGGTGGGCGACGCCGAGCGGGAGAAGCCGGAGGGCGGCAGGCACGGGGCCGTCGCAACGGCTCCGATGCCGGTCGACCGGATGAGCCGTCGGGCGGAGGCTCGACGCCGGCGGTCGAACGAGCGGATCATCCGCCGTCGGAAGGACCCGGCGACAGGTCAGGAAGCCGGGATGGCGACCGCCGAATACGCCATTGCGACGCTCGCGGCCGTCGCTTTCGCGGCGCTCCTCGTCGCCGTCCTGTCGAGCGGCGAGATCAAGGGACTGCTCATGTCCCTGATCACGTCGGCGCTGAACTTCGGCTGATGGTGACCGGCCGGGGCGGGCCGGGACGCGACCCCGCAGGACCACCGGACGAGTGTCATCGTGGACGTCATCTGATGAGCGGTACCGACGAGCCAGGCGACCCGCGCGCACCGCGAAGCCCGCAGGAGCCGCACGAGCTGCACGAGCCGCATGGCCTGCAGCACCAGTGCGCACCGGACCCCTTGGATGGGGCTCCTGGAAGGCCGAGTGCTCGTCGGAAGGGACTGCGCCACGAGAATGCCAGGACCTCCGACGGCGGTCAGCGCGGCTCGGTCACGGCGGAGGTCGCCGTCGTGCTTCCCGCCCTGGTCGTCCTCCTCGCGCTGCTGCTCGGGACCGCCCATGTCGGCACCGTCCAGCTACGGCTGGAGGAAGCCGCACGTGCCGGAGCACGCGAGGCGATGCGGGGCGAAAGCAGCGGAACAGTCCAGCAGACGGTGCAGCGTCTCGCCGGGCTCACCGCGAGGGTGCGGGTGGCGACGGACTCGGGATGGACCACCGTCGAGGTGACGGCGCAGATCGAGGGACCCGTCGTGGACCTGATGGGGATCGAACTCACGGCCACTGCTTCGGGGAAGGAGGAACACGGTGGGTAGGAGTCGGGCGGCCGCCGGTGCAGGGCGGTGTCGCGATGCCGAGAGTGGGGCCGGGACGCTGCTGATGGCGGGCCTCGCCCTGGTGGCAGTCCTTTTGATCGCAGTAGCAGCTCTGGTGCTCCAGGCGGCGTCCGCTGCATCGAAAGCGGCGACCGCGGCCGACCTCGCGGCACTCGCAGCCGCGGACGTCGCGCGAGGACTCGCCACCGGGGACCCCTGCGCGGCCGCCTCGAGCGTCGCTGGACGCCACGGGGCCAGGGTGCAGGACTGCACGATCGGCGGGGCGGGCCCCGGAACCGCGCTGGTCCGGGTCTCGGTCGGCGTCGCCGGCCCGCTTCCCGACGCCCTCGGCGCAGCCCGGGCCGGGCCGCCTCCGTGAGCGTCACCCAGGGACTACCCGGCGTCCGTCCCCTGATCCTCCAGATCGGACGCCGCAGACGCGGACCTCGGGGAGGTCGACGCGGAGATCGATGCGCCGCTGGTGGCCGGAGCCGCATCGTGGCCGGGGTCCGATACGCGGGCCGGACCGGCACCGGGAGCGGCACCGGCCTGGTTCAGGATGAGCGAGAGGACCGCCACGGCACCACCCTTGCTGAGCGGATTGTTCCGGTTGCCGCACTTCGGCGACTGGACGCAGGAGGGGCACCCCGACTCGCACTCGCAGGCCTCGATCGCGTCACGGGTCGCGGACAACCAGGTGCGCGCGGCCTCGAAGCCCCGCTCGGCGAAGCCGGCGCCGCCGGGGTGGCCGTCGTACACGAAGATGGTGGGCATCCCGGTATCGGCGTGCAGCGCGGTGGACACTCCGCCGATGTCCCAGCGGTCGCTGGACGCGACGAGCGGGAGCAGGCCGATCGCCGCATGCTCCGCTGCATGGAGCGCCCCGGGGAGCTCCTCCGCGAGGATGCCCTCCGCCTCCAGCAACTCCGGACTGATCTCGAACCACACGCTCTTCGTGAAGAGATCCCGTGCCTCGAGTTCGAGCGACTCCTCACCGAGGATCTCGTTGGAGGAGAAGGCCTTGCGCTGGAAGGACACCACCTGGGTCGTCACCTTCACGTCGCCGAAGTTGGCGAGGACCCCACCCCAGAGCCGGCTGACGTCCCGGCCGATCACCTCGATCTGCGTGACGTCCCGTGCCTGCGTGTAGTAGTCTGGATGGGCCCGTGCGACGACGGCGCAGTGGTCCTGCTCGTTGAGTTCCTGCACCACGTAGGTCCGCCCCTGATGGACGTACACCGCCCCGGGGTGCGCCTGGTAGTGGCTCTGCGGCGAATCCATGGTTCCGAGGAGTGCGCCCGATTCCGCCTCGACGATGTTGATCGGCCCACCCCCGTCGGCGCGCAGGTTCACCATCGAGGCGGCACTCTGGGGATGGGTCCAGAACCATCCGGCGGGACGGCGCCGCAGGAAGCCCTGGTCGCACAGGGTGCCGAGCAGTTCCTCCGACGTCGCGCCGAACAGGACGAGGTCGGCGTCTGTCAGCGGGAGCTCCGCGGCTGCGGCGCACAGGTGCGGCCCCAGCACATACGGATTGGAGGGATCGAAGACGGTGGCTTCGACGGCGAGGTCGAAGACGGCCTCGGGGTGGTGCACAAGATACGTGTCCAGGGGGTCGTCGCTGGCCACGAATGCGGCGATGGCGTCCTGCCCGGAGCGGCCGGCACGGCCGATCTGCTGCATGAGCGAGGCCCGGGTGCCGGGCCAACCGGCCACGAGCACGGCGTCGAGACCGGAGATGTCGATGCCGAGCTCCAGCGCCGAGGTGCTCGCGACACCGAGCAGCTCACCGCTGCGCAGGGCTGCCTCGAGGGCCCTGCGCTCCTCGGGCAGGTATCCGGAGCGGTAGGCGGCGATGCGGTGGGGGAGGCTCGGATGGACGTCCTCGAGCATCCGCCGGGAGGTCTGCGCGATGCTCTCCGCGCCCCGCCGCGATTTGATGAAGGCGATGGTCCGCACATGGGAGGACACGAGGTTGGCGAGCAGGTCGGAGGTCTCGGCGATCACCGTCCGACGCGTCGCCGCGCCGTTCTCACCCTTCATTCCCGTGAGCTCCGGCTCCCAGAAGGCGACGGTGGTGGAGCCGTGCGGAGAGCTGTCCCGGTCCACGGCCCGGGCCGGAGCGCCGATCAGCCGGGCGAAGGAGGCGGCGGGCTCGGCCGACGTGGCGGACGCCCCGATGAACACCGGATCCGCCCCGTAGCTCGCGCAGACGCGCCGCAGGCGTCGCAGGAGGTTCGCGACATGCGAGCCGAAGACGCCACGGTAGCTGTGCGCCTCGTCGATGATGACGTACTTGAGGCGGCGGAAGAACCGGGCCCACCACGTGTGGTTGGGCAGGATCCCGTAGTGGAGCATGTCCGGGTTCGCCAGCACCATGTTCGCGTGGTCGCGGATCCACCGCCGCGCACCCGACTCGGTGTCGCCGTCGTACGTCTCCGCCCGGACCGTGGGGAGTCCCAGCGCGTTGATGGCGGCGAGCTGGTCAGCGGCCAGGGCCTTCGTCGGAGCGAGGTAGAGGGCCACCGAGCCGGTGGGGGCAAGCGTCGCGCGGTCCAGCAGTTCGCTGCGGTGGATCTCGTCGAGGACGGGCAGCTGATAGCAGAGCGACTTCCCGGACGCGGTGCCCGTCGCGATGATCGTGTGCTCCCCGTCGTGGGCCGAGGTGGCGCCCTCCACCTGGTGACGCCACGGTTCGCTCACGCCGCGGGCGGCGAAGGCATTGACGACGTCGGGGTGCGCCCATGCGGGCCACGGTTCGTGCTCGGCCTCGCGCGCGGGGATCTCGCGGACATGCAGCAGCTGCTCAGGGTCGGGCCCCCCTCCGAGGAGGGGAAGGAGGGGATTCTGCGCAGCCACCCTGCAAGTCTCCCACCGGGTCTCCGGGAGGAGAGCGAAATCCGCCGTTATCCTCTGATGACGAACACATCGGCGAGGTGGCGCCACCCCAAGAACTCGTACAGCGCCCGGCCGTCCGCGGAGGCCATGAGCAGACCGGACGTGACGTCGTCCTCGAGGACGCCGGCCGTCAGGGCGCGCATGACGAAGCTGCCCAGTCCCCGTCGCCGGTAGCCGTCCTCGGTGACGATGCGGTCGTAGACCGCGTGCTCGGCCACCACCGACACCGAGCCGTGGGCCGCCAGTTCCCCGTCGGCGCGCACCGTCACACGGCGGCAGGCGCCGCTGTGCTCGCGCTCGAGGGTGAAGTCGTCCCCGGGGGGCCGGGGGTCCTCGACGTCCTGACCGTCCATGTCGACGCTCATCAGGGACTGCTGGCGGTCGGTGACCCGCATGCGCAGGGGGGCTGCAGCATCGATGAGCTCCTGCATCCTGTTGGTGACGACGGTCAGCACGCGCGTCGGATCGTCCCGGGTCGCGGCGGCGAGTTCGAGGAACAGCCCGGTCGTCGGTTCGAACAGGAAGTGCTCGGTCTGGTCCTGTTGGTCCGTGAGCAGCACGGAGGTGCTCCGTGCGTCCCTGTGAGGCTCGTAGCCCCGGCAGGCGGACCAGCCGGTGATCCACGTCTGGAGGAGTTCGGCGTCTGCGTGTGCACCCATGTGCTGAACCATAGTTCTCGACGACTTCGAATCACCAGGGACGGGCGCCGAGGTGACCGTATTGAGACGCAAAGTACGCTTTAAGCCGTGTCGATGAATCGTATTGCCCTTTATTACGCCTTTGCACCACTGCCCGACCCCGAGGCGATCCGCCTGTGGCAGCGCGCTCTCTGCGAGAAGTGGGGGCTGCGCGGACGGATCCTCATCTCCAAGGACGGGATCAACGGCACGGTGGGTGGCGAGATCGGCGCGGTGAAGCAGTACGTGAAGACCACGCGCGAGTACCCCGCGTTCAAGGGCATGGGGATCAAGTGGTCCGACGGCGGCGCGGACGACTTCCCGCGGCTGAGCGTGAAGGTCCGGGACGAGATCGTGTCGTTCGGGGCGCCCGGGGAACTCGAGGTCGACGCGAACGGAGTGGTGGGCGGGGGCACCCACCTGGCGCCGGAGGAACTGCACGCTCTGGTCGATGCAAAGCGGGCCGAGGGCGAGGAGGTCGTCTTCTTCGACGGCCGGAACGCCCTCGAGGCGCAGATCGGACGCTTCAAGGGGGCCGTGGTCCCCGATGTGCGCACCACGCACGACTTCGTCCGCGAACTCGACTCGGGCAAGTACGACGATCTCAAGGACAAGCCCGTCGTCACCTACTGCACCGGCGGCATCCGCTGCGAGGTGCTGTCCAGCCTCATGGTCAATCGCGGCTTCCAGGAGGTCTACCAGCTCGACGGCGGCATCGTCCGCTACGGCGAGAAGTACCGCGACGCCGGGCTGTGGGAGGGCTCCCTCTACGTCTTCGACAAGCGCATGCACCTGGAATTCAGCGATGACGCCGTCACGATCGGCAAGTGCGTGCGGTGCCAGACGCCCTCGAACACATTCGAGAACTGCTCCAACGCGTCCTGCCGGAATCTCACGCTCTACTGCGCGGCATGCGCGGCCGACCCGGCGACACTGCGGTGCCCCCAGGGGTGCGAGTCCGACGAAGCCGAGGCGACGGCCGCGGGCGCCGCGTGATGCCGGCCGCGCGTCCGACCGGCCGGCGGGACTTCGACGACGACGTCCCCACCGCACCCTCGAGCCGGGACCTCCCGGCGCTCGAGGCACTCGCCGAGGACCTGACGGACCTCGCCTACACGGTCGACGGTGTCGGGGAACTCCTCGGAGCCCCGGCCTACGCGGCCCTCGGCCGGGGTCAGCTCGCCCCCGCGCTCCTCGAATGCAGGCGCCACCTCTCCGGCTCGGCCGGCGCGCGGGCCGTCCCGGTCCTCCTGTGGCTCCTCGGGGAAGCCGTGGGCGACGAGGATCTGCGGGCCGCGTTCCCGCGCCTCGGCGTGCCCGGGCTCGAACAGCTGAGGCTCATCGAGCCCGGTGCGGACGGCGGGCCGACGTCGCACGAGGAACGGCAGATCACAACGGCCGACGGGCCGGAAGCTGCGACGCGCACTGCCGCCGACCCGTCGGCAGGACGGAGCTGGCACGCCGTCGTCGAGCTCCGGCCCTACGGCTCCGATACAGGAGGTGGCCTGTGGGTGGCGAGTGACCTCGGATCGGAGCAGCGCCCGGGGCCCCTCCGCCACGACCACGTCCTGGGCATCGGCGGCGCGTCCCTGACCCTCGCCCAGACCGTCATGCGGACGCACGTGGAGCGGGCTCTCGACCTGGGGACGGGGTGCGGGATCCAGGCCTTCCACCTGCTGTCGCATGCCCGCCACGTGACCGCGACCGACATCTCCGACCGCGCGCTCGGGTTCGCCCGGTTCAATCTCCTCCTGAACGCCCGGGCTCTGGAGATCGACCCGCAGCGGCCGGGGGACCGCGTCAGCCTCCGCAGGGGCAGCCTGCTCGAACCGGTCGAGGGGGAGCGGTTCGATCTCGTGGTCTCCAACCCGCCCTTCGTCATCACCCCGCGCACCGGGAGGTCCGGGGAGGCCTACACCTACCGCGACGGCGGACTCGCCGGGGACGCCATCGTCGAGGACCTCGTCGGGACGCTGCCGGGAGTACTCGCACCCGGTGGTGCCGCCCAGCTGCTCGGCAACTGGGAGATCCCGGAGGGGAACGCGTGGGACCGGCGGGTCCGCGGGTTCGTCCCGCCCGGCGTCGACGCCTGGGTCATCCAGCGCGAACAGCTGACACCCGTGCAGTACGCCGAGACGTGGCTGCGGGACGCCGCGGAGAACCGCGACCGGGAGGCCTACCTCGAGAGCTTCGCGGACTACCTCGCGGACTTCGCGTCGCGGGATGTCGAGGGGATCGGCTTCGGCTCCGTCTGGCTGCGTCGGCCCGGCAACCCCAACGACCTCGTCCGGGTCACGCTGGAGGAGATCACCCACGAGATCGAACAGCCCGTGGGACCCCACCTGGCCGCCGCGATCGGCCGGAACGACTGGCTCGCCGCCCACACGGAGCAGGCGGCGTCGGGCATCGGGATCGCCGACGAGTTCCTGCTGGTGGCGGACGACGTCACCGAGGAACGTCATGCACGGCCCGGAGCGGAACATCCCGGCGTCATCCTGCTGCGGCAGGGAGCGGGGCTGCGGCGCACCACGCTGCTGAGCACCGAGCTCGCCGGATTCGTGTCCGCATGCGACGGCGATCTCACCGCGGGCCAGATCGCGGGTGCGCTCGCGATGCTCCTGGACCGGCCCGACGCGGCGTTCACAGCGGAGCTGCTGGTCGATGTCGAGCAGCTCGTCCGCGAGGGCTTCCTGATTCCGGCCCCCTGAAACCAGCGGTTACCCTTGTGCAGGTACGCATGACGCATACTGTGAGGTGAGGCCGAGCAGCGGGATCCGGACCGGACACCCACGCACCTGCCGCGGCATCGCACCCGTATATATAGGAGAGATGTGCCGACCAAGGCCACGGACAAGAAGCACGGCAAGAAGCTCGTCATCGTAGAGTCCCCCAGCAAGATCAAGAGCATTTCGGGCTATCTCGGCGAGGGTTTCCAGGTCGCGGCGTCCATGGGGCACATCCGGGATCTCCCGCAGCCCTCCGACCTCCCCGCCGAACTCAAGAAGTCCTCGGTGGGCAAGTTCGCCGTGGACCTCGACAAGGATTTCGAGCCGTACTACGTCGTGTCCCCGGAGAAGCGGAAGACGGTCGCCGAGCTCAAGGCCGCCCTGAAGGACGCCGACGAGCTCTATCTCGCGACCGATAACGACCGCGAGGGCGAGGCCATCGCGTGGCACCTGCTGCAGGTCCTCAAGCCGAAGGTCCCCGTCTACCGCCTGACGTTCGGCGAGATCACCAAGGAAGCCGTGACGCGCGCCATGGGCGAGCTGCGCGACGTCGACATCCCCATGGTCGACGCCCAGGAGACCCGGCGTATCCTCGACCGCCTGTACGGCTACGAGATCTCCCCCGTGCTGTGGCGCAAGGTGGCCCGCGGCCTGTCTGCCGGGCGCGTGCAGTCCGTGGCGACTCGGCTCGTCGTGGAGCGCGAGCGCGAGCGGATGGCGTTCCGGACGGCCTCGTACTGGGACCTCACCGGCACGTTCACCCCCGAGGACTCGGCGAAGGGCAGCACCTTCCCGGCCAAGCTCGTCGCCGTCGACGGCGGCCGGATCGCGACCGGCAAGGACTTCACCGACCGCGGCGAGCTGAAGGGCGCCAACGCGGTCCGGCTCGACGAGGAGGCGGCACGGTCCCTCGCCGCCGGACTGGAGAGCGCCGCCTTCACCGTGCGCTCCGTCGAGACGAAGCCGTACACGCGCCGTCCCGCGGCGCCGTTCACGACGTCGACCCTGCAGCAGGAGGCGGCCCGCAAGCTGCGCTTCAGCTCGAAGGTCACCATGCAGGTGGCGCAGCGGCTGTACGAGAACGGCTATATCACCTACATGCGTACCGACTCGTCGGCGCTCTCGGACCAGGCCATCAACGCCGCCCGCCGGCAGGCCTCCGAGCTGTACGGTCCCGAGTACGTCCCCGAGTCGCGCCGCGTCTACAAGGGGAAGGCCAAGAACGCCCAGGAGGCGCACGAGGCCATCCGTCCCGCGGGAGACTCGTTCCGCACCCCCGCGCAGGTCGCCCAGTCCCTGCGCGGTGACGAATTCCGCCTGTACGAGCTGATCTGGAAGCGGACCGTGGCCTCGCAGATGGCGGACGCCAAGGGCTCGACGGCCTCGCTCCGCCTCGGCGCGACGAGCGCCGACGGCCGGGACGCCGAATTCGCCGCCTCCGGCACCGTCATCACGTTCCGCGGCTTCCTCGCCGCCTACGAGGAGGGCCGCGACGCCGACCGCAACGAGGACGGCTCCGACGACGACGCACAGGGCACGCGCCTGCCCAACGTCGCCACGGGCGACGCCCTCGGTGCGACGGCGATCGAGGCCATCGGCCACGAGACGTCCCCGCCGCCGCGCTACACCGAGGCTTCGCTGGTCAAGGTGCTGGACGAGCGGGGGATCGGCCGCCCGTCCACCTACGCCGCGACGATGTCCACCATCATGGACCGCGGCTACGTGCGGACCCGCGGCCAGGCCCTCGTGCCGAGCTGGATCGCGTTCTCCGTGGTGCGCCTGCTCGAGGAGCACTTCAACGACTACGTCGACTACGACTTCACGGCGGAGCTCGAGGAGGACCTCGACCGCATCTCGCGGGGCGAGGCCGGGCGCGTGGAGTGGCTCAACCACTTCTACTACGGTGACCGCAAGGACACGGGCCTGCACACGATCGTCAACGAGCTCGGCGAGATCGACGCGCGCCGGATCAACTCGGTGGAGATCGCCGAGGGCATCACCCTGCGGGTGGGCAAGTTCGGCCCGTATCTCGAGAAGCCCCTGCCGGAGGATGCGCCCGAGGGGACCGAGCCCCAGCGCGCCAACGTGCCCGAGGACCTCGCACCGGACGAGCTGACGGCCGAGAAGGCGATCGAACTGATGGAGGCGCCGACGTCGCAGGAACGCGTCCTCGGCACTGACCCGGAGACCGGGCGCACGATCGTGGCCCGCGACGGGCGCTACGGGCCGTACGTCATCGAGCTGATCCCCGAGGTCACGGCCGAGGAGCTCGCGAGCCAGCCGGTCGAGTACTACAAGAACGGCAAGCCGAAGCCGCCGAAGAAGCCTGCGAAGGTCAAGCCCCGCACGGGTTCGCTCTTCAAGTCCATGGCCGTGGACACGGTGACGCTCGAGGACGCCCTCAAGCTGATGAATCTGCCGCGTGTCCTCGGGACGGACGAGGACGGCAAGGAGATCACGGTGCAGAACGGCAGGTTCGGCCCGTACCTGAAGAAGGGCAGCGATTCCCGGTCCATCGGGTCGGAGGAGGAGATCTTCACGATCACCCTCGAGCAGGCGCTGGAGATCTACAAGCAGCCCAAGCAGCGGGGCGGGCGGAC
Organism: Arthrobacter sp. TmT3-37; assembly: GCF_054510835.1. NCBI lineage: Bacteria > Bacillati > Actinomycetota > Actinomycetes > Micrococcales > Micrococcaceae > Arthrobacter > Arthrobacter sp. TmT3-37. The sequence goes on along the minus strand of NZ_JBTNDU010000001.1, from coordinate 572,392 downwards.
GGTCACCCCGCCGCTGGCCGAGTTCGGCGACGATCCGGTGAGCGAGAAGCCCATCGTGGTGAAGGACGGCCGCTTCGGCCCCTACATCACCGACGGCGTCACGAACATCACGGTCCCGGGGTCGATGGCCATCGAGGAGCTGACGCGGGAGCAGGCGATCGAGATGCTCGCCGACAAGCGTGCGAAGGGACCGGCCCCGAAGAAGACCACCCGCAGGGCACCCGTGAAGCGCAAGGTCGCGGCGGGTAAGTAGCCTGAAAGCGCGGGGCGGGAACACAGACGATAGCGGGAGAGCTGGGAGCGCGGGAACAATGCGGCTAGGTGTGCTGGACATAGGGTCGAACACGGTCCATCTGCTGCTCGTGGATGCCCACCCCGGTGGTCGGCCGGTGCCCTTCGCCTCCCACAAGAAGCCCCTGCAGCTCGTGGCCTACCTCGACGAGGACGGCTGCATCTCCCGGCAGGGACAGGACGAGCTGGTGGGTTTCGTCCGCGAGGCACGGGAGTTCGCGACGGGGCACGACGCCGAGGACTTCCTCGCCTTCTGCACCTCGGCCATCCGTGAGGCGGGGAACGGCAGCGAGGTGCTCGCGAGGGTCCGCGAGGAGACCGGCGTCGACCTGCAGGAGCTGTCCGGCGACCAGGAGGCAGCAGTGACCTTCCAGGCCGTCCGCCGCTGGTACGGCTGGGGGGCGGAGTCGATCCTCAACCTGGACATCGGCGGCGGATCCTTCGAGCTGGCGATGGGCACGGACGAGCTGCCCGAGGTCGCCCTGTCCGTACCGCTCGGCGCAGGCAGGCTCACGCGTGACTGGCTCCAGGGCGACCCGCCGTCGGCGAGGAGCGTCAAGGAACTGCGCCGCTACATCCGGGCGACCCTCCGCGAGGCAGTGCCGCAGTTCGCCCATCTCGGTACGCCGCACCTCGTGGCCGGCACCTCGAAGACCTTCCGGTCACTGGCACGCATCACGGGTGCCGCTCCGTCGGCCGCAGGTCCCTTCGTCCGGCGCGAGCTGCGCCTCGAGGACCTCACCCTGTGGACGAAGCGGCTGGCCGCGATGAGCGCCAGGGACCGCACCAGCCTGGACGGCGTCTCGGAACTCCGTGCGCCGCAGGTCCTCGCGGGAGCACTCGTGGCGGAGTGCGCCCTGGAACTGTTCAATGTCCCCTCCATGGACATCTGCCCGTGGGCGCTCCGGGAGGGACTCCTGCTGAGGCGGTTCGACGCCAAGATGTTCGACGCCGACGAGCCGCTGCCAGGTGCCGGGGTGGGGCACTCCCAGCTCGACTCGATGCGGCGCACGCCCCTGTCCAGGGGAGCCTGAGGTGGCGCACCCGGCCCACGGCCTGCCCGCGATCCCGGTCGCGCTGTCCAGTGCCTCCGTCTATCCGCTCGCGGTCCATGACGCGTTCGCGCTCGCCCAAGACCTCGGTTACGACGGGGTCGAGGTCATGGTCACCAACAACTCGGTGAGTCAGAGCCCCGACCAGCTCAACGTCCTGAGCGAACGGTACGAGATGCCGATCCTCGCCATCCATGCACCCACCCTGCTGCTGACGCAGCAGGTCTGGGGGAAGGCATGGACGAAGATCGAACTCTCGGCAGCGATGGCCGCCGAGGTGGGGGCCAGGACGGTCGTGACGCATCCGCCGTTCCGCTGGCAGACGGGGTACGCCGAGGAGTTCCCCGAGGGCATCGCGCGCGTCGCAGCCGAGTACGGCGTCGAGATCGCCGTCGAGAACATGTATCCGTGGAAGGTCCGCGGCCGTGAGGCGAAAGCCTACCTGCCGCACTGGAACCCGGTGCCGGAGCCGTACGAGCGCATCACCTGGGACTTCTCCCACGCCGCCATCGCCGGGATGGACTCCTATGAGGAGATGCGGGCGCTGGGCGACCGGCTCGCCCACGTGCACCTGACCGATGGAACGCCCAACGGGAAGGACGAGCATCTCCTCCCGGGGCAGGGGCAACAGCGGTGCGCCGAGGCACTCGAACACCTCGCAGGGGCGGCGTGGGACGGCGTGGTGGCCGTCGAGGTCAGCACGCGCCGGGCACGGGGCGCGGGGGAGCGCGAGGAATGGCTCGCCGAGACCCTCCGCTTCGCGCGTTCGCACCTGCGCCACTGAGCGGCGCCGACGTCCCGGCCGCCCGGCCTGTCGCTCGGGCCGTTGAACGAGGAATGGCGCCGGTGGACGGTCCAGATGCTGGGGGAATCATCTGTTGCCACCGACGCCGGACCGGATCAGGAATTCCGGTCCCCATCACTCGCACCCTTATGAGGTAGTTGGAACACTAGGCCCCCAACTTGTGCCGCGACGACGAGGATGCTGGGAGAAGGCTGGTAGCCCTCGTGGCAGGATGGGGCCATGACTCCGCAAGCAACGCAGCGCATCGCCTTCCTCGGCTGTGGTTCGATGAACGAATCCATCCTCGCCGGGCTGCTCGCCGCCGGGCTGGACCCCGCTCTGGTCACCGCCACCGTGCGGCGCGCCGAGCGTGCGGCGGAGCTGCGCCGGCGCCACGGGATCGAGGCCCTCGCCACCGCCGAGGACGACGGTGCGAACGTCGCCGCGGTCCGCAACGCGGACGTCGTCGTCCTGGGAGTGAAGCCGGTCGGCATCGTCCCCCTCGCCCGTGAGGTCTCGCCCGCGCTCGAACCGACCGCCGTCGTCCTGAGCGTCGCCGCCGCGGTGTCCATCGCGATGATCGAGGCGGCGCTGCCCGCGGGGCAGCCCGTCATCCGGTCCATGCCCAACACGCCGTCGCGCCTCGGACGGGGCGTGCTGTCCATCTCGGCCGGCACCTCGGCGGGGCCGGAGCTCATGGCGCAGGCCCGGGAACTCCTGCGGCCGGCCGGTACGGTCGTCGAGATCCCGGAGGCTCAGGTCGACGCGCTGTCGGCCATCAGCGGCTCGGGACCGGCGTACGCGTTCTACCTCGCGGAAGCCATGGCGGCCGCGGGCGAGGAACTCGGCCTGGACCCCGGGCTGGCCGAGCTGATCGCCCGCGAGACGGTCGCCGGAGCCGGGTTCATGCTGGCGGAGGAGGGCGCCGACGCCACGGCGCTGCGACGGGCCGTGACCAGCCCCAACGGGACGACGCAGAGCGCCATCGAGACCTTCGACAAGCTCGGACTGGCGCACATCGTGACCGCCGGCGCGCAGTCCGCCACCGCCCGCGCGGCGGCGATCACCCGTGAGCTGGCAGGGCCGCCGTCCGCCTGACCGGCCGCAGCGCCCAAAGCCCCAGCAGCGCCACCGGCAGGACCACGCCGAGTGCCGTGAAGAGCCGCAGGGGCAGCGGCCCCTCGCCCGACACGGCCCCCGTGAGGGTGAGGGTCACGGTGATGGAGGAGAACATCATGACGGGCACGAGAGCGGCCAGCAGCACCCGGACGGCTGTGCGCCGTGCGCCCTCCTCCCGGGCGGACAGGTAGGCGGCGGGGAAGACCAGCGCGATCCAGACCCAGTGGTGGAACCAGGAGATCGGTGAGATCGCGAGCATCACGACGGCGTTGGCGGCGATCGCCCGGACGGTGTCGCCGTCGTCGTCCGCCCGCCGGATCGCCAGATACCCGACGGCGATCACGGCGAGGGACGCCAGCGCCCACACGGGCCGCTGCAGGGATCCGGGCAGGCCGGACTGGGCCACGATCGAATTGAGTGACACGTTGTAGAGGTCGGCCGTCGCCCCCACGCGGGAGGCGTCGAACAGTGCATCCAGCCAGAAGACCGCGGACTCGCGGGGGGCGAGGACCCACCCGAGGGCGACGGTGGAGCCGAAGGACGCCGCCAACCAGGCGAGGGAACGCCAGTCCCTCCGGGCCAGGTAGACCAGCCCGAACGCGAGCGGGGTCAGCTTGATGCCCGCGGCGATCCCGACGAGGACGCCGGAGGGCAACCGCGTGGAGCGCAGCAGGTCGGCGAGGACCAGGACCATCAGGAGGGCGTTCACCTGCCCGAAGCCGAGGCCTTCCCGCCAGGGTCCGCTGAGGCCGAGGACGAGCATCGTCGCGAGCACGGCGACGGCGGTGTGCCGCGGCGCCGTCGCGCCTGCGGGGCGGGCCGAGCGCAGGTACCGCACCACGAGGGCCGCGACGCCTGCCAGGCAGCCGCAGGACAGCGCGGTGACGATGCCGAGGGCCACGGACTGCGGCACGAGCGCGAGGGGCACGAACAGGATCGCGGCGAACGGGGGATAGGTGAAGGGTAGGCCGCGCGTGTCGGTCTGCACGAGGGCGTCGTCGTACAGGTCCTTGTCGCCCGCCCGGCCGAGCAGCGCGAGCGCGCCCTCCCGGTAGACGGAGAGGTCGAGTCCGTGGATCTGCGCGGCAGCGACGACGACGGCGAGCACGAGGGCACCCCCGAGCGCCGATGCGGCCGCCGGCCGGAACGCGGGGCGGACGCGGGCCGGCGACGCGGGGTCCTGCTGCGGGGAACCGGGCCCCCGCGGCACGCTAGGGACGGCCGGCAAAGCGCTCGAGCAGATCCACGTGGCCCGAGACGATCAGCATGTCCCGGCCGGACACCTTCGTGTCGGGCCGGGCGTAGGTGAAGTCCTCGCCCGGGGACTTCACCCCGACGACCGTGACGCCGTACTTGGAACGCACGGAGGACTCGGCGAGGGTGAACCCCTGGGTCTCCTTCGGCGGGTACATCTTCACGATCGCGAAGCCGTCGTCGAACTCGATGAAGTCCAGCATGCGACCGCCGACCAGGTGCGCGGCGCGCTGCCCGGCGTCGGCCTCGGGATAGATCACGTGGTTCGCGCCGATGCGCTTGAGGATCTTGCCGTGCGAGGGCGTGATCGCCTTGACCCAGAGATGGTCGATCCCGAGGTCCACGAGGTTCGCCGTGATGAGCACGCTCGACTCGATCGAGGTCCCGACGCCGACGACGGCGGCGGAGAACTCCTGCGCGCCGAGCTGGCGGAGGGAGTCGATGTTCGTGGCGTCGGCCTCGACGACGTGCGTGAGGATGCTCGCGAACTTCTGCACCAGCTGCGGATCGCGCTCGATGGCGAGCACCTCACGGCCCTGCCGGACCAGCTGCTCGGCGGTGGCCGCACCGAAGCGGCCGAGGCCGATCACGAGGACGGGTGCGTTGTGGGCGGGTCTTTCAGCCAATGATCGGCCTCTCGTCGGGGTAGCGGTACAGCGTGCTGCGTTGCCTCAGCGCCAGGGCCGAGGCGAGCGTGATGGTGCCCATGCGCCCGGCGAACATCAGGGCGGACAGGACGTACTTGCCCGCAGGGGGCAGTTCGGCGCTGAGGTTGGTGCTGAGGCCCACGGTCGCGAAGGCCGAGATGACCTCGAAGACCACCTTGTCGAGCGGCTCGTCGGAGAGCGCGAGGATCAGGCCGCTGCCGACGAGGACGAGCGTCGCACCCATGAAGATGACCGAGATCGCGACGCGCATGGCGCCGTGCGGGATGGTGCGGCCCCAGGCGCGGACGTCGGCGTCACCCCGCGCCTCGGCGACGATCGCGAGGAACATGACCGCGATCGTGGTGACCTTGATGCCGCCGGCCGTGGACGCGGACCCGCCGCCCGCGAACATGAGCGCGTCCGTGAGGAGCATCGTCGTCGTGTTCATGTCGTTCTGGTCCACGAGGTTGAACCCGCCGGAGCGTGTCATCACGGAGGCGAACAGGGCGTGGATGCTCTTGTCGACCACGCTGAGTCCGGAGATCGTGCGGTCGTTCTCCCACTCGAGGAAGCCCCAGCCGAACGTCCCCGCGACGAGGAGGATCAGCGACACGGACACGGTGAGCTTGGCGTGGAGCGTCCACTTGCTGAACCGGTGGCGCACCTGGACGAGCACCATGACCACGGGGAACCCGAGGCTGCCGAGGAACACGCCGACCATGAGCGGTGTCAGGATCCAGAGGTCCGTCTCGTAGGGCACCAGCCCGTCGCTGTGCGGTGTGAATCCCGCATTGTTGAAGGCGGAGATCGAGTAGAAGATCCCGTGCCACAGCGCCTGCCACCACGGTTCGCCGAGGATCATGAAGCGGGGGATGAGGACGACGGCGAGCACGATCTCGATGACCACGGAGGTGACGATGACGATCCGCAGGAGCGTGCCGATCTCCCCCAGGCGGCTGGCGTTGTTCAGCGCCTCCTGGGCCAGCAGCTTGCCGCGCACGCCGAGCCGCTTGCTCACGATGAGCGCGAGCAGGGATGCGAGCGTGAGGGTGCCCAGTCCGCCGATGAAGATGCCGAGCAGGATCACCAGCTGCCCGAAGAAGGACCAGTGGGTGGCCGTGGAGACGACCGTGAGCCCGGTGACGCAGACGGCGGACACCGCGGTGAAGAAGGCGTCGTGCAGGACCGTGACCTCGCCGCTGGTGGTCGCGATCGGCAGGCTCAGGAGCGCGGTGAACAGCAGGATGACGCCGCTGAAGATGAACAGGGCGAGCCGCGCGGGAGAGCTGTTGGCGAAGGAGTCGACGAAGTCACGGATCGAGGCCAGCAGCCTGAAGTATCCGTTCTGATCGTCCTTCAGCCACCGCGGCTGTTGACTTAGCATTGACGCCCGCTCTGCCCCGTCTGCCGGTCCTCCCGCCGAAGCGGCACGGTGACCGCCCCTTGTTGTCTTCCTGCAGTAGTAAAGCATCTCACCCGCGGGCATCGTCGGAATATCCGCCATCGCGTAGCCTTGCAGGGATGTCTACGCACTCCGGGCCAGCGGTACCCCTCCAGGTCGTCTGGGACGATTCGATGCTGGCCTACGACTTCGGTGGCCTGCACCCCATGAATCCGGAGAGGCTGCACCTGACGGCCCGCCTCACGCGGGACTGCGGACTGCTCGACCGCCGGGGCGTGACGGTCGCGCGGCCCTTCGTGGCATCGGACGAGGACCTCGCCTGCGTCCACAGCCCCGACTACATCAGCGCCGTCCGGCTCGTCAGCAGCAATCCGGACAGATCCGACGCCGCGCACGGACTCGGCACGGAGGACAATCCCGCCTTCGCCGGGATGCACGAGGCCAGTGCCCGTCTGGCCGGTGGTTCGCTCGGTGCCGCCGATGCCATCCTGCAGGGCACGACCGTGCGGGCGGTCAACTTCGGCGGCGGCATGCACCATGCAGCGCGCTCGCGGGCCAGCGGCTTCTGCATCTACAACGACGCCGCCGCCTCCGTCCAGCGGCTGCTCGACCGCGGCGCGCAGCGCGTCCTCTATATCGACGTCGACGCCCACCACGGGGACGGGACGCAGAGCATCTTCTGGGACGACCGCCGCGTCATGACGATCTCCCTCCACGAGACGGGCATGAGCCTCTTCCCGGGCACGGGCTTCGCCAACGAGACGGGAGGGCCCGGCGCCGAGGGCTACGCCGTCAATGTGGCGCTGCCGACCGTCGCGGGCGATGCCGCCGTCCTGCGGGCCTTCCACGCCGTCGTGCCGCAGCTCGCCGGGGCCTTCGCGCCCGACGTGATCGTCAGCCAGCACGGCTGCGACTCCCACCGTGAGGATCCCCTGACGAACCTCCGGGTGAGCGTGGACGCCCAGCACGCGATGATGGTCGCCGTGCGGGATCTGGCGGACCGCCTGTGCGGCGGGCGGTGGATCGCCACCGGCGGGGGTGGGTACGCACTCGCGAGCGTGGTGCCCCGCGCCTGGACGCTGCTCGTCGCGGTCGCGGCGGGCGCCGCACTGGGTCCGGGCAGCGAGGTACCCGCAGCCTGGCGCGAGTACGTCCTCGAGCGGCACGGGATCGATGCACCCCGCCTGATGGGGGACGGTGCGGATACGTGGTGGCGTTCCTGGGAGGTCGGCTACGACCCCGATGATGACCTGGACCGCACGGTGATGGCGACGCGCAAGGCCGTGTTCCCGCTGCACGGATTGGATCCCTGGTTCGACTGATGCGTCGGGTCGCAGGATGCCCGGCGGCGTATATATCGCTAGGGTAGGCGGATGGGTATCGATGATGTTTTCGCTGTCATCGCCGAAGGAACACGCAGGCAGATCCTCAAGAACCTGCGGGACGGCGACAAAGCGGTGGGGGAGCTCGTTGTCGAGCTGCAGGTGAGCCAGCCGACGGTGTCGAAGCACCTGAAGGTCCTGCGGGAAGCGGGACTGGTCACCATGAGGGCGCAGGGCCAGAAGCGGTACTACTCGCTGGATCCGGCGCCGCTCGACCACGTGCGGAACTGGCTCGCCGACTTCGAGGCGTCCGCGACGCAGGCAGGTACGGCCCTCGGGGAACCGGCCGGGGAGGCATCGGCCGACGCGACGCCGGAAGCAGCGACAGATGCGGATGTCGGCGCTGCCGGGGCCGCGGAGATCGCCGAGACCGGGGTGCTGGCTGCAGCGGTGCTCGCCGCCCCGCAGCCTCCGACCGGGGTCGAGGCCGTCCGGCCGCCCATCGGGAGGACCATGGGACGCGCAGCCGAGCGTGCCGCGGATCTGTTGTCGCAGCTGCGGCGGCGTCGCGAATCGTAGGGCCTTCCCACGACGGACGCCTGGGTGACGCACAGTCCTTTCACTTTGATCACAGGAGCCACTAGAGTTGTTCCTTAGGCGAAAATCCAGACAGCTCAGGACGACACGCCGGAGAGTCCCTCCAGGGGTGTCCTCCCCGATGCCGGTCTCAGGGTGAACAACAGCCTTCGTGCAAAGGAAAAGTGGTGAGATGGCAGACGGGAACAACTTCTCGGATGTGCAGTTCCTGACGGTCGCGGAAGTGGCCGAGCTCATGCGTGTCTCGAAGATGACGGTGTACCGGCTCGTCCATGCCGGTGACCTCCCTGCGGTGCAGTTCGGCCGCTCGTACCGCGTCCCCGAATCGGCGGTCGAGGCCTTCCTCCTCGCCGCGCAGGTCGAGGGCCAGTCCGAGAGCGCCTGAGGCCGGGTCCGCGCGTCCAGTCCGTTGTTCAAACGGATGTACCCTGTTAAGGAGCGTTTTGGGCGGGCCTAGGCCCGCTCGATTTATTGCATCATCCGGGCGACTGCCAGACGGCAGGTGCCGACGTCATGACCAGGGACGGCCTTCCGGCTACGAGCCTGATGCCGCCCTGGCAACAGAACAAGTTTGTGAGGACTCTATGGGTTCAGTTATCAAGAAGCGCCGCAAGCGTATGGCGAAGAAGAAGCACCGCAAGCTGCTTCGCAAGACCCGTCACCAGCGCCGCAACAAGAAGTAGGCAGGCGCCCGGCCATGAGCCGGGGTGTGCAGACCGGCCCGGATCCCCGCCCTCGAGGCGTCGGATCCGGGCCGTCGTCGTTCCCCGGCCCTGCGGATCGCGCAGAAGGCAGAGCCGGGCCGCGGCGTCAGCGGCCCCGGAAGCGTGAGAAGCCGCGCCACAGGCCGTAGACGGACCCGACGAGCGTGGCGGCGCTGAGGCCGAAGGTGGCCGCACGCCGACCGCTGCGGAAGTCGTAGACGGGCCAGTTGTTGGCGCGTGCATGACGGCGCAGCTTCCTGTCCGGGTTGATCGCGACGGGGTGGCCGACAGCGGTGAGCAGCGGGATGTCGTTGTACGAGTCGCTGTAGCCCCAGCACCGTGCGAGGTCGAGGTGCTCCCTCTCGGCGACCGCCAGGACGGCAGCGGCCTTCGCCGAGCCGTGCAGGAAGTCGCCCACCAGCCGTCCGGTGTAGAGCCCGTCGATGACCTCGGCCACCGTCCCGAGCGCGCCGGTCAGGCCGAGCCGGCTGGAGATGACGGCGGCAACCTCCACGGGCGTGCCGGTCACGAGCCAGACCTGCCGGTTCGAGGAGAGGTGCTGTTCAGCGAGGGCGCGGGCGCCGGGCCAGATCTTCGAGGCAATCATCTCGTCGTAGACCTCCTCACCGAGGGCCAGGATGTCCTCGTGGGCGATCCCGATCGCGAAGGCGAGGGCGGCCTCGCGCACCGCATCCACGTCGGTCATCGTCTCGCCGCGCATGATGAAGCGCAGCTGCTTCCAGGCCAGTCCAGCCGCGAAACGGAGCGTGAACGCCTTCCGCTGGTACATCTTGCGCGCTACGTGGAACAGGCTCGCGCCCCGCATGAGGGTGTTGTCGACGTCGAAGAACGCGGCCTCGCCCGGAGGCGGCGCCGGAGGCTCTGGGGAGGGCTGCGTGCCCTGGATGGCGTCCGGCATGCTCCGAGTCTAGTTCTTCGCTCCGCGGGCCTGCCCCCGCCAGTACGGTGGAGGCATGGAATCGACCGCTGATGCGCCGGGAAGCGGCGTCGTGCTTCTCACGCGCCCGGACTGCCACCTCTGCGAGGACGCGCGCGCAGTGGTGGACCGTGTGACCAGGGACCTCGGGATCGGCTGGCGGGAACTGTCCGTGACCGATGCCCCGGCACTCGGGCAGCAGTTCGCCGAGGAACTCCCCGTCCTGTTCATCGGTGGGGTGCAGCGTGACTTCTGGTCGATCGACGAGGCGAGGCTGCGCAGGCTGCTGTCCTAGGCCCTCCGGGTGCTGTCAGGGCGTGCCGGTCCGGCTTGGAGGCCCCGCGTCGTCGGCATACAGTGGTTCTACTTCCGCCCCGACGACGCCGGGGGACCAGGAACCACCGCCCGCTCGCGGTGGTGCTAGCAACGGAGCCGATGACAGTGACAACGCCGGACACGCCAGGCCTCCACCCCGTGGGTGATTCGTCACGCCATATCCCGCCCGCCTCGGTGGCCCGCCTGACCATCTATCTGCGGGCCCTCAACTCGCTGCTCGCCGAGGGGATCGAACGCGTGTCCTCCGAGGAGCTCGCGGATGCTGCCGGGGTCAATTCGCCCATGCTGCGCAAGGACCTCTCCTACCTGGGGTCGTACGGCACCCGGGGGGTCGGGTACGAGGTGCAGTACCTGAACCGGCAGATCTCGATCGCCCTCGGGCTGACGCTGGACTGGCGCGTGGCGATCATCGGCGCCGGCAACCTCGGCCGCGCGCTGGCGGGCTACTCCGGCTTCGTCTCGCGCGGCTTCGAGATCGTCGCGATCTTCGACGCCGACCAGCTCGTCGTCGGGTCCGAGGTCGGCTACCTCCGCGTGAGCGCCGTCGACGACCTCGAGGCCGTGCTGGAGCGGACCCGCACCAACATGGCGGTCCTGTCCGTGCCGGGAGCCGTGGCGCAGGAGCTGTGCGACCGCCTGGTGGACGCTGGGATCTCCAGCATCCTCAGCTTCGCGCCGGTGGTGCTCCAGGTGCCGCCGCACGTGCAGCTGCGGAAGGTGGACATGTCCACCGAACTGCAGATCCTCGCCTATCACGCGCAGCGGGCGCAGGAGACGGACCTCGATCCGATCTCCCGCGCCCAGTAGGTATTGCTGCGGAGGTCCCGCTCAGTAGCCGAGCTTCCTCGGTGCGAAGTAGGGCCGCGCGGGCTTCGCGTAGGTCAGGACGACGCCGGCCACGCCGAGGAGCATGACGATCACGCTCAGGGCGAGCGAGAGTCCTGAGGGCTGGACCGCGGCCTGGCCGGTCGCCTCTGCAGCCTGGCCCACGAGCGGGAGGAGGAGGAAACTGCTGAGGACGGACAGGACGTTCAGCCCTGCCAGCACGGTCGCAGTGATCCTCGCCCAGTTGTGGCCCTTCCTGATGAAGACGGCCAGCACGATGTACACGGCGGTGAAGAGGGCCGCGAAGACGATCCCCAGGCCCACGCCGATGGATGCTCCCGGAGCATCCGGCACGGGGGTGGTCAGGCCCGAGACGACGGACGCCACGAGGTAGAGGATGCCCGCCGCCAGGATGAGGTAGTACGCCCGCTGGACCTCCGCGGGTGCGGGACCTTTGTCCGCCGGGCCGGATCCCCCGGCGGGGGGCGTCGGGTAGGCGTAGCTGGAGGGCTGCTGCGCCGACTGGTAGTCGTACCGGCCCCCACCGTCGCCCTGTCCGTAGGCGCCGGGCCGGACGTGTCCGCCCTGGCCGGTACCGCCTGTGCCGGGTGCGCTCCACGGCTGTCCCTCGCCCTGCCTGTTGCCCTGCCCGTTCGGATCGTCCTGTGGCGTGCTCATCGCTGCGTCCTCCGTTGCGGTTCGAATGTCCATCCACCCGCCGGAGCCCCCATGGACGTGCCTTTCGTGGATGCGGTCATCGTCAGCCTAGTTCGTCGGCCGCGGCCGCGGACAGGGGCCGACGGCAACGGCCGACGCCGTCCAGGGGACGACGTCGGCCGTGAGCGTGCTGCCGGCCGGCCCGGCGGCCGGGATGCGGGACTAGACCGTGACGACGGCGGGAGCCACGAAGGCGGCTTCGATGGTGATGGTCACCTTGTCGCCGACGAGGACGCCGCCCGCTTCGAGTGCTGCGTTCCAGGTCAGGCCGAAGTCCTTGCGGGAGATGGTGGTGGAGGCGGAGACGCCTGCGCGGGTCGCGCCGAAGGGGTCCACGGCCACGCCGTTGAACTCGGCGTCGAGGACGACCGCCTTGGTGATCCCGCGGATGGTGAGGTCTCCGTGGATCTCGTAGGTCTCGCCGGAGCCGGTGTGGGAGGTGGAGACGAAGGTCATCTCGGGGAACTGCTCGACGTCGAAGAAGTCGGCGCCCTTGACGTGCCCGTCGCGGTTCTCGTCGCCCGAGGTGAACGACGCGGTCCTGATGGTCGCCGTGATGCTGGAATCCTCGAGGGAGGATCCGACGGTGAGGGACGCATCGACGTCCTTGAACGAGCCGCGGACCTTGCTGATACCGGCGTGGCGGACGCTGAATCCGACCTCGCTGTGGGCGGGATCGAAGGACCAGGTGCCGGAGGTGAGGCCTGAGGGGACAGTCATGATGAACTCCTGAGAAGTGGTGGTGGCGACGCTTACAGTGGATAGAAGCATGCGTATGCATGTTTTATTCCACAGATCGGTGGAATGTTCAAGTAAATGTACCGGTGTCCACTGCGCCCCGATTGGCCGTCGTGCGGGGACATGCGGGAAACTGGACCCATGCAGCGAGCAACCGTCCACCTGGTGCGCCACGGTGAGGTCCATAACCCCGAGGGCGTCCTCTACGGGAGGCTTCCGGAGTTCCACCTCTCCGAACTGGGCCGCCAGATGGCCCTGCAGGTGGCGGGTCACTTCGAGCAGCGCCGCGACGAGGGTGCCGACATCGTCCACCTCGTGGCTTCACCCCTGACGCGGGCCCAGGAGACCGCGCGCCCCCTCGCCGAGGCGCTGGGCCTGGAGATCGCCACGGATGAGCGCATCATCGAGGCCGAGAACCGCTTCGAGGGGATGTCGAGGATCAAGAGCAGGCTCCGCCAGCCGAGGTACTGGCCCCTGCTCGTCAATCCGTTCCGGCCGTCCTGGGGGGAGCCCTACGCCGAGCAGGCGGCGCGGGTGATGCTCGGGGTGCACGACGCCCGCCGCCGCGCCCTCGAACTCGCGGAGGGCGGAGGGGCGGACCGTCCCGCCGAGGCGATCCTCGTCAGCCACCAGCTGCCCATCTGGGTGACACGGCTCGCCGCTGAGCATCGCCGGCTCTGGCACGACCCGCGCCAGCGCGAGTGCACCCTCACGTCCGTCACGTCGCTCGACTTCGAGGGTGACTCCGTTCGCCGCGTGCGCTACGCCGAGCCCTGCGCCGACCTGCTGCCCGGTGCGGCGAATGTCCCCGGGGCGTAATAGAATTACTACACGTCGTAGAAATCATCGGAAGAAGCTGTGACACCAACCGCCCGTCCCCCAAAGCGCCGCCTCCTGCTCGAACTGGGCATGGCGCTCGCCGTCGTGCTGCCGGTTTCCCTGGTGGTCACCTCCTGTGCCGCCGAGGACCCGCTCGCACAGCAGGCCGCGGCCGGTGACGGCAAGAACTACATCGCAGGGGACGGCTCCGTCACGGAGTACGCGGCCGCGGACCGCGGTGAGCCCGTCGAGGTCTCCGGCACCCTGTTCGACGGGACGGACGTATCGAGCGCCGACTGGGACGGCCAGGTCACCGTGCTCAACTTCTGGTACGCCGCCTGCGCACCCTGCCGGGAGGAGGCCGCGGACCTCGTCTCGCTCCACGACGAGTACGCGCCGCAGGGCGCAGCGTTCTACGGCGTCAACATCCGTGACGAGCAGGCCACCGCAGAGGCGTTCGAGCGCAGCTTCGGCATCCCCTACGCGAGCTTCGATGACAAGGACGGGGGAGTGCTGCTCGGCATGACCCAGTACGTCCCGCCGCAGGCCGTCCCCACGACGATCGTCCTCGACCGGGAGGGGCGGGTGTCCGCCCGGATCCTCGGACTGGCCGACCGCGGTACCCTCAAGGCCCTGATCCATGATGCCCTCGCCGAGTAGCGCGCCCGCCGCGTCCCGTCCATGACGGTGGCCATGGCCGGACACGTTCCCCTCGCCGCGGGGAACGCCTTCGCCGACGCCGTGCTCAACGGCTCCATGCTCCTCGCCCTGCCGGTCGCGCTCCTGGCCGGTCTGGTGTCCTTCGCCTCCCCCTGCGTCCTGCCGCTGGTCCCCGGGTACCTCGGGTACGTCACGGGCCTGACCGGCGTCGACCTCGAGAAGCAGAAGAGGGGACGGATGCTGGCCGGGATCGGGCTCTTCGTGCTCGGCTTCTCGGTCGTCTTCATGGCCTACGGGACCCTGTTCGGGCAGTTGGGCGCCTTCCTGAGGGTGTCCCAGGGGTGGCTCATCCAGGTGTTCGGCGTCGTCGTGATCCTGCTGGGCGTCGTGTTCATGGGCGGTCTCTCCTGGTTCCAGCGCGAGAGCCGCGTCCATGCGAAGGTACCCGCCGGCCTCCTGGGGGCACCCCTGCTGGGTGTGACCTTCGGGCTCGGCTGGGCGCCGTGCATCGGCCCCACGCTCGGTGCGGTCCAACTCCTGGCGATCTCCGGGAACGACGCGACGGCACTCAAGGGCGCGGTCCTCACGTTCGTCTACTGCCTGGGCCTGGGCCTTCCGTTCCTGCTGATCGCACTCGGCGTACGCCGCGGCATGGGGGCCCTCGCCTTCTTCCGGAAGCACCGGCTCCTGCTGCAGCGGGCCGGGGGCGGACTCCTGGTGCTCGTGGGTGTCCTCATGGTGACCGGCATCTGGAACTTCTGGATCACCCAGCTGCAGGACCTCCTGATCGGCAACGTGGTCCTGCCGATCTGATTACCGGTGGCATCCGCCGGACACGCACGCGAACAATCGACATCATTCGGAAAGGGCACAGTGAAGCAGGACGTCTCACAGGATACGAGGGACACGGCAGGCGCCCCGGGCGCCAGGGCCGACGTCGTCCTGCCCTCACTCGGCGTCTTCGGCACCCTGCGGTGGGCGTGGACGCAGCTGACCAGCATGCGCACGGCGTTGTTCCTGCTGCTCCTGCTCGCCGTGGCGGCCGTTCCCGGCTCGCTGTTCCCCCAGCGCCCGGCGAACCCCGCCGTCGTCACGCAGTACATCCAGGACAACCCGGACACCGGGCCCGTGCTGGACTGGTTCCAGCTGTTCGACGTCTACTCGTCCGTCTGGTTCTCGGCGATCTACCTCCTGCTCTTCATCTCGCTCATCGGCTGCGTGGTGCCCCGGGCGATCGCGCATCTTCGAGCCGTGCGCTCCACGCCGCCACGTACGCCCAAGCGGCTCTCCCGCCTGCCCGTGTACGGCACGCTCGAGGTTCCTGCCGACCGGGCGCGTGATGCCGGCCTCACGCCGTCGTCCGCCGCCGAGCAGGCCGCCGCGGTCCTGCGGAAGCGCGGCTACCGCGTCGACGTGCGCGATGCCGGGACCGACCGCCCCTCCGTCGGCGCCGAACGCGGCCTCGCCAAGGAGCTCGGCAACCTCGTCTTCCACACCTCGCTCATCGGCGTCCTGGTGTCGGTCGCCGTCGGCGGGCTCTTCGGCTACAACGGCCAGAAGGTGATCGTCGAGGGCGACAGCTTCGTGAACACCCTGATCGGCTACGACAGCTTCAGCCCGGGCTCCAACTTCTCCGACGATCAGCTGGAGCCGTACTCGATCCGGCTCGACTCGTTCGACGTGCGCTTCGACCGCGAGCAGGAGAGCCACTACGGCCAGCCGCTCGACTTCACGGCGAACGTCACCACGCAGGACGGACCGGGCGAGGACGAGGCGCAGCAGGTCCTCAAGGTCAACGCGCCGATCACCATCGGCGGCACCAACGTCTACCTGGTCGGCAACGGCTACGCGCCCGTCGTCACCGTGCGTGACGGCGAGGGGAACATCGCCCAGCAGGGCCCCGTCGTCTCGGTCCCGTCCGACGGCCTCTACACCTCGCTGATCGTCATCAAGGCCCCGGACGCGAAGCCGGACCAGCTCGGCTTCGTCGGGTTCTTCCTGCCCACCGCCTTCGTGGACGAGAAGGGGGTCTCCTTCTCGCGGGACCCGGACCCCTTCAACCCGCAGCTGAACCTGAACTCCTACTACGGGGACCTAGGGCTCGACGACGGGACGCCCGAGAACGTCTACGTGCTGGACACCGAGAACCTCACCGAGCTCAACAGCCGCAACAACGACGACGGCGGGATCGTGCTCGGCGTCGGACAGACGTACGACCTGCCCGAGGGCAAGGGTTCCGTCACCTTCGACGGGCTCAAGCGCTACGTCGCCCTCGACATCCACCACGATCCCGGCGAGCTGGGCGCACTGGTCTTCTCGACACTCGCGTTGCTCGGACTCTCGGCGTCCCTGTTCATCGGGCGCCGCAGGCTCTGGGTGCGCACCGGCGAGCACCCGGACGGGCGCCTCATGGTCGAGTACGGGCTGCTGGCACGCGGTGAGGACCACCGCCTGCCGGCGGAAGGCGCAGCCGTCGAGAAGCTGCTGGCGGATCGCTTCTTGGTCCCCACCGGCAGCGCGGGGGACCATAGTCATCAGGACGCCGCACCGGCCGGCACGGGGCAGTCGCACACCAACGCAAAGGACAAGTCATGACACCACCAGTCAATGCCGAGCTCGGGCAGGTCAGTGAGCTCTTCATGCTGCTGGCCTCGATCGCCTACGTGGTGGCCCTGGTCTTCTTCGTGCTCGACCTCGTGAAGTCGAGCTCCACGATCGGCAGCCTCGAGACGCGGCTCGCGGACGAGCAGGCGGCGCCGGCCCGGTCCCTCGCGGGCGTGGGCGCACGAGGCGGGAGTTCGATCGCGGCAGCGGCAGGATCGCCGGCGACGGCGGACGCCTCGATGGACTACGGGTCGGGGCCCCGGCGCCGCTCAGCGCGCATCGCCGTCTCGCTGACGGTGCTGGCCGCCGTCGTCCACGGCGCCGCCGTCCTCACCCGGGCGATCGCCGCGCACCGTGTCCCCTGGGGCAACATGTACGAGTTCTGCACCACGGGTGCCTTCCTCGTCGCCGCCATCTTCCTCATCACGCTCACCCGCAAGGATCTGCGGTTCGTCGGTTCCTTCGTGGTGGGACTCGTGGTCATCATGCTCTGCGCCGCCACCGTGGGCTTCCCCACGCCGGTCGCCCGCCTGATCCCCGCCCTGCAGAGCTACTGGCTGATCGTGCACGTCTCCATCGCCGTGGCGTCCTCGGCGCTGTTCACCATCACGTTCGCCATGTCCGTGCTGCAGCTCCTGCAGACCTCCCGCGAGGCCAAACTCCTCGCCGGCAAGGCGGACACCGCGCGGTTCCTCCGCCTCGTGCCCTCCGCGCTGAGCCTCGAGAACCTGTCCTACCGGCTCAATGCCGTGGCGTTCGTCGGCTGGACCTTCACCCTCATGGCGGGCGCCATCTGGGCCGAGCAGGCATGGGGCCGCTACTGGGGCTGGGACACCAAGGAGGTCTGGACGTTCGTGATCTGGACCGTCTACGCCGGCTACCTCCACGCCCGTGCCACGCGTGGCTGGACGGGCACGCGTGCCGCCTGGCTGTCGATCGTCGGGTACCTCTGCATCGTCTTCAACTTCACGATCGTGAACATCTACTTCTCGGGGCTCCACAGCTACTCGGGAGTGTAGGCGCGGGCCGCGTATCGGCCGGTCGGAACGGGAGAGCCCCGCGGTGGATGCCGCGGGGCTCTCGCGTGTCCGGGAGCGCCCCCTCCGGCGGGGGTACAAGCAGGGAGCATGGCGTGCGGCCGGGGTGTCCGTCGGTCGCGCCGTCGGTCCTGCCCGAAGGGCGGCTTCGGTTTCCGCCCACTGATGAGGTCCGATCCGCGGGCATGATCGACCATGCCCACCGGTCGTTCGCGATCTGTGGGTGCTACGGGATCGGGCGCATGGGACGGTCCTGCCTGCCGCGCGACCTGTCGGACCTGCCCAGCGGCCGCCCGCGATCAGGGGGTGCGAGGGCTCTCGGCACCGGCGCAGAGGCCTGGCAGGCGGACGCAGGGTGTCAGGGGTGGTGGGCTCCCGCGGAACCGGACCCGGCGTCGTCGTTGCCTTCGCCGTCGTGCTTGTCGTCCTTCGGGGGAGTCTCCCGGCCGGCCTCGCCGGCCTTGGCCTCGCGTTCCTTCTGCTCCTGCTCGCGGCGGCGGCGCTCCTGCTCGCGGGCGCGCTGGCGGCGCTGCGCTTCGAGGTTCTGGAGGAAGGCCGGATCGTCGTCCGGCGCGGTGGGCGTGCGGGGAGCCGGACGCCGCGGACCGGAGGGACCCTCGCTGCGAGGACGTCCGAACAGGAACCACATCCCGGCCCCGATGAGCGGCAGGATGAGGATGGTCACGAACCACGCCGTCTTCGAGATGCTCCGCACCTCGTGTTTTCGGCTCATGACGCAGTCGATCAGTGCATAGATGACGACGGCGACCCCCAGGATCGCGGCGAAGAGCAGGAGGCGGGGCATGCGCCAATTGTAGGCGAGTAAACTTGGAGCGTGGCCTTCCTCAAATTCACCGCCCTGCGCCTGCTGCTGATCGTCGTGTTCTACGTGGCGTGCGTGCTGCTGGGCCTCGGATTGTTCCTGTCGGCGGTGGTGGCCGCGATCCTCGCCTGGTGCGTGACGTACCTGTTCTTCCGCACCCTCCGGGACGCCGCCGCCGCCACCCTGCAGCGGCGTTTCACGCCCGGCGCGCCGCCCGTGCGGTCCGCGGTCGAGCTCGACGACGCAGCGGCCGAGGACGCACTGGATCCCAACACCCCGGTCAATGCGGACCGGAAGCCGCGCGGCACCGCTGCCTGACAGGCCGTCTCGGGGCGCCGGCCGACGCGGAACATAGCGTCGGTCCCGGGGGACGACAGCCGCACGGCAACGCTGCCGAAGGCGGCCCGCCGGCACCCCGCCGGCACCCTCGGGCGGTCCGGCCGGCTCCGCCTAGGCGAGGACCGTCGTGACGACGATGCCTGCCGTGAAGAGGAGGCTGAACGCCAGGTTGATCAGGCCCGTCTGCTTCAGCACCGGGATCAGGCTCCCGCGCTTCTTGCCCGTGAGCATCAACCAGCTCGGCTGGAGGCACGCCGGGATCAGCAGCAGCACCAGCAGCACCCACGGGTAGTCGTAGCTGAGGAACAGGGGCAGCAGGACCGCCGCCGCGAGCATCATGACGTAGCTGATGCGGGCGGCCGGATCACCGAGTCGCACGGCGAGGGTCCTCTTGCCCACCACGCTGTCCGTCGGGATGTCGCGGACGTTATTGGCCATCAGGAGCGCCATGGCGATCAGGCCGGTACTCACCGCACCGATCCAGGCGGCGGCGCTGAGCTGGTCCGCCTGGGTGAAGGTGGTGCCGAGGGTGGCGACCAGCCCGAAGAAGACGAAGACGAACAGATCACCGAGGCCGAGGTACCCGTAGGGGTTCTTCCCTCCCGTGTATCCCCAGGCGGCCGCGATGCAGCCCACCCCGACCAGGAGGAGGATCCAGGCCTGGGCCAGGATCACCAGCGCCAGCCCGGCCAGCATGGCAAGGCCGAAGCACGCGAAGGCGGCGTGCTTCACCTGGCGGGGCTGGGCCACCCCCGATCCGGTCAGGCGGAGCGGACCCACCCGCTCGTCGTCGGTCCCGCGGATGCCGTCGGAGTAGTCGTTCGCGTAGTTCACGCCCACCTGCAGCAGCACGGACACGATCGCGGCGAGCACTGCGTTGAGCGGCTTGAAGGATCCGAGGCCGAACGCGGCCGCGCTGCCGATGATCACCGGTGCGAGGGCCATGGGGAGGGTGCGGGGACGGGCTCCTTCAAGCCATTGAGCGGCAGTCGCCACGGGAGGTTCCTTCTGGTCGGGTCGGTGGTGCTTCTGGTGTCCTCGGACGCTCAGGCGCGTTCGAGGAGCGAGCGGACGGTGCGGCGGTCCGGCTTGCCGCCGGGCAGCAGGGGGAAGGCGTCGAGCGTGACGATGGACTTGGGGACGGCGTGTGCCCCGAGTTCGACGTGGACAGCCTGGCGGATCACCTCGGCGTCGACATCGCCCACGATCGCGGCCGCGACGGCAGCGCCCCATTCCTCGCTCCGGATACCGAGCACGATGGCCTGCTCGACGCCGGGCAGGGCCTGGATGACGTCCGACACCTTTATGGCGGAGACCTTCAGCCCACCCGTGATGATGACGTCGTCGAGCCGTCCGTGCACGGTGACGGCGCCGTCGAGTGCCACGTCCCCGGCGTCGTCCGTGACGAACCAGCGCCGCCCCGAGTTGAACACGAACTTCTCCTCGGTGAGGGCGGGCGCATCGAGGTAACCGTCGGCGAGGACCGCCCCGCCGATGCGGAGACGCCCGTCCACGGAGCGGAGCTCGACGCCGTCGAGCGGGGTCCCGTCGTAGACACAGCCGCCGCAGGTCTCGCTCATGCCGTAGGTCTCGACGATCTTCAGATCCTGGCTGCGCGCGAGGGACCGCAGGGAGGTCCCGGCGGGCGCCCCGCCGAGCAGGATGGCATCGAAGCGGCGCAGGAGCCTCAGCGTCTCCGGCGACGGATCGGCCAGCAGGCGGTGGAGCTGCGTGGGGACCAGCGAGGTGAACCGGACGCGGTCCGTCAGCTCGGCGGCCGCATCGGTGAAGGCCTCTGCGGTGAAGCCGGCGGAGGTGTCCATGACCCAGGGCTGGGTGCCGGCGTACAGGGAGCGGACGAGGACCTGGAACCCGGCCACGTAGTGCACGGGGAGGGTGAGCAGCCACTGGCCCTCGGCCTTCAGCGCGAACGCGGTGCCCATCGCCGAGGCAGCGAGCGCGTCGACGCTGAGCATCGTCTGCTTGGGTGTCCCCGTCGATCCCGACGTGCTGATGACGGCAGCGATCTCGTCGTTCGGCAGGGTGCCGTCGAAGACCTGGCCCGGCAGTACATGGGGCGCGACGGCGGGTCCCTCGCCCGAGAGTGCGGCGGCGAGGGGTTTCAGCAGTCCCAGCGGGTCGAAGCCCTCGGGGGTGTGCACGGGAAGGAGTTCCACGTGGCTCCTAGAAGTAGTAGGGGAACGAGGACCAGTCCGGCGCACGCTTCTCGAGGAAGGCATCCCTCCCCTCCACCGCCTCGTCGGTCATGTAGGCCAGGCGTGTCGCCTCGCCGGCGAAGACCTGCTGGCCCGCGAGTCCGTCGTCGGCGAGGTTGAAGGCGAACTTCAGCATGCGGATCGCCTGCGGGCTCTGCCGGGCGATGTCCGCCGCGTAGGCCAGCGCCGTCACCTCGAGTTCCTCGTGGTCCACGGCCTCGTTCACCGCGCCCATCTCCACCATGTCCTGCGCAGAATACTCGCGCGCCAGGAAGAAGATCTCACGTGCCCTCTTCTGCCCGATCTGCCGGGCCAGGAGGGCCGACCCGTATCCCGCGTCGAAGCTGCCGACGGTCGCATCGGTCTGCTTGAACCGGCCGTGCTGCGCCGAGGCGATGGTCAGGTCCGCCACGACGTGCAGGCTGTGGCCACCGCCCGCCGCCCAGCCGTTGACGACGGCGACGACGACCTTGGGCATGGTCCGGATGAGCCGTTGCACCTCGAGGATGTGGAGGCGCCCTGCACGGGCAGGATCGATCGTCTCCCCGGTCTCGCCTTCCGCGTACCGGTATCCGTCACGGCCCCGGATGCGCTGGTCGCCTCCCGAGCAGAAGGAGTGGCCGCCGTCGCGGGGGCTGGGACCATTGCCGGTCAGCAGCACGGTCGCGACGTCGGGCGTCATGCGGGCGTGGTCGAGGGCGCGGTACAGCTCGTCGACGGTACCCGGGCGGAACGCATTGCGGACCTCAGGACGGTCGAAGGCGATGCGCACGGTCGGGAGGTCGCGCACCACGGCGCCGTCGGCGTCGCGCTCCACCTGGCGGTGGTAGGTCATGTCCGCGAAGTCGTCGAAACCCGCCACGACCCGCCAGCGGGTCGGGTCGAAGATGTCGGATACCTTGGCGGGCAGCTCTGAAGTCACCCGTCGAGTCTAGCGGCGGAACGGCGCCGACCCGTCCCGCCCCCGGCGTCGTACGGGGGCGTCAGGCGATACAGAACTCGTTGTCCTCGGGGTCGAGCATGACGTACCAGGCGTGCGGTCCCTGGGAGTGCCGTGCCAGGTAGCGGGCGCCCCGCGCCTCGAGCCGGGTCCGCTGCTCGTCCCGGTCGGCTCCGCCGAGGTTGATGTCCAGGTGGACCCTGTTCTTGGCGACCTTGGGTTCGGGGACCGGCTGGAACAGGATGCGCTCCCGGCCGGCCCGGCCGACGTCGTCGGCCCGGCAGATCGCCGTTCCGTCCTTCCAGACCCGCTTGCCGCTGTGGACGATCACGTCCGTCTCGCTGGCGAAGCCCTCCGCGATCATCCGGTCGAGGAACGCCTCGTCGGTGGGTTCGACGACCCAGTCGAGGGTCTCCGCCCACCAGTCCGCCTGGGCGTGCGGGTCCGTGCAGTCGATCGAGATCTGGATGGAGAAGGGCATGGCGACAGGGTAGGCCCACCAGCCCTGTTTCTGAAGGGGCGGGCCGGCGGAAGGTGTCGGGGGAGCGTCCCGGACGTGCACGAGGGGTGTGCGGTCGACGTCGGCAGCCGTCCCGGTGACTCCGCCGGACCCCCGCGCGCCCGGCGGACGGAGCCCCTAGCGCTGCAGTTGGGAGAAGTTCACGGCACTGCGTACCGCGGGGTAGTACCCGGATTTGTAGCCCTCCGCGGTGGGATGCAGGTTGTCGGAGGCTCCTGCCTGGAAGGTGATCCAGGGGTCCGTGGAGCCGAGCCCGTGGCCCTCGAACTTCGGGACCAGGTCGACGAAGGTGAAGCCGTGCGTCTCGGCCTGGGTGCGGATCACGGCGTTGAGGGCATCGGTGCCCGCGTTGAACGCGGTCTGCGAGGCGATCGGGATGACCGGGGTCCCGAACTCGGGGGAGAACAGGTGGGGGTAGCCGGTCACGACCACCGTGGCATTCGGGGCCGCCGCGTCGATGGAGTCGTACAGGGCATCGAGGGTGCGGTCGAGCACGGGGAGCGCGGCGGCGTTCTTGGCCGCGATGAACTGTGCGCAGATCGCGGGGGACTGGGTTGCACACACCCCTGCGACCTCCCCGAAGCCAGCGTCGTTGCCGCCTGCCGAGATGGTCACGAGATCGGTGTCCGCCGACAGTGCTCGGGCGGCGGTCGTGCCCGCCACCTGCTCCGGGAGGTCGACGGCGCCGCCCGGCTCCGTGACGACCTTCGCTCCGGCGCAGGTGGCATCGGCGACCAGGTCGACCTGCTTCTTCCCGTCGAGGATCCCGGGCAGTCCGAGTGGCGACTGGCCGCAGCCGTTGACGTACGAGCCGGCACCGAATCCTGACGCGTAGGAGTCACCGAGGGCAACATACGACAGGGGTGCCTTGGGTGCGGCTGCGGGGGGGCCGGCGGCCCCGCCGACCAGCGCCGCCGACGTCGCGAGAGCGAGGGCGACGAATCGGGTGGAACGGGTCCTGCGGGCACGCGTGGCGGAAGTCATGGCCTAACGGTACTCGCGGAATGCGGCTTGTCCAGGAGCAGGTTGGTGATGCGGAGGGTGCAGAGCCGCTGCCCGGCGTCGTCGGTCAGCAGCACCTCGTGCGTGGTCAGGGTGCGGCCGAGCTGGATCGGCGTGGCGGTGATCGTCACCGTTCCCTCGCGGGCGCCGCGGTGGTGCGTCGCGGAGACGTCCACCCCTACAGCAGTCTTCCCGAGGGTGGAGGCATGGATGACCGCCGCCCAGGAGCCTACGGCTTCTCCGACCGCGAGCGACGCCCCTCCGTGAAGGAGGCCGAAGGACTGTCGGTTGCCCTCCACCGGCATCGTCGCGACGACGCGCTCCGCCGACTGCTCCAGGATCACGACACCCATCTTCTCGTCGAGCTCGCCGAGCGTGATGGTCCATGGGGGGAAAGACTCCTGGCTCATCGCCTGTGAACTCCTCGTGGTCGGGTACCCGGTGAGCGCAACTCTAGCGGCGGCACGTCCGCCGGTACCGCCGCCACATAACAATAGGGTCACGTCCGATACCGTGATCGGCGTCTGACCTGCGGCGATAGTCCAGCTTTTTCCCATCTCGCGCTGGTGGAAGCGCTCCCACTTGACAGTGCCGTACGTCACAGTCAGGATGAGTGGCACGTCGTGAGAGCGCTCCCACCGGAACTGATCTGCCGGAGGACGGCGATCCCGCCGACATCATCATCCCGCGTCGGCGGCGGGCTCCGGGTGCTCCCGCAACCCGCCGCCGCCAACCCACCGGAGGCCGCCGACAGGATCGGCCCCGGCCCGAACCCGTCCGGACACTGCGTCCGCCAGGGATGCTCACCCGAGTCCGCTGCAACCGGCGGCGGAATCAAGCTGACAAAGGAGTCAACCGTGCACAGCAGAGCACGCATCACCGCACTTTCCGCTACGGCGGCATGCCTCGCCCTGGCCCTCACCGCCTGTGGATCCGGCGGTTCGGACAACGCCGGAGTCGAGGGCGAGACCGGTACGGACGACGTCACCCTCTCCGTCGGGACGTTCAACGAATTCGGCTACGAGGAGCTCTTCGAGGAGTATGAGCAGCTCAACCCGAACGTCACGATCAATCACAAGAAGGCCGCCACCTCCAACGAGGCCCGCGACAATCTCACCACCCGTCTGGCCGCAGGGTCCGGGCTGTCCGACATCGAAGGCATCGAGGTCGACTGGCTGCCCGAGCTGCTCGAGTTCCCCGACCAGTTCGCCGACCTCACCGACCCGGCCGTCGAGGGCCGCTGGCTCGACTGGAAGACGGAAGCCGCCACCACGGAGGACGGACAGCTCATCGGGTACGGCACCGACGCCGGCCCCCAGGGCGTGTGCTACCGGGCCGACCTGTTCGAGAAGGCCGGGCTGCCCAGCGACCGCGAGTCCGTCGCCGCGTTGCTCGACGGCTCCTGGCAGGACTACTTCGACGCCGGTAAGGAATTCGTGGCCGCCAGCGACGGCGTGGCGTGGTTCGATTCCGCCGGCGCCACCTACCAGGGCATGATCAACCAGGTCCAGAACGCCTACGAGGACAACGACGGCACGGTGATCGCCACCGAGAACCCCGAGGTCAAGGACATCTACGAGCAGGTCCTCCAGGCGTCCGTCACGGACGGGCTCTCCGCGCACCTCACGCAGTGGGAGGACGACTGGGTGGCGAGCTTCCAGTCCGACGCGTTCGCCACGAAGCTCTGCCCGGGCTGGATGCTCGGAGTCATCGAGGGCAACGCCGAGGGCGTCGAGGGCTGGGACATCGCCGATGTCTTCCCCGGCGGCGGCGGCAACTGGGGCGGCTCCTACCTGACCGTCCCCACCCAGGGCGAGAACCAGGCCGAGGCGAAGAAGCTCGCCGAGTGGCTGACCGCCCCGGAGCAGCAGATCAAGGCCTTCGAGTCGAAGGGCACGTTCCCCAGCCAGGTCGAGGCGCTCGAGAGCGAGGAGCTGCAGGGACAGGTCGATCCGTTCTTCAACGACGCACCCACCGGCCAGATTCTCGCCAATCGGGCCACCGCCGTCGAGGTCACGCCGTTCAAGGGCCCCAAGTACTTCGCCATCAACGATGCGATGCAGCAGGCCCTGACCCGTGTCGACGTCGACGAGACCGATGACCCCGCCTCCTCCTGGGAGAAGTTCACCACCGCTGTGGGCGCTCTGTAGCCGATGGCCGTCACGGACCGGGTCCAATCCCCACCTCCCAACACGAATCGGCGGACCTCACGCGAGACTCGCGTGAAGCGCCTGGCCTTCTCCCAGAAGGTGTCGAAGTGGGACGTCAAGCTGTCTCCGTATCTCTACATCTCACCGTTCTTCCTGCTCTTCGCCATCACGGGCCTGTTCCCCCTGCTCTACACGGCATGGGTCTCGCTCCACAGCTGGAACCTCATCGGGGGCCAGGGCGATTTCACGGCACTGGAGAACTACGAGTTCGTGCTCGCGCAGCCGTTCTTCTGGAACGCGGTAGGCAATACGTTCAGCATCTTCCTCCTCTCGTCCGTCCCGCAGGTCGTCCTCGCCATCGCCATCGCCGCGGTGCTCGACGCCAACCTGCGAGCCAGGACGTTCTGGCGGATGGGCGTCCTCGTCCCCTTCGTGGCGGCCCCCGTGGCCGTAGGGTTGATCTTCAACAACCTCTTCGCTGACCAGGCAGGCCTGTTCAACGAGCTGTTGACGGGGATAGGGCTGGACCCGGTCCGCTGGCACTCCGATTCACTCGCCAGCCACGCGGCGATCGCGACCATGGTGAACTTCCGGTGGACCGGGTACAACGCGCTGATCTTCCTCGCCGCCATGCAGGCCATCCCCCGGGACGTCTACGAGGCGGCGACCATCGACGGCGCCGGACGCCTCCGGCAGTTCTTCTCCGTCACCGTGCCGATGCTGCGCCCCACCATCATCTTCGTGGTCATCACCGCCACCATCGGCGGACTGCAGATCTTCGACGAGGCCCGGGTCTTCGACCAGGCGGGTCTCGGCGGGGCGGACCGGCAATGGCAGACGCTGACCATGTACATCTGGGAGCTCGGCTGGGGCCAGCGCAACTTCGGCAGGGCCTCGGCGGTCGCCTGGCTCCTGTTCCTGATCATCGTCGTGATCGCGATGGCCAACTTCCTCATCACCCGCCGCATCGCGAACCAGGGAGGCCGACGATGAGCTCCATCCCCATGATCGAGCAGACCGCAGGGAAGGGCGCGGCCCGCGCCGCCCAGCGGGGCCTCGGCGCGCGACGCCGGGGTGCACCCGGCGGGACCATGCGCCGTCCCGGGTTCCTCACCTACGGGTTCCTCGGCGCGGTCATCCTCGGCTCGGTGTTCCCGCTCTGGTGGTCCTTCCTGGTCGGCAGCCATGACAGCTCCGTCATCAGCAAGGGCGTGCCGATGATCCCGGGCGGCAACTTCCTGGCCAACGCGGCATCGGTCCTGGACAGCATCCCGTTCTGGAAGGCGCTCAGCAACAGCATCATCGTCTCCACCGTCACGGCGGCATCCGTGGTGCTGTTCTCCACCCTCGCCGGCTTCGCCTTCGCCAAGCTCCGCTTCCGGGGCAGCAAGGGCCTGCTGGTGTTCGTGATCGCCACGATGGCGGTGCCCACCCAGCTCGGCGTGGTGCCGCTGTTCATCGTGATGGCGAAGCTCGGCTGGACCGGCTCGCTCTGGGCCGTCATCGTGCCCGGCATCGTGACGGCGTTCGGCGTCTTCTGGATGACCCAGTACCTGCGGGATGCCCTGCCGGACGAGCTCATCGAGGCCGTCCGGATCGACGGTGCCTCCATGATCCAGGCCTTTTGGTACGTTGGTCTCCCCGCGGCCCGACCGGCTGCGGCGATGCTCGCGCTGTTCACGTTCGTCGCCACCTGGACGAACTTCTTCTGGCCGTTCATCGTGCTGGATCCGTCCAACCCCACCCTCCCGGTGGCGCTGCAGCTGCTCCAGGCCGCGCACTTCGTCGATTACTCGATCGTGCTCGCCGGAGCGGTGCTCTCCACCATCCCGCTCCTGCTCCTCTTCGCCGTGGCGGGACGTCAACTCGTTTCAGGAATCATGCAAGGAGCAGTCAAAGGATGAGCAGCACCGACATCACCTTCCCCGAGGGTTTCCTCTGGGGAGCGGCGACAGCCGCCTACCAGATCGAGGGCGCCGCCCGGGAAGGCGGCAGGGGACCCTCCATCTGGGACACCTTCACCCGTGTCCCCGGAGCCGTGGCGGATGCACACAACGGCGACGTGGCCTGCGACCACTACCACCGGTCGGCCGACGACGTCGCACTGATGAAGAGCCTCAACCTGCAGGCCTACCGCTTCTCGACCTCGTGGTCGCGCTGCATGCCGGACGGGGTGACCCCGAACATCGAGGGCATCCGCTTCTACTCCACCCTCGTGGACCAGCTCATCGAAGCCGGCATCAAGCCATGGCTCACCCTGTACCACTGGGACCTGCCGCAGGCACTCGAGGACGAGGGCGGCTGGACGAACCGGGAGACGGCCTACCGGTTCGCGGAGTACGCGGCGGTCATGCACGAGGCGCTCGGTGACCGCGTCCGCATCTGGACCACCCTCAACGAGCCCTGGTGCGCGGCGTTCCTCGGCTACGCAGCCGGCGTGCACGCACCCGGACGGCAGGAGCCCACGGCAGCCCTCGCCGCTGCCCATCACCTGCTCCTCGGGCACGGACTCGCGACGCAGGAGCTCCGCCGACGCGACGCGGACGCGACGCTCGGCATCACGCTCAACTTCACGGTTGCCGATCCGCTCGATCCTTCCAGCGAGGCGGACCGCGACGCCGCGCGCCGGATCGACGGGCAGTTCAACCGCATCTTCGTCGATCCCGTGCTGCGCGGCGAGTACCCGGAGGACCTCCTCCGGGACGTCGAGCACCTCGGCCTGACGGATGCGATTTGGGACGGCGACCTCGCGATCATCGCAACGCCGATCGACGTCCTGGGCGTGAACTACTACCACGGCGAGGCCGTGACGAAGACGCCGTCGGACGAGGCCGCGCCCCAGGAGGGCCATGCCCCCCTCGAACGCCCGGTCTCCTCGCCCTACGTCGCCGCGCACGGCGTGCGCTCCGTCCCGCGCGGCCTGCCGGTCACTGCGATGGACTGGGAGGTTCAGCCCGAGGGCCTCCGCCGCCTGCTCAACCGGCTGCAGGACGAGTACACCGGGCCCGCGGGCATCCCCCTCTACATCACCGAGAACGGCGCGGCGTACGACGACACCGCGGACGGGTCCGGCTTCGTGGACGACCAGGATCGCCTCGCGTTCTTCGATGTCCACGTCCGCGCCATGAAGGACGCGATCGACGACGGCGTCGACCTGCGCGGCTACCTCGCCTGGTCGCTCATGGACAACTTCGAGTGGGCCTGGGGGTACCACCAGCGGTTCGGTCTGGTGCGCGTGGACTACGAGACCCAGGAACGGACGCCGAAGGCGAGTGCCCTCTGGTACGCGCGGCTCGCGGCCTCGAACCAGCTGCCGGAGCGCCCGTCGTCGCCGGACGCCGAGAAGGCCGGTGCCGTATTGTCGAGGTGATGAACACGTCGCCGCCCCGGTCGCTGCGCCCGACCACGGCCCGCCCGAGCCCAACGCTCGAGGACCTCGCCGTGGCGGCCGGGGTGTCGCGGTCCACGGCGTCCCGGGCCATCAACGGCGGCGATCGGGTCAGCCCCGAGGCGCAGGCGGCCGTGGACCGGGCCGTCGTCGCCCTCGGGTACATCCCGAACCGTGCTGCGCGCAGCCTGGTGACCCGCCGGACCTCCTCGATCGCCCTGGTGATCCCCGAGCCGGACGTCCGCGTCATGATGGATCCCTTCTTCGCCGTCGTCATCACCGGCATCACGGAGGCCCTCCGGGAGACCGACGTCCAACTGGTGCTGCTGATGTCGCGGACCGAGGACGACTCGTCCCGCACCCTGCGCTACCTGCGGGGCGGGCACGTCGACGGCGCCATCGTGGTCTCGCACCACAAGGCCGATTCCTGGGCCAGATCCCTGGCCGAGACGGGCCTTCCCACCATCTTCATCGGACGGCCGTGGGACATGGCGTTCGACGTCACCTATGTGGATACCGACAACGTCGGGGGCGGGCGCCTGGCCGCCCAGCATCTCGCGGGCATCGGGCGACGGCGCCTCGCCACGGTCGCCGGCCCCGCGGACATGACCGCCGCCGTCGACCGCCTCCGCGGCTGGCGAGCCGGTCTCGCCGACGCAGGGCTTCCCGACGGTCCCGTGGTCCACGCGGACTTCACCACGGACGGCGGCGCGGCCGCGGCTCGCCGGCTGCTCGCCGAGCACCCCGAGATCGACGGGATCTTCGCGGCCTCGGACCTCATGGCGCTCGGCGTGCTCGACGTCGTCCAGGCGGCGGGCAGGACGGTCCCGGGGGACATCGCGCTGGTCGGCTATGACAACCATGCCGTGGCAGAGACCGCGCCGACACCCCTGACCACCATCACCCAGCCCATGGTCCGGATGGCCGTGAAGGCCGGCACCATGCTGCTCGAGGAGATCGAGGCCCCGGGCTCGCACCCGGAGCCCGTCATCTACACCACGGAGCTGGTGGAGCGCGCCAGCACCGCGGTGGCGCCCACCGCCTCCGCGGCGAACGCGTAGTCCCAGGCCACGTCGCGCCAGCGGGAGTAGCGTCCGCTCGCTCCACCGTGGCCGCCGTCCATCTCCGTCTTGAGGACGATCGGCTCGCTGCCGGTCGTCGTCTCGCGGAGCTGCGCCACCCACTTGGCGGGCTCGACGTAGAGCACCCGGGTGTCGTTGAAGCTCGTGACCGCCGCGATGCGCGGATAGGCCACGGGGCGGACGTTCTCGTAGGGCGTGTACTCCTTCATGTAGCGGTACACCTCCGCATCGGTGATGGGGTTCCCCCACTCCTCCCACTCGAGCGCCGAGAGGGGCAGCTCGGGATCGAGGATCGTGGTCAGGGCGTCGACGAACGGCACCTGCGCGACGATGGCCCGGTACTTCTCGGGTGCGAGGTTCGCGACGGCGCCCATGAGCAGCCCGCCCGCCGATCCGCCCATGGCCGCGATGCGGCCGGCGTCCACCCAGCCCGAGTCGGCGAGGTACGTGGTGGCGTCCACGAAATCGGTGAAGGTGTTCTTCTTCGCGAGCTTCTTGCCCTGGTCGTACCAGCTGCGACCCATCTCGCCGCCGCCGCGGATGTGCGCGGTGACGTAGATGATGCCCCGATCCAGCAGCGACAGCCTGGCGATCGAGAACGCAGGGTCCATGCTCGCCTCGTAGCTGCCGTAGGCGTAGATGACGGCGGGGTTCGTGCCGTCCGGGGACAGTTCCGCACGGCGGACGACCGAGAGCGGGATCAGGGTGCCGTCCGCGGCCGGCGCCCACTGGCGCTCCGCGACGTAGGAGGCGGGGTCGTAGCCGCCGCGCACCTCCGTCTCCTTGCGGAGTGCCAGCGTGCCGTCCTCGAGGACGTAGTCGTACACGCGCGGCGGCGTGAGGTAGGAGGCGTAGGACAGCCGGATGATCGGGGAGTCGAACTCGGCGTTGGCGAGGTTGCTCGTGAACAGCTCCTCGTCGAAGTCCGGTTCCGTCGGCTGCCCCTGGTCCGGCGTCCCCAGGCCGGCGAGGGGGAGGACCTGCACCCGTTCGATCGTGTCCTTCCGCACCGACAGCACCACGTGCGTGCGGGTGACCGTGAGGCCGTTGACGCGCACGGCGTCGTCGTGGGCGAGCACCGTCGTCCACTCCTGGTCGGCGAGCGGCCTGGCGAATTCGGACGCCGCCACGAGGCTCACCATGGAGTTCTTCGCGTCGCGGTCGTGGGTCAGCAGGTAGTGCGGCACGCCCGCGATGGTGACCGGCTCGGCGTCGTACAGGATGCGCTCGTCGCGGGGGACCAGCGTGGTGAGTCCGGCCCCGGGATCCGCGAGGTCCAGGACACGGTACTCGCTGTACTCGGAACACCCGATGCTGATGAGGAGCTGCGTGCGGTCGGCCGACACCTCGAAGCCGGTCCACATCGCGACGTCGTCCTCCTGGTAGACGACGGCGTCCTCCTCGACCGGCGTGCCCAGGGTGTGCACCCGCACCTGGTAGGGGCGCCAGGAGTCGTCGACGACGGTGTAGTAGACGCGCGTCCCGTCGGGGGCGAAGGACAGTCCGTAGAAGACGTCCGGCACCTCGTCGGGGAGGAGCTCGCCCGTTCCGAGGTCCTTGATGCGCAGCGTGAAGCGCTCGTCACCCGCGTTGTCCTCGCTGTACGCGAGCAGCGTGCCGTCCTCCGTGACGGACAGGCCGCCGAGGGAGAAGAAGGGCTTGCCCTCGGCGAGTTCGTTGCCGTCGAGGAGGATCTGTTCGCCCTCGACGGGCCGGCCGGGAACCACCTCGGGCGGCGTCCAGTCGCGGCCGAGATCCCCGGTGTCCTCCGCGGCCACGCGGCACTGGATGCCGTACTGCTTCCCCTCCTCGGTGCGCGAGTAGTACCACCACCCCTTCTTGCGGGCGGGGACGGAGAGGTCGGTCTCCTGCGTGCGTTCCTTGATCTCGCCGAAGATGGCCTCGCGGAGCGGTTCCTGGTGGCGCGTGACGGCCTCCGCGTACCGGTTTTCGCGCTGGAGGTAGTCGATCAGCTCGGGGCTCTCCTTGTCGCGCATCCACTCGTAGGAGTCGACGAAGGTGTCGCCATGGTGCGTGCGCACATGGGGCACCTTGCTGGCCGGGGGCGGGACGGGGACGACGAGTGCGGTGGCATCAGCGGTCATGGTTCCCATCTTGCCACCGGCGCCACTGCCGCCAGGGCCCCACCGACCCCCGGGGGAGCCCTCCACCGTCCCTCCGCAGCCCCTTCGGGTGCCGCGCCGGCGCGTCCGGGAGCGGCCGGTTGACCCGGCCGGACGGGCGTGCAATTCTGGAGCAGGCTTTTACAGAACGAACGTTCGGTAATTCGCCGGCAGGACCACGAC
This sequence comes from Arthrobacter sp. TmT3-37, assembly GCF_054510835.1. Lineage (NCBI taxonomy): Bacteria > Bacillati > Actinomycetota > Actinomycetes > Micrococcales > Micrococcaceae > Arthrobacter > Arthrobacter sp. TmT3-37. Next base: position 539,781 of record NZ_JBTNDU010000001.1, on the reverse strand, counting down.
GACGAGGGAGACGACCATGGCCGAGGCTTTCCTGGTGGGCGGTGTCCGCACTCCCGTCGGCCGGTACGGCGGAGCCCTCTCCGGCGTCCGCCCGGACGACCTTGCGGCCCTCGTCCTCTCCGCCGTCGTGCAGCGCGCCGGAGTCGACCCCGCCACCGTGGACGAGGTGATCCTCGGCAACGCCAACGGCGCCGGGGAGGAGAACCGCAACGTGGCACGCCTGGCCTCGCTGCTCGCCGGCTACCCCGACAGCGTTCCCGGTATCACCGTCAACAGGCTCTGCGCCTCCGGCCTCTCGGCCATCATCATGGCATCCCACATGGTCCGGGCCGGGGCGGCGGACGTCGTCGTCGCCGGAGGCGTCGAATCCATGAGCCGCGCCCCGTGGGTGATGGAGAAGCCGGACAAGGCCTTCGCCCGGCCCGGCGCCGTCTTCGACACCTCGATCGGCTGGCGCTTCACGAACCCGTTGCTCGCCGCACGGGACAAGGCCACCTATTCGATGCCCGAGACGGCGGAGGAACTCGCGGCCCTGGACCGCATCACGCGCGACGACGCCGATGCGTTCGCCCTGCGCTCCCACCAGCGCGCCCTCGCCGCCATGCAGGCGGGACGATTCGACGACGAGATCGTGCCCGTCCAGGTCAACCGCGGCAGGACCTCGTTCTCCATGGACACCGACGAGGGGCCGCGCGAGGACACCACCCTGGAAGTCCTCGCGAAGCTGCGACCCGTCGTCCGGCCGGACGGCATCGTCACGGCCGGGAACTCGAGTTCGCTCAACGACGGCGCCTCCGCCGTCGTCGTCGCCTCCGAAGCGGCCGTGGAGCGCTACGGCCTGACGCCGCGTGCGCGCATCCTCGAGGGCGCGTCCGCGGGCGTCCCGCCGGAGATCATGGGGATCGGGCCGGTCCCGGCCACGCACAGGGTGCTCGAGCGCACGGGCCTGTCCGTCGCCGACCTCGGCGCCGTCGAACTCAACGAGGCGTTCGCCACGCAGTCGCTCGCATGCATCCGCCGCCTCGGCCTCGACGAGGAGATCGTCAACCGCGACGGCGGCGCGATCGCCCTCGGCCACCCGCTCGGCTCGTCGGGCGCCCGGATCGCGGTCACGCTGCTCGGCCGGCTCGAGCGCGAACTGTCCGGCCCCGCGCGGCGCCTCGGCCTCGCGACGATGTGCGTCGGCGTGGGGCAGGGCACGGCCCTGCTCGTGGAGGCCGTCTGATGCCCGCCGCTCTCCGGGTCACCGAGGGGGAGGCGCGGCTCGTCGTCGAACTGCACCGGCCCGAGGTCCGCAATGCGATCGACCGGCAGATGGTCGACGAACTCCACACCGTCTGCAGTGACCTCGAGCGCGCCCCGCGCACGCTCATCCTCCTGGGGTCCGACGGCGTCTTCGCGTCGGGCGCCGACATCGCCGAGCTGCGGGAGCGGCGGCGCGACGACGCCCTCGCAGGGATCAACTCGACGCTCTTCGCGCGGATCGCCGCCCTCCCCATGCCCGTCATCGCCGCCCTCGACGGCTATGCCCTCGGCGGCGGAGCGGAACTCGCCTTCGCCGCCGACTTCCGGCTCGGCACGCCCCGCCTGAGGATCGGCAATCCGGAGACGGGCCTCGGCATCCTCCCGGCTGCCGGCGCGACCTGGCGCCTCAGGGAGCTCGTGGGGGAGCCCCTCGCACTGGAGATCCTCCTGGCCGGTCGCATCCTGACCGCCGAGGAGGCGCTCGACGCGCGGCTCGTCACCGCGATCCACGCCCCGGAGGACCTCCTGCCGGCCGCACACGACCTCGCGGACCGGATCGGCCGGCAGGACCCGCTGGCCGTGCGGATCACCAAGAGCGTGTTCCATGCCCCACGGGAGGCCCATCCCCTGATCGATCAGCTGGCGCAGGCCGTCCTGTTCGAATCCGAGGCGAAGTTCGACCGCATGCAGCGGTTCCTGGACCGGAAGAAGGGCTCATGAGCGGATTCCCCACCCGTGTCGGCGTACTCGGTGGCGGGCGGATGGGCGCGGGCATCGCGCACGCCTTCTGCCTCGCCGGGTCCGACGTCGTCGTCGTCGAGCGCGACGAGGAGGCCGCGTCGGCCGGGCTCGGGCGCGTGACGCAGGCCCTCGCGCGCAGCGTGGAGCGCGGGACGACGACGGAGGACCTCGACCGGCTGTCCGCACGGATCTCCGTCTCCACCGACTACGCCGCCTTCGCGCCCTGCTCGCTCGTCGTCGAGGCGGTCCCGGAGGACCTCGGCCTGAAGCGGCAGGCGTTGCGGGCGGTCGAGGACGTGCTCGACGGCGCCGCCTGGCTCGCGACGAACACCTCGTCCCTGTCCGTGGACGCGCTCGCGGCCGTGCTGCAGCGGCCCGAGCGGTTCTGCGGACTCCACTTCTTCAACCCGGTCCCGGCGTCGACCCTGATCGAGGTGGTCCTCGGAGCGGGGACGTCAGCGGCGCTCGAAGCGGCCGCGCGGTCCTGGGTGGACGCGCTCGGCAAGACGCCCGTCGTCGTGCGTGACACCCCGGGGTTCGCGAGCTCGCGGCTCGGTGTCGCCCTCGCCCTCGAGGCCATGCGGATGCTCGAGGAGGGCGTGGCGACGGCGGAGGACATCGATGCGGCGATGGTCCTCGGCTACAGGCACCCCGTGGGTCCGCTCCGCACCACCGACATCGTGGGACTGGACGTGCGCCTCGGCATCGCGGAGTACCTCGAATCCACGCTCGGTCCACGCTTCGCCCCACCCGCGATCCTGCGCGAGAAGGTGGCGCAGGGTCGGCTCGGACGCAAGAGCGGCCAGGGCTTCTTCGACTGGGACGACGCCCCGCCGCCGCCCGTCCCCCCGACCCGGCAGGACCTGACCCCACAGGAACAGGCCGGCACGCGCCCGGCGTTCCAGCAGCACGAGTGAAAGGCGAGCGGACCATGACAACCGCCCCGGAACGAGTACAGATCGACGTCGTCCCCAGCTTCCTCGAGGACGCCTGGTGGACCCCCGACCGCTCGGCAGCGGAGGGCGACGGCACGGTGGTCCGTGATGCCAGCACGGGCGAGGAACTCGCCGTCGTCAGCACGGCCGGCATCGACACCGCGGCCGCCGTCCGGTTCGCGCGGACCACGGGGCAGGCGGCCCTCGGCCGCCTCACCTTCCACGAGCGCGCACTGAAGCTCAAGGAGCTCGCGCAGCACCTCAATGCGCACCGCGAGCCGCTCTACGAGCTGTCCGCGAAGACCGGAGCCACGAAGGTCGACTCCATGGTGGACATCGACGGCGGCATCGGCGTCCTGTTCACCTTCGGGTCCAAGGGCCGCCGGGAGCTGCCCAACTCCCACGTCATCGTCGACGGCCCGCCCGAGGTGCTGTCCAAGGACGGCTCGTTCCTCGGAACGCACATCCACACGCGCATACCGGGCGTCGCCGTCCAGATCAACGCCTTCAACTTCCCGGTGTGGGGCATGCTCGAGAAGCTCGCTCCCGCGTTCCTCGCCGGTGTGCCGACCATCGTGAAGCCCGCCACGCCCACGGGCTTCCTCGCGGCGGCCGTCGTGAAGCTGATCATCGGCTCGGCGATCCTCCCCGAGGGCTCCCTGCAGCTCGTCTCCGGGCCCGCCCGCGACATCCTCGACCACCTCGACTATCGCGACCTCGTGTCCTTCACCGGTTCGGCGTCCACCGCGAACCACCTGAAGTCCCACCCCTCGGTGGCCCGCGGCGGCGTGCGGTTCACGTGCGAGACGGACTCGCTGAATGCGGCCATCCTCGGCCCCGACGCCGTTCCCGGAACCCCCGAGTTCGATGCCTTCGTGAAATCGCTGGTCACCGAGATGACCGTCAAGGCCGGCCAGAAATGTACCAGTATCCGTCGGTCCATCGTACCCGAGGCCCTCGTCGACGACGTCGTCCGCGCGGCGGGCGATCGCATCCGGTCGCGGGTCACGCTCGGCGACCCGCGCGCCGAAGGGGTCACCATGGGGGCGCTCGCCTCGCTCGAGCAGCTCGAGGGCGTGCACGGCTCGGTGCGGGAACTACTGGCCTCGGGTGGGGCCGTCGCGTTCGGATCGCTCGACGCGCCGGAGGTGCTGCGTGCCGACAACACCCGGGGCACGGTTCCGGGCGGCGCGTTCATGGAGCCCCTGCTCCTCACCTGGGAGGACGTGGAGGCAGGCGCCCTCCACTCCGTCGAGGCGTTCGGGCCGGTCGCGTCCGTCATCGGCTACGCCGATCTGTCCCATGCCGTGCACCTGGCGGCCCTCGGCTCGGGGTCCCTCGTAGCGACCGTGTGCACCAACGATCCGGCGGTGGCCCAGGAGCTGGTGATGGGGATCGCCGCGCACCACGGTCGCGTGCTGATCCTCAACCGCGAGGACGCCCGGACGTCCACCGGGCACGGCTCGCCCGTGCCGCATCTCGTGCACGGCGGCCCGGGACGGGCGGGCGGCGGCGAGGAACTCGGCGGCATGCGCTCGGTCCTGCACCATATGCAGCGCACGGCGGTGCAGGGATCCCCGAACATGCTCACCGCCATCACGGGGGAGTGGCACACGGGCGCGGACCGCCGGTTCGACGACGTCCACCCGTTCCGCAAGGACCTCGCGGCGCTGCGGATCGGCGACGCCGTGCGCTCTGAGCTCCGCGAGGTGACGCTGGCGGACATCACCGCGTTCGCCGAGACGACAGGTGACACGTTCTACGCCCACACGAACGAGGAAGCGGCGGCCGCCAATCCCTTCTTCCCCGGGATCGTGGCGCACGGCTACCTGCTGCTGTCCTGGGGTGCGGGCCTGTTCGTCGACCCCGCTCCGGGGCCCGTCCTCGCCAACTACGGGCTGGAGAACCTCCGGTTCATCACGCCCGTCGCCGCGGGCGACTCGATCCGTGTGACCCTGACCGCGAAGCGCATCACGCCGCGCGAGACGGACGAGTACGGCGAGGTGGCCTGGGACGCCGTCCTGCAGAACCAGGACGACGAGATCGTGGCGACCTACGACGTCCTGACCCTCGTGCAGAAGTAGCGGCGGGTGGGCCCGTACGGCCGGGCTGACGGCGGGTTCCTCCCACTGATCAGGGCGAGTCGGCGGGCATGGTCGGACATTCCCACCGAACGGCCCCCATCAGTGGGAGGAACGTGTCGCGAGGGTGGCCCGTACGAGCTGGAGGAACTGCCCGGGAGCATCGAAGAGCAGGCTCCGGGTCACGCGGAGGACAGGGACTCCCCGGGTGGTGAGGATGTTCCACCGGCGGCGGTCCTCCTTGAATTCCCGCCGGTCGCTGTGGTGCTGCCGTCCATCGGCCTCGATGCCGAGAATGCCGTCGACGAAGAGATCGAGGCGGCCCACCCCCGGGATGTGCACCTGCGACGAGACCTGGAAGCCGGCCCTGAGGAGGTGGTACCGGGCGACCGTCTCCAGGATCGACTCGGCGTGCGGGTCCACCGATCCCACGATCCGGCGAACGGAGCCGGATCTGCGCCCGAGGGCCTGCCCCCGCAGGTCCTCGAGCGACACCGAGCCGCGGACCACGGCGGACTCGACGATGCACAGGGCATCGAGTTCGGGGAGGCAGCGCATCACCTGCAGGCACACCGTGAGGTCGGAGACGGGACGGGCAGCACGATGGACCCGCACCCGGTCACTGTCGATCCCATGCCCGGAGTCGGCCGTGACATGCAGCAGGCGGGGTGGACGAAGCACCCATAGCCCCCGGAGCTGCGCGGCGCTGATGCATCCCAGCTCGCTGCCCAGGGACAGCGCCGTCCGCGCTCCGGCATCGTGGTCCGGCAGGGCGTAGACGCCACGGGCGACCCGGAGCACGACGCCGTTCCGCACCGCCCTGGTGAGGAGGGCGGGGGAGGCGCCTGCTGCCAGGAGATCGCGTGCTCGCGCGACTCCGCCTGATCGGGCCAGCAGCGCGACGACGTCCATGGCAGCAGCATGATGCCTCGGCCGGGTGCGGCTCTCGTGGTGCGGGTCTATGTGGACGACACGTGTGCCCACTGATCGGGGTGGATCGGTGGGCATGTTCGGGAACGCCCACCGAACGGAGCCCGTCGGTGGGAGGAACGTGCAGGCAGCAGCGTGTAGTAGGAAGGAGCAGGCAGCAGCGCTGTGAACAGGCAGCAGCGTGTAGCAGGAAGCAGGAAGCAGGAAGCAGGAAGCAGGAAGCAGGAAGCAGGAAGCAGGAAGGAGCAGGCAGCAGCCAGGGCGCAGCAGGTCAGCGCCGGTGCAGCCCGTCGAACACCATGACGATGACGTCGTCGGCCAGTTTGTCCGCCGAGAGGGGACCGCCCGGCCTGTACCATTCGACGATCGAGTTGATGGTCCCGAAGATGAGGCGCGTGGTGGTCCGTGGGTCGATGTCGCCCCGGATGGATCCCTCGTGGCGGGCGGCGTCGACCAGGCCCGCCACCGTGCGGTCGAAGGTCCGGCGCCGGTCGAGGGCATCCCGCTCCACATCCGTGTTGCCGCGCAGCCGCAGCAGGAGGGTCACGAAGGGCAGCCGCTCGGTGAGGACGGCGATGGTCCCGCGCAGGACGAACTCCAGGCGCTCGTCCGCCGGGCCCGCACTCGCCCGCGCATCCTCGAGGACCGACTCGAGACCGCCCAGGGCATGGTCCAGGGCCAGCCGCAGGAGGTCGCCCTTCGACGGCACGTGGTGGTAGATGGCGGACTTGCTGATGCCGAGTTCCTCGGCCAGCATTCCCATCGACGTCGCCTCGTACCCGTGGCGGTTGAATGCGGCGACGGCGACCGCCAGGACCGACTGCTGGTCGTAGCCCGGCCGCCCGCGACGGGTAGGGATCGGAGTGGGCCCGGCGACAGTCATACCGCCATTTTTACACGACCGTTCGGTCGGTCCCGCGCCCCCGGACCTGCCGCAGCGCACCAAGAATCACTAGTTTGTCTAATAATGCGTATGCTTACTACAACATCCTGACCCGCCTCCGAGAGGGCGCCTCCGTGCCGACCACATCCTGGGAACTCCGACTGCGAGCGCTCGCAACCTTCCTGGCCCTCGAGGGCCGGAAACCCGCTGTCCGTGCCGCGGTCCCCGGCGAGCATCGGCTCGCGCTCTGGCTCGACGAGCAGCGCAGATCGGCGCATGCGGGTCGGCTTTCCGCTGACCGCACGGAGCAGCTGCGTGCCGCCGGGCTCCTGGCGTCCCCGACGCAGGGCGGGCCGACCAAGGGCGGCGTGGCCTGGCTGAAGATCGCGAGCATCGCTGAATTCCTCGAGGAGGAGGGGCGCCTGCCGTCCCTGGCGGCGCCGAAGTCGGCGGGCGAGAAGCGCCTGGCGGCATGGCTGCACGCGCAGTCGACCGGGGGCACCAGGGATGCGGACGTCGCCGTCGCACTCCGCGCGATCCTCGACGCCGCCGGTGCCGACCGGGCCCCGTCCCTCGCACACGTCGGCTGAATCCCGGGTCCCGCCTCGGCGCCGCCCTTACGCAGAGAGCGGGCCGGTGGTATTTTCGGCTCATCGGCGGCGCGTTCGCGACAGGCTACCCCGACGTCGAGGGGAGCTCCGGGCGGTCTGCGTCGCCCGAGGGAGAACCATGGAGAGCCTGATGGCGGCAGGCGGCAAAGCCACGGTGGCGTTGGTCTCGGACGACCTGCAGCACCTGGAGTGGATCGAGCGAGCGTGCATCACACCCGAGGACGCGTACTCCGTCCTCGCCGCCAGCCGCCGCCTCTCCCGTGGACGCCCCTACGCGATCCTCGTCGACATGACGAACATCGTCGCCCTTCCCCCCGGTGCGCGCGCCGTCTTCAATGCCGAGTCCCTCGTCGTGGCGGCCGCCCTCCTGGGCGACGGGCCCATGGACGAGGTGCTGGCCGCGGGCGCGTGCAGGGCCATCCATCCCACCCGGTACTTCACCTCCGAAGCGAGTGCGCTCGCGTGGCTGCGCGCCTTCCTGGTGGAGGCCGATCTGCCGTTCGCGGACCCCCGGTTCCGTTGACTGCCCCTCGCCGACCTCCCTATACTGAACGAACGGTCGGTAAATAAGCCGGGCGGTCCAGATGAGCGAGGTAGGCACGATGACGGCTACAGCGATGAACGCAGGAACGCACACGGACCACGACGTCGAGGGCGAGAGGCTGTTCAACGACCTCATCGCGCAGGACTCACGCATCGAGCCGCGTGACTGGATGCCGGCCGACTACCGCAAGTCGCTCACCCGCCAGATCTCCCAGCACGCGCACTCCGAGATCATCGGCATGCAGCCGGAGGCGAACTGGATCACGCGCGCACCGTCGCTCAAGCGCAAGGCCGTGCTGATGGCGAAGGTCCAGGACGAGGCGGGTCACGGCCTCTACCTCTACTCGGCCGCCGAGACCCTGGGGACGCCCCGGGACCAGATGACCGAGGACCTGATCGCCGGCAAGGCCCGGTACTCGAGCATCTTCAACTACCCCGTCCTCACCTGGGCCGACATCGGCGCGATCGGGTGGCTCGTCGACGGAGCCGCCATCTGCAACCAGGTCCCGCTGTGCCGGGCGTCCTACGGCCCGTACGGCCGGGCGATGGTGCGCATCTGCAAGGAGGAGTCGTTCCACCAGCGGCAGGGGTTCGAGATCCTCCTCGAGCTCGCCAACGGGACCCCCGCCCAGCGGGCGATGGCGCAGGACGCCGTCGACCGCTGGTATACGCCCTCACTCATGATGTTCGGGCCCCCGGACGAGGATTCGCCCAACTCGCAGAAGTCGATGGAGTGGAACATCAAGCGCTTCTCCAACGACGAGCTACGCTCGCGCTTCGTGGGCATGATGGTCGAGCAGATCAAGGTCCTTGGGCTCGAGCTGCCGGACAAGGACGTGCGCTACGACGAGGAGACGGGGCGCTGGCACCACGGACCCCTCGACTGGAACGAGTTCAAGGAGGTCCTCGCCGGCCGTGGGCCCTGCAACGCGCAGCGCATGGAGCGGCGCCGCGAGGCCCACGAGGAAGGCGCCTGGGTCCGCGAGGCCGCAGCGGCTTACGCGCAGAAGCAGGCCCTGAAGCACGGGAAGGCGGCCTAGATGACCGGCGGATCGACGACGGGCGACGACGGCGCGAAGGCACCGGCGTCGGGCCCGCAGGAGACACGCGCCGCCTGGCCGCTGTGGGAGGTGTTCGTCCGTTCGTCCCGGGGCCTCTCGCATGTCCACGCGGGGTCGCTGCACGCCCCCGACGCCGAGATGGCCGTCCGCAACGCCCGTGACCTCTACACGCGGCGCAACGAGGGCGTCAGCCTGTGGGTGGTCCCGGCGTCGTCCATCATCACCAGCGATCCCGATGCGAAGGACCGTTTCTTCGAGTCACCGCAGGGCAAGGACTACCGCCACGCCACGTACTACACCAAGAGCGAGGGAGTGAAGCACCTGTGAGCGAGGCGAACGCCAGTGCCACGCGCATCACGCCGGGCAACGCACTGCGGCCCGAGGACATCGCGCTCCTGGACACCAGGCCCGGCGACGCCGTCGGGCAGTACGCGCTCGGGCTGGGCGACGACGCGCTGATCCTGGCCCAGCGGCTCGGCTGGTGGATCTCCCGGGCACCGGAGCTCGAGGAGGACGTGGCCCTCGCCAACATCGCACTGGACCAGATCGGCCACGCCCGGTCCTTCCTCACCTACGCCGGACGGGCGTGGGACAGGACCGAGGACGACCTCGCGTACTTCCGGCGGGAGCCCGAGTTCCGCTCCGTGCACCTGGTCGAGCAGCCCAACGGGGACTTCGCCCGCACGATCGCCCGGCAGCTCGTCGTCTCGCTCTACCAGTGGGAGCTCTACTCCCGCCTCGTGGACTCGACCGACGCGACGATCGCCGCGATCGCCGCGAAGGCCGTCAAGGAGGTCGACTACCACCGCGACCACAGCATCCAGTGGGTCCTGCGCCTCGCGCTCGGTACCGACGAGTCGCGCCGCCGGATGATCGCCGGCCTCAAGCTCACCTGGCCCTACGTGGACGAACTGTTCGCCGACCACCCCCTGATCGACGAGGTAGACGGCGCGGGGGTCCGCCCGAGCACCCTCCGCGCGCCCTTCGACGCGGCGATCCAGGCGGTCCTCGACGAGGCGGACCTCGAGCGCCCCGCCGTCCCCGGTGCCGTCGGTGGCGGCCGGTCGGGACGCCACAGCGAGCACCTCGGGTACATTCTCGCCGAGATGCAGGTGCTGGCCCGCGAGCATCCCGGTGCGTCGTGGTAGCGCTGACGGACCTGCGCCGGACCGCTGCCGATGCCGCCGTCTGGGACATCGCGGCCACCATCTGCGACCCGGAGATCCCCGTCCTCACCATCGAGGACCTGGGTGTGCTGAGGGACGCGCACGTCACGGAGACGGGGCAGGCCGTCGTCACCATCACGCCTACCTATTCGGGCTGCCCGGCGATGGATGCCATCCGCGACGACGTGACCACGGCGCTCCGCGCGTCCGGGTACGACGACGTCGCGGTCCGCCTGGTCCTCGCGCCCGCCTGGACCACGGACTGGATGAGCGACGGCGGCAAGGCCAAGCTCGCGGAGTACGGTATCGCGCCCCCCACGGGCACGGCGGCAGCCGGTCCCGTGCGGATCGGCCTGAGCGTCAAGTGCCCCCAGTGCTCCTCGTTGAACACGCGCGAGATGACGCGCTTCGGCTCCACGTCCTGCAAGGCCCTGTACGTCTGCAACGACTGCAGGGAACCCTTCGACTACTTCAAGGTGCACTGATGGCAGTTGTCCTCGCCCCCTCGACGAAGCGGCGCAGCGCCTTCTCCAGCCTGACCGTGCGGGAGGTCCGCCGCCTGACGGAGGACGCCGTCGAGGTCACGCTCGACGTCCCGGAAGAACTGCAGGACCGCTACGACTACCTGCCGGGCCAGTACGTGGCCCTTCGCGCGACGCTCGACGTCGACGGCGAACCGAAGGAGGTACGCCGCAGCTACTCGATCTGCGCCGACCCGCGCCCCGGGGAGCTCCGCGTCGCAGTGAAGCGCGATCTCGGCGGGATCTTCTCCACCTGGGTGAACGAGTCCCTGAAGGCGGGGGACACCGTGGAGGTCATGAGTCCGCTCGGACAGTTCACGCCGCGCACCACGCCGGGCCAGGCGGCCGTCTCGCTCGTAGCCGTCGCCGCGGGGTCGGGCATCACCCCGGTGCTCTCGATCGCCCGGTCCATGCTGGCCGCCGGTCCGCACGTCCGGTTCGATCTCATCTACGCGAACCGGGCCGCGATGGACGTCATGTTCCTCGAGGAACTGGCTGACCTGAAGGACCGCTACCCCTCGCGCTTCGCACTGCACCACGTCCTGTCCCGTGAACAGCGCATCTCGCCGCTGCTCACGGGCAGGATCGACGCGGAGAAGCTGGAGAGACTGCTCGGCTCCGTCCTTGCTGCGGAGCGCGTCGACGAGTGGTTCCTCTGCGGCCCCTTCGAACTCGTGCAGCTGTGCCGCGACTCGCTCGCGGAGCGCGGCGTGCCGGCGGACAGGGTGCGCTTCGAGCTGTTCACCACGGGCGAGCCCACCCGGCCCGAGGGGAGCATCGGACGCCCCGTGGCCCCGGCCGACGCCGGCCAGAACTACAGCATCTCCTTCAACCTCGACGGGCTGAAGGGGAGTGTCCAGAGCCCCACGCACGCGCGCGAGTCCATCCTCAACGCGGCGCTGCGCGTGCGGCCCGACGTGCCGTTCGCCTGTGCGGGCGGGGTCTGCGGGACCTGCCGCGCCAAGGTCGTCGAGGGGACGGTGGAGATGGAGGAGAACTACGCCCTCGAACCCGACGAGGTGGCGAACGGGTTCGTCCTCACCTGCCAGGCACACCCGACCAGCGATTCCGTCTCCGTCGACTACGACGCCTAGGAGGAACCATGCCTGCATCACCGACCACGACGCCGGCCGGGACCGGCGCCGGCATGATCCGGCTCGCCGTCGCGGACGGCGTCGCGGAGATCGTCCTCGACGCCCCCTACCGGCTCAACGCCGTCGACGAGTCGGCGCTCGCCGACCTCTCGGCCGCCTACGACGACGCCGCTGCCGGGGTCCACGACGGCACGGTCCGGGCCCTCGTCCTGCGGGGCGAGGGGCGCGCCTTCTGCGCAGGCCGGGATCTCGGCTCGATCGAACCCGGGGCCGACGACGCCCATCGCTTCCTCGACGCCGCCCTGACGCCGCTGCTGCGGAAGATGGCGGAGTTCCCCGCACCGACGTTCGCTGCCGCCCACGGTGCGTGCCTCGGCGTCGGGCTGGGTCTGCTGATCGCCACGGACGTCGTCTACCTCGCGGAGAACGCGAAGATCGGGTCCCCGTTCGCCAACCTCGGCCTCGCCCTCGACTCGGGCGGGCACTGGCTGTTCACGGAGCGGCTCGGTCCGCACCGCGCCCTCGACCTCATGTACACGGGGGATCTCCTGACCGGCGCCGAGGCCGTGGCCGGCGGGCTCTTCAGCCGTGCGGTACCGGCGGCCGACCTGCTCGAGCTGACCCGGACGAAGGCTGCCCGTGCCGCCCGCGGACCGCTGCAGGCCCTCGTCGCCTCCAAGCAGTTGGTCGGCCGGATCCGTGACGAGCGCCTCGGGCTGTGGCAGGCCATCAGCGGCGAGAACGATGTGCAGGGCGTCCTCGGCGCCTCCGACGACTACCGCGAGGGCCTGGAGGCATTCCGGGAGAAGCGGGCGCCGCGCTTCGGAGCCTGACGCCGGAAGGGCCGGGTGTCGCGTGCCATGGACGACGCTGTCCGTTCCACTTCGGCTGCCGTTCCGCCCGCACCCGGCTCGAGGACGACCGTCGGGCTGCCCGAGTCGGTGCGGTCCAGGTGCAGGCGGTGTCCGCCGACGTCGACCAGCCGACCGTGCGTGGGCGAGGCCGTGGCCTCCGCCGCCCCGCGGACCTTCTCGCAACCGCCGCCCAGGCAGGCGGGTAGAGCAGGACGTGTCCGCTGCGACTCCTCAGCCGCACGACGTGGACGGTCATCCAGTCGGCCAGCACCAGCAGGGCGGGCGGCCAGACCCGTGCGAGCATGTCCCGACCGGGCGGAGCGGAAGGGTCCCGCCCGGTCGGGATGCGCTGGAACGACGGTTTGACGCTCCGTCCGACGCGGTCCTAGCGGGTCGGACGCCGGGTGAAGACCAGGTGCACGACCCCCTGCGGGGAAGGGGTCGCTTCGATGTCGAAGCGCTGTTCGAGTCCTTCGAGCGAGTCCCAGAGCCGCTCGCCCCGCCCCAGGACGATCGGGACGAGGACGATGTGCAGGTGGTCGATCAGATCGGCCTCGAGGAACTGCCGGACCGTGCGGACACCCCCACCGATCCGGACGTCGAGGTCACCGGCCAGGGCGCGGGCCTGCTCGAGCGCCGAGACGGGATCGGCGTCGACGAAGAAGAAGGTCGTCCCGCCGTCCATCTCGAGTGCCGGCCGGGGGTGATGGGTCAGGACGACGACCGGGGTGTGGAAGACGGGGTCATCACCCCACCAGCCCTTCCATTCCTCGTCCTCCCAGGGGCCGCGGTGCGGGCCGAATTTGTTGCGGCCCATGATCTACACGCCGATCCCGGGCCGCCACGCGCCGGCGAACGCGTCGTCGACACCGAGGGACCCCTTTGATTCTCCGTGGATGCCCAGGTCGCGGAAGGTGCGCGTCTCGACCGCCCACTCCATCAACCGTGAATCTGCGTGACCGAAGGGTGCGTCGAGCCGCTGGCCCTCACCGGTGCCGAAGCCGTCGAGGGAGACCGAGAAGTTGTGCACGCGGACGAGGGACATGTCATCTCCTGGGGTGCTTGCCGTGCGCGGCCGCCGGATGGTGGTCGATGCACGACCGACGATGACAGAAGGACGCCGCGATGTACACGGAACCGCGTGGTGAGCTGCCCGTCACGGGGCCGACGATGGACGCTGCCCGCCCCATGGGGCAGGATGCTCCCATGGGGAACAGATGGGGAGTCGCCGCTGTCGGCTGGGCCGCTCTCCTGCTGACCGGCTGCACCGTCCCGTCCTTCTCCGAGGACGAGAAGCTCGAGATGCGGGAGAGTGCCAGCGGGTTCCAGAAGGCCATCCTGGAGGATCTGGTGGTAACCGCTACCGAGTACCGCGACGCGGTCGGCGCGACCCGCGCTTGCGTCCAGGAGAAGGGATGGGGCGTCGGACCTATCGAGCAGGACGGCAAGCAGTTGGGCTTCCAGTCCTCCTTCACCGGCGACGGCCCCCCTGCCGATGACGTGACGAGGGATTGCTATGACGAGTACCTGACCTTCGTCGGCTCCATCTGGGTGTCCCAGCGCACCCCACTGACCGGATAGACACCTCCGGTCCGGGCCCGCACGGGTCCGATGCGGCGCGGAACGGGGAATCCCGGGCTGCTTGCCCCGCACCATCCCCCTCCGGCACTCGTGGTACCGCGGACCGGCGGGCATACTGGCGTATGAGCGAGTTCACCGGACGCTTCGGACTGGACCTGGACCATCTGGTGCCCGGAGTCCTGCGCTTCGAACGGGACGGCTCGTTCGTGCTCGAACTCGACGGCCCCATCCTCGGGCCCGAGCAACCGGACGGGTCGGGGCCCGACAGGGTGTCGCCCGGCGGAGACCCGGATGACGTCGCCGATCCCGTACCCCGGGACATCCTGGGCTCTCTTGCGGACGGCCGACCCGTCACCCTCTTCGATGCCGTCGTGGAGGCTCCGTCCTTGCCCCCGTCATCGGTGAAGCAGACGTTCCACGGCTCCATGTCCCTCGCGGGAGCACACGTACGCGGTGACCGCGACCTCGTTGCCGGCATCAGGTGGACCTGGCTTCTGCCGGTGGGTGCGGCCCTCCGGCGGGAACAGTCCTCGGAGCCGGTCGCCGGCTCGATCCCGGGAGTCCTCGAAGGATGGGGTTCCGACGACGGGGCGGGTCTCCAGTTCTCCGCCGGCAGGGCGACACCACTCCGGCGGCTGCGTCATCAGGTGCAGCACTCCTGCAGCCAGCTCCTGGGTCTGTGGAGCGGCCAGGACGTTCCAGGAGTGGCCCACACCGAGGTACGTGTCGGGAACCGCTGGTGTGTCCTTCGGAGTCGAGGCAGCGAGCCCGTTCCCCTCGCTCGCAGCAGCTTCCTGCCGGTCCAGGATCTCTCCGTGGCCGTGTTCGCCGCCTGGATACCCCTCGCGCACATCGTCGATCCCGTGCCGTTCCTCCTCACCGGCCCGACGGGACCCCGGCAGCTCGACGCCCTGGTCCTGGCAACAGCACTCGAAGGCCTTCATCGTCGGCTGTACCTGGAGGGGGTCCGCTTCGAGGGCGTCGGCCAGCGCGCCGTGGAGCGTGCAGCGAGGCAGGCGCGACAGGCAGGCGTGGAGGTACTGCTCGCGGAAGGATTCCCCGACGAGGACAAGGCGCACGCAGTCTTCAGGGAGACCCTGCGGCACCTCAACCAGATGACCTACCAGGATCGGGCTCGCGAACTGCTCGAACCCGTACGACTCATGGTTCCCGGTCTCTTCGGCCCCGACCTGGTGCAGTGGATCGCGATGGTGACGAGGATCCGCGATCATCAGAGCCATCACCTGGCCATCGAGTTCGACGAGCCGCCGACGGCCCTCTACGACGCGGCAGCGGAGAGCAGCCGCTGGGCCCTGCTCCTGCGGATCCTGCTCGAACTCAACCCTGGCTACGATTTCCCGTCGCACCTCGCGCAATCGCCCGGGTTCTCCGCCGCACTCGCCCGCATCGATCGGACAGGGCTATGGCCGGGATTCTCCGCTCTCGCTGCATTCCGCACCTCCGTCAGGGGCAGCCGCGGCAGGCCGGCCTGAGCAGCGAGGGACGCAGGGCGCAGGAGAGCACAGCCGATAGTCCGTTCCCGTCGGCCCGTCGCGTCAGGACCGGGCGGTGCGCGCAGTTCCAGCCGTCGCGGAACTGCCCAGGTCACTTCCCGGAAGTGCCTGATGCGCGGCGAGGGCCGTGGTCCACGCCTCGGTCGTGGCGACGGCCGCCCAGTTGGAGTTCAGCAGCGCGAGCAGTGTCGTGTGGACGGTCTTCGCATCAGCGAAACCGGCATCGTTGGCGATGTTGATGGCGCCGGTCGCGTCGGCGAGGACCTCGGTGGAGAGCCCGAGGGCTTCGGCTTCGACAGCTGAGGCGAGGATGCAGTTGTTGGTCATGTACCCGACGAGGGTGACCGTGTCGACGTCGTTCTCCCGCAACCAGCCGGCGAGGTCCGTGTCCGCGTAGACGGAGCCGTACTGCTTCACCACGCCCTTCCACGCCTCGGTGCGCCGGCCCTCGATCTCGGGGTGCAGGGCGAAGCCGGGTGTGCCGGGGGCGAAGACCGGAGCGCCTTCGCCGGCGGTGTGCTGGATGACCGCGACCGGGATCCCGGCGTCGGCAGCGGCATCGACGGCCGCCGCGATACGCGGCAGGGACTGCTGGTGCGGGGGGTACTGGATCTCGAGGGGGCCGGCGAAGTACTGCTGCTGGACATCGACGAGGACGAGGGCGCGGCGAGGGGTGCTCATGGGGACGTTTCTCCTGGCTCATGGTGGTGCTGGTCTGCGGTCGCTGACGGACCTGCAGTCCATCCTTCCTCCGGTGGCAGCGCGGAGCGAGTGGCACGCAGGCCCGGTTACGATGGATCCGGGCCAATCGGGGAGGTGCGCATGCGTATCGCTGTGTACGCGTTCGACGGCGTCACGATGTTCCATCTCGCCGTGCCGCAGATGGTGTTCGACGAAGTCACGCGCCAGGGCCTCGCCGAGTGGACGACCGTCCTGTTCTCCGACAGGCCCGGCTCAGTACTCACGGCGGAGGGCTACCAGCTGGCAGGCATCTCCGGACCGGGTGTCGCTGCCGAGACGGACATCGTGGTGGTCCCTTCCTGGTTCGACGACGGCCGCGGGGTGAGTGAGGTCCTGCGCACCGTGCTGCAGGAATCCCACGGACGGAACGCACCGGTCCTCGGACTGTGCCTCGGGGCCATCGCGGTGGCGGATGCCGGACTGCTGTCCGGCCGGCGCGCCGTGACGCACTGGCAGGCCTTCGACACACTGGCCGGACGGCATCCGGACATCACCCTCGATCGGGCCGTGCTCTACATCGATCACGGGGACGTCATGACCTCGGCGGGCACGGCATCCGGCCTGGACGCGTGTCTCCACCTCGTGCGCGAGCGGCTCGGGGCCGATGCCGCCAACCGGGTGGCCCGCAGTCTCGTCGTCGCCCCGCACCGTGAGGGCGGCCAGGCCCAGTACATCGAGCACCCGGTTCCCCGGAGCCTGGCCGGCGATCCGATCGCGGACCTCCTCGAATGGATCCTGGGGCACCTCCGCGAGGCCCTTCCCATCGACCGGCTCGCAGGCCAGGCGCACATGAGCCGCCGCACCTTCGTCCGTGCGTTCCGCACGGCGACGGGCACGACACCGTCGGCCTGGATCCGTTCGCGCCGCCTCGACGCCGCCCGGAGGCTCCTGGAGACGACCGAGCTGTCCGTGGACCAGATCGCGGCGACCTGCGGCTTCGGGAACGCCGTCACCCTCCGGCAGAACTTCGCGGCGACCTTCTCGACCACCCCGACCGCCTACCGGCGCCACTTCTCGACGCGTCGGACCGCTGATGTGCCCGGCGGCGACCTCCCGCGCTGAGCGGAAGCACGACACGCAGCGGGATCCCCGTGCGATCCCGCCGGCCGGCGGGGTCGTTCCCGGGGGACGGGCACCGGGGGAAGGGGGGGGTCAGCGGGTGTCGAGGTCCTCGAAGACGAGGAAGGTCTGGGTGTCGAGCACCCCGGGCATCGACTGCAGCTGGTCGAAGATCACGCGCCGCAACCCGACGTTGTCCTCCGCCCGCACCAGCAGGATCACGTCGAAGTCACCTCCGACCAGGGCGATGTGGTGGATCTCCGGGATGTTCCTGAGGATGTCCCGGAGCTCGCGCCAGGAGTGCTGCCGCACCTTCAGGGTGACGTAGGCGGACGACCGCAGGCCGGCCTTGGCGGGATCGATGATGGCCGTGAACCGCGTCAGGACGCCGTCCTCGGTCAGCCTCGCGATGCGTGAGTACGCATGCGCCCGCGAGATGTGCACCCGCTCGGCGACGGAGGTGACCGACTGCCGGCCGTCCCTGGTCAGCTCGGCGAGGATCTTCCGATCGACGTCGTCGAGGGGGCCATCCACCACGTGTCCACGCTCCTCCGCGTAATGCAGGTCACACTTACCTATTCGTCCACAGAATATCCGCTTTCGACCGTGATGATCCACACTTTGCGGACTCCGTGGATACAAAAGGTGGCTGCTGACCATACTTGACCTACACAGCATCCAGTGCCGGAGCTATCGCCCGGCGCACGGTAGGAGCGCCGCCGCAGCGGCACATGATGGAGGCGGGATGAGTACGGCAACGAATGGTGGCCGCGGCAGCATGCTGGGGGGAGCGTCCGACGGCGGTGCCGCACCGGCAGCCGACCGGGCGCTGCTGCCCTCGGCGGAGCCGGTACAGCTGGTGGACCCGGACGGACAGCACAACCACGACGACAGGTACCCGCTGCCCGACGGTGAGCAGCTGCTCGGCGCCTTCGGGCGCCTCGTCGCCGGCCGCCGCATCAACGACCAGGCGAACGCCCTCGTGCGCCAGGGGCGCATGGCCGTCTACCCCTCCTCCCACGGACAGGAGGCCTGCCAGGTGGCGGCCGCCGTCGTCCTCGGGGCCGAGGACTGGCTGTTCCCCACCTATCGCGACACCGTCGCCGTCATCACGCGGGGGGTGGATCCCCTTCAGGTCCTCACGCTGCTGCGCGGAGACTGGCACGGCGGGTACGACCCGTACGAGCACCGCGTCGCGACGCAGGCGACACCACTCGCCACCCAGCTCCTGCACGCCGTCGGGGTGGCCCACGCGGCGAAGCTGCGCGGCGAGCCCACCGTGGTCCTGGCGATGTGCGGCGACGGCGCCACCAGTGAGGGCGACTTCCACGAGGCCCTCAACTTCGCCGCCGTGTTCCACGTCCCCGTGGTGTTCTTCATCCAGAACAACGAGTTCGCCATCTCCGTGCCGCTCAAGAACCAGACGGTGGCCCCCTCCCTCGCGCACAAGGCCATCGGCTACGGGATGCCGGGGGAGCGCGTGGACGGCAACGATCTCGCCGCCCTGCTCGCGGTGCTCGGAGCCGCCGTCGACCGCGCCCGCGACGGCGGTGGTCCCTCCCTCATCGAGGCCCACACGTACCGCATGCAGGCCCACACCAACGCCGACGACGCTACGCGCTACCGGTCGGCCGACGACGTGGAACGCTGGGTGCCCAGGGATCCGATCCTGCGGATGCGTACCTACCTGCGGGCCCTGAACCTGCTCACGGACGAGGGCGAGCAGGCGTTCGCCGACCAGGCCGACGCGATCGCCGCCGCCATCCGCACGGGACTCAACACGGAGGTAGAGGTGAACCCGGCAGAGCTCTTCGAATACGTCTACACGGAGAAGACATCGCAGCTGCGCGAGCAGGCCGAGCAGTTGCGTGAGGAACTGGCGCGCGGCGCGGCGCCGGATGCGCCCGCCGACGGCGCCGGGGACCAGGGGGGCCAGCGATGACGCAGACCACGGAGGCTCCCGCCGCGGACCGCGCCGGACACGTCGCCGGATCCGTCCCCACACCACCGGCCAGGACCACCTCGACCTTCGCCAGGGCCCTCAATGCCGCCCTCGCGGATGCCATGGAGGCGGATCCGGCGGTGCTGATGTTCGGCGAGGACGTGGGCACCCTCGGCGGGGTCTTCCGCATCACCGACGGCCTGACGGCGAGATTCGGGGAGGAGCGCTGCTTCGACACGCCGCTCGCCGAGGCGGGCATCATGGGAATGGCCGTCGGCATGGCGATGAACGGCATGAAGCCGGTCGTCGAGATGCAGTTCGACGCGTTCGCCTACCCGGCGTTCGAGCAGGTGGTCAGCCACGTCGCGAAGATGCCGAACCGCACCCGCGGGAAGGTGCGCCTGCCCATCGTCATCCGGATCCCCTACGCCGGCGGCATCGGCGGCGTCGAGCACCACTGCGACTCCTCCGAGGCCTACTACGCCCACACACCCGGCCTCACCGTCCTGGCTCCCGCGACCGTGCACGACGCCTACCTGATGCTGCGGGAGGCCATCGCCTCCCCGGACCCGGTGGTGTTCCTCGAGCCGAAGAAGCTGTACTGGTCCAAGGAGGAGGTGGACCTCGCCGAACTCCGCCGGACGTTCGACGACGGGGAGGCACCCCGGCGCATCGGCCGCGCCGTCGTCGCCCGCCAGGGTACCGATGCGACCCTCATCAGCTACGGTCCGTCCGTCCCGACGGCCCTCGCCGCCGCCGCGGCCGCCGCCGAGGAGGGCCGGTCGATCGAGGTCATCGACCTCCGCTCGATCGTCCCGTTCGACGACGAGACGGTGTGCGAGAGCGTCCGCCGCACCGGACGGGCCGTCGTCGTCGCCGAGGCCCCGGGCTTCGCGTCCGTGGCCTCGGAGATCGTGGCGCGGGTCCAGGAACGCTGCTTCCACTCGCTCGCCGCACCCGTGCTGCGGGTCACGGGGTTCGACATCCCGTATCCCTCGCCGAAGCTCGAGCACTTCTACCTGCCGAGCGTCGATCGCATCCTCGACGCCGTCGATGACCTGCAGTGGGAGGACTGACATGAGCGCACCGACCGTCAGCCCGCAACTCCTCGTCTTCGCGCTCCCCGATCTCGGGGAGGGCCTGACCGAGGCGGAGCTGGTGTCCTGGCTCGTCGCGGAGGGCGATACCGTCGCCGTCGACCAGCCCGTCGCCGAGGTGGAGACCGCCAAGTCCGTGGTCGAGGTCCCGTCCCCCTTCGCCGGCACCGTGGCCGTGCTGCACGGCAGGCCGGGCGAGGTGCTCGACGTCGGAGCGCCCTTCCTGTCGGTCCGTCCGGAAGGTTCCGAGACGCCGGTCCCCGATCCGGCCGCCGCCGGAGGGGAGGCCGTCGCGGATGCCGCGGCCGCCCTGCGGGAGGACGCGGGCGTCCCGACGTCGGCCACCAGCGGGAACGACGCTCCGCCCGTCGATGCCGGCGGGTCGGGGAACGTGCTGATCGGCTACGGCACCCCCGGCGGTCTCGCCGGAGGGCGGACGCGTCCGCGCAAGCAAGCCGCGGCAGTTGCCCGGGCTGCCGCAACCCCACCTGCCCCCACAACGACGACCGTCCAGGCCGAACCGGTGCCATCCCCGGCACCCGCCGGCGGCAGGGCTCCGATCTGCGTGTCCCCGCTGGTCCGCAAGCTGGCCCGGGACCGTGGGCTGCGCCTCGACGCCATCAGCGGAACGGGGGAGGCAGGGCTCATCCTGCGCCGCGACGTCGAGCAGGCCATCGCGGCGCGAACGGATGGACCGCCCAGCAGCCCGGAGCCCGGGCCGGCCGTCGACGCCGCTCCCGGGCGGACGTCCTCCCCGCCCGATACCCGCTCCGGGCTCACCGTCCTCGAGCGCACCCCGCTGCGCGGAGTACGCCGCACCATCGCGGACGCGATGACCCGCAGCCGGCGCGAGATCCCCGAGGCGACCGTCTGGGTCGACGTCGACGTCACGCCCCTCGTCGAGCTGCGCGAGGCGATGAAGCGCCGCATGCCCGATGCCGTCCCGGGCATCCTGGCCTTCGTGGCACGCTTCGTGGTCGCAGGCCTCGCCCGGTATCCGGAGCTGAACAGCCGGATCGCCACCGCGGACGACGGCACGCAGGAAGTGGTGCGCGTGGACGGAGTCAACCTCGGCATCGCCGCGCAGACGGACCGGGGGCTCATGGTTCCCAGCGTCCGCCGGGCGGACACCCTGTCGGCACGCGAGCTCGACGCCGAGATCCGCCGCCTCGCTACCCTGGCCCGCGAGGGGAGGGCGACGCCGACGGACCTGTCCTCCGGCACGTTCACCCTCAACAACTACGGGGTGTTCGGCGTCGACGGCAGCGCGGCCATCATCAACCATCCGGAGTCGGCCATCCTCGGCATGGGCAGGATCATCGACCGACCCTGGGTGGTCGACGGCGCTCTCGCCGTGCGGAAGGTGAGCGAGCTGACGCTGGCCTTCGACCACCGGGTGTGTGACGGCGGTACGGCGGGCGGGTTCCTCCGCTTCGTCGCGGACGCCCTGGAGAACCCGGGAGGGATGCTCGCCGACCTGTAGCGGTCGGACTCAGGCGTCGTCGGGGTTCCCGAGCAGCCCGCGCTGGGCGAGGTCTGCCTCGGGGGAGGACTCCTCCGGCAGGGGATCCGTGGCCGGCGGGACATCCTCCGGGACGTAGTCCTTCAGGCCCAGGGCCACTTCCTCACGCTCGGTCGCCAGGGCCAGGGCGTCGTCGTCCACGTGGTCGTCGGACTTCCCGTGCGTCGCCCGTGACGGACGAGGCAGGGCGTCGTTGTCGGGGTTGAGGTCGTCCAGCGTCGGGAACTCTTCATTGATGTCAGCCATGACTCCACCCTAGGAGCCGGGTCCCGCGGGGTCGATGCCGTGAATACCGGGCAGCGGCCTTCCGCTCGGGTGGCCGCCGTCCTATGATCCGCCCGTCGGCGGCGGGTCCCCCGGCGGGCAGCGTCCCCGGACGACCGTAGGGTGGGGTTGGTGATCGAGTCGATGAATGCTGCCCCTGACGGAACGACGAGCACGCGGGACGGCTTCGTCCGGGTGCGGGGTGCCGGCGAGAACAACCTGCGCGGGATCGACGTCGACTGCCCCCGGGACGCCGTCGTCGCCTTCACGGGCGTCTCGGGCTCGGGGAAGTCCTCGCTCGCGTTCGGGACCATCTACGCGGAAGCGCAGCGCCGCTACCTCGAATCCGTCGCGCCCTACGCGCGCAGGCTCATCCAGCAGGGGCACACCCCCCACGTCGGGTCGATCACCGGGCTTCCTCCCGCCGTCGCCCTGCAGCAACGCCGCGGCACTCCGAGCGTGCGCTCCACCGTGGGGACCCTCACCACCATCTCGAACTCCCTCCGCATGCTGTACTCACGGGCCGGAACGTACCCGGCGGCCGCAGCAGTCCGGCTGGAGTCGGACGCCTTCTCACCCAACACGGCCTCAGGAGCCTGTCCCCGCTGCCACGGGCTCGGCATAGCCCGCGACGTGACGGAGCAGACGCTCGTCCCGGACCCGTCCCTGTCCATCCGTGAGGGTGCGATCGCGGCCTGGCCCGGTGCATGGCAGGGCAAGAACCTCCGCGACGTCGTCAGTGAGCTCGGCCACGACATCGACGTGCCGTGGCGGGACCTGCCGGAGGCGGCGCGGACCTGGCTCCTGTTCACCGACGAGCAGCCCGTTGTCGAGGTGACGCCCCAGCGTGACCGTGTGGCGAAGCCCTACAAGGGACGCTTCTGGAGTGCGAAGAGCTACGTCATGCACACGCTGCACGACTCCAAGAGCCCCCAGATGCGCGATCGCGTCCTGCCCTTCATGGTGTCCGGGCCCTGTGGGCTGTGCGGGGGCAGCGGCCTGCGTCCCGAAGCGCTCGCCGTGACGTTCGGAGGACTCACGATCGCGGACGCGAATGCCCTGCCGCTCGCCGATCTGGCCGCCCACCTCGAGCCGGCGGCGACGATCGAGCATCCCTCGGCCGCCCACCGGTCCTCCACGTCGGGGGAGGGCACGGAGGTGTCCGCCACCATCAGTCGCGACCTCGTCCAGCGGCTGGACGTCCTGGTCGACCTCGGCCTCGGGTACCTCAGCCTCGACCGGGCGACGCCGACCCTCTCCCCGGGCGAGATGCAGCGACTGCGGATCGCCACGCAGCTCCGGTCCGGCCTCTTCGGTGTCGTCTACGTGCTCGACGAGCCGTCGGCCGGACTGCACCCCGCCGACGTCGAGCCGCTCCTCGCCGTGCTGGAAGCCCTGAAGGACGCGGGGAACACCGTCTTCGTGGTCGAGCACAACATGGACGTGGTCCGGCGGTCGGACTGGATCGTCGATGTCGGTCCGCTCGCCGGGGAGGGCGGCGGCACCATCATCTACAGCGGTCCCGTCCACGGGCTCGCGGATGTCCCGGAATCACTGACGGCCCCGTTCCTGTCCGGGACAGCACCGTCCGACGCCGCGCAGGCCGAGCCACGGACGCCCTCGGCCTGGCTGCGGCTGGAGGGAATCCACCGCCACAACCTGGCGGGGCTCGACGCCGACATCCCGGTGGGCGTCCTGACGGCCGTCACCGGTGTCTCCGGTTCCGGCAAGTCCACCCTGGTGAGCGCGGTCCTCGCCGACGCGGTCGGACGGCACGTCCGCAACGACACGCCGGCGGACGGCGAGGCGGGCGACGACGCCGGTGATGCCTCCACCGCGGTCGGGAACATCCGGGGGCTGGAATCCATCGACCGGCTGGTCAGCGTGAACCAGAAGCCGATCGGCAGGACACCGCGTTCCAACCTGGCCACCTACACGGGCCTTTTCGACGCCGTGCGGAAGGCTTTCGCGGCGACGCCCGAGGCGACGGCGAGGGGCTTCGGAGCCGGCCGGTTCTCCTTCAACGTGCAGGGCGGCCGGTGCGAGACCTGCCAGGGCGAGGGCTTCGTGTCGGTCGAGCTGCTCTTCCTGCCCGGCAGCTACGGGCCCTGCCCCACGTGCCACGGTGCCCGCTACAACGAGGAGACCCTGGCGGTCACCCTCGAGGGACGCAGCATCGCCGACGTCCTCGGGATGACGGTCGACGACGCGGCGGTCTTCCTCGGCGCCGTCCCGGGCGCGGCCCGCTCCCTCGCCACGCTCCGCGAGGTCGGGCTCGGGTACCTGCGGCTGGGCCAGCCGGCCACCGAGCTGTCCGGCGGAGAGGCCCAGCGCATCAAGCTGGCCACCGAACTGCAGCGTGCTCGGCGCGGCCACACGCTCTACCTGCTCGACGAACCCACCACGGGGCTGCATCCGGCTGACGTCGTCCTGCTCCTCGCCCAGCTGCGGAAGCTCGTGGACGCCGGCAACACGGTGGTCGTCGTGGAGCACACGATGGCCGTCGTGGCGGCCGCCGACTGGGTGATCGACCTCGGCCCGGGCGGAGGCTCGGCCGGAGGGAGGATCGTCGCCACCGGTACTCCGAGGGATCTCGCCGCCCTCGACCCGGGCACGAGCATCACCGCGCCCTACCTCGCGGCCCATCTCGGGGAACGACAGCGGGCGTCGTGACGGCGGGACCGGTCTCCTACACCAGGGCCGGGGCGAAGTCGTCCTGCACCTCGACCGCCGGATCCAGGGACTGCCAGGCGGAGGCGAGGATGTCCACGGCGCGCCGGGTGTCCTCGAGGGGATAGCTGAAGGGGACGCGGAGGAAGCGCTCGAAGACCCCGCCGATGCCGAAGCGTGGACCGGCCCCAAGGAGCAGGCCCCGGTCCCGGGCGGCCAGGGCGAGCTGCGAGCTGACCGGTGCACCGAGGTTCACCCACGTGCACAGGCCGCCCGCCACGTGGGGGACCTCCCACCCGGGCAGCCGATCGGCCAGCAGCGATTCGAGGTGCCCGCGGCCCGCGGCGAGCTGCGTCGCGCGGAACCGGAGGAGCTCGTCGTACGTCCCGAGCATCTCGAGGGCCATGAGCTGTTCGAGGATGGGGGTGCCCAGGTCGGATGCGTACCGGAACTGCACGAGCCGCTGGATCAGGTCCTCCTCGCCACGGATCCAGCCGATGCGCAGTCCGCCCCAGACGGTCTTGCCCATCGAACCGGTCAGCACGGCCGGACCATGCGCCGCGAGGGGGAGTTCGGACCGGCCGTCGATGGTCAGCTCCGCCATCGTCTCGTCCGCGATCACCACCGTCCCCTCCCGCGTGGCGGCGGCCATCAGACGCGCGCGCTGCGCGGCCGGCATGACCGCGCCGGTGGGGTTGTGGAAGTCGGGCATGACGTACGCCAGCGCGGGCCGGGTCCGTCGGAAGGCCTGCTCGAGGCCGTCCTCGTCCCAGCCCCGGTGCGCATCGACCGCGACGGGGACGAGGCGGCGCCCGGCCGACTTCAGGGCCTCGTAGGCGTGCGGGTAGCTGGGTGCCTCCACGAGCGCCGTGTCGGACCGCCCCATCAGGGTGCGCGCGAGCAGGGAGATGGCGTGCTGGGCGCCGAGGGTGACCATGATCTGCCCCGGCCGGGTTGGCAGGCCCCGGGCGGAGTACCGGTCCGCGAGGGCCTGCCGGAGCCGCGGCAGGCCGAGCGGGTCGTAACCGTTCCCGTTGAGGTAGGCGGGAAGCTCGCGTGATGCCCTGGCCGCGGCCTCACCGACCTGCGGTGCCGCCGGCAGTGCCGCCTTGCTGAAGTCGAGCACGACGGCGGCGCCGCCGTCGTCCTGCGGGGGAGCCCCGCGCCCCGGCATGGTCACGACGCTTCCGGAGCCGCGCGTGCTCTCGAGGTATCCGGCCGATCTCAGCCGTGCGTAGGCCGCCGCGACCAGGGTCCTGCTGACGGTGAGCTGCGCCGCGAGTTCACGCTCCGCCGGCAGCCGGGTGCCGAGCGGGATCCGCCCGTCGAGGGTGAGCAGCCGGATACGGTCCGCCAGGGCGGCGTAGGCGGGGCCGACGGTCCGCCAGGAACCGAGTTCGGCGGCGAGGCGGCGGGCGGGGAGAACCATCATGGGGCCACCATCCCACAATTGGCATCTTGATGTACGGCCAATCAGAGGCTCTACTGGGACCATGACGTTCCTCGGCGCCCGGCGCGGGCTGCAGCTCCTCCTCGGCCTGTTCCTCTACGGCTTCTCGCTCGCCATGATGATCCGGGCAACGCTCGGGGTGTCGCCCTGGGACGTCCTGAGCCAGGGCGGCTCCCTGCAGACCGGCATCCCGTTCGGTTTCATGACCAACATCATCGGCGGAATCGTGCTGGTGCTCTGGATACCGCTACGGCAGCGTCCCGGCATCGGCACCATCCTCAACGTCCTGCTCGTCGGTCCGAGCGCCGAGGTGGGACTGGCGCTCCTGGACGAGCCGAACGCGCTGTGGGCCAGGGTCCTGCTCTTCACGGGCGGGCTGGTGCTCCTCGCCGTGGCGACCGGCCTGTACATCGGCGCGCGCCTCGGCCCCGGCCCCCGCGACGGCCTCATGACCGGTATCCACCAGCGGTTCGGGCTGCCGATCTGGCTCGTCCGCACGGCGATCGAGGGTACGGTCCTCCTGCTCGGCTGGCTGCTCGGAGGGTCCGTGGGTCTCGGCACGGTGGCGTTCGCCCTCCTCATCGGTCCGCTGGTCAATGTCGCACTGCCGCTCTTCCGGATCCCCGAGCGTCCCCGCCCGGCCCGCGAGGCCGTGGTCGCGGGCTCCTGAGCGCCGGCGTCCTTTCCGGCGCCTGAGCCTCTCGGGTGGAGGACGGGCGCGGACCTAGACTGGTAGTCCTGCCGCCACCGAGAGGATCCCATGACCACCGATGTCCCCAGCACCGAGACCCGCAGCCCCTGGCGCGAACTCGGAGAGGGTATCCACGTGCTGCGCACCGCCGGGTTCGGACTGAACGTGGGGCTCGTCGTCGGCACGGAGCGGGCGCTCGTCGTCGACACCGGTGCGGGTCCCCTGGGCGCCGCGGAGGTGTTCCGGCACATCCGGGACGTCACCGCGCTGCCCCTGATCGTGGTGAACACCCACGCCCACGCGGACCACTTCTTCGGCAACAGCTACTTCGCCTCCCAGGGTGTCGAGGAGTTCTGGGCGACGTCGCGCTGCAGCGCGGTGCAGGCGGAGCACGGGGACGAGCAGCGTGCGCTGGTCGCCGCCGTCGAGCCAGCGATGGGGGCGGCGGACGGCGACTCCACCGATCTCCTGCCGGCCAACCGGCTCGTCGAGGGCAAGCCCGCGGACCTGGACCTCGGCGGCGTGTCCGTGACGCTGTTCCACCTGGGCCGGGGCCACACCGACCACGACCTCCTGGTCGGCGCGGGCAACGTCCTCTTCACCGGCGACCTCGTCGAGGAGGGCGGCGACCCGGCCTTCGAGGATTCCTTCCCCACGGACTGGGTGCGGACGCTCGGCAAGATGGTGGCGCTGGAGGATCTCTACGACGTGTTCGTACCCGGGCACGGTCGGCCGGTCTCCGTGGCCGAGGTGGTCACCCAGATGAACAAGATGCGCAGCGCGGTTCGCGTGACGCGCCTCGCCATGGACGAGGCGTCCGTGGACATGACCAAGGCCATCCCGATCCTGCCCTACGGCCCCGAGCAGTCGCGGGCCCTGCTGATCCGCCTGCGGACCCTGGCGCACTGGAAGTGGCTGGCGCGCAAGCACTAGGCACGCGCGCACGACGGCGCGCCGAGCGGCCTCAGGCGGAGGTGCCGAAGACCGTCCGGTCGAGGAAATCGTTGCGGAACTTACCCGAGGGGTCCAGGCGCAGGGCCAGCCTGCGGAAGTCGTCGAACCGGGGATAGGCGGGTGCGAGCTGGTCCGCGCCGGCCAGGAACAGCTTGCCCCAGTGGGGGCGGACCGACAGCGGTGCGAGTGCGGCCTCGATCTCGGGCAGGAGCGCCTCGACCTCCGGCTGCAGCGGCTTCCACGTGAAGTGCAGGCCGATGCCGTCCCGCTGGTAGTTGTTGCTCATCCAGAGCTCGTCCGCGGCCATCGACCGCACCTCCGAGACCAGCAGCAGCGGCGTGATCCTGGGTGCGAGGGCACGCATGGCCTCGATGGCCTCGACGGCGTGCTCGCGACCCACGAGGTACTCGGTCTGCAGTTCCTGGCCGTTGCTGGGTGTGAAGGCGAGGCGGAAATGGGCGAGCCGGTCCGACCATGGTCCGGGAACGCCGAGCTGCTGCGTGCAGTGGTCCGCGGCGACGCCCGGTACCGGGTGGTATGCCCGGTCCGCCGGCGCACCCCCGTAGAACGTCTCGGGTACCGGTGTACCGCTGTCCGTCCTGGTCTTGAGCCAGGCCTGCCCGATGGTGTCGCTGGACCAGTCCGTGAAGAGGCTGACGCTGTAGGCGGAGGAGGTCGCGGCGTCGTAGTCCGCGAGGACGGCGTCCCACGGCACCTCGGTGAACACGTCCTGGCGTACGTCGAAGGACGGTTCGATGCGCAGGGTCACGCGATGGACGACGCCGAGCGCACCGAGGCCCACCACCATGCCGTCGAAGTCGGCGTCACCCTTGGCCACGGTGAGCACGTCGCCGGACGCCGTCACGAGCTCGAGCCCGACGACGGCGGTGGCGAGGTTGCCGTTGGCGTTCCCGGAGCCGTGGGTGGCAGTGGCGATGGCGCCGCCGACCGAGATGTGGGGGAGCGAGGCCAGGTTGTGGATCGCGAAGCCGTGCCGCTGCAGGTGTTCCGCGAGGACGCCGTAGCGCACGCCCGCCGCAACCGTGACGGTGAGCGCGTCGGCGTCGATCTCGACCCCCGGATCGAGGACGTCCAGGGCGATGAGGGTCCCCGGGGTGTCGGCGATGTCGTTGAAGGAGTGGCGCGAGCCGAGTGCCCTGACGCGGTCGGCTCCGGCTACGGCACGCTGCAGCTCCGCGAGGGAGGTGGGGTGCTCCATCGTCCGGGCGCGGTACTCGTAATTGCCCGCCCAGTTGAGCCGGTCCCGTACCTGTTCCTCGATCATGGTGGTCCTTGTCTGCCCGGTGTCGCGACGATGGGAGAGGTGCTGCGCACTCCGTCCGCACAGGGTGCCCGCCTATCCTACAACGTTGTAGACTCACCTCACGCGTGGCGTACAGGGCATCACGGGTGGATCGAGGGAGCGGCATGGCGGCCACACTGAAGGACGTTGCGCTGGCGGCCGGTGTCTCGATCAAGACCGTCTCCAATGTCATCAACGACTACCAGCACATCCGCGCCGACACGAAGCAGCGGGTCATGGAGGCCATCGCCGAGCTCGGCTACAGCCCCAATCTCTCGGCGCGCAGCCTGCGCTCGGGCAGGACCGGCGTCATCGGTCTCGCCGTCCCGGAGCTCTCGCTGAGCTACTTCGCCGAACTCGCGGGTTCGATCATCAAGGCTGCCGAGCGCCGTGGACTCAAGGTCCTCATCGAGCAGACGGGCGGGGACCGCTCCCACGAACTCGAGATCCTTTCCAGCCCGCGGCTCCAGATGACCGACGGCCTGCTGTTCAGCCCCCTCGGCATGTCGAACGAGGATGCCCACCATCTGAACGTGAACTTCCCGCTCGTCCTCCTCGGTGAGCGGATCTTCGGCGGCCCCACCGACCACGTCACCATGAGCAACGTGGAGTCGGCGCGGGCGGCGACCGCGCACCTGCTCTCCAAGGGGCGGCGCCGCATCGCCGTCGTCGGTGCGCACGAGGGCGAGGTCATCGGCTCGGCGGGACTTCGGCTGCAGGGCTACCGGCAGGCCCTCGAGGAGGCGGGCATCGCGTTCGAGCCCGAACTCGTGGCCTATACGACGTTCTGGCACCGGGCTAACGGTGCCCGGTCCATGCGGGAACTGCTCGAGGCCGGCGTCGCGTTCGACGCCGTGTTCGGCATGAACGACACCCTGGCCCTCGGGGCGATGCGCGTCCTGCAGGAGGCGGGCAGGAGGATTCCCGATGACGTCGCCGTCATCGGGTTCGACGACCTCGACGAGGGTCGGTATTCACTGCCCACCCTCTCCACGATCGACCCCGGCCGGGACGAGATCGCGGACACGGCCGTGCGTGTGCTGCAGGAGCGCATCTCCGGACGGGACGGAGAGACGCCGCCCCGGGAGTTCGAGGCCCGGTTCCAGGTCATCGAACGGGAGTCTTCGGCGCTTCCCGCCTGACGCTCCTGCCGCAATCGAGAATATCCCGCCGGATGCTTGACAGGTACCGTCCCCACTCTGCATGCTTTTTTCTACATCGTTTACCTACAACGATGTAAACCACGGAACCGACACTTGCGGAAGCCCCCTCCCAGGGAGGTGGACTGCAGGACGGCGGACCCGGATCAAGGAAGATTCGAGCGGGCGCAGCACCTGTGCCCCGGTGATCGTCCTCCCTGCAGCACCCGGACCGGCCGCCCCTCGGGGCGGACCACGGTGGAATCCCACCGCGAGAGGAAGCAAGAGATATGAAAGCCAAGTTCCTGGCAACGGCCGGCATCGTCGCCGCCACTGCCGTAGCACTGACCGGCTGTTCCGGAGGAAGCGGAAGCGGCGGCGGCGGCTCCGAGGAAGCCTCCTGCACCAACACCATCGTCAACGCCGAGGCGCCCCAGGTCACCGTCTGGGCCTGGTACCCCGCGTTCAACGAGGTCGTCGACCAGTTCAACAACGCCAACGACGACGTCCAGATCTGCTGGACCAACGCGGGCCAGGGCAACGACGAGTACACGAAGTTCTCCACCTCCATCGAGTCCGGTTCCGGTGCCCCCGACGTCATCCAGCTCGAATCGGAGGTGCTCTCCAGCTTCACCATCCGCGATGCGCTCGTGGACCTCACCGAATTCGGCGCCGACGACGTCAAGGCGGACTACGCCGAGGGCGCCTGGGAAGACGCGAGCAGCGGCGACGCCGTCTACGCCATCCCCGTCGACGGCGGACCCATGGGCATGATCTACCGCCAGGATCTCTTCGACGCCGCGGGCATCGCGGTTCCCACCACGTGGGAGGAGTTCGAGGCAGCGGCCCGGAAGCTGAAGGAATCCGGCAGCGACGCTGTCATCGGCGACTTCCCGACCAACGGCCGCGCCTTCAACCAGGCGCTCTTCGCCCAGGCAGGGTCCGTGCCGTTCGAGTACGACTCCGCGAACCCGCAGGAGATCGGCATCAACGTCAACGACGACGGTGCCAAGAAGGTCCTGGAGTACTGGGACGGCCTCGTGAAGGACGGCCTCGTCGCGACCGACGACGCCTTCACCGCCGACTACAACACCAAGCTCGTCGACGGCTCCTACGCCGTCTACCTCGCCGCGGCCTGGGGTCCCGGCTACCTGCAGGGGCTGTCCGACGCCGATCCGACCGCCGTCTGGCGCGCGGCACCGCTCCCGCAGTGGGACGCTGCCAACCCCGTCCAGGTGAACTGGGGCGGCTCCACCTTCGCCGTGACGGAACAGGCGAAGGACAAGGAGCTCGCTGCGAAGGTCGCCATGGGCATCTTCGGCAACGAGGAGGGCATGAACCTCGGTGTGGACAAGGGAGCACTCTTCCCGTCCTACGCACCGGTCCTCGACTCCCCGGAGTTCGCCGACAAGGAGTACGAGTTCTTCGGCGGACAGCAGATCAACAAGGACGTGTTCCTCGATGCTGCTGCAGGCTACGAGGGAGCGACCTTCAGCCCGTTCCAGAACTACGCCTACGACCAGCTCACCGAGCAGCTCTACGCGATGGTGCAGGGCGAGAAGGACGCCGGCCAGGCGCTCGACGACCTCCAGGCATCGCTCGAGCAGTACGCGACCGAGCAGGGCTTCACCGTGAAGTAGCCGTCCGGGGAGGTGCCCACCTAGACCGTGGGCACCTCCCCGCCCGGTCCGCTCCCGAGGGGACCGATCCACCGTGACAACCGCCAGCCCGAGGAAAGACATTTCATGGCTACGACCACCGCGCCGACGTCGTCCCACCGCGCCGAGGCCCCCCAGCAGGTCAAGCACCGTCCCGACAGGAACTACCGGCGCAGGCAGCGCTGGGGATGGCTGTTCGTGGCGCCCTTCGCCCTCATCTTCCTGACCTTCCTCATCCTGCCCCTGGTCTTCGCGTTCCGGATGAGCCTGTTCACCAGCACCCTCGCGACCGGCAACAAGTTCGTCGGCGCAGACAACTACCTCAAGGCGTTCTCCGACCCGATCTTCCTCGAGGGCCTCGGAACAGTGGCGAAGTTCGCCCTGGTCATGATCCCGGCCCAGATGCTCGTGGCCCTCGTCGCTGCCCTCGTCCTCGACAACCTCGCCACCTGGGCCTCGAAGTTCTCCCGCCTGATGATCTTCATCCCCTACGCGATCCCCGTCGTCATCGGTGCCCTGATGTGGGGCTTCCTCTACAGCCCGCGGTTCGGTCCGGCCAGCAGCATCTTCGGCCTCTTCGGACTCGCCGCGCCGGAATTCCTGGCACAGGACAACATCTTCGGCAGCCTCGTGAACATCGTCACCTGGCAGTGGGCCGGCTACTACATGATCATCATCTACGCGGCACTCCGAGGTATCGACCCCGGGATCTACGAGGCGGCGGTGCTCGACGGCGCCTCCGACCGGCAGATCGCCCTGCGCATCAAGGTCCCCATGATCTCGTCGTCGCTGGTCATGGTGGTCATCTTCGCCCTGATCGGCACCCTCCAGTTCTTCACCGAACCGCAGGTCCTGAGGGGGGTGGCGCAGGGAGCCATCCCGGTGTCGTACACACCGAACATGTATGCGTTCACGCTGGCCTTCTCCTACAGCCAGTTCAACTACGCCTCCGCCATCTCGTTCGCGCTCGGGATCGTCGTGTTCGTCTTCTCCTTCATCTTCCTCTTCCTGACCCGCAAGCAGAGCGGACTGAAATAAGCCATGGCACTCGTCACAGACACCCCCCAGCAGCAGGACGCCGGCCGGAAGACACGCGGCACGGCAGCCCGCAACCGGGCCCGCAACGGCGGCCCGCGCATCGGCTCGCACATCTTCCTGCTGATGCTCGTCATCTACTTCATCACCCCCCTCTGGTGGCTGACGGTCGCGAGCACCAAGGACACGGCAGGCCTGTTCGGCGGATCCGGCGGCCCGCTCTGGTTCGACGACGGATTCCACTTCTTCAGCAACCTCCAGGGCCTGTTCGAACGGCAGGACGGCATCTACTGGCGCTGGCTCGGCAACTCGTTCCTCTACGCCATCTCCGGCGGCGTGGGTGCCACCGTCCTGGCGGTCCTCGCCGGCTACGGCTTCGCCAAGTACAACTTCCGCGGCCGGGCCGCCTTCTTCGGCATCCTGCTCGGTGCGGTCATGGTGCCCCTGACGGCGCTCGTCATCCCGACGTTCGTCCTCCTGAGCTCGGTGGGCCTGGTGAACACCATCTGGGCCGTCATCCTGCCGTCGCTGCTCAGCCCCTTCGGTGTCTACCTCATGCGGGTCTTCGCCCAGGAGGCGGTACCCGATGAGCTCCTCGACGCCGCACGGATCGACGGCGCGGGCGAGATCCGCACGTTCTTCCAGATCGCGCTCCCGCTGCTGCGTCCGGCCATCGTCACGGTGCTCCTGCTGTCCGTCGTCGGGACCTGGAACAACTTCTTCCTGCCGCTGGCGGTGCTCAGCGACCCGCTGCTGCTCCCCGTCACCGTGGGCCTGAACGGCTGGCAGGCACTGTCCAACGCCGGCAGCGGCGGCGAGGCCCTGTGGAACCTCATCACCACGGGCGCCTTCATCTCGATCATCCCGCTCATCATCGCCTTCCTCTCCCTCCAGAAGTACTGGCAGGGCGGGTTGTCGCTCGGCTCGCTCAAGTAGCCCGCACCCCGCCCCACCGCACGCCACCCTGAACAGAAAGCAGCTCGATGCAGAACGCACGCCTCACACTCGATCCCTCCTTCACGGTCGGGCGCATCAACCGCAACATCTTCGGCGGGTTCGTCGAACACCTCGGCCGCCACGTCTACGACGGAATCCACGAGCCCGGCCATGCGACCGCCGACGACGAGGGCTTCCGCCAGGACGTCATCGAACTCGTGAAGGAGATGGGCGTCTCGACCATCCGCTACCCCGGCGGGAACTTCGTCTCGGGCTTCCGCTGGGAGGACAGCGTGGGACCGCGCGAGGAGCGCCCCACCCGCCTCGACCTCGCCTGGCACTCCACGGAGACCAACCAGGTGGGCATGCACGAGTTCTCCTCCTGGCTGCGGAAGGTCGACAGCGACCTCATGCTCGCGGTGAACCTCGGGACGCGCGGAACCCCGGAGGCCCTCGAGCTCCTCGAGTACACGAACCTGCCGAAGGGCACCGCACTCGCCGACCAGCGCATGGCGAACGGCCGCCCCGACCCGTTCGGGGTGAAGATCTGGTGCCTGGGCAACGAGATGGACGGCCCCTGGCAGCTCGGCCACCGCTCCGCCGAGGACTACGGCAAGCTCGCGGCCATCACGGCCCGGGCCATGCGCCAGCTCGATCCGTCCATCGAACTCGTGGCCTGCGGCTCCTCGAGCGCCCACATGCCGACCTTCGGCGAATGGGAGCGCGTGGTGCTCACGCACACCTACGACGTCGTGGACTACATCTCCTGCCACGCCTACTACGAGGAGAAGAACGGGGACCTCGGTTCCTTCCTCGCCTCCGCCGTCGACATGGACTCCTTCATCGAGTCCGTCGTCGCGACCGCCGACCACGTGAAGGCCGTCCGCGGCAGCTCGAAGACCATCAACATCTCCTTCGACGAGTGGAACGTCTGGTACATCAGCCGGTTCGAGAACGTCGACAAGATCGAGGGCCTCGACAATTGGCCCGTGGCCCCGCGCCTGCTCGAGGACTGCTACTCGGTGGCCGACGCCGTCGTGTTCGGCAACCTGCTGATCTCGCTGCTCAAGCACGCGGACCGCGTCACCTCGGCATCGCTGGCTCAGCTCGTGAACGTGATCGCCCCGATCATGACGGAGCCGGGCGGCCCCGCCTGGCGCCAGACCACGTTCTTCCCGTTCTCCCTCACCTCGAAGCTCGCGCAGGGGTCCGTGCTCGAACTCAAGCTGGACGCCGGCACGTACGAGACCAGCGACTACGGCACGGTGTCCCTGGTGGACGCAGTGGCCACGCACGACGACACGACGGGGGCCACCGCCGTCTTCCTCGTCAACCGGTCCCAGACCGAGGAGACGACCGTGACCATCGACATCGCGGCCCTGAACGGCTTCAGCCGTGTGGAGGCGCAGTCGCTGTACGATACGGACGTATATGCCAAGAACACCCTCGAGGAGCCCGAGCGCGTGACCATGAAGACCAACACCTCAGCGAAGCTCGACGGCGGTGCCGTGACCATCACGCTGCCCCCCGTGTCCTGGACGGCCGTATCCCTCGCATGAGCCCTTCCGAATACAGGATCGAGGGCGGCGGCTACACGGCCGTCGTCCTCGGTCTCGGTGCTGCCGTCCGGGAACTGACCTACGAGGGACGGCCGCTCGTGGTCGGCTTCGGCGCCGACGAGGAGATGCCGAGCTTCCGCGGCGCCTT
Source organism: Arthrobacter sp. TmT3-37 (assembly GCF_054510835.1). NCBI lineage: Bacteria > Bacillati > Actinomycetota > Actinomycetes > Micrococcales > Micrococcaceae > Arthrobacter > Arthrobacter sp. TmT3-37. The sequence continues at coordinate 503,853 of NZ_JBTNDU010000001.1, read as the reverse complement.
CGTGGCGCCGTGGCCCAACCGGATCGAGGACGGCCGCTATTCGTTCGACGGCGTCGACCACCAGCTGCACGTCAACGAACCCGAGCGCGGCGCCGCCCTGCACGGACTGGTCTTCGACATCCCCTGGACCCTCGTGGAGCACAGCGCGTCCACCGTGACCCTGGGCTGCACCATCGAGCCGACGGAGGCGTACCCCTTCACGCTCGCGCTGCACGCACGCTTCCGTGTCGACCGGGAGGGCTTCCGGACGGACGTCACCGCCCTGAACACGGGATCCCGGCGAGCGCCGTACGGTGTCTGCCCCCACCCGTACCTGGTGGCCGGTCCGTCACCGCTCGACGAGTGGGTGCTCGAGCTCCCCGCCTCGACGGTCCTGACCGTCACGCCCGACCGCCTGCTGCCGGTCGGCAAGGAAGCCGTGGACGGCACGCCCTTCGACTTCCGTTCGGCGCGCGTCCTCGGGGACGTCCGGATCGACCACGCCTTCACCGGCCTCACGTACGACGCCGCCGGCCGGGCCACGGTCCGGGTCACCGATCCGGCCTCCGGCACCGGCGCGGCCATGGTGTGGGACCAGAGCTGCCCCTGGGTGCAGATCCACACCGCGGACCTCCCGAAGAAGCCCGAGAACACACGCCTCGGCCTCGCCGTCGAACCCATGACCTGCCCACCCGACGCCTTCAACTCGGGCGAGGACCTCGTCGTCCTCCAGCCCGGGGAGAAGCACGCGACGGGCTGGACGATCACGGCCCTGTAGCGCCGCCGTCCTGCACCGGGCCGGGTCTCAGGCCCTGGCCCCGGCGGTCTCCCGGCGGACGAGGGCCAGCAGGTCGTCGAGGACGTCCCCCGCCGGCCGGTCGGCATCGAGGAGCGTGAAGGAGCCGAACCCGGGCAGCCTCCGGTAGCCGGCCTGCAGTGCCGCGAGCCCCGCGCGTGTCTCCACGTCGGTGCCGCGCGCCGCGACGCGACGCAGCGCGACGTCGACGGGCAGGTCGAAATGCGCGACGACGTCCGGCGCCGGGAGGATCCGCTCGAGCCACGGCAGGAGCACGCCGCGCGGCAGGCCGCGTGCCTCCCGCAGCGCGAGCTGGCAGGTGAGTCCGCGATCGAGCACGACCACGCCGTCGAAGCGGAGGAGTCGTACTTCGTGGAGAAGGGCATTGGCCACGCGGGCCACGGTCTCCAGCGTGTCCTGCAGGCGGGGTCCCGGCGCCCGGCCCAGCCGCGACCACCACGCCGCCATGGTCCGGCGCCCGGCCGGGGTCTTGAGCATCACCGCACGGTCTCCCCGGTCGGTGATGGCGTGGGTGAGGTCGCGGGCGGCCGTGCTCTTGCCGGACCCGTCGATACCGGTCAGGAGGATGCGCAGGGGAAGAGCCTTCCGTGGAGGATGTACCCGGTTCAACGGAACCCGCACCGGCGCCGTTCCCCGGGTGGCCCCGACGGGTGGTCACGGACCGGGACGGAGCCCGCCGTCGTCGAGCACCAGATGACCCTGCACCGCGTCGCCCCCGCACTGCTCGCCGTTCGGGTACACCCTGGCCGGGAGGACGGTGGTCGTAGAGCCGTTCGTGGACCCGTCCGTCCCCCGGAGGACCACGTCGACGCGGACCTCCTGCTCGGGCAGGTCGAGCTCGGCGAACCCCTGGAGGGTGCCGTCCGGCGTCGGGGAGACGCTGCACGAGTTCGCCTCGGGGCTGCACGTCTCCCCGGCATTCGACGAGCCGGGGGTCAGCACCACCTCGGTGGTGGTGCAGCCGTCCTCGGTGCACGCCGTCAGGTCGAGTCCCGCCCCGACGGCTGCAGGTCCTCCCTCGACGCTGATGGACAGCCCCCCGAGCGCTGCGACCGCTGTGCAGGGGAGCGCTTCCGCCGTGCAGGACGTCGCGGCGAGCACCAGCGCGCACAGGGCTGCCGCCCTCGCGGTCCTGCCGGTCATGGCCCTGCCCCTCCGACCCGGTCGCGAGTGCCGGGCTGGCCGGCCGATGTCCTGCCCCCGAGCCGGGCGAGCAGTCCGCTCTCCTCCGCGCGGGTCAACCCCGACCGGCGCTCGCGCCCGAGCCCGCGTCCACGCTCGTCGTCGAGCGTGTCCTCGAGGATCTCCCGGAGGGGCCGCAGGACGCCGCCCGCGGCCCGGAAGGCGGCGTTGCTGCGGCGGCTGAAGCCGCCGAAGTCCTCGGGGAGCCAGAGCGGGAGGGATCGCGGCCCCGCCCAGTACGCGACGCCCTGCTCCACCAGCCATTCCGGTGCCGCCTCGACGACGGCACCGGTGTGACCGGCGACAGGGCGCGCCTGGGCGAGCACCTCCTCGAACGGGTGCGCGTCACCCACGGCGTTGATCGCTCCCGTGGCGCCGGCCCGGCCGGCGCTGATGGTCCAGGCGGCGAGGTCACGGACGTCGATGACCTGCACGTACCGGCCGGAGAGGGTCGGCGCGAGCACGTCGCCGTCCCGGGCCAGGGCGCACCGTGAGACCCAGTAGCCGAACCGGTCGCTCCCGTCGCCGGGTCCTGCGATCAGCCCGGCGCGGACGATCAGCAGGCGGTCACCGACCACCGCCGTCGACGCCCGCTCGCAGAGCACCTTCGCCTGCGCGTAGTCGTCCCCGCCGCCCTCACCCGGCTCGACCAGCGGCGCGGATTCGTCCGCACCTGGGACGTCGTTCGAGGCGTAGACGGAGCAGGAGGAGATCAGGGTCCAGTGGGCGGCCCGTGCTCCGAGCGCATCGAGGGCCGCGGTGACGTGCGCGACGTCCCAGGAGATCTCGATGACCTCGTCCCAGTCCGAGCCCCGGACGGCGTCGTACGCCGTCGCGTCCGATCGGTCCGCAGCGACGAATGCGGCCCCGGGCGGAGGCGGGCCGGCGGTGCCACGGGCGAGGCAGGTGACGTCGTCCCCGCCGCGCACGAGCCGGGTGGCGAGTTCCCTGCCGAGCCACGCGGTGCCGCCCAGGATCAGGACCCGCCTCACGGAGCGCACCCGGCAGGACACCCGGGCGGAGGGCAGGCCGAGGGCGCGCTCGGGTCCGCGGGCCGGCGGAGGGCCATCACCGCCGGTGTGCGCCGGTGGTGTCCGACGCCTCGAGGACCCGCGCCGCGAGATCGCGCGCCTCGCGCAGGCGCTCGGGCGGGCAGGTGCCGACGGGGGGCATCGAGAACCGGGAGGCCCGCCCGTCATCGGGGTCCCCGCGGGGAGCGGGCACCCGCCGGAAGCACAGCCGCGCGAGCACGATGCCGCCCGCGACGACCAGGAGGAGGGGATAGCCGCGGGCGCCCGCGAACAGGGCGAAGAATCCGAGGGAGATGCTGAGGATGCCGAGAGGGAGGAAGAATCTGGTGGTCATCACACGTCCGTCGTCGTTGACTGATTGTGGTGGCACCGATAGTACTCCCTGTGTCCCCGGATCAGTACAGGAGGCGCTGGTACAGCGTGTGGTCCTGCCAGTCCCCGGCGATGCACAGGTAGGACGGCGCCAGGCCGATGACGGTGAACGCGGCCTTCTCCAAAACGGCGATCGACGGCGCGTTGTGCGGCAGGACCGACGCCTGGACCCGGTGCAGTCCGAGGGTGTCGCGCGCGTACCGGAGCACTTCCCCGAGGGCTGCCGAGCAGAGACCGCGGCCCTGCAGCCGCCGGTCCACCCAGTATCCGACGTGGGCGTTGAGGAAGGGTCCCCGCACGATCCCCGACAGGGTGATCGTGCCGACGATCCCGTCCCCGGCGGTGAGGACCCAGGGCACGTCGGTCCCTGCAGCCAGGCCGCCGAGCATTCCGGCGATCCGTTCCGCCTGGCCCTCCTCCGTGAAGAAGGCGTCGTCGCGGAGCGGCTCCCAGGGCTCGAGCTGCTCCCGGTTCTGCCGGTAGGCCTGCGCGAGAGCCTCGGCGTCCGACGGTTCGAGGAGCCGCAGGCCTCCTCCGGACGGCAGCGTAGGTCGTGGCACCCGGCAACTGTAGTGCAGGGCGGGGACGAGGAACCGCCACCGCTGCGAGGACTCCGCGTGGTGGCCCACGGCTCCGCCCGGGGCCGTCGCTCCGGCCTGCCCCTTCCCGCCGGCGGGCCGCACTGGCACACTGTCCGCATGGCCCCGGCACCCGAACCCCGGATCGATGACTACATCGATGCTCTGCCGCCCTGGCAGCAGGAGATCTGCCGAACGGTCCGCCGACTCGTCCACGAGGCGGACCCGGAGGTGGAGGAGACGATCAAGCGCACGCGCCAGCCGTACTTCGTGCTGCAGGGCAACGTCTGCGCGCTGCTCGCCACCAGGGACCACGTCAATGTCTTCCTCTACGACGGCGGTCTCGCCCCCGACCCCCAGGGCATCATCACGGGCGGGCACACCAACTCCACGGGACGGACCGTCGCGGTGTACGAGGACCGGCCCCTCGACGAGGACGCGCTGCGGGAGATCTTCCGGGCCATCATCGCCGACAACCGCGCAGGCGGTTGGCGGACCCTGACGAAGCGTGCAAGCCTAGGCGAATGAGCCTCCAGGACATCCCCACGGACACCGGCGCCGGCAGCATCTCCACCTACGTGGCGCGCCCCGACGGCCCGGTGCGGGGCGGGCTGGTCCTTCTCCACGAGGTCTGGGGGCTCGTCGGCCACACCCGGGACGTCGCCGACCGCTTCGCGCGGGAAGGCTACGTCGTCGTCGCCCCTGACCTCCTCGCCGACCAGGGCATCACCGAGGAGAGCACCGCCGGCATCGGTGAGGCCATCGCCGGCCCGGACGCGGAGGCTCGCAACCGGGCCCAGCCGAAGCTGCGGGCACTGCTGGCGCCGCTGCAGGACCCCGGATTCGGTGCGCTGACGACGCAGCGGGTGCAGGCCTGCTTCGAGTTCCTGCACGACGACCCCGAGGTGGCCGGACGCGTGGGGATCACCGGCTTCTGCTTCGGCGGTACGTACAGCTTCTCGCTCGCCGTCCACGAGCCGAGGCTCCTGGCATGCGTGCCCTTCTACGGCCACGCCGACTTCTCCGCCGAGGAACTGGCGCGCATCGAGGCTCCCGTCCTGGCCTTCTACGGGCAGGACGACGGCGGGCTCGTCACCGCGTTGCCGGCGCTGGAATCAGCGATGGCGGAGGCAGGCGTGGACTTCACCGCCATGGTCTACCCCGACGCGGGCCATGCCTTCTTCAACGACTCGAACCGCTTCGCCTACAGGCCCGGGCCGGCAGGGGACGCCTGGAGCCTGGCCCTGGACTTCCTCGCGCGCCACGTTGCCTGAGTCCCCGGCACGCCCGACGGAGGGGAGGGTGCCACCGCACCTCCGGCCCGCCGCCCTGGGCCTGGTCTTCCTGGGCGGTTCCGCGGGGACCCTCGCGCGCTTCGGCCTCGCCGAGACCCTGCCGGCACCGGCGGGCCTTCCGCTCCCCGTCCTCCTCATCAACCTCACGGGGGCCTTCGCCCTCGGGCTGCTCCTCGAAGTGCTCGCCCGGCGGGGCCCGGACACGGGCGGCCGCCGGGCAGCCCGACTCCTCCTCGGCACGGGCTTCCTCGGCGGCTTCACCACGTACAGCGCGCTCGCCGTCGATTCCGCGGTCCTCGTGGGCGCCGGCCGCGCCGTCGAGGGCATCGCCTACCTCGTGCTGTCCGTCCTGCTGGGACTGGCGGCGACGGCAGTGGGCATCGCCGTGGGCAGCCGGAACCGCCCACCGGGCGCGCGGGGGGCGGCGCCGTGAGCGGAGGACTCGTGCTGGTGCTCGGCGTCGCGGGCGGGCTGGGCTCGGTGGCGCGCTTCCTGCTCGACGGCGCCCTCCGCGCGCGCGTCAGCAGTACCGTCCCCGCCGGCACCATGGCCGTCAACATCAGCGGCTCCTTCCTGCTCGGGCTCCTGACCGGACTCGTCCTCGCAGCAGCCCTTCCGCCCGCGTGGACGATCGTGGGCGGTACGGGATTCCTCGGCGGCTACACCACCTTCAGCACGGCGAGCAACGAGACCGTGCGGCTGCTCCAGGCCGGCCGTGTCTGGCCCGCGGTGCTGTCGGGTGCGGGAACCGCGGCGGCGGCGCTCGCTGCAGCGGGGGCGGGACTGTCGATCGGACTGCTGGCCGCCTGAGGTGCAGCCTCGGGCGACGGCTCCCGCACGGCCCGTCCATCACGTGCGGCCCGTCCATCAGCTGTGACCCGTCCTCGCGGCCGGGCAGGCTCGAGGGCCACCCTCCACGATGCCCCTTGACACCACCGCCGGAACGGGGACGATCGATCCACAGGGTCGCACAGGCGGCCCGACAGGAGGAGGATCCCGTGGGAACGATCGACGACGAGGCAGCCCTGACGATCTCCCTGGTGGGAGACCTCGCACCCGGTACCGACGCGACGGTGCAGGTACCCGGCGAGATGCCTCCCGGGGTGCCGTTCGACCCTGCTGGGATGCCGGCCTCGACCCACCCCGGTGCCGTCGGCCTCCCGGACTACGCGGACGTCGCGGCCCTGCGCGCCGGTGACTCGGTCCAGACCTTCGTCGCGCTGCCGGACGGAGGCCCGGAGGCCGAGCTGCCGGGCTTCCTCGACTCCGGGAGCGGTGGGGGAGACGGCGGCGGGGACTGAGCGAACCGTCCTCAGCGTCGCGCGATGACGAGATGGCGGACGCCGTCGAGCGTCAGGACCTGGCGCTCCCCCTGATCCGTGAGGCACAGGAGGACCGCGGTGCAGGTGGGGCACCTCAGCACCATGCCCGGAGCCCGCGCATAGAGCAGGGCGGTCGCCAGGGGTGCGGACGATCCGCAGCCGTCGCACGTGCAGTCGGCGCTCGTGAGGTCGGCGACGAACTGCTCGAGGGCGCCCGCGAGGGCATTGCCGTCGAGGTGGTCCTGGTCCGGGGAGTGCTGCTGCTGGTCGTCCATCCCTATCCTCCGTATCGTTCGGTGCGGATGCGGCCGGCGTCGTGTCCGTCCTCCACGAGCCACGAGGCGACGGACTCGACGAATCCCGTGGAGCCGCAGATGTAGATGGCCGGATGGTCCTCGGGCGGGAAGCAGGCGGCGGTGACGGCGTCCCGCGTGAGCCGCCCGACGGGCCTGCCGTCGGGCGCGGCACGGGTGTAGGCGACGTCGATGGTGACCTGCGTGTTCTCCTGTCCGAGGACGGTGAGTTCACCGCGGTAGAACACGCTCCCGGGGTCCCGGACGGAATACAGCAGGCGCGCCGGCACCACCGAGCGGGCCTCCGCATGGGATCGGAGCATCGCCATGAGGGGGACGATGCCCGATCCTCCGGCGATGAGCTGCAGCGGGCCTCCGAGGTCCGGGGTCCACGTGAACCAGCCGCCCACGGGACCGCGGACCTCGAGCCGGTCCCCCACGGACAACTCGGTGACGAGGTAGGGGGAGACCTCCCCGTCGTCGAGCTCCTCGACCGTCAGCTCCAGCTCGTGGGGCGGGACCCATGCCGCCACCGAGTACGAGCGCACGGCCTGGTAGCCGTCCTCGGCGGTGAGCCGCAGGTCCACGTGCTGCCCGGCCACTCCTGAGACGGCGTCGGGGAAGCGGAGCCGCAGCGTACGCGCCGTCGCCGTCTCGGGCCGGGCGGCGCTGACCTCTGCCGCTTGCCAGGTCCGCCTCACCAGTAGCGATCCTCGCGCCACGGGTCCCCGTACATGGAATATCCGTTGGTCTCCCAGAAGCCCGGGAGGTCCTGGTCCATCAGCCGGATGCCGCTGACCCACTTGGCACTCTTCCAGAAGTAGAGGTGGGGTACGAGCAGCCGGGCCGGCCCGCCGTGCGCGGCAGCGAGCGGCTCGCCGTCGAACTCGTGGACGAGCCACGCCTTCCCGTCGAGGAGGTCCCCGAGCGGGATGTTCGTCGTGTAGCCGCCGTACGAGTGCACCATCGTGTGGTCGGACCCGGATTCGACGTCCTCGAACAGCGTGTCGAGGGAGACGCCGCGCCAGGCGGTACCGAACTTCGACCAGTGGGTCACGCAGTGGATGTCCGTGGTGACGTCCTCCTGGGGCAGGGCCTGCAGCTGTTCCCACGTCCACTGGTGTGTCCGGCCCTGGCCAGCCGCGATCTGGAATGTCCAGTCCGCCCGGAGCACCTGGGGTGTGGGGCCGGCGGACATGACGGGGAAGCTGTCGGTCGCGTACTGGCCCGGCGGGAGGTTCACGTCCCTGGTCCGCCGCCTGCCCGCGAAGCCTGAGGTCGGTATTGCCATGCGGTACTCCCGCCTGAGGAAGGACGCCGGTTCGGCGGTAGGAGAAACGTATGCCAGCCGCGCGGCACTGTCCAGAGCAGTCACGCGGACGCCGGAAGGGCGGACTAGGGTTGAACGGTGCCCGAGGAGACCTTCGACCTGCGCGCCATCGCCGTGGGAGCCTACGGCCCCTCGCTGCTCTACGGGGTGGCCACGGGCGCGATCCTGCCCGTCATCGCGCTGACGGCTCGCGAGCTGGGCGCCGACCTCGCGACGGCCGCCCTGGTCATCACGCTCTCCGGCATCGGATCACTGGTCACGAACGTCCCTGCAACCCTGATCGCCACGCGCTTCGGCGAGCGGAAGGCCCTGGTGGGCGCCGCCCTGTGGTGCGCGGCGGCGATGTTCCTCGCGCTCGCGGCACCCACCCTGCCGGTGTTCGCTGCTGCCGTCTTCATGGTCGGGATGGCCGGCGCCGTGTTCGGGCTCGCGCGGCAGAGCTACCTGACCGAGGCCGTGCCGCCGTACTTCCGCGCGCGGGCGCTCTCGACGCTCGGCGGTGTCACCCGCATCGGGGTCTTCGTGGGTCCCTTCGCCGCAGCCCTCGCCATGAGTACCCTCGGGCTGGACGGCGCGTACTGGGTGGGAGGAGTGGCGAGCCTCGCCGCTGCCGCCCTCAGCTGGCGTGTCCCGGAACTCGACGCACCGGCCCGGAGGCCGCTCCCTGCACAGAACGCGGTCGGAGCCGCCCTGGCACCGCCGCCGGCCCCGACGGTGCGCTCCGTCATGCGCAGCCACCGGCGGATCTTCGTCACGGTCGGCATCGGGGTGCTCCTCATCGCGGCAGTGCGGGCCACGCGCCAGGCGGTGCTGCCCCTGTGGGCGGAGAACATCGGCCTCGACGCCTCGGCGACGGCACTGATCTACGGGCTCTCGGGCGCGATCGACATGCTGATCTTCTACCCCTCGGGCAAGGTCATGGATGTCAAGGGCCGCCGGTGGATCGCCGTGCCGTGCATGCTCATCATGGGGACGGCCCTGACCCTGCTGCCCCTCACCGCGGATGCCGTGGGCCTGCTGCTCGTGGCCCTGCTCATCGGCTTCGGGAACGGGATCGGGTCCGGCATCGTCATGACGCTGGGAGCCGATCTGTCCCCGACACCGGGCCGTCCCCAGTTCCTCGGGATCTGGCGCCTGCTCACCGACGCCGGCACCATGGCCGGGCCGGCGCTGCTCTCCCTCGTGACGGCGCTGGCCACGCTCTCGGCGGGGATCTGGGTGACGGCGGCCCTCGGTTTCGTCGGTGCCGGGGTCCTCTGGTACTGGATCCCGCGCGCCGCCCCGGGGTCGGCGGAGCCGGCCTCCCGGGTCTGACCCCGGCTGTGGGGGACCAAGCCGGGGCGCGGGACGGGGAGAGCTGCTGGTCGATCGACACGTGCGGCGTCCAGACATCCGTCACCCGGGCGAGTTCGTCGTCGATGGTCGTCCTGTCGATGTCCATCGACCCGGTGTGCAGCATCGTTCACCATCCCGTGCGGTGCTCCGGGCGGTCAGCGCCTTCCGCGCCGGGCGATGGCACGCGCGGCGAGGACGACGCCTGCCGAGGCGGCGACCCACGGGCCGCCGACGATGATCGGATCCATCCACTGATGCTTGGTGTCCGCGCGTCCCGTGCCGAAGCGGGACGCGAGGCCGTGCCGGCGTCCCTCCGCCAGCACGCCCGTCTCCGTGATGGGGTTGTCGGGACGCAGCGTGGCGAAGGATGCCGCGTGGGAACCCCATGCGTCCACGCGGTCACCGAGCAGGAGCAGGAGCCAGTGCGCGGCGCGGCCCTCGCTGTACCGGTAGGCATAGCGCCGGATGCTGCCGGAGACGCCCTTCAGGGGAGCGCTCGTCCCGAAGGCCGGGGTCAGCCGGCTGTGCTCGACCGACCTCTCCCGGCCCTCTCCGCCCGGCTGCTCCTCGGGGTAGTCCCAGTGCGCCCCGGTCCCGGCCGGGTCGAACACCTCCCGCGGGAACGACGGTCGGTCCTTCGGGTCGAGGTCCGCGCCCCAGCCGGGGATCCGGGCGCGCAGTGCCTCGGGAGTGGGGATGTCCCTGGACTTGTTCGCGACATAGGGCGTGGACGGCGTGGATGACGACACGGTGATCTCCTAGCTGGGGTTCGCGATGACGAGTGTCTTGATGCAGTTGTCGAGTTTCGCCGAGAACATGTGGTAGCCCTCGGCGATGTCCTCGAGGGGTATCCGGTGCGTGACGATGTCGCTGGGCTTGAGGTAGCCGTTCTGGATGTGCTCGAACAGGCGCGGCCACTGGCGTTTCACCGGCGTCTGGTTCATGCGCAGGGTGAGGCCCTTGTTCATGGCGTCGCCGAACTTCACGGCGCTGAACAGGGGCCCGTAGGCTCCTACGACGGACACGGTGCCACCCTTGCGCACCGCATCGATGGCCCAGTTCAGGGCGACGGGGGAACCGGCCTGCAGTTTGAACTTCGAGGAGGTGACGTGCTGGAGGAAGTTGCCGTCGGCCTCCGCCCCGACGGCGTCGATGACGACGTCCGCGCCCAGGTAGTCGGTGGTCTTCTTCATCTCCACCACGATGTCGTCGTACTCGGCGAAATTGTAGGTCTCCGCGTGTGCGAAGGTGCGGGCCTTCTCGAGCCGGTACTCCAGGTGGTCGACGACGATCACGCGCCCCGCTCCCATCAGCCAGGCAGACTTCGCCGCATAGAGGCCCACGGGGCCGGCGCCGAACACCACCACGGTGTCGCCCTCGACGATGTCCCCGAGCTGCGCGCCGAAGTACCCGGTCGCCAGGGCGTCGGTGAGCAGCACGGCGTCCTCGCTGTCCAGCCAGTCGGGGATGATCGCGGGTCCGACGTCGGCGAAGGGCACACGCACGAACTCCGCCTGCCCGCCGTCGTACCCGCCGGTGGTGTGCGAGTAGCCGTAGATGCCGCCCACCGCCGTCGCGTTCGGGTTCACGTTGTGGCAGTTCGAGTACAGGCCGCGCGCGCAGAAGTAGCACGACCCGCAGTAGACGTTGAAGGGGACCATGACGCGGTCGCCGCGCGTGAGGTTCCGGACGGAGGGCCCCACCTCCTCGACGACGCCGATGAACTCGTGCCCGAACGTGGTGCCCACGCGGGTGTCCGGCATCATGCCGTGGTAGAGGTGAAGGTCCGACCCGCAGATCGCCGCGGTGGTGACCCGGACGATGGCGTCGTTCGGGTGCTCGATCCTCGGCATGGGTTTCTCCTCGACCCGGACCTTGTAGGGCCCGCGGTACACCATGGCTTTCATCGTCCGCCTCCTTCGTCGCTGGTCCGGCCAGCGTTGCACCGTCGCGGCGGCGCATCAACGGTCCGATGGCGGAGGAAAGGGGATGCGGAGGAGTCGGCGGGGTGCTACGCCTGCTGCTGTGCCGTCACCCGGGCCTGCGCCGCGAAGAGCCATCCCGCGGCGGCCGAGAGCGCGAAGCCGACGCCGACGATCCAGGCGAGCCCCCACCAGAAGAACAGGGGTACGTTCGCCGTGCCGGGTTCGGGTGCCGGCCCGATCGCCTGCACGGAGAAGTACAGGGCCGCCGACAGCGCGAGGCTCCCGAGCCCGAGCACCCAGCACGCCACGAGCCAGCTGCGGGCCGACCCCCAGTGCGCGCCGAACCCCTGCCAGTTGTTCCAGGTGTCGCCGGTCCGCATGATGATCAGCCCACCGACCAGGGTCCACGTCCCGACGACGAGGAGCGCCGCCACCACATCGGCGGGCCGGTGCCAGAGGTTGATGAAGGTGGCCGCTCCGGCGAGGACGGAGTACGACCCGCCCGCCGCTGCGGCGAAGGGACGCCAGCGCGGTGTCGCGATGACGAACACGGCCGCGGCCGCCGACGCCGCCAGCGTCGTATGCCCTGACGGTAATGAATTGAAGGCGAGCGTCGCGACGCCCCGGTCCGGCCGGTCGAACACGACGTTCTTCAGGAGCTGCGTGGTCAGGTTCGACGCCAGGATCACGGCGACGGCGATGAGTGCGGCCGCATACCTCCGACGCCTCAGGGCGACGAAGAGGATGGCGGCGGCTGCGACGATCACCGAGATGGTGGGCAGCGTGTCCAGGAAGCGTAGGAAGGGACCCTGGGTGTCCGGCGCCGCGACTCCGGCCTCGCGCCACGCGGACTCGTCGGCGAACTGGCCCGTGGTGGTGCGCACGAACGCCCAGTAGGTCCAGCCCAGCGCGCTCGCGCACGCCACGGCGGCCAGCACGAACAGCAGCGGTGAGCGTGCTGCCCGTGCCTGCCCGGTAGAGGTTCGCTGCGACGTCATCGACCCAATCGTTCCACATGATCCTGCGAGTTCCGTAACCGTCCCGTGACCTCCGGCCGGGACCGTACCTCCCGTAACCTGAGGTCGTGCGCACCCCTCCGCCTACCCCACCGCCTGCCCTGCCGACGCCTCCGACGTCGCCGCTGCCGCTGCCTGGTCCGGCGGAGGTGGCCGGGTCGGCGCGCGTGGTCTCGGTGCCCATGCGGGTGAAGTTCCGGGGCGTCCTCCAGCGTGAGGCGCTCCTGGTGCGGGGGCCGGCGGGATGGGGCGAATTCTGCCCTTTCCCCGAGTACGACGACGCCGAGTCCGCCCCGTGGCTCGCGTCCGCGATCGAGGCGGCCTGGCACGGCTTCCCCGAACCCCTCCGGACGTCGGTGCCGGTCAATGCCACGGTGCCGGCGGTCGGACCGGACGCCGTGGAAGGCGTGCTCTCCCGCTTCGGAGCGGTGGACGCCGTCAAGGTGAAGGTCGCGGAGAAGGGGCAGGATCTCGCGGCCGACGTCGCCCGCGTCGCGGAGGTGCGCAGGCTCCTCCCGGAGGCCGGGATCAAGGTGGATGCCAACGGTGGCTGGGACGTCGGGGAAGCCCTGGCCGCGCTCGACGCGCTGGCCCGCTTCGACCTGCAGTACGTGGAACAGCCCGTTCCGGACATCGCAGGCCTGCGGACCGTGCGGTTCGAACTGCGCCGCCGCGGACACCGGGTGCTGGTGGCCGCCGACGAGAGCGTCCGCCGGCAGGACGATCCGCTGCGCGTCGCCCGCGAGGACGCGGCCGACATCCTGGTCATCAAGGCCCCGCCGCTCGGCGGCGTCCGGCGTGCCCTCGACATCATCGGACGGGCGGGCCTGCCCGCCGTCATCAGTTCCGCCCTGGACACCTCCGTCGGGATCCGGGCCGGCGTGGCCCTGGCGGCCGCGCTGCCGGACCTCCCCTATGCCTGCGGCCTCGCGACGGTGTCGCTCATGGCCGGTGACGTCACCGACGCCCCCCTGGTGCCGCACCTAGGGCGGATCGGGGTACGGGAGGTCGAGGTCTCCGAGGAGAAGCTGCACAGGTTCGCCGCCGCCCCCGACAGGACGCAGTGGTGGCTGGAACGCCTGGACAGGGCCTACGCCCTCCTGGCCGACGGATCGCGGGAATCCCGCGGCTGACAGGACGACACGCGAAAATCACACGGCGGAAATACGGGCACAACACGAGCGGGCTAGGTTGGATCGTCAATGGTCTTGTGAGAGGAACAAAACCTTGACAACTTCGGACACCCTGCCGCGCCCCGTCGTCGGGCTGACGTCCTACCTCGATTCCGCCGTGACAGAGGGTTGCGGAACGATCGAGGCTGCATTCCTGCCCCAGAACTATCTCGCGCCCGTACTCGCCGCCGGCGCCATCCCGGTGCTGCTCCCTCCGCAGGGGACCGACGGCGGTGTGCTCGAGCACCTGCTGCCGAGGCTCGACGGCGTGATCGTGGTCGGCGGCTGGGACATCGATCCAGCACGCTACGGCGCCGAACCGCACGCCGAGACCGATCGTCCGCACCTCCTGCGTGACGCGTGGGACTCCGCCGTGGTGCGGGAGGCGGTCCGGACCGACCTGCCCCTGCTGGGGATCTGCCGTGGCGAGCAGATGCTCAACGTGGCGCTCGGGGGTTCACTGCACCAGCACCTGCCCGACCTCGTGGGCGAGGGGACGTACCAGCTGGGGGACCACCGCTTCAACGCCATCCCCGTGGACCTCCGCCCCGGTTCGCACGTCGCCCGGGTGATGGGCGGCACGCGCGTCGAGGCGGTGCCCGTCTCCCACCACCAGGCCGTGGACCGGCTGGGGCTCGGCCTGCAGGCTGCGGCGTGGAGCGACGACGGCGTCATCGAGGCGATCGAACTCCCGCAGAACCGTTTCTGCATCGGGGTCCAGTGGCACCCCGAACAGAGCCCCACCGAGACAGCGCTGTTCGACGCCTTCGTGCAGGCCGCCCGGGAACGGCAGCTGGGCCGGACACTCCCGCTGCATCTGGACGGAGCCTTCCAGGAGATGGGCCTGCCGGCCGGCTGAGCAGCCACCCGGGCGGGGGATGCCTGTTCGATCGCCGTTCACCCGGCGTTCACCGGCTCGCACCATGGATGTTCAGGTGCCCTCGGAAAGGTGGAGGCGAACCCGTTCGCCCCTGGAAGAGGTACCACCCATGACTGAAACCACGCGCCGCCTGCTGCCCATGCTCGGCCACACCAAGGGGAAGCGCAGTGCCGTCACCTGCGCACTCAAGTGTGACAATGCGTGTTCCGACGCCGTCTGCAACACCTCCGCCAACACCTACTTCCGGGACATCGTCTCGAGTGAGTTCTCGCGCCGGAGCGCACTCGGTGCCGGTGCCGCAGGTGCGCTGACGCTCCTCGTCGGTATGCAGACCGGAGCGGGCTCGGCCCAGGCCGCACCACCGCCCGGCAAGGGCTACCTCAAGAGCAACCTGCCGTTCGACGCCATCGCGCCCGTCGATGCCCTGGTCGACGACATGACGGTGCCGCAGGGCTACGGCTGGAAGCCGGTCATCCGCTGGGGCGATCCGCTGTTCAGCGCGTCTCCTGCATTCGACGCCGAGAACCAGACCGCCGCCGCGCAGGCGCTGCAGTTCGGGTACAACTGCGACTACACGGACATCCTCGAGGTCGAGGGCAGCAAGGGCCGCCGTGCGGTGCTCTTCGCCAACCACGAGTACACGAACGAGACCATCATGGTTCCGCCGACCCTGCCCGCCGCCGAGGTCCGCGGCATCGGCAAGGCGGCGCACGGACTGTCCGTCGTCGAGCTCGAGCGCAAGAACAAGAACAAGCCGTGGTCCTACGTCCAGGGCGCTCCGCTGAACCGCCGCTACCTGACCACCACCCCGTACGAGGTCACAGGCCCCGCCGCAGGCTCCGACCTGCTCAAGACCAAGGACGACCCCGCGGGCCGCAGCATCCTCGGCACCCTCGGCAACTGCGCCGGCGGCACCACGCCCTGGGGCACCATCCTCTCCGGCGAGGAGAACTTCAACGGCTACTTCGTGGCCACCGGCACCAGCGACGGTGACCGCCGCTACGGCATCACGAACCGCCCGACCGCACGGGGCTGGGAGATCGACGAGCCGCGCTTCGACACGCGGAACGCCGGCTACGAGAACGAGAAGCACCGCTTCGGCTACATCGTCGAGGTCGATCCCTTCGATCTGACCTCCACGCCCAAGAAGCACTCCGCGCTCGGACGCTTCAAGCACGAGGGCGCCAACGTCACCGTCGCCTCGGACGGCCGGGTGGTGGCGTACATGGGCGACGACGAGCGCTTCGACTACCTGTACAAGTTCGTCTCGAAGAACAAGGTCCAGCCCGGCACGAGCGCCGCTGCGCGCAAGGCCAACATGACGCTGCTGAGCGAGGGCTCGCTCTACGTCGCGCGCTTCCAGGGCAACTCCGTGGCCGAGATCAACGGCACCGGCACGCTGCCCTCCGACGGCGCGTTCGACGGCGTGGGCGAGTGGCTTCCGCTGCTCATCGACAACCGGTCCGTCGTGTCCGGCATGACGGCCGCCGAGGTCGCCGTCTTCACGCGCCTCGCCGCCGACAGGATGGGCGCCACGAAGATGGACCGCTGCGAGGACGTGGAGCCCAATCCGGCCACGGGCAAGGTCTATGTCGCCTGCACCAACAACACCAACCGCGGCGTCGGCTCGAACGCCCCCGCGGACGAGGCCAACCCCCGCACGCAGAACCGGGACGGCCACATCGTCGAGCTGTCGGAGGCGGGCGGCAACGCGTCCGGGACCCGGTTCACGTGGAACCTGCTCCTGGTCTGCGGCGATCCGGCCCGCAACCCGACCACCTACTTCGGGGGCTACCCGAAGGACAAGGTCTCGCCCATCTCCTGCCCGGACAACGTGGCCTTCGATTCCCAGGGCAACCTGTGGATCTCCACCGACGGCCAGCCCAGCACGGTGGGCTTCAACGACGGCCTGTTCAAGGTGGGCCTCGAGGGCGCCGAGCGTGGCCGCGTGCAGCAGTTCCTCGCGGTGCCGCGGGACGCCGAGACCTGCGGTCCGGTGATCCACGACCAGGACGGCAGCGTGTTCGTCGCTGTACAGCACCCCGGCGAGGACGGGAGCTGGGCGGCCCAGACCTCCTACTTCCCCGACTACGTACCGGCAGGTACCCGGCCGGGCAGGGGCGAGGCCGCCCTCCCGCGGCCGTCCGTGGTGCAGGTCTACCGGGCGTAGCGGCCTCACGAGCCGGCCGGGGTCCGGGCTGATCGCACGTACCGGATCCCGTCCTGGGGGAGGGATCCGGTGCGTGCCGGGGATGGAAGGATGGATGCGTGACTGATCCAGCTGCATCCCCTCCGGTCCCTCTCGATTCCGCCGCATCCGCTGCCCGGGCCGTCCAGGCCCTCGTCGCCGGAGGCGTCGCCGACGTCGTCGTCGCTCCCGGTTCCCGCAGCGCGCCCCTCGCCTACGCTCTCGCGGAGGCGGGAGCCGCCGGCCTGGTCCGGCTGCACGTCCGCATCGACGAGCGGTCGGCGGCCTTCACCGCGCTGGGCCTCGCACTCGGCGGGCAGCGCCCCGCGGCCGTGGTGACGACGTCGGGTACGGCGGTGGGGGAGCTGCTGCCGGCCGTGATGGAGGCGAACCACGCGGCGGTGCCCCTCGTGGTGGTCTCGGCCGACCGGCCCGGCGAGCTGCGCGGGACCGGTGCCAACCAGACCACGGTGCAGCCGGGCCTGTTCGGCGTGCACGTCCGGGCGGGCCTCGACGTCCCCGCCGGCGAGGACCCGTCCGTCCTGGTCCGGGAGGCTCTCGCTGTCGCCACCGGCGGGCCCGCGCACGGCGTGCCCACGCAGCCGCCGGGACCGGTGCACCTCAATCTGGCCTACCGTGATCCGCTGGTACCGGACGGCGCCGGCCGTCCCGTCGAGCCGGCGGTCCCCGAGGACTGGCCTGCCGTGATCAGCGACGCACCCGCCGCGTCCGCGTCGGACGCACCGGATCCGTCCGCGGCATCGACGCCTGCCGCCGGGAGCACCACGGTCGTCGTGGCGGGACACGGCGCGGGAGAACTGGCCGCGGTATTCGCTGCCCATCTGGACCTGCCGCTGCTGGCGGAACCGTCGTCGAACGCCCGCTTCGGCAGCAGCGCGATCGCCCCGTACCGCCTCCTGCTCGAACATCTCGGCCCGGCCATCACACGCGTGGTGACCTTCGGCCGCCCCACCCTGTCCCGTCCGGTGACCGCGCTGCTGGCACGGCCCGACGTCGAGCACGCCCTGTACCTGCCCGCGCCCGTCTCCTGGTTCGAGGAGGGCCGACGCACCGAGCGCATCATCGACAACCTCCCGGAGCTGCTGGAGTTCGCGGGCCGCGGCGACGACGGCTGGCTGCGCTCGTGGCGCGAGGCGGGGGCGACGGCCGAGGCCGGGATCCAGTCGCTGCTCGCCGACGAACCCCGCATCACGGGCCTGCACCTCGCCGACGCGGTGTGGGAGCACACGGACGGGAACCTCGTGCTCGGCTCCTCCAACCCCATCCGCGACATGGACCTCGTCGCCGCCACCGACTGGCACCCGCTCGAGGTCTTCGCCAACCGCGGGCTGGCGGGGATCGACGGCACCGTCTCGACCGCCACCGGGGTGGCGCTCGCCGCCGGCATCCCCACGCGCGTGCTCATGGGCGATCTGACGTTCCTGCACGACGTCGGCGGACTCCTCCTCGGCGACGGTGAACCGCAACCGGACCTGCACATCGTGGTCCTCAACGACGGCGGCGGGGGGATCTTCGGCCTGCTCGAGCACGGTGCGGAATCGACGACAGCCCGCTACGGTGCCGCCGTCGAACGGCTGTTCGGCACCCCGCACACCGTGGACCTCGCAGCGATCGCTGCCGCCTACGGACTACGGTACGAGCGCGCGACGACGCTCGACGAGCTGGATACGGCGATGGAGCGGCCCATCCGGGGCCGCTCCATTCTCGAGGTCCGGACCGAGCGGGCGACGCTCCGGGACCTCCATGCGCGCATCCGCCATGTGGTGGCGGACGGTTTCCTCTAGCTACAGCACCTTCGAGAGGAACAGCTTCGTCCGCTCGTGCTGCGGGTTCCCGAGGACGTCCTCGGGCTTGCCCTGCTCGACGACGACCCCGCCGTCCATGAACACCACGCGGTCGCCGACCTCCCGGGCGAAGCCCATCTCGTGCGTGACCACCATCATGGTCATGCCCTCCTTGGCGAGCTGCTTCATGACCTCGAGCACGTCGCCGACGAGCTCGGGGTCGAGCGCGCTGGTCGGCTCGTCGAACAGCATCATGTCCGGGTCCATGGAGAGCGCGCGTGCAATCGCGACACGCTGCTGCTGGCCGCCCGAGAGCTGCGAGGGGAAGGCGTCCGCCTTCTCCGCGAGACCCACCTTGGCGAGGTTCCTGCGGGCGATCTCCGTGGCCTCGGTCTTGCCCCGCTTCTTCGCCCGCTGCTGCGCGAGGGTCAGGTTCTTCAGGACGGTGAGGTGCGGGAACAGGTTGAACTGCTGGAACACCATGCCGATGCGCGTCCGCACGTCGTCCAGGTCCGTCTCGCTGTCCGTGATGTCCACGCCCTCCACCATGACGGTGCCGCTGGTGGGCTCCTCGAGGCGGTTGACGCAGCGCAGCAGCGTGGACTTGCCGGAGCCCGAGGGCCCGATCACGCAGACCACCTCGCCCTGGTCCACGTGGAAGTCGATGCCCTTGAGCACCTCGTTGCTGCCGAAGGTCTTGCAGAGTGCCCGGACCTCGATCGCGGGGACGGCTGCGGCCGATCCGCGGGATGCGGCACCCGATGCTGGCTGGCTCACCGGAATCACCGGCCTCTCTTGTTGTGTCGTTCGAGCTTCGCGACCAGCTGGGTCAGCGGCAGCGTGATGACGAGGTACATCAGTGCGGCCACCACGAGCGGCGTCGCGTTCGCCTGGCTGGTGAGGGCGTCACGCGAGAACGTGGTGAGTTCGCGGTCGCCGATGGCCATGCCCGCGATGAACAGCAGCGACGTGTCCTTGATGAGGATCACGAGTTCGTTGGTCAGCGGGGGAGTGATGATGCGGAAGGCCTGCGGGAGGACGACGGTCACCATGGTCCACGCGGAGTTCATGCCGAGCGAGCGTGCCGCCTCGACCTGCCCCTTGGGCACCGCCTCGATGCCCGCTCGGATGGTCTCCGCGATGTAGGCGGAGGAGACGATGATGAGGGCGATCAGGCCCGCGCCCGCATTGCCGCCCGGAGGGCGCCACTGCAGGGCGATCGGGACGGCATAGGCGAAGCCGAAGATCACGAGCAGGGCCGGGAGGCCACGGAAGAGCTCGATGTAGGCGGTCGCGAGCCAGCGGTAGGGCAGGACGGGCGAGAGCTTCATGAGCGCCAGGAGCAGGCCGAGCAGCATCCCGCCGACGAAGGCGATCACCGTGTAGACGACCGTGTTCTTCGCCGCGATCGTGACGATCTCGGGGAACGTGTCCCGGGCGACCTCGACGTTGAGGAAGTTGGTCTGGATCCTGCTCCAGTCGGCCGAGAGGACGACGAACAGGACGGCGGCGGCGAAGACCGCGTAGAGGACGCCTCGCGTGAGGCGCCGGCGTGTCGATCGTTTCACGCGGGGTATTACCTTCCGTCGGGAGGTGGCGCCCGAGCGGCGCCGGAGTCTGCACTGCCGGCGCCGCTCGGGTAGGGGTGTCCTACTCCGCGAAGTAGGAGTCGTAGATTTCCTGGTACCGGCCGTTGTCGCGCAGGGCCGTCAGCTGCTCGTTGACGGCTGCGACGAGTTCCTCGCTGCCCTCCTTCGACATGATGAAGCCGTACTGCTCGTCGGTGGGCAGTTCCTCGGCGATGGTGAAGGCGCCTTCCTCCGTGTGCCCGAGGTTGACCGGGAGGTCCTGCAGGAGCGCGTCGACGTTGCCCGCCTGGATCGCGGCGTACATCTCGGCGTCGGACGGGAACTGGACGAGTTCGGCCTCGGGTGCCTTCTCGGCGGCGTAGGTCGCACCCGTGGTGCCCTGCTGGACGCCGACCTGCTTGCCGGCGAGGTCCTCGATCGAGGCGATGTCCGAGCCCTCGGGGACGAGGATCGACTGCAGGGAGTCGTAGTACGGGTCCGAGAACGCGAGGTTCGCCTTGCGCTCCTCCGTGATGGTGACGGCGCTCGCGCCGATGTCGCACTGGCCCGCCGCGAGGACGGCCCCGCTCTGCAGTCCGTCGAAGCCGACGTCCTGCACGGCGAGCTCCAGGTCCATGCCCGAGGCGATCTCCTTCATGAGGTCCATGTCGAAGCCGGTGTACTCGCCGTTCTCCTCGAACTCGAAGGGCGGGTAGGGGATGTCCGAGCAGACGGTCAGCGAGCCTTCGGCGACGAGATTCAGGCCACTGTCCTCTCCGGAGCCGGACGCGGCGTCGTCGGAACCTCCGCCACACGCGCTGAGCGCGAGGGCGCCGGCGGCCAGGGCGGCCAGCATTGCGGATTTCTTGGAAAGCATGGGTACCTCACTTGAACGGACGGGATGGAGCGGAAAAGGTCCTGCTGATTCTAACGAGCAAAGAGAGATGTGCATCACAGGCTACAGGTATTGCTTATTGGTAACCAAGGGCCGGACTCAGCGGGCCAGCCCGAGCGCCTGGATCATGGGCCGGAACTTGCTCCAGGTCTCCGCCAGTTCCGCCTCGGGCTGCGAGCCCTCGACGATGCCGCAGCCGGCGTACAGCCGTACGCGCGTGGGCGTCTCGACGACCGCGCCACGCAGGGCGATGCCCCACTCGCCATTGCCGCCGGCGTCGATCCAGCCCACCGGCCCGGCGTAGGGGCCGCGCTGCAGGTGCTCGAGTTCACGGATCAGGGCGCCCGCGACGGTGGTCGGGGTGCCGCAGACGGCGGCGGTCGGGTGGAGGGCCTGGACGAGGGCCAGCGACGTCGGGATCTCGCCGGCGGCGTCGGGGGCGAGCTGCGCCGTGACATCCGACGCGAGATGCCACACGTTCGGCAGCTGGAGGACGAACGGTTCGCTGTGCGACGTCATGGAACTCGTGAAGGGCTCGAGCGTCTCGGTGAGCGAGTCGATCGCGATCTGGTGCTCGTGGAGCTGCTTCTCGGACCCGGCCAGCACCCGCGTGGGGTAGTCGGGGTCGCCCTCGGGAGCGTTGGCGCGGTCGAGGGTGCCGGCGAGGACGCGGGCCCGGGCGGTGTTGTCCTCGACCTTGATGAGCATCTCCGGCGTCGAGCCGATCAGGCCGTCGACCGCGTAGGTCCAGCAGTCCTCGTACCGGACGGCGAGTTCGCGCAGCACCTGCGCGGTGGCGACGGGCGTCTCGAGGTCCGCGACGACGTCGCGCGCGAGGACGAGCTTGCTCAGTTCGCCGGACTGCACGTGCTTCACGCCCTCCGCGACAGCGAGCTTGTACTGCTCCTCGCTGAGGACGCCGGGGCCGAGCCTGTCACCGGGGCTGGGGGAGCGGTCGGCGTCGGGCTCGACGAGGTAGGCGGCGAGGGCGGCCTCGGCCGCCTCGGCAGTCAGGTCGGCCTCGGCGTCGTCGGTGATGAACGTCAGCCAGCTCCGGCCCTCGCTGCAGCCGACCACCACCTCGGGGACGATCAGGCGCGATTCGTGCGGCGAGGTCTTGGAGAAGGCGAAGGACCCGAACGCGATGAGGCCGGACCCGGGGACGCCGAGTTCGTTCACGACCTCCGCACCCGCGAGCTCGCGTCGCCACCACTCCTGGGCCTGCGTGAAGCGGTCAGGGCCCGTGACGGTGAACCTCGCGGTCTCGCCGTAGCCCACGAGCCCGCCACCTCGCCGGATCCAGGTGTGGGCGTCGTTCCGGACCACGTACTCGAGGAGGCCCGACTGGGGGTCCATGTCGGCGCGTCCCACCGTGATGCTGCGGAGCCCGCGGGACTGTCCGGGCGCAGGCGTCAGCGCGGTGAGGGACGGAGTGCTCATGATGCTCCAAGCGTACTCCGCGGTCCTGCGGCGTATCCGTGCGGCATCGTGAGCTTGGGCACGTGCGCCCCGACAGCGCCGCCATGGTCCGGTACCGATTAGGCGCCGGGTGTTTGTTTGAGACAATGAGCAGGTGAATCGTGCATCGCTGGAGAAGCGTCCTGACGAAGTAGCAGCCATGTTCGACGACGTGGCGCCCAAGTACGACGTCGTCAACGACGTCCTCTCGATGGGACAAACGCGCCGCTGGCGCCGGATCGTCGTGGATGCCGTGGGCGCCGAACCCGGTCAGCGCGTCCTCGACCTCGCCGCCGGTACCGGCACGTCCAGTGAACCGTACGCGGACGCCGGGATCGACGTCGTCGCCTGCGACTTCTCGCTCGGCATGCTGAAGGTCGGCAAGCGCCGGCGTCCGGACATCGACTTCGTCGCCGGCGACGCCACCGACCTGCCGTTCGCGGACAACTCCTTCGACGCGTCCACCATCTCCTTCGGGCTCCGCAACGTGAACGAGCCGAAGAAGGCCCTCGCGGAGATGCTGCGGGTCACGAAGCCGGGCGGCCGGCTGGTCATCGCCGAGTTCTCCTCGCCCACCGTCGCGCTGTGGCGCACCACCTACACCGAGTACCTGATGCGGGCGCTGCCGGCGATCGCGCGGAAGGTCAGCTCGAACCCCGACGCCTACGTCTACCTCGCGGAATCCATCCGCGCCTGGCCGAACCAGGACGAGCTCGCAGCCTGGATCGGCGAGAGCGGCTGGAACGACGTCGAATACCGCAACCTCAACGGCGGGATCGTCGCCGTCCACCGCGCCACCAAGGCGCCGGCGGCACCGGGCGAGGAACCGCTCCTGCCGGGGCAGGTCCGCCTGCGCCGGATCTCGGCGGCCGTCTAGGTGTCCGTCCTCATCGTCGGTGCCGGTCCGGCCGGTTCCACCGCGGCCTACTACCTCGCGAGCGCCGGGATCGAGGTCACGGTCCTCGAGAAGACCTGGTTCCCCCGCGAGAAGGTGTGCGGCGACGGCCTGACGCCCCGCGCCACACGGGAACTGCAGCTCCTCGGCCTGCCGCACGACGAGAGCGAGGGGTGGCGCCGCAACAAGGGCCTGCGCCTCATCGCGGGCAAGCGGACCGTCGAGGTGCCCTGGCCCGAGCTGAGCGACTTCCCCGACTACGGCCTGGTCCGCACGCGCCTCGGCTTCGACGAGGCCCTCGCGCAGCACGCCCGGTCCGCGGGCGCCACGATTCTCGAGGGCCATTCGGTGACCTCGGCGCAGCGCGACGAGGCCGGGCGCGTCACCGGGGTGACCGCCAACCTCCTGGACGCCGACGGACGCAAGACCGGCAAGACGCGCACCTTCACGGCCGACGTCGTCCTAGCGGCGGACGGCAACTCCACCCGCACCGCCGTCAGCCTCGGTCTGCAGAAGCGCGACGACCGGCCGCTCGGCGTCGCCGTGCGCACCTACTTCACCAGTCCCCGCACGAACGACGACTGGATGGAGGGCTGGCTCGAGCTGCCGGACGCCACCGGGAAGCCCCTGCCCGGGTACGGGTGGGTCTTCGGCGTCGGCGACGGGACCTCCAACGTGGGCCTCGGCATCCTCAACTCCTCCGCTGAGTTCGGGAAGCTCGACTACAAGCAGGTCCTCCGAGACTGGACCGCGGGCATGCCTGCCGAGTGGGGCTTCACACCCGAGAACCAGGTCGGGGAGATCCGCGGAGCCGCGCTGCCCATGGGCTTCAACCGGACGCCGCACTACAGCCCCGGGCTGCTGCTCCTCGGCGACGCCGGCGGCATGGTGTCACCCTTCAACGGCGAGGGGATCTCCTACGCGATGGAGTCGGCACGGTACGCCGCCGAGTTCATCGCGCGGGCGCAGGGCGTCGCCTCGCCGCTCGGACGGGACCAGGTCCTGTCCGGGTACGCGCCGTACGTGCGGGAGCAGTGGGGCAGCCACTTCACGCTCGGCCGCATCTTCGCGCAGCTCATCGGCAAGCCCGCCATCCTGTCCCTGGCCCTGCGGACCGGTATGCCCGTACCGGTGCTCATGCGGTTCGTGGTGCGCATGCTGGCGAACCTGACGGACGCCGGCGGTCGGGGCTTCGAGGATCGCGTCATCCACCTGCTCGAGTCGCTCGTGCCCCCCACCTCCAACCAGCCGTCCCTGACGGGCCACCTGCGTGCGCAAAGCGCCGCCCCACTTGGTTAGTCTTAGACCGTGACACAATCCTTCAACTCCGGGTGGACCAGCGTGGGTCTGAACAGCGCGCTGGATACCGCGGACATCCCGGACGACGCCGATGCCCTGCGTCTGCCTCCCGGCTTCGCCCTCATCGCCGAGGACCCGGAGCTGGGGCCGTCCGTCTCGTCCTGCCTCGCGGAGGTCGAGAAGCAGCTGCGCGGTGCGATCGCCAATTCCGATCCCCTCGCCGACGCCACCAGCCGCCACCTCGTCGAGGCCGGCGGGAAGCGCATCCGCCCCCTGCTCACCATCCTCGCCTCCCACCTCGGCAACCCGGCGCGCACGAAGGTGGTCCAGGCGGCCGTCGTCGTCGAGCTGACGCACCTCGCCACGCTGTACCACGACGACGTCATGGATTCCGCGCCGTACCGGCGTGGAGCGCCCACCGCCCACGAGGTGTGGGGCAACTCCGTCGCCATCCTGACCGGCGACCTCATCTTCGCCCGCGCCTCGATCCTGGTCTCAGAACTCGGCGGCGAGGCCCTCGGGATCCAGGCCCGTACCTTCGAGCGGCTCTGCCTCGGCCAGCTGCACGAGACCGTGGGACCGAGCGACGGCCAGGACGACCTCGAGCACTACCTCTCGGTCATCGCGGACAAGACCGGTTCCCTCGTGGCGGCCTCCGGGCAGCTCGGCGCCCTCTTCGCGGACACCCCGCCGGAGGTCGTGGACATCATGGTCTCCTACGGTGAGAAGGTGGGCGTCGCGTTCCAGCTCGCCGACGACGTCATCGACGTCACGGGCCTGAAGGTTAAGTCCGGCAAGGCCCCCGGCACCGACCTCCGCGAGGGCGTCCCCACCCTGCCCGTCATCCTGCTGCGCCGTGCCGCAGCCGCCGGCGACTCCTCGGCGGCCGACGTCGTCGCGCTCGTCGACAGCGACCTCTCCTCCGACGAGGCCCTCGCCGAGGCCGTCGCCGCCGTCCGCTCGCACCCGCAGACGCAGGAGGCCTGGGCCGTGGCCCAGCAGTGGGCCGACGACGCCGTCGCGGCCCTCGACCCGCTCCCGGACAGCGTCGTGAAGCAGGCCCTCGCGAGCTTCGCGCAGGCCGTCGTCAGCCGGGACGTCTAGCGCCGCCGTCGCGCCGTCGTTCCGTCGTTTCCGCGGCTTCATGCACGACTTTCCCGCGGGAGTGTCCCTGAGAGTCGGCGTGTCCCGAGACGACACGCGGTCGCCCTGGTGAAACGCGAGCACGACGCCGCATCCTCCCGTACCACCGCACCCCGCGGCCCGTCCACATAGCGGAGGGCCCACCGTCGATCACGGGCGGCAGCCTCTTGGGTTGGTCCATGACGATCGAGCAGATTCTCGCGGTATCGGGTGGCGTGGCCTCCACGGGTGCCCTGCTGGAGCGCGGAGTGGGGGAGCGGGCAATCGAACGCTCCATCGGCGACGGCAGGATTCTCCGCGTTCGACGGGGTGTCCTGGCCCTTCCCGACGCCCCGCCGGAGTTCATCCGGGCGGTGGGTGCGGGAGCACGGCTCACATGTGTCTCCGCCGCGGTCCACTACGGGCTGTGGCGCGTCCGGCCCGCGATCGGCGTGCACGTCAGCCGGCCGACCCGCTCAGCCGACGGCTGCATCAACCATCGGGTCGTCACCGTTCCTCCGCACTCCCGGCTGCCACTCGTCGGTCTCGCCGACGTGCTGGTGCATGTGCTGCAGTGCCGGCCTGCCGACGAGTCGGTCCCGATGGTCGAGTGCGCTCTCCGACGCGGTGACACCGTGGCGGCGTTCCTCGAGTCCCGGCTGACTGGAAGGCGCAACGGCAGGGCGCGCGCTGCCCTGGCGTCGGTGGACCTCACCGGCGAGTCCGCGATCGAGGTCGTGGCGCGACTCCTGCTACGCGGCGCCGGTCTCGAGGTTCGCTCGCAGGTCCGGATAGCGGGCGTGGGGCGGGTCGACTTCCTGGTCGAGGAGTGCCTCGTCGTGGAGATCGACGGAGCGGCGTTCCATTCGGACCGCCAGGCACTCCGGCGCGACCGCAGGAGGAACAACATGACAGTGATCGGCGGGTATGTCGTGCTGCGTTTCTGCTACGAGGACGTCATGTTCCAGCCGGACGATGTCCTCACGATGGTCTTCACGGCCCTCGGGCGCCGACCCGTCCGCTGATGTGGATGGCTGGGTGCGGCCTCGTGCACGGCTTTCGTGGGCGGATGACTTGGATAAGCGGCGTGTCGTCGTAGGACACGCTCTTGTTGCTCAGAAGCCGTGCACGAAGCCGCAGCAGGGCGTGAAGCGGAGCCGGCGGGCGCTATCTCGCCGGGAGGAAGGACCGCAGCTCGTCGGCCTTCCGCGCCCTGATCTCCGGGTCCACGATGGGCCGCTTCGGGGTGAAGTAGAAGCCGTCGTCGTGCCAGCGGGGCAGGACGTGCTGGTGGTAGTGCCACACGTGCTGGCTGCCGGCGGGCTCGTTGTGCTGCCGCGTCGAGACGCCGTCGGGCGCCCACGCCAGTTTGATGGCGATCGCGATGTCGCGGGTCAGCGTCATGATGCGGGCGGCGACGTCGTCGGGCAGTTCGTAGAGCAGCTCGACGTGCTCGCGTGGCGTGATGAGCACGTGCCCCGGGTTCGGCTCGAAGCCGTGCGATGCGATGAACGCGAGCACGAGGTCGTCGGAGTAGACGACGTCACCCGGTCGGCACAGGTTCCCCGGGTTGCTGAAGTCCCCCCGCGCGAGGTCGCAGAACGGGCACCGGTACCCGTCGGGGGCGTGGTGGGCGAACTCCATCAGTCCTCCCCGTCCTCCTCGAAGACCCACTCGAACAGGTCGAGGACGTACTCGGTGAACGTGCCCTCCTCGCTCTGCCACTCGCCGCGGGCGTTGTTGCGGCGCCAGACGATCGGATCGGGGACGTCCAGCTGGTCGGCCCTCATGCCCCAGGTGTACTGCTCGTCCTCGTCCTCGAGGAACAGGAGGAAGCCGTCCTCGATCTCGAGCTCGTCGGGGTCCCAGAAGAAGTGGAACGCCTCCATGATGTCCTCGGTGGCTCCTACGGCGCGGTAGAACTCGTGCAGGGCGAGGGGGAGTTCGAAGTCCTTGCCCGCGAGCATGTCGGCGAGCTCGTCCTCGGACAGACCGTCCTCCTCGACCCACTCGCCCTCGAAGTACTGAGGCACCAGGGCGCGGAATCGATCGGAAAAGAGCTCAGTCACAAGTACTCCAGGAGTGGTGGCGGGGGATTCCCCCATCCTAGCCGCCGCGTCCGGCGCCGGGGCTACCTGCGGATGCCGGAGGTACGTGCCGCGAGCGGCGCGTGCCAGCCGTAGCGCCAGGCGAGGACGCGCAGAGAGAACACGAGCGACGCCGCCAGCATGCCCGTGACGAGCGTGAAGGTGTCCGTCAGGTACAGCACGGTGACGACGACGGCGCCGAGCATCGCGGGCAGCGCGTAGATGTCCCGGGGGTCGAAGAGCTGCGGGATCTCGTTGGCGACGACGTCGCGCAGCAGGCCGCCGCCCACGGCCGTCGTGACG
Source organism: Arthrobacter sp. TmT3-37 (assembly GCF_054510835.1). Lineage (NCBI taxonomy): Bacteria > Bacillati > Actinomycetota > Actinomycetes > Micrococcales > Micrococcaceae > Arthrobacter > Arthrobacter sp. TmT3-37. The sequence goes on along the minus strand of NZ_JBTNDU010000001.1, from coordinate 475,706 downwards.
CCCAGGAGGACGGCGGAGACCGGGTTGAGGCCGACGTCGAGGGCCTTGATGGTGCCGGTGATGCAGAACAGGGCGAGGCCCGCGGCATCGAAGAGGACGAGGACGCGCTTGACCCGCTCCACGCCGGAGAACACGAAGTAGACGAGCACGGTGGCCAGCAGGGGAGGCACGAGGTAGGCGGGATTGTTGAACGCCGCCGGCGGGACGTCGATGATGAGGTCCCGTGCCACGCCGCCGCCCAGCGACGCGAGCGACGCGAGCAGGAGGGAGCCCACGAGGTCGAAGCCCTTCCGCGCGGCCAGCAGGCTGCCGGACACGGCGAAGAAGAACACGCCGAGGAGGTCGGCGGCGAGGGCGATGTGTGCTGCGGTATCCATCTCTTCCTTCGGCGGGCCGGAACGGCGTCGGGCGGATCGGTGGGACAAAGGACGCCAACCGGGGCATTCCGGCCCCGACCAGCATGACAGAGGCGGCGCGGTCCGCGGGGGCCGGACTAGGCTGGGGCCATGACGAGCGGATATGCGGCCGGCACGGACACCGTCGAACCGAGCGCGCACGACGGCTCGCGGGCCATGCGCGTCGCGTGCCGGCTGATCGGCCTGCTGCCCACCAAGAGGAACCTGACCGGGACGGACTGGGTCAACGGGAAGTACCCGGGCCGGACCTACCCGTCGGCGGCGGCCATCCCGTGGACGTTCAAGCAGACCCACACGATCCAGGAGAAGCGGATCGACGGCGTGCGCACGATCACCGTCCGGCCGCTCCTCGGCGCCACGCGGTCGCACATCATCTATACGCACGGCGGGATCTACCTGAACGAGTTCGGGCGGCCGCACTGGTGGATCATCGCCGAGCTGACCAAGCGTACGGGTGCTGCCGTGACCATCCCCCTCTACCGCCTGGCTCCGGAGAGCACCTACCGCGAGGCCTTCCCCTACCTGGTGTCCGTCTACCGGGAGGTCCTGCGGACAGCGGATCCGGAGGACGTCACGCTGATGGGGGACTCGGCCGGCGGCGGGCTCGCCATCGCCCAGCCGTGGGCCTTCCGCGACGCCGGGCTGCCTGCACCCGGGCGCGTCGCCGTGTTCGCGCCCTGGCTCGATGTCACGGGCACGAATCCCACGATCCCGAAGTACGAGGCCGTCGACCCGATGCTCTCGGTCGCGGGCCCCGTGCAGGCCGGCCTCTGGTGGGCCGGAGGCGACGACCCGAGGACGCCCCTGGTCAGCCCCGCTTGCGCACCCGACGACCTGCTGGCCGCGGTGCCGCCCACGCGGATCTATCAGGGCACCCGCGATGTGTGCATGGCGGACGCTACGGTGTTCCGGGACCGGGCCGTCGCAGCCGGCGCCGACGTCACCATGAGGATCTATCCGGGCGGGTTCCACGTCTTCCCGGCGGCACCGCGCCTGCCGGAGTCACGGGAGGTCTACGCGGACCTCGCGGCGTTCCTCGGCCGACCGCCACTGCCGTGACCCGTGACCGGCGGGCTCGGCCGGCCGACCGCTACTACCCTGACCGGTGGCCGCCGGCTTGTCTGGCCGTCACTGGCGTGACCCGTGCTCGGCGGGCGCAGCCGTGACCCGGAACCGGCGGGAAGCGTGACCCGGAGCGGCGAAATCCAGGACCGGAGCCGCGGACACCAGGACCGGAGGGTCAGTGCCCTTCGCCGGCGTCCCTGGACAGGACCCACACGTTCGAGTCGCCCTGCCGCTCGACCGTGACCGTCGTGACGAGTGCCCGGATCATCGAGAGACCGCGACCTGATTCGTCGTAGTCCTCCAGCAGCGCGTCGTCGGGGAGGGCGGTCAGGTCGGGCCCCTCGAGGTCGGGCACGGGGTCCAGGGGAGCTGCCCCGATCTCGCTGATGACGGCCCGCAGGTACCCGGAGGCCACCGTGAGCTCGACGCCGAGGAGGAGTTCGGAGCCCTGCGCAGCGACGCCGTGGCGGACGACGTTGCTCGCGGCCTCGATCACGGCGGTGCTGAAGGCCATCTGGTCCATGGCCGGCACGAACGCCGCGTCGTGCCACAGCTGGTCGAGCACACCGTGCAGGTCCTCGATCGCCTGTTCGACCGCGGGTTCCTCGAGGGTCCGCCGGGCGAGGATGTCAGTCATTCGGGAAGGCTTCGTCGGGCGTGCCGTGCGGTGTCAGGACCCGGTGCATGCTGGTGAGCTCGAGCACCATGGTGACCTGGGGCTGGACCGCGGCGATCCGCAGGTCGCCGCCGGACTGCCGGGCCAGCTTGAGGCAGCCGATGAGGGCGCCGAGCCCCGAGGAGTCCATGAAACTGGTCTCCGCGAGGTTCACCACGATGCGCTTGCCACCCGCGGCCACGACGTCGTTGATGACCTCGCGCAGCTTGGGGGCGGCCACCATGTTCAGACGGCCACTGGCTGCCACCTCGGTGTAGCGTCCCTTGTCCTGGGTGGTGAATTCCATCTGTGTGTCCTCTTCCTCTACCTGTCCGTGGGTGTGTGGTCGTGCGTGTGGTTCGCGTCAGTCCTGCGTGCGCCGGAGCACGACGACGGTGACGTCGTCGGCCACCTCGGGCACGTCGGCCATGTCGAGCAGGACGGCGCAGGCGGCCTCCGCGCTGGGCGCCGCCGTGATGACGCCGGCCACGGCCTCGGTGAACTGCTCGACCGTCTCGTAGATGTCGAGCAGGCCGTCGCTGACGATGGCCAGGGAGTCGCCGGGGCCGAGCTTCACCGTGTCCGCTGCCCAGACCTGGTCCGGCCATGCCCCCACCGGCGGTCCCGCCGACTTCAACCGGGTCACGCCACCGTCTGCCGTGACATGCAGTGCCAGTCCGTGGCCGGCATCCACATAGCCGACGACGCCGGTAGCGGCGTCGAGGCGCCCGTGGAAGAGCGTGACGAAGGAGTTCGTCTGCTCCAGGTCGGCCTCGGTGGCGCGCGCCGCCGTCGCGAACGCGGTCTCGATGCTCGGCTGGGGGGCCACCGACCGCATGATGGCGCGCACGGTCGCCGCGACGAGGGCGGCTCCCATGCCCTTGCCCATCGCGTCGGCGACCGTGAGGTGCAGCCCGTCCGGGGTGCCGTACCAGTCGTAGAAGTCGCCGCCCACGCTGCGGGACGGCCGGAAGCGTCCCGCCAGTTCGTAGTCGCGGACCCACAGGTTGTCGCGGGGGAGGAGGTTCTGCTGGACCTCGGCGGCGCGCTGGCGCTCATCGGCGTTGGCGACGTCGGCGGCTGCCTGCCGGCTCTGGCGGCGGAACAGCGAGTTGATGCGTGCCACGAGTTCGCGCGGGCTGAAGGGTTTGCTGATGTAGTCGTCGGCGCCGGTCTCGAGTCCGGTCAGGCGCTCGATCTCGTCCGTGCGCGCCGTGATCATGAGGATGTAGGCGTCGGAGAAGGTGCGGACCTCCCGGCAGATCTCCACGCCGTCGCCATCGGGCAGGTTCAGGTCGAGGGTGATCAGGTCCGCGCCGGCGCGCGCCTTCTCCAGCCCGTCGCTCGCCGTCCCGGCTTCCGTCACCTCGAAGCCCTCGCGCTTCAGGATCTGCACGAGCAGGCCCCGGATGTCGACGTCGTCCTCAACGACCAGTGCTCGGCGTTTCTCGGGGGCGACAGTCATGATCCTCATTAAACGCTACGCCGGGCGATGCTCGGCGCCCCTACAGCAGCTTCGCCACGATCACCGGTTTGGTGCGTCGAACTTGAGGTGATCTTGAGGAGCGCAGGCGGATTCCGCACCTTCAATCACCGGGCGGTCGCGCTAGTCTGTGGAAGCCGGCGCGCCGATGCCGCCAGCACCGTCATGCAGCGACGGATTGGCTCGACGACGGAGGGGGGATCGGTCAGCATGGACAGGGTGCTCTCCTACCTCACGCTCAACACCAGGCAGTTCCACGAACTGACCCTGCGGATGCGCGTCGTCCTCAGCCAGCTGCCGCTCTCCCTCACGGTGCTGCTCATCCTCGTCGGCGGGGCACTGTTCCACCGTGACCTCTTCTCGAGCGAGTCCTTCCTCCTCGGCGCAGGGCTGCAGGCAGTACTCCTGGCGCTGTGCGTCGTCGTCCCCTGGGACCGCCTGCCGCACGCCAGTTTCCTGGTCATCCCGCTGCTCGACTTCATCCCCATCGGACTCATGCGCCATGGCGCGGGGACCATGATCACCGGCGTCGGGCTGCTCGCGGTCTTCCCCGTCATCTGGCTGGCGGCCTCGGGGCTCTTCCCGCGTGCCGCCCTGGCCGTGGGGTTCCTCGGCTCGCTCGCGATCGTGTGGGCACCCGTCTTCGGAACCGACGCCGCCGTCACCTCGCAGTCCCTCACACAGTCCATCCTCCTCCCGTTCATCATGCTCGCGATCGGCGTGACCATACGGGTCATGACCGCCAGCATGATGGCGCAGCAGCAGGTCGTCGAGGAGAAGGACCAGGCCCTGCAGATGCTCCTCGAGGAGAGCGCGCGCCGGGAGCGGCTGCTGGAGACCGTGGTCAACAGCGTGGACATCGGACTGATCGCCGTCGACGAGACGGGGCGGCCGATGCTGACCAACCGCAAGCTCGAGCAGTTCCGCGCCCTCGCAGGAGGTACGCGGAACACCGCGGAAGGGGACCTCCGGATCTTCCAGCACGACGGCCAGTCGGTCATGCCCGAGGCACGGAGGCCGACCCGGCGAGCCGCCGAGGGGCAGGTCTTCTCCGACTACCTCCTATGGTGGGGCGAGCGGCCGGACCAGAGGGTGCTGTCGACGTCGTCGCGCCTGATGACGAACCAGGCGGGCGCGCGTGAAGGATCCGTCGTGACGTTCAACGACGTCACGGAACTCGTGACCGCGCTCAACGCGAAGGACGAGTTCGTGGCCACGGTGTCCCATGAACTGCGGACCCCCCTCACCGCGATCCGCGGCTATCTCGAACTGTTGACCGGCATGCCCGACCTGCAGCCCGAGGTCGCATCCGGCCTCGAGGTGGTGTCCCGCAACTCCGAGCGGCTGCACAAGCTCGTGGTGGACCTGCTCTCCACGGCCGAGGGGACCCCGGAGATCACACCGGTCCCCACCGATTTCTCCGAACTGGTCCTGCAGCGCGTGGCGTCGGCCAGGGAACGCTCGACGAACCCCCTCATGCGCTTCGAGGACCGCACCGAGCCCGGACTCCTGGCGCTGTGCGATGCCCCGCGCATCGGCCAGGTGCTCGACAACCTGCTTTCCAACGCCGTCAAGTACTCACCGGACGGCGGGCGTGTGACGGTCAGTGCCGCGGAGGTCGACGGCGAGGTGGAGTGCAGCGTGACGGACCAGGGCAGCGGCATGTCGGCAGAGGAGCTGAAGGGCGTCTTCTCGAAGTTCTTCCGGACCTCGGCGGCCCGCAATGCCGCCATCCCCGGCGTCGGGCTGGGGCTCGCCATCTCCAAGGCCATCGTGGAGCGCCATGGCGGCACCATCAGCTGCCGCAGTGTCGAGGGCGAGGGCTCCACCTTCACCTTCCGGCTCCCGCTGGCCCGCGCGGACCAGGACCAGCAGCTGCAGCCGCAGCAGCTCTAGCGCCGCGAGGCGCTGCGGGAAGGATCAGGCCGGGCCGAGATCGACGGTGACTGTCGTGCCGCCGCCGGGCGTCTCCGTGAGGCTGATCGAACCGTCGTGGGCGGCCGCGATCCGCGCGCAGGTCGCGAGGCCGATGCCGCTGCCCGCTGGGTCGCCCTCCCGCTGGAGCCGCACGAGCGGTTCCAGGACCCGGTGCCGGTCCGCGGGGTCGATGCCCTTGCCGTGGTCGATGATGCGGAGCACCTGGGTCTGGCCGACGTCCGCGACGACCTCGATGCGGGGAGGAGTCCCTGGGGCCGAGTACTTGATCGCGTTCGAGACCAGGTTCTGCAGGAGGGCGGTGACCTGCGCCTGGTCCACCTCGAGTTGGGCGTCCCGGACGGTCACGACGGCGTCGCAGGCACTGCTGAGCGGCAGCACGTCCTGCAGCACGGCGTTCATCATCGTGTTCAGGCGGACCTTCCGGCGGCTGATCGAGCCGCCGATGCGGGAGAACTCGAGAACCTCCTCCACCGTCGAGAGCATCCGGCTGGCACTGCCCCGGATGATGCTGAAGTAGCGGGCCGCCGGCCCCGAGGTCTCGACGTCGTCGTCCTGCTCGCTGAGCTCGGTGTAGCCGAGGATCGCCGTCAGCGGGTTCTTCAGGTCGTGGCTGACCCGGGCTGCGAAGCCGGCGAGGTCCTCGTTGCTGCGACGGACCACCTCGAGGGCCTCGACGAGCTGGCGGGTCTTGAACTGCAGTTCGAGGACCTCGACCACCTGCCGGGCGAGGATCTCGAGGCCCTCCCGTTGCTCGGCGTCGAAGCCGAGGATCTCGGGGGAGAAGACGCAGAGCGTCCCGAGGGCGTACCCGCTCTCCGCCACGAGGGGGACGGACGCGTAGGACCGCACGAGGGCGATCCCACCGTTCACGAAGGGGTTGTCGGCGAAGCGGGGATCGCGTGACGCGTCCGGGACCGCCGTGATGGCGCCGGAGCGGAAGACCTTCGAGCACATCGAGTCCTCGCGGGAGCACACGGCAGCATCGACCCCGACGGCCGCGATCTGGTGCTGCTGGTCGGCCGTGATGATGTTGATGACGCCCGCGTGCATCCCGCTGACGCGGACGGCGAGCTTCACCAGGTTGAGGAGTTCCGTGGGCGTCTGGTAGTCGAACGCCTCCACCGGGGTGCCGTCGGCCTCCCCGTAGGGCAGGCGGTACTCCTGCAGGATCGCCTGTCGGGCCAACTCCTGCAGGTCCAACTCGTCGGCGTGAAGAAGCGACATGAATACCCCCGAAGAACTGTGAGACCGGTATCTGGTGATCCAACTATCGCATGCGGGGGTGCGGCCCACGTGGTAGGCGCGGAGCGGCCGGAGTGGCCGGGGACCACACGGGGCGCTGTCCCGCGGGGCCCGCCGTCCCGCCTCAGCCGAGTGCGCGCACCCGGAGGGCGAGATAGAGGTGGACGCGGTCCGCCGTGACCGCAGGGTCGTACCCCGTCAACGCCACCACCTGCTGCAGCCGGTACCGGATGGTGTTGCGGTGCAGGTCGAGGTCGGCCGCGACGGCGGCCACGGACCCGTCGAGGTCCAGGTACCGCTGCAGCGTCGCCAGCAGGCCGGCGCCGTGCGCCTCGTCGAAGGCCTCGAGCGGGTTCAAGGTCTCGGCCGCGAGATCGGCGAGCGGAACGTCAGCACTCGCCATGAGGAGGGACGTCAGGCTCAGGCGGTCGGCGAGGTTCAGCGCCTGCCCCCGCTGGAGTGCCTCCCGGGCCTCGAAATAGCTCCAGCGCAGTCCGTTCGGCTGGGCGTACGCCCCTCCCACGCCGATGCGCGAGGTGAGCCCGGCGCCATGCAGGTACTGGCTGAGCTGCGCCGGCGCCGGTGCGGCGGTGGCCGGCAGCACGAGGACGAGGCGGTCCTCGACCAGGGCGGAGGAGACGCCGTCCCAGCCGTCGGGCAGCGGCAGCGTGCGCAGGGCCCGGCGCTGGCCGGAGGCGACGTCGACGATCAGGACGCTGTGCCTGAGCGCGGTGTCGATACCCGAGCTCGCAAGCCTCGCGGCGGCCTCCGGACCCGCGAGGCTTCCCCGCACCACGTCCTCGAGCAGTTGCCCGGCGGCCGTCCGGGCTCCTGTGCGGTTCCGCCCCTGGTTCGTGAGTTCCACCGAGATGAGGCTCTGCGCGTAGTCGACGACCGCCGCCCGGGTGTACGGTTCCGCGATGGCGAGTGTGCAGCGGTCCTTCAGCCCCGTGGCGATGGGCAGCCGATGCCAGGACGTCGGTTCCTCCCGGCCGCGCCGCGGACCGGCGGCCCCGGCGATGCGTGCACCGTACTGGAAGAGGGCGACGCCGGTGCCCAGCATCCTCGCGAGTTCCGCGAGGAGCGCGCCGAGGCCCCCGGCGCCGAGGAGGGCGGACGCGAGGACGGCGTGTCCCTCGAGGAGGTCCTCGAGGCCTGCGTAGTGATCGGCGGAGAGGGCGTCCGCCACCCTCTTCCCGATGGCGATGAACGGGACCTCGTACGGGACCCGGAAGGCCGGGAGTCCGACGTCGTCCGCCTCGGACAGGAGGGCCGCCGGGATCCTCCGGTGCGTCAAACCCACGCCGAATCCGATGGCCAGCGCCCCCGCCTCGTGCGCCCGGCGGACGAAGGCACGCTGGGCCGCGCCGGTCTTGAGGCGGACACCCGTCGTGAGGATCACCTCGGCGCCGCTGAGGAACGGCCGCGGATCCTCCAGCTCGGTCACCGCGACCCACTGGATCGGCTGGGCCGGCGGCTCGGAGCGGCCCTCCGCCACGAGGCCGAGGGCCGGGTCGGACAGCAGGTCGGGAAGCGTGATGGCCATGGTTCAAGCCTAGGCTCTACTGTGCTCCTGCACGGCACTTCCCCGTCCATGCTGTGCAGATATCCGTGGCAGGGGTTACCCCGTCCCGGTACCGTCGATTCGATACCCGTGGCCGGACCTACCCGGACGCCGCGGACACCCCCTCGTGAAAGGCACTGCAGCGTGGCTGAGACCCTTCAGAACTACATCGACGGCGCGTTCGTGACGCCCGCCGGAACCGAACTCCTGGACATCGTCAACCCGACCAACGGCGAGGTCGTGGCGCAGTCGCCCGTCTCCTCCCCCGCGGACGTCGACGCCGCCATGCAGGCTGCCGCCCGCGCCTTCACCACGTGGAAGCGCACCACGCCGAGCCAGCGCCAGCTCCTGCTGCTCAAGCTCGCCGACGCCGTCGAGGCCGCGAGCGACGAACTCGTCGAGGCCCAGCACCGCAACACGGGCCAGGTGCGCGAGATGATCGCCGCCGAGGAGGTCGCGGTCGGCGCCGACCAGCTGCGCTTCTTCGCAGGTGCTGCACGCATCCTCGAGGGCAAGTCCGCGGGCGAGTACCTCGAGGGCCACACCTCCTACGTCCGCCGGGAACCCATCGGCGTCGTCGCCCAGGTCGCCCCCTGGAACTACCCGTTCCTGATGGCCATCTGGAAGATCGGGCCCGCCCTCGCCGCCGGCAACACGGTCGTGCTCAAGCCGAGCGACACCACCCCCGAGTCCACCCTCGTGCTGGCACGCCTCACGCAGGGGATCCTGCCCGACGGCGTCCTGAACGTGGTCCTCGGTACCGGTGAGACCGGTGCGGCCATGATCGAGCATCCCGTCCCGGGCCTGGTGTCCATCACGGGTTCCGTACGCGCGGGCATCGCCGTCGCCACGAGCGCCGCCAAGGGCCTCAAGCGTGCCCACCTCGAGCTCGGCGGCAAGGCGCCCGCCGTGGTCTTCGCCGATGCCGATCTGAAGACATCCGCCGCGGCCATCGCAGAGTTCGCGTTCTTCAACGCAGGCCAGGACTGCACCGCGATCACCCGCGTGCTCGTGCAGGAGCAGGCGCACGACGAGTTCGTCGCAGCGATGGTCGAGCACACCGCCACGCTGAGGACGGGCAGTGCGGACGACTCGGAAAACTACTTCGGCCCGCTCAACAACATCAACCACTTCAACGCCGTCAACGCCGTCATCGACGCACTGCCGGCACACTGCAGCATCGCGACCGGCGGCAGGCGCGCGGGTGACAAGGGCTACTTCTTCGAGCCCACGATCATCACCGGCGCCCGCCAGGACGATCCCGTGGTGCAGCAGGAGACCTTCGGGCCCATCGTCACGGTGCAGACCTTCACCACGGAGGAGGAAGCCGTGGAGCTGGCGAACGGCGTCGACTACGCGCTCGCGTCCAGCGTCTGGACCACCAACCACGGCACCGCCATGCGGGTCTCCCGGGACCTCGACTTCGGCGCTGTCTGGATCAACACGCACATCATGCTCACCGCCGAGATGCCGCACGGCGGCTTCAAGAACTCCGGCTACGGCAAGGACCTCTCCATGTACGGCGTGGAGGACTACACCCGCATCAAGCACGTCATGAGCGTGCTGGACGCCTAGCCGTCCCCGAGGAAAAGGAATTCCCATGACAACGTTCGCAACCACTCCAGGCTCCGTCGCTCCCGGCTTCCGGCTGGAGCAGAAGCGCCGCATCAACGGCGACTTCCCCGGACCCAAGTCCACCGAGCTGGCCACCCGCCGCGCGGCGGTCGTCGCGCAGGGCGTCGCCTCCGGCGTGCCCGTGTACGCGGCGGACGCAGACGGCGGCATCATCCGCGACGTCGACGGCAACTCCTTCGTCGACCTCGGCTCCGGCATCGCCGTGACGAGCGTCGGCGCGTCGGATCCCGCCGTCGTCAGCGCCGTGAAGGAGCAGGTGGAGCACTTCACGCACACGTGCTTCATGGTCACGCCCTACGAGGGTTACATCGCCGTCGCCGAGCAGCTCGCCGAGCTGACGCCGGGTGACTTCGAGAAGCGCACCGTGCTCTTCAACTCGGGCGCCGAGGCCGTCGAGAATGCCGTCAAGGTGGCGCGTCTGGCCACCGGGCGCAACGCCGTCGTCGCCTTCGACCACGCCTACCACGGGCGCACCAACCTGACGATGGCGCTGACCGCGAAGTCCATGCCCTACAAGACGAACTTCGGTCCGTTCGCCCCCGAGATCTACCGTGTGCCGATGAGCTACCCGTTCCGCGAGGAGAACCCGGACATCACCGGTCCCGAGGCGGCACAGCGCGCCATCACGATGATCGAGAAGCAGATCGGCGCGGATTCGGTCGCCGCCATCATCATCGAACCCGTGCAGGGAGAGGGCGGCTTCATCGTCCCCGCCGACGGCTTCCTGCCGGCGCTGGCCGACTGGGCCAGGGCGAACGGCGTCGTGTTCATCGCCGACGAGGTGCAGTCCGGCTTCTGCCGCACGGGCGAGTGGTTCGCGGTGAACCACGAGGGCGTGGTGCCGGACATCATCACGATGGCGAAGGGCATCGCCGGCGGCATGCCGCTCTCGGCCATCACCGGCCGTGCGGACCTGCTCGACGCCGTCCACGCGGGCGGCCTCGGCGGTACCTACGGCGGCAACCCCGTGGCCTGCGCGGCGGCGCTCGGTGCGATCTCCACCATGAAGGAGCAGGACCTCGCCGGCCGGGCGCGCAGCATCGAGGCACGGGTTACCGAGCGGTTCGATGCACTGCAGGCGGACCTGGGGGAGCACAGCATCATCGGCGAGCTCCGGGGACGCGGAGCCATGCTGGCCATCGAGTTCGTGATGCCGGGCGGCAAGACGCCCAACACGGACGCCACCAAGGCGATCGCGGCGCAGTGCCTCCGCGAGGGCGTCATCGTCCTGACCTGCGGGACCTACGGCAACGTGATCCGCCTCCTGCCGCCGCTCGTCATGCCGGACGAGCTGCTCGCGGACGGCCTCGACGTGCTGGAGAACGCCATCCGCACGGCGAACGCCGGCTGATCACCGACGCACCACGAGAAGGGCCCCGCAGCACGAGCTGCGGGGCCCTTCTCGTGGAACGGGTGGAGCGTCAGCCGACCGGGATGAGTGCCCGGAACTGCGGGTTCTCGGCGAGGAACGTCTGCGCGTGCCGGCAGTAGGGGATGGGGGCGAGGCGACGGCGGTGTGCCTCGAGCAGTGCCTGGCGCACGAGGACCGGTTCCAGGCCCGCCTGGCGGTATGCGGGGCCGATCACTGTCTCCAGCAGGCGGATGCGCCCGGCCCGCATGTCGTACTTCACGTAGCCGACCATCGTGCCGTCGTGGAAGAGCTCGAAGCGCGAGCTCACGGGGTTGTCGCGGAACTTCTCGCGCAGCTTCTGGCTCTCCGTACGCTCGGCTGCCCGCGCCACGCGATCCGTGAGGGCTTCCACCACTGCCTCGTAGTCCTCCTGCGCGCCGAACGGCGGGTAGTCCGAGTCCAGTACGCGGTACAGCTGGTTGCAGAGGATGCGGAGTTCACGCGTGGAGACCGTCGACAGGTCGTGGGGCACATCCGGCGCTGCCGGGCCCAGCGCCGCAGCGGAGTCCGGGACTGCGGCGAAGTCGAGCGCGGCCAGATCCGGCCACGTGCTCCGGGAGTCGTTGTCGTCCTGGCGGACGGAGTGGGCCGGGGACAGAGGGGCAACAGACATGACGAACCTCGGGTGATCAGAAGAAGGGTGGGCCGTTGCTTGACCGTCCTCCGAACCTAACAGCTAACTCACGATCCGTAAAGCTAGTCCGTCTAACAATCAGTAGGCTCATCAGCGATCCGCCCACCAGGGGCGCCGGCACTCCGTACAGGCGCTGATGCTGACGCCCATGGCCCCGGAGTATCGCCTGATGTCATGCGGTGTCATCAGCTCTCTTTCACGACATTGTGTGTCATCAGCGGTACGATAGGTGCATGGGTCGATGGGCACCGGACGCAGCGCTGAGGCTCGAGCGCGCGGCGCTCGAACTCTTCACCGAGCAGGGCTATGCGGCCACCGCAGTACCCGAGGTCGCGGCTCGAGCGGGCCTCACCACCCGTACGTTCTTCCGCCACTTCCCGGACAAGCGCGAGGTGCTCTTCCTGCATGAACGGGAGCTCCCCGCCGTCGTGGCGTCCCTCGTGGCCGGGGCTCCGGCGTTCCTGTCACCGCTGGGGCTCGTGATGCACGGGTTCGAGGCGATGGCCGCCGGTCCGTTCGAGGGCCGGAGGGCCGAGCTGCAGGCTCGACGCGCCATCATCGGCTCCGACGAGGGGCTGCGCGAGCGCGAACTGCTGAAGAACGTCCTCCTCGCGGGGGGCATCACCGAGGCGCTTTCCGGGCAGGGCGTGGGCAAGGAAGAAGCACGCCTCGTGGCACGGTACGGGGTCCTGGTGTTCGAGATCGCCCTGAACGACTGGCTCGACGGCGACAGCGACACGTTCTCGGACGTGCTGCACTCCACCGCGTACCGGATGGGACAGCTCGTCCGGCCCGCGCGTCAGGAGGAGTAGGCCGCCAGCTGGAGGCGGAGACCCGCGATCATGCCGTCCAGTCCTGCCCGGAACGCGGCATCGGCCGCCTGCTCCGCTCCCGTCGCATCGGTGGCACTCCTCACCGCGGAGGTGAAGACCGGGAACTGGTGCGCCAGCGCGCCGGAGTCGAAGATGTCCCCGGGGGCGGCGACGTCGAGCGCGGATCCGTAGATGAAGGACTCCAGCGCCACGATCGCGGGCACGATCCGGTCCTCCGGCCAGCCGGCCCGCAGGAAGCCGCGCGCCACCGCCTCGTACATGCGCAGGGTCTCCGCGGCATCGGTCACGGGCATCACGGCGATCACGGGTACGAGAGGAGCGTGCCGCGCGAAGACCTCGCGGTAGGACCACGCCCACCGCCGGACGGCCTCGTCCCACGGCTCCTCGTCGAAGGCGCTGAAGTCCACCATCGTCATGACGTGGTCCTGCACCCAGCTGAGCACTTCATGCTTCGACGCGGCGTGGTTGTACAGCGCGGACGGCGCCACCCGGAGCCGCCGGGCGAGGGCGGACATGGTCAGGCCCTCGTAGCCGTCCGAGGCGATCAGGTCCAGGGCGGCCCTGGTGATGCCGTCCCGGGACAGGACGCTGCGCGGGGGGCGGCCCGCACGCCGGGGTGCAGGTGTTGCTGCGGTCATCGATCCTGCTCCTGGGTTGCGGTGGCGTTAACTCTACGGGCGTTCCCTTCCCTCGAGGGGCGCCCATGGCTATAGTAGGGCGAAATAATGAATGCCGTTCATTTTGTGGCCCGCGTCATGCGGGTCCGGGAGGATCACGTGAATACCATCGAGCGCGACGTCGTCATCATCGGAGCAGGTCCTTCGGGCCTCACCGCCGCACGGGAACTGGTCAGGGCGGGACATTCCGTCGCGGTCGTCGAGGCACGGGACCGCGTCGGCGGGCGGACCCACACCGACGTCGTCGATGGCGCGGTGTACGAGGTCGGGGGCCAGTGGGTGTCGCCGGACCAGACCGCCCTCATCGGGCTCCTCGACGAACTGGGCCTGCAGACCTTCTCCCGGTACCGCGAGGGCGACTCGGTCTACATCGGCCCCGATGGAAGGCCCGTCCGCTACACGGGAGAGATGTTCCCCGTGAACGACTACACGCGCGAGGAGATGGAGCGGCTCATCGCCCTGCTCGACCGGCTGGTGGCGGAGGCGGGGCCGGAGGCGCCCTGGAACCACCCCGACGCCCGCGCCCTCGATACCGTTTCCTTCCACCACTGGCTGCGGCAACAGTCCGACGACGAGGAGGCCTGCGACAACATCGGCCTCTTCATCGCCGGCGGGATGCTGACCAAGCCGGCCCATTCCTTCTCCGCCCTCCAGGCCATCCTCATGGCCGCGACCGCCGGTTCCTTCTCGAACCTCGTGGACGAGGACTTCATCCTCGACAAGCGCGTGGTCGGCGGCATGCAGTCGGTCTCGGAGCGCATGGCGGCGGAGCTCGGGGAGGACGTGATCCTCTCGAGTCCCGTGCGCACGCTGCGCTGGAGCGGGATGGACGGGCGCGACGGCGTGACGGTCGTCTCCGACACGACCACCGTGCACGCACGCTACGCCATCGTCGCCGTCCCGCCGAACCTCTACTCGCGCATCAGCTACGAGCCGCCCCTGCCACGCCGCCAGCACCAGATGCACCAGCACCAGTCGCTGGGCCTGGTCATCAAGGTGCACGCCACGTACTCCACACCGTTCTGGCGGGAGGAGGGCCTCTCCGGGACGGGCTTCGGCGCGGACTCGATCGTGCAGGAGGTCTACGACAACACCAACCACGAGGACCCGCGGGGAACGCTGGTCGGTTTCGTCTCCGACGAGAAGGCCGATGCGATGTTCGAGCTCCCGCCGCACGAACGCCGCGAGCGGATCCTCGCCTCGATCGCCGGGTTCCTCGGCCCGCAGGCACTCGAGCCGGAGGTGTACTACGAATCGGACTGGGCCTCGGAGGAGTGGACCCGCGGCGCGTACGCGTCCAGCTACGACCTCGGCGGACTGCACCGGTACGGTCGCGACCAGCGCACGCCGGTGGGGCCCATCTACTGGTCCTGCTCGGACATCGCGGCCGAGGGCTACCAGCACGTCGACGGCGCCATCCGGATGGGGCAGCGAACCGCCGCCGCGATCCACCACGCCCTGGCGTCGGGGCTGCAGTCCGCCGGCACGACCGCGGGGGCCTGACCGTGCGCTACATCGTCGGTTACACCGCGGACGAGCGCGGGCACGACGCCGTCTGCCTCGCCGTCGCGCTCGCGCGGCGCCAGGATGCCTCCCTCGACCTCGTCCTCGTCACCCCCGAGCACTCGCTCTATGCGGGCACCTATCCGCCGGACAAGGGCTTCGACACCCTCCTCTCCGAGCAGATGCGGGAATGGATGGACCAGGGCCTCGCACTCGTGCCCGACGACGTCGCCGCGCGCGGCGTGGTGGTCCGGGCCGAGTCCAACGCAGAGGGCCTCATCCAGGCGGCCGAGGACACGGAGGCCTCGCTGATCGTCATCGGGGCCAGCTCCCGGGGCCTCGCCAACAGGTTCAACGTCGGCAACGTGGCCCGCAGCCTCCTCCACGCCTCGCCCGTCCCGGTGGCACTCGCGCCCAAGTCCTACCGGCGCACCGAACCCGTCACGCGCCTCACCTGCGCGGTCGGCCGGCGTGCCGGGGCCGACGACGTCATCTCCGTCGCGGTGTCGTCGGCGCAGCGCCGCGGCCTGCCCCTGCGGCTCGTGTCCCTCGTCGCGCTCGACGGTGGCCGGTCCGACCCGGATGGAGCGGAGGACGAGGCGAACCGGCGGCTCGCGGAAGCGGCGTCGTCGCTCGCCGCGGGAGGACGCGTGAGCGTCGAGACCGCGCGTGGCAGCTCCATCGAGGAGGCCATCGACACTATGGCCTGGGACGAGGGGGAGGTGCTGCTGGTCGGCTCCAGCCGTCTCGCGCAGCACATGCGCATCTTCCTCGGATCCACGGCCAACAAGATCCTGCGTACGCTGACCATCCCCATGGTCGTCGTCCCGCGTACGTACGCAACGCCCGGCACCACTTCCGGCCCGGGCGCCTTACCCACAGAGGCGGACGCATGAGTATCGACGAGACAACACAAAGGGGATCAGGGCTGAGCAGGAAGGGCCTGGACGCCGGGACGGTGGGCCTGCTCGGCGCCGTCGTGATCGGGGTGTCCTCCGTGGCACCCGCCTACACCCTGACAGCGGCCCTCGGGCCCACGGTCGCGGAGGTCGGGGTGAACCTGCCGGCCATCTTCCTCGTGGGCTTCGTCCCCATGCTGCTCGTGGCCCTCGGCTACCGCGAGCTGAACAACGCGATGCCGGACTCCGGGACGTCCTTTACCTGGGCCACGCGGGCCTTCGGGCCCTGGGTCGGCTGGATGGGCGGGTGGGGGCTGATCGCCGCCACCGTGATCGTGCTGTCCAACCTCGCCGCCGTGGCCGTGGACTTCTTCTACCTGATGCTCTCGCAACTGCTGAACGATCCCGCCATCGCGGACCTGACGCTGAACCTGCCGGTGAACATCGCAACGACGCTCGTCTTCATCACGCTCGCCTGCTACGTGTCCTACCGCGGCATGGAGGCGACCAAGACCGTCCAGTACGTGCTGGTCTCCTTCCAGCTCGTGGTCCTCGCCTGGTTCGCGATCGCGGCCTTCATCCACGTCGCGAACGGCACCGCCTTCGACGCGACGAGCATCAGCGCGGAGTGGTTCAACCCGTTCGCCGTCGGCTCTTTCTCCGCCTTCGCCGCCGGCGTCTCGCTCTCCATCTTCATCTACTGGGGCTGGGACGTGACCCTCACCATGAGCGAGGAGGCCGTCAACCCGAAGAAGACGCCGGGCCGTGCGGGCATGCTGACCGTCGTCGTCATCGTGGTCATCTACCTCACGGTCGCGCTCGCGACCCTCGCCTTCTCGGGCGTGGGCGACGGAGAACTCGGTGCCGGCAACCCCGACAACCAGGAGAGCATCTTCGCGACGCTCGCCGGCCCTGTCATGGGACCCTTCGCCATCCTGATGTCCATGGCCGTCCTCAGCTCCTCGGCCGCATCCCTGCAGTCCACCTTCGTCTCCCCGGCCCGCACGCTTCTCGCCATGGGCCACTACAAGGCGCTGCCCAAGGACTACGGCCGCATCAGCCCGCAGCACAAGTCGCCGAGCTACGCGACGGTCGCAGCGGCGGTCGCGGCCGCAGGCTTCTACGTGTTCATGCGGCTGGTCTCGGAGAACGCCCTCTGGGACACCATCACGGCGCTCGGCCTGATGATCTGCTTCTACTACGGCATCACCGCGCTTGCCTGTGTCTGGTACTTCCGCGCACAGGCCTTCTCCTCCGCCCGGAACATGTTCTTCCGGTTCCTGGCGCCCCTGCTCGGCGGGGTCATCCTGCTGGTCATGTTCGTCAAGACGGCCGTCGATTCGATGGATCCCGAGTACGGCTCCGGCTCGGAGCTGTTCGGCGTCGGCATGGTCTTCATCCTCGGGATCGGGGTGATCCTGCTGGGGGCCGTGCTGATGCTGGTGTGGTCGCGCATCAACCCGGCGTTCTTCCGGCAGGAAGTGCTCACTCAGGGGTCGGCTCCGCAGGAGTAGCACGCGGGCACGGCCGGAAGCGCTGCGTTAGAGTGGACCGACTCCGCGGCGCTTCCGTCCGCGCCGCCCCGCATCCCACCGAGGAGGAGCCCCCGTGCGCTACGTCGTCGGCTACACCGAGAACGACCGTGGGCAGGACGCCCTCGAACTCGCCACCTCGCTCGCGCTCACGCAGTCGGCGGGGATCGACCTGGTCACCGTTCTCGACTGGCCCCAGGACGGCAGTGCGGCCCCCGGGAGCCGGCGTGCCCAGGAGGCACTCGACCGTGCGAGGGACAGTGTGCCCGACGGCGTCGAGATCACCACGCACGTCCGCCTCGCGGACTCCTTCGCGCAGGGCCTGCTGGAGACGGCGCACGACGTCGATGCCGGCCTGATCGTGATCGGCGCCTCGACCAACGGCCTGCTGCGCCGCTACACCGTGGGCAGCGTCGCCAACGCCGTCCTGCACAGTTCGCACGTCCCCGTCGCACTCTCGCCGCGTGGCTACCGGCACCGCGCCAATTTCACCAGGATGACCTGCGCCGTCGGGACGAGGGCAGGTGCCGAGGGCGTGCTCGACGTCGCCGTCGAGTCCGCTGCCCGGCGGGGCCTGCCCCTGCGCCTCGTGTCACTCGTCGCACTGGACGTGCACGAGCCCTCCGATTCGGGGGAGGCGATCAACAAGGCGCATCAGCATGCGCATTCGGTGCTGGCGCGCGCCGTCGAGCGGTTGCCGGGAGGCTCCGAGGCATCGATCATCGTGGCGCACGGCCGGACGATCGAAGAGGCCATCGACGACATCGAATGGGACGCGGGCGAGCTCGTCATCGTGGGGTCGAGCCGCCTCGCGCAGCACCGCCAGATCTTCCTCGGCGCGACGGCGAACAAGATGCTCCGCGCGCTGCCGGTGCCCATGGTCGTGGTGCCCCGCGACTGGGTCCGTACCCCGAGCTGACCCGCGCGATCCCTCCGTCCCGTGGAGGGCGCGACGGGCGCGTGCGCGGCGGAGCGATCGCGCGGAGTAATGATGGGTAATGCTGCGGGATTCCTGCCCCGGCGCTGCTCCGCGTGCCTAGGATTCGGCCATGGACGGACATCGCACGCCCGCAGGAAGCGCTGCGCGCCGCGCCGCGCTCGACGTCGTCGAGGAGAAGGCCGCGGCGATGTGCCGCAGCGAGCAGCAGGTGTGCTGGGCGCTGGCTCGTGGCATCGATGCCGCGATGGAGCCGGCCGCCTACAGCGTGCTGGCCGCGGTGCGCATGCTGGGCCCCTGCCGGGTGACCGACCTGGCGGCATCCCTGGGCATGGGGAAGCCGGCGGTCAGCGGACACGTGGCGGCGTTGCACAGGCTCGGCCTCCTCGAGCGCGGGATGACGGACGACGACGAACGATCCCGACCGGTGATGCTGACGGACGAGGGACTCCGGCGCGTGGAAGCTGCACGTGCGCGCCGACGGCGGGACTTCCGGCGGCAGCTCGAGGGCTGGGACCAGACCGACGTCGTCGACCTGGTGGCCCTGCTGTCCCGCTTCAACGCGGCCTATCTCGCTGCGGAACTCCCGGAGCGGCCCGAGCGACCGGCCTCCGGACCCGCCGATGCCGGTCCCCGGGCTGGGATCCGGGAGCAGGGCGCCGTCAGGCCACCGTCACCGCCGGTTCGGGTGCTGCCACCCGCCGTGACTGGCGGCGCACGGTCCTCAGCATGTCCACGGTGAGGAGGACGAGGCCCACCCAGACGAGGCCGAAACCGATCCATCGTTCGAAGGGCATGTCCTCGCCGAGGACCAGCAGTGCGAGCAGGAACTGGAGCACGGGGGCGAGGTACTGCAGGAGCCCGATCGTGGTCAGCGGCAGGCGGCGCGCGGCGGCACCGAAGAAGATCAGGGGCACCGCGGTGATGACGCCCGAGGCGACCATGATCCAGAAGTGGGCGGTGCCCTCGGTCGTGAGGGTCGCCGCGCCCGTCACGTCGAGCCAGATCATGACACCCGCGGCGATCGGCGCGAGGACCACCGTCTCGATGCTGAGGCTGGTCACGGCGTCGACGCGCGAGCCGACCTTCTTCTTGACGAATCCGTACAGGCCGAACGAGAAGGCCAGGGTGAGGGCGATCCACGGGACGGCGCCGTACCCGACGGCCAGGACGATCACGGCGAGGACGCCCATGCCGATCGCGGTCCACTGCAGGGGCCGGAGCTTCTCGCGGAGCACGATCACGCCCAGCAGGACGGAGACGATGGGATTGATGAAGTAGCCGAGGGAGGCCTCGATGGCCTGTCCCGTGGTGACCCCGTAGGTGTAGACCAGCCAGTTGACGGCGATGAGCAGCGCTGCGACGGCCAGTGTGCCGACGATGCGCGGCGTGCGGAGGGCCGTGAGCACCGGCCGCCAGGACCGCAGGGCCGTCAGCAGGAGCGCACAGAAGAGCAGGGACCAGACCACGCGGTTGGCCACGATCTCGACCGGGCCCGCCGGCGCCAGGACGAGGAAGTACAGGGGAAGCAGACCCCACAAACCGTAGGCGCCGATGCCGAAGAGCACGCCCACGGAGTTCTCGCTCCTCGCCGGACGTCTGGTCTGTACACCTGTTCCGCTCACGAGGTCGTGAACCGGCCGGTTCCGGGCTTTATTCCCACCCATCGGCAGCGGGGAGGGGACGACGGCGGCCGGACGAGATCCCGGCCACGAAGTTAGTCCGCGCCGTGGTGCGGCATTTAGAATAGGGAAGTGTGCGCTTATTCGCGCCACGCTGTCCACCAGGAGCTTTTCCACCGGGAAGAAGGCAAATCAGTGTCTACCTCAGCTGCGGCGCGACCGCTGCGGGTCGCGATCATCGGCGCCGGTCCGGCAGGCGTCTACGCCGCCGACATCCTGACGAAGTCGAACGAGGTCCAGGGCGGCGATTTCGCCGTCAGCATCGACCTCTTCGACCAGTACCCGGCACCCTACGGCCTGATCCGCTACGGGGTTGCTCCTGACCACCCACGCATCAAGGGGATCGTGAACGCCCTCCACAAGGTGCTGGACCGCGGCGACATCCGCTTCCTCGGCAACATCAACTACGGGCGTGACCTGACCCTGTCGGACTTCCGCCGTTTCTACGACGCCGTGATCTTCGCGACCGGTGCCATCCGCGACGCCGACCTGGACATCCCGGGGATCGACCTCGAGGGCTCCTTCGGCGGAGCCGATTTCGTGTCCTGGTACGACGGACACCCGGACGTCAGCCGCGACTGGCCGCTGGACGCGAAGGAGATCGCCGTGATCGGCAACGGCAACGTCGCCCTCGACGTCGCCCGTATCCTGTCCAAGCACGCCGACGACCTCCTCTCCACCGAGATCCCGGAGAACGTCTACCAGGGCCTGAAGGCCTCACCCGTGACCGATGTCCACGTCTTCGGCCGTCGCGGGCCCGCCCAGGTGAAATTCACGCCGCTGGAACTGCGGGAGCTCTCCCACTCGCGCGACGTCGACATCGTCCTCTACCCCGAGGACTTCGACTTCGACGCGGGCTCCGAGGAGCAGATCGCCTCGAACAACCAGACCAAGACGATGGTCAAGACCCTCACCAACTGGCTGGTGGAGGACGAGCCGACGGGCGCGTCGCGGCGCCTGCACCTGCACTTCCTGCACTCGCCCGTCGAGGTCTACGACGCACCGGAGACGCCCGGCAAGGTCGCGGGCATGAAGTTCGAGCGCACGGAGCTGACCGGGGACGGCAACGTCCGCGGAACCGGTGAGTTCCTCGATTACCCCGTACAGGCCGTCTACCGCGCCATCGGCTACTTCGGTTCCGAACTGCCGGAGGTCGGCTTCGACGACAAGCGCGGCGTCATCCCCAACGAGGGCGGCCGCGTCATCGACGAGGACGGCCACCCCGTGCCGGGCATCTACGCCACCGGCTGGATCAAGCGCGGGCCCGTGGGCCTGATCGGCCACACGAAGGGCGACGCCCTGGAGACCATCGGGTTCCTCCTCGAGGACCGGCTCAACCTGCCCCCGGCGGAGGACCCGTCCGAGGACGCCATCATCAACCTGCTCGAGGAACGCGGCGTCCACTACACCACCTGGGACGGCTGGCTGAAGCTGGACGCGCACGAGATGAAGCTGGGGGCGAATTTCGTCAACACCTCGGGCAACGCCGAGCTCGTGCGCGAGCGGGTGAAGCTCGTCCCCCGTGAGGACATGGTGGCCATTTCCCGCGGTCAGTAGGCCCGCTACACTGTGACCTGTCCTGCGCTGCCCCGCAGGACAGGTCACGAAGCGGAGTGCCGATGTCGCCGTCCCGTTCGATCTCCTCAGCGGAGCTACCTGCCGACGTCGTGCAGCGGAACGCCGTCGCGGCGCACGAAGCCCTCGGACGGGGTGCGGGTGTCGAGGACAACCTCCGCGGCATCGTGCACGACTCCTGGCTGAGGTCCCTCACCTTCCTGCCGAACCCCGCCACGGCAGGTGCCCGGCTGTTCTGCTCCGAGGAGGAGCTCGAGGCGTACCGCCAGGCCCATCCGCTCGCTGCGGTCATGCCCGTTCTCGACCGCCTCCTGGTACGGCCGAGCCTCGACGCGGGGATGCTCGTCGCGGTCGGGGACGAGAACGGCAGGCTCCTCTGGGTCGACGGCGACCGCGAACTCCGGCGCCGCGCCGAAGGCATGCTGTTCATGGCGGGCGCCGACTGGTCCGAGGCGGCGGTCGGCACGAGTGCGCCCGGGACCGCCCTGGCCCTGGAGCGGAGCGTGCAGATCGCGGGTGCCGAACATTTCAACGTCCAGGCTCACCCCTGGAGCTGCACGGCGGTGCCCCTGCACGACCCCGACTCCGGGACCGTCCTGGGCGTCATCGACATCACCGGCACGGCCGAGGCGGTCGCCGCGCACACCCTGTCCCTCGTGGAGGCCGCGGTCGCCGCGGCCGAGGCCCACCTGAGCATCCACCGGCTGCAGAGCCGGCTGACCGGGACGAAGCGGCACCGGCCGGCCCGGACGCCGGCAGCCCTGTACCGCAACAGCCTCCAGATCCTGGGCACTGACCACGGCATCGTCCACGCCGGTGGGGCCCCGCTGGACCTCAGTCTGCGCCACGCCGAACTGCTGACGCTGCTCGCGTTGCATCCGGAGGGCCTCACGGCGGACCAGATCGCGACGATGGCCTATCCGGAGGATGCGTCCGGCACCACGGTTCGCGCCGAGATGCTGCGACTGCGCCGGGTGCTGGCGAATCATGGTGGTGCGATCGTGCCGCAGTCCAGGCCCTACCGGCTGGCCGTGGAACTGGTGGTGGATGCCGTGCAGGTGCTGAACTACCTGCACCGGGGAGCGCACCGCATGGCACTCGGGATCTACCGGGGAGCCGTCCTTCCGCGGTCGCAGGCGCCGGCGGTCACGCGCCTGCGCGGCGAGGTGTCGACGCTCCTGCGGGACGCCGTCCTCAACGACGGCGCCCCCGACACCGTGCTGCAGTACCTGGCGCTCGCCGAGGCCGAGTACGACATCGAGGCATGGCAATGCGCGCTGCGCGTCCTGCCCCGGCGTTCGCCGAGGCGGGCAGCGGTCGTCGCGCACGTGGAGTGGCTCGAGGCGGAGTTGTCCGCCCCGCTGTCCGTTGGCTCAAGTTCTCCCAAATTTTGTTAGCGAATCGCAACGAATCGTCGCGGACCCGGGACCGTCCGGCTACCGTTGTCCTTGGTGGTCGGGACTGCGGGCAGTGACGCCCGACGGATCCGCCACCGGAAGGACCGCTTCTACCAGAGGATTCTCGTGACGCAGGCTGGAAAGCACCGTGGGACACCGCGTGTGCAGGGGCGGATTACTCGCTCCTCCCGGACGAAGATGAAGGCAAGCCTGGCCATGGTCGTGTGCTTCGTCGGATTCCAGGGCGTCGTCCCGCAGTCCTGGGAAGCGGCGTCGGCCGTGTCCGCCACGGCGGCCCACCGGTCCAGCGCTGCGCTGCACGATGATGCACTACCGACGGGAGTCGTCGGGCCCTACCTGTTGTCGCCCTTCGGCGGCCTCGACGCCCTCGATCCGACCATGCCGCTCCCCGAGGCCGCGGACGGCGCCGAGGTCAGCGCGGACGAGGAGGTCGTTGTCTCGACGACCTCCAGTGCGAAGCGCCCGATGGCCGGCACCCTCTTCTCGCCCCTCGACGCGCTGACCCCGAGTTCCTCCTTCGGCTTCCGCACGAGCCCCATCACCGGGGAGCACGGAGAGTTCCACACCGGCCAGGACTTCTCCGCGCCGTGCGGCACGCCGGTCTACGCAGCCGATGCCGGCACGGTCCGGGCCGTCGGCTGGCACCAGTGGGGAGGCGGCAACCGGGTCGAGGTCGACCACGGCAACGGCCTCATCACCACCTACAACCATCTGCAGGGCATCTCGGTCGCCCTGGGCGACGCCGTCGACGGCGGTGACCCGATCGCCGCGATCGGGACGACGGGATCCTCGACCGGCTGCCACCTGCACTTCGAGACGATCCTGGACGGCGAGCATGTGGACCCCGTGCGGTGGCAGCTCGTCCCCATCGGGCACGGAGCACCCCGAGGTGACCTGACGGACTACACGCCGGGCACCAGCGCTGCCGCCCCGATGCCGGCATGGGCGCAATCCTTCACCCGCTCCGGCGAGCCCGTGCCGACAGCCGGCGCCTACCCGCGACCTGCGGCATCGGCCCCGTCGGGAGGGACCGACGGCCTCGAGCCGGGTACCCCGACGGGCCCCGGTGCGCCGGCGGATCCGTCCGGCACGGCGCCCTCCACCCCCGGGAACGGAGTCTCCAGGCCCGGCACGCCGAAGCCGGTGCCCACTCCCGGTTCCACCGCGCCCCAGAAGCCCGCGCCCGGATCCACGCCGGGGTCCACGCCGTCTCCGAGCGGGACGTCCACGCCGTCCCCGAGTGCCACGCCCTCTCCCAGCGCGACGCCGTCACCGAGTGCCACGCCGTCACCGGGTCCGAGCGGGAAGCCGAACCCGGGTGCCACGCCGAGCCCGACACCCGATCCGACCCCGAGTGCGACCCCGAGTGCGACCCCGACCCCGAGTGCGACCCCGAGTGCGACTCCGACGCCTGTCCCGACGCCGAGTGCGACCCCGACCCCGAGTGCGACCCCGAGTGCGACTCCGACGCCTGTCCCGACGCCGAGCCCGATTCCGACGCCTGTCCCGACGCCGAGTGCGACTCCGACGCCTGTCCCGACGCCGAGTGCGACTCCGACGCCTGTCCCGACGCCGAGCCCGATTCCGACGCCTGTCCCGACGCCGAGTGCGACACCGACACCGACGCCGGACCCTTCGTGCGACACCGATCCGACGGAACCCGGTGAGCCGGCGCCCGGCTCGGACCCCGCTCCCATGACGGAACCCACCGGCACCGCGCCCGCGCTGCTGCCGTCCGTCCCCGCCCAGGGAACCGACGCCGACGCTCACCCCGAGGCGACGACGTGCGAGGACACCGATCCGGCCACGCCTGCCGATCCGGCGCATGGACCCGTGCCTGGGATCGCGGCGGTACCGACGCGCGAACAGGGCTAGGCGGACGGGCCACCCGGACGCTGCCCCGGCGACCCCGCGGGATATGCAACGTTGATGCAACCACCGGGCTCCTAGTGTGTGCAGCAGGGACGACGACGTCCTGCACACACGGAGTTCAAGGAGTTGGACAATGACTGTTTACGCCCAGCCTGGCCAGGACGGATCGAAGGTCAGTTTCAAGCCGAGGTACGAGAACTGGATCGGCGGCGAATGGGCTCCACCCATCAAGGGCCAGTACTTCGAGAACATCTCGCCGGTCACCGGCAAGGCCTTCTGCGAGGTGGCACGCGGCACGGCGGAAGACATCGAACTGGCCCTCGACGCAGCGCACAAGGCCGCCCCGGCCTGGGGCAAGACCTCCGTCGCCGAGCGTGCCTCGGTCCTCAACCGCATCGCCGACCGCATGGAGGAGAACCTCGAGATGCTCGCGGTGGCCGAGACATGGGACAACGGCAAGCCCGTCCGTGAGACGCTCGCTGCTGACATGCCCCTCGCCATAGACCACTTCCGCTACTTCGCCAGCGCCATCCGCGCGCAGGAAGGCCACCTGTCCCAGCTGGACGAGGACATGACGGCGTACCACTACCACGAGCCGCTCGGCGTCGTCGGGCAGATCATCCCCTGGAACTTCCCGATCCTCATGGCGACCTGGAAGCTCGCACCCGCGATCGCCGCCGGCAACGCCGTCGTGCTCAAGCCTGCCGAGCAGACGCCGTCGTCCATCCTGGTCCTGATGGAGCTGATCAGCGACATCCTCCCCGCGGGCGTCGTGAACGTGGTCAACGGGTTCGGCGTCGAGGCCGGCAAGCCGCTCGCCTCGAGCAAGCGCATCCGCAAGATCGCGTTCACCGGCGAGACGACAACGGGCCGGCTGATCAGCCAGTACGCGAGCCAGAACCTGATCCCGGTCACACTGGAACTCGGGGGCAAGAGCCCCAACATCTTCTTCTCGGACGTCGCGGACAGCAACGACTCGTTCTACGACAAGGCGCTCGAGGGCTTCGCGCTCTTCGCGCTGAACCAGGGCGAGGTCTGCACGTGCCCGTCCCGCGCGCTCGTGCAGGGCTCCATCTACGACTCGTTCATGGCCGACGCGATCGCCCGCGTGGAGAAGATGGTCCAGGGCAATCCGCTCGACACCGACACGCAGGTCGGCGCGCAGGCCTCCAACGACCAGCTCGAGAAGATCCTGTCCTACATGGACATCGGCACGCAGGAGGGCGCGAAGGTCCTGATCGGCGGCGAGCGGAACATCCTCGACGGCGACCTCGCCGAGGGCTACTACGTGAAGCCCACCGTGTTCGAGGGCACCAACAGCATGCGGGTGTTCCAGGAGGAGATCTTCGGCCCGGTGGTGTCGGTGACGCGCTTCGAGGACTACGCGGAGGCCATGGAGATCGCCAACGACACCCTGTACGGACTCGGCGCCGGCGTGTGGTCCCGGAACGGGAATGTCGCCTACCGTGCCGGGAGGGAGATCCAGGCGGGTCGCGTGTGGGTGAACAACTACCACGCCTATCCGGCAGGAGCTGCGTTCGGCGGCTACAAGTCCTCGGGCATCGGACGTGAGAACCACGCCATGATGCTCGATCACTACCAGCAGACCAAGAACCTGCTGGTGAGCTACTCGGAATCCAAGCTCGGCTTCTTCTAGGAGATGCGATGACCGTCGAAGCCTCGGTGACCCTCCCGGGGGAGACCTCCTCCCGGGTGGCGCTGACGGACAGCGCCGTCGAGCTGCTGGAGAAGCTGTGGCTCATCCACGGGCCGTTGATGTTCCACCAGTCCGGCGGGTGCTGCGACGGCTCGTCGCCGATGTGCTACCCGGCCGGGGAGTTCATCACGGCGGAGGCGGACGTGCTGCTCGGCGTCCTGGACATCTCGACCGTCGGCGACGAGCCTCGCCTCATCGAGTTCTGGATGTCCCGTGAGCAGTTCGAGTACTGGCGCCACACGCACCTGACGGTCGACGTGGTGCCCGGACGGGGGAGCGGCTTCTCGGTCGAGGCACCGGAGGGCAAACGGTTCCTCATCCGCTCGAGGCTGATGGCCCAGCCGTGACGGACAGGGGCCCGGGAACCCGGGCCCCTGTCCGTACCCCTCAGGCATCGACACCCGCTGCCACGACGCAGGTCACTGGTACGGTGGGGTTCCGCGGGCCACCGCCGGGCAGTTCGTCCGGCCCGGACGCGGTGCCGCTGCAGGCAGGGGAGACTTCCATGATCACGGACGACGGGCAAGGGGAGCATCGCGGGCCCTGGGTCGCCCCGCACGACGACGTCGCCGGTCGGCTGAGCGACCTGGCGCGGTCCCTGCAGCAGGAGGACTCCGAGGATGCCGTGCTCGAGCACCTGGTGCGCGCCGCGATCAGCCTCGTACCCGGCGCCGACGAAGGATCGATCACGCTCGTCATGGCGCGCCGCCGGGTCGAGTCCCGCGCACCGTCGGGAGACCTTGCGCGGGCGATCGACGAACTCCAGGAACGGACCGGCGAAGGGCCGTGCATGAGCGCGGTGTACGACGAGCAGACCGTCCGGGTGCCCGACCTGCGTACCGAGAGCCGGTGGCCGGAGTTCTCCACGAAGGCGGTCCGGGCGGGCGCGGGCAGCATGCTGTCCTTCCAGCTCTTCGTCGAGGGCGACAACCTCGGGGCGCTCAACCTCATCGGCCGCGCCCCGCACGCCTTCACGGAGGAATCGGACTACGTGGGCCGGCTGGTGGCGTCCCATGCCGCGGTCGCCTTCGCCGACGCGCAGAAGCTCCACCAGTTCAAGGACGCCATCGCCACCCGTGATCTGATCGGCCAGGCCAAGGGCATCCTCATGGAGAGGTACGGCATCACCGCGGGGCAGGCGTTCATCATGCTGGTGAGGGTGTCCACCGAGATGAACCTCAAACTGCTGTCCGTGGCCGACGAGCTGGCGAACACGGGCAATTTCCCGGCACGCCGGAAGGGCAGGAGCTGACGGGCCGCCTCCGCGCCGTCACCCCGTGATGCCGTGCCGCTGGAGCCAGAGCTCCAGCACGCCGAGCTGCCACAGCATGTTGTTGCCGCCCGGGCTGTAGTGTCCGTTCGGCTCGTCCAGCAGGAGGTCGACGTAGTCGGCGCGGAAGAGCCCTCGGTCCTTCGCCTCGGGGGCCCGGAGGGCCTCGCGCACGGTCGTGAGCAGCGGTTCGGCCAGATACTTGACGGGTGGGACGGGGAAGTAGCCCTTGGGCCTGTCGATCACCTCGGGCGGGATGACCTGCCGGGCGATGTCCTTGAGGATGCCCTTCCCGCCCTGCGTGGCCTTGAACTCGGGCGGGCACTGCGCGGCGAGGGTGACGAGGTCCTGGTCGAGGAAGGGGACGCGGGCCTCGAGCCCCCACGCCATCGTCATGCTGTCCACGCGCTTCACGGGGTCGTCGACCAGCAACAGGTGGGTGTCGAGCCGCAGGACGGCGTCGAGTGCGGTGTCGGCGCCGGGAGCGTCGAGGTGTGCCTCCAGCAGCGCGCGGCTCACGTCGGTGTCCGTGTACCATTCGGGCTCGACGACGTCGGCGATCTGTTCGTGCGTGCGGTCGAGGAATGCGCCGCGGAAGGCATCGAGCGCCTCCCTCCGGGATGCCGTCCCGGCGGGCTGGTGGTAGGCGTACCCGGCGAACACCTCGTCCGCGCCCTGCCCGGACTGCACCACCTTGATGTGCTCCGAGACCGTCTTCGAGAGGAGATAGAACCCCGTCACGTCCTGGGTGCCCATGGGCTCGGTCATCGCACCGATCGTGTCCTCGATGGCCGGCACGAGCTCCGAGCTTGCGATGGAGATGCGGTGGTGACGCGTCCCGTACTTCTCGGCGACGAGGTCCGAGTACCGGAATTCGTCGCCCTCCTCCCCGCCCGCGCCGTCGAAGCCGATGCTGAAGGTGCTCAGTCCCTCCTGCCCGAGTTCGGCGAGCAGCGCCACGATGAGGCTCGAGTCGACGCCGCCGGACAGCAGCACGCCCACGGGCACGTCCGAGACGAGCCGGCGCCGGACGGCGGTGGTCAGGGACTCGTGCAGCGCGTCCTGCCAGTCATCGACGCTCCAGTCCGCCTTGCCGGGTCACGCACGTAGTCGGGCTTCCAGTACACGCGGTCGCGCCGGCCGCCATCGGCGTCGATCACCCGGACGGTCGCGGGAGGCAGCTTGCGGACACCCCGCAGGATGGTCCGCGGGGCGGGGACGATGGAGTGCCAGCTCAGGTAGTGGTGGAGCGCCACCTCGTCGATGGAGGTGTCCACACCGCCGCCGGCCACGAGGGCTGGGAGGGTGGAGGCGAAGCGCAGCCGTCCCGGCAGTTCCGCGATGTAGAGGGGTTTGATGCCGAGGCGGTCCCGCGCCATCACGACGCGCTCGCGGCGCTCGTCCACGACGGCGACGGCGAACATCCCCACGAGGTGGTCCACGAAGTCCTCGTCCCAGCGCTGGTACGCGCGCAGGATGACTTCGGTGTCGCTCGTGGAGGAGAAGACAGTGTCGCCGCCGAGTTCGGCCCTGAGCTCCGGGTAGTTGTAGATGCAGCCGTTGAAGACGATGGTCAAGCCCGAGCCGGAGTCGTGCATGGGCTGGGCACCCGCCTCGGAGAGGTCGATGACGGTGAGGCGCCGGTGTCCCAGGGCGACCCGGCCGTTGGTCCAGCTCCCGTGCCCGTCCGGGCCCCGCGACGCCATCGCGGCCGTCATGCGCGCCACGGATTCCTGCTCCGCACGAGCACCCCCGAAGGCTATCTCACCGGCGATCCCACACATTCGTCCTCCACGTCTTCCGCGTCCTGTACTCGGGCTCCACGGGGTGCGGAGCTGATCCGGAAACCGGTCATCGTCGGAAGCGCGGTGCTCACCCTCCGGCTCGTCGGAGGGTGTGCGGCTCCAGCTTCGCCGCCGCCTCCCGCAGAGGGGTCGCCGCGCGCCTCGACCGGATTGCGAAGCATGCCTACGGTCTACCATCCGGGGGATGATGGACGGTCGGGAAGATTGCGGTTGCCAACCGCCCGTCGTGCCGACCGCGGCTAGCGGTCGACGCCGGACATGTCCTCGTAACGGTCGCCGACGGGTGCGGCGACGGCGTCGAGTTGCTCCAGCTGGCCGGCCGTGAGGGTGAGGCCGTCCGCGGCGACGTTCTCCTCGAGGTAGTGCACCTGCTTGGTCCCGGGGATGGGAGCGATGTCGTCCCCCTGCGCGAGGAGCCAGGCCAGGGCCACCTGGCCCGGCGTGGCTCCGACCTGCTGGGCGACGTCGTCCACCTGTTCGACGATCCGGATGTTCGCCTGCAGGTTCTCTCCTGCGAAGCGGGGATTCCGGCGGCGGAAGTCCGACTCGTCGAGTGCGTCCACCGAGCGGATGGTGCCGGTCAGGAATCCCCTGCCCAGCGGCGAATAGGGTACGAACCCGATACCGAGTTCGCGGACCAGGGGGAGGAGCTCGCGTTCTGGATCCCTGCTCCACAGGGAGTACTCGGTCTGCAGCGCCGTCACGGGATGGACGGTGTGCGCCCGGCGGATCGTCTCCGGGGCCGCTTCGGAGAGCCCGATGTGCAGGATCTTGCCCTCCCGCACGAGGTCCGCCAGGGCGCCCATGGTCTCCTCCACGGGGACCGAGGGGTCCATCCGGTGCTGGTAGTAGAGGTCGACGTGGTCGGTGCCGAGCCGCCGGAGCGATCCGTCGATCGAGAGGCGCACGTTCTCCGGGCTCCCATCGACGCCCATGGCGTCTCCTGCGGTGTGGCGGATGGTGCCGAACTTCGTGGCGATCACGACGTCGTCCCGCCGGTCCTTCAGGGCCCGGCCGAGCAGTTCCTCGTTCGTGTACGGGCCGTACATCTCGGCGGTGTCGAAGAAGGTGACACCGAGATCGAGGGCGCGGTGGAGGGTCCTCGTCGCACCCGCGTCGTCGGTGCCGCTGCCGGTGTAGAACGCGGACATCCCCATGCAGCCGAGGCCGAGCCGGGAGACGTCGAGGCTGGAACCGAGTCGGATGGTCTTCATGGAGCCGCCTTGTGTCGAGGGAAGGGGTGCCCGGCCAGCGTACGCCCGGGGGGGCGGAACGCGTGCGGTGAGATTCGGCTGTCCCGTTGTTTGCACGGTGTGCAACTTTGCCCCTACGCTTGACCCGTGCTGAGTACTACCGAGAACGCCGGCCCCCTGGGCCGCCGTGAACAGAACAAGGTCGACACGCGCCGCGCGATCGCGGACGCGGCCTTCGACCTCGCCCGCTCCGTCGGTCCGGGAGCCTTCACCGTGGACCAGATCGCCGCGCGGGCCGGAGTGTCGCGCCGGACGTTCTTCAACTACTTCCACAGTGCGGAGGACGCCCTGACCGTGCGGACGGACGGGTTCCTCGAACTCGCGCTCGCCGTCTTCGGGCAGCTACCGCAGGACGAGCCGTTGTTCGACTCCATCGTCCGGGCGTTCTCCGAGACCACACGGATGGAGGGGCTGTCCCAGCACGGCGAGCTCTTCCGGATGGCGGACTCGAATCCCGATCTCCTGCGCGCACAGCTGCACTCGTGGGAGCGGGCGGAGGCCCTGATCGTCGAGGCCCTGCGTCGGCGCCTCGGACCTGCCGCATCCACCCTCTACCTCACCGCGCTGGTGGGGTGCGTGCTGTCCTGCACGAAGGCGGCCATGCGGGACTGGGCCGCCAGCACGCCCGAATCCGGCGACGACTCGGGCACGCAGCTCGAGGCGCGCATCCTCGCATCGCTGACCATGCTGCGGAACGGTTTCGCCGATCCCACGACCGATCTCACAGCCGATCCCACGACCGATTCCGCGGCGGACATCGCCGCGGACACGACGGCGACGGCGCAGGGCACGAGCCCTGTGCCGTCCGTAACCGCCGGTCCCTGACACCACCCCTTCCCCGGCCTCCGCCCCTCACCCCGCAAGGACCACTCCATGGCTTTTCTGCTCTACCGGCTCGGCTCGTTCGCGTTCCGGAGGAGGTGGTGGGTCATCTCCGCATGGCTGGCGATCATGCTCGCGGTGGCGGGGGCCGCCGTCGCCTTCTCGGGAACCCTCACGAACAACTTCACGATCCCCGGGACGGAGTCGCAGCGCATCTCCGACCGGTTGCGGGAGGAACTGCCCGAGGCCGTCGGCGGGACCGGCACCGTGGTCTTCACCACCGAGGACGGGACCCCCTTCTCGCCCGAGCAACGCGACGGGGTCGAGTCCGCTCTGGCAGCAATCGCGGACCTGGACGGTGTGCGCGGTGTCGTCGACCCGTTCGACGTCGCGGACCAGGTCGCCGCCGGTGGTCAGGAGATCGAAGCGGGCCGCGCCGAGCTCACGGCGAGCGAGCAGCAGCTGAGCGCGGGCGAGGCGCAGCTCGTGCAGGGCCAGGCCCAGCTCGACCAGCAGCGTGCGCAGCTCGAACAGGCCCGCGGAACGCTCCCGCCGGCGCAGGTGACCACCACCGAACAGCAGCTCGCGCAGGGACAGGCGCAGCTCGACGCGAGCCGGACCGAGCTCGCATCCGGCCGCGAGCAGCTCGAGTCCGGCAGGGCCGAGCTGGAGCTCGCCCAGCGTCAGCTCGAGGCGACGTCCGGCGTGAGCCTCGTCTCCGAGGACGGCACGACGGCGGTCGCCAGCGTGCAGTTCGAGCAGCAGATCAACGGCGTGTCGCCCGAACTGCGGGAAGCGGTCCAGGAGACGGCCGCCGACGCCGAGACAGCCGGCGTGGCCGTCGACTACAGCAAGGAGATCGTCGAGGACGTGTCGGGGATCGTCGGTGCCACGGAGGCCGTCGGCCTGGCCGTCGCCGCCGTCGTGCTGATCGTGATGCTGGGCACGCTGATCGCCGCGGGGCTCCCGCTCCTCATGGCCATCGTCGGCGTCGGGGTGGGCGTGGGCATCACGTTCGCGCTCTCCGGCGTGATCGAGATGAACAGCATCTCTCCCGTCCTCGCCCTGATGCTCGGGCTCGCCGTCGGCATCGACTATTCGCTGTTCATCGTGAACAGGCACCGCACGCAGCTGCTGCACGGGATGGACCTGCAGGAGTCGCTCGCCCGGGCCACGGGCACGGCGGGTAACGCGGTCCTCTTCGCCGGTATCACCGTGATCGTGGCCCTCGCCGCGCTGGCAGTACCGGGATTGCCGTTCCTGACGGTGATGGGACTGTCGGCCGCCGGGACCGTCGCGGTGTCCGTGCTCGTGGCCCTGACCCTCACGCCGGCCCTGCTCGCGGTGATCGGACGGCGGGTCGTCTCGAAGCGCCGCTGGGCCCGGACCCACGGTGGCAGGCACTCGGCCGCCGCACCGCTCGATACGGACAGCGGAACGTCCCTCGCCGACCAACGCGCGGCGCGGGGCGCGGGATGGGGTGGCATCGTCACGCGGCGGCCCGTCCTGACGGTCCTCGCCGGGATCCTCCTCCTCGGCGTCATCGCGATCCCTGCGGCACAGCTCCGCGTGGGCCTGCCCGACGGCGGCACCGAACCCGCCGACTCGACGGCGTTCCAGGCCTACAGCACGATCGGGGACAAGTTCGGCGCGGGCACCAACGGCCCGCTGATCGTCGTCGGGTCCCTGCCCGAGACCGCCGACGACGCCGAGCTGACCGCGTTGCGGCTGGACGTCAACGACCGCCTGCTCGAGGTGCCGGACGTCGCCGCATCCGTGCCCGCGGCGGTCAGCGAGGACGGTCGTACCGCGATCTTCCAGGTCCTCCCGGAGGAGGGCCCGGCGAGCGAGACCACCGAGAACCTCGTCCGGGATCTCCGCGCTCTGACCGACGACTTCGAGGAGGAGACGGGTGTCCCGATCGCCGTGACCGGGCAGACCGCCGCGAACATCGACGTGTCCGCGAAGCTGATGGAGGCGCTGCCGGTCTACCTGGGAATCGTGGTCGGCCTGTCACTGATCCTGCTCCTGCTGGTCTTCCGCTCGATCCTCGTGCCGGTCATCGCGACGGCCGGATTCCTGCTGTCCCTCCTGGCGAGTTTCGGCGCGACGGTCGCCATCTACCAGTGGGGCTGGCTCGGGGACTTCTTCGGGGTCACCAATCCGGGGCCCATCCTGAGCTTCCTGCCGATCATCCTGATCGGCGTCCTGTTCGGCCTCGCGATGGACTACCAGATGTTCCTGGTGTCGGGTATGCGTGAGGCGTACGTCCACGGTGACGACCCGAAGGCCGCGGTGCGCATCGGCTTCAGCCACGGCGCGCGCGTGGTCACCGCGGCGGCGATCATCATGGTGTCGGTGTTCGCGGGCTTCGTCTTCTCCCACCTCGCCATGGTGCGCCCGATCGGGTTCGGACTCGCCTTCGGCGTGCTGCTAGACGCGTTCGTGGTCCGCATGACGCTGGTTCCGGCCGCGATGTACCTGCTGGGACGGCACGCGTGGTGGCTTCCCGCCTGGCTCGAGCGGATCCTCCCGGACGTCGACGTCGAGGGTGCGAAGCTGCTCCGCGAGGAGAAGGAGGAGCGCGTACCGGTCTCCGTCTAGTCCTGCTCGTGCCGGGCGGCGCCGTCCTCGGGGCGTCGTCCGGCCGGTGCGTCCGGCCGGGAGCCGCTACGTGCCGAGGTAGCGGCCGGGCCTGTGGTTGAGGGCCAGGACCAGGTTGAGCAGAACGGCCCCGACGGCGGACAGCAGGACGCCGGCCGGCTCGACCACGGTGAGGGCCGTGAGGATGACGGCTGTGTCCAGACCCATCTGGACGTAGCCGGCCCGCCAGCCCAGGCGTTCCTGGAGGATCAGCGCGAGGATGTTGAACCCGCCGAGGCTCGCCTTGTGGCGGAAGAGGATCAGGAGCCCCACGCCTGCCAGCAGGTTCCCACCGAGGGCTGCATAGAGCGGATCCAGCATCACGTTCCCGAGCGCGAGGGGATGCAGGTAGGACAGGGCGGAGACCAGTGCGACCGCCGCCATGGTGCGCAGGGTGAAGTCCCATCCCTTCTTCCACACGGCCAGTGCGAAGAACGGCACGTTCACGGTGAAGAACAGGACGCTGAAGGGGAGTTCCCCCAGATAGCTCAGGAGCAGTGCCAGACCGGCGGTGCCACCGGTCACGGCGCCACTCGTCTTGAGGAGGAACAGGCCGAGCGACACCGTGAACGTTCCCGTGACGATCCCGAGGACGTCCTCGAAGGCCGAATGCCGGACGATCAGGTCCGGTTCGTCGGTCTCGGGTCGGGGCGCCGTGGTGTCCATGGCCGCAACGTACCATCGGGCGTTTCCGCGGATCCAACGGATAGGCATGGATGTGAAGGAAAGCACAGGGACAGGGTCCGGTGGTGGGTCCGCCGACGGTGGATCAGTGCAGCGGGACGCGGAGGTCCACCGGCGACGGCAGGTCCCGCCGGACGGCGGTCAACCAGTCCCGCGCGTCGTCCGCTTCCGCGAAGTACCGTGTCCGGCTGCGGGACTGGGCGATGAAGGCGGCGAGGACCCTGTCCACGGGGTCGCTCCCGATCAGCGCGATGGGCCCGAGGTGGCGGTAGGCCACGAGCATCTGGCGTGCAGGCGGCGTGATGTGCCTGACCAGGGTCAGGTGCACCAGCATCGGGGCGGAGTGCCAGTGCGGGAAATGCGTGATCGTGTTCGCGAGCACGTCGAGCTCGCCGGGCCCGATCACGGCTCCGGGCCGCCACAGGACCTCGAGGATCCCGGCCGCATGCAGGATCCTGAAGTCGTCCACGGTCGGTCCTCCTCCGTCGGTGCGCCGATGTGCAGCCGTTGCCTGCAGTCTCGCACCGCGGCGCCCGGGAGCCTAAACGGTGTCGGCCGGGGAAGCCTAGGCCACGCCGGCCGCGCCCGGCGCGGACCTCCAGGCCTCGACCTCGGCCAGGAGGGCGGCGCGCCGTTCCCCGCTGATGAACGCGGAGCGGAACGAGTTGGCGGCGAGGGTCGCGAGGTCGTCCACGCCCAGTCCGAAGGATTGCCGCAGCGCGGAGAAGTTGTCGTCGACGTACCCGCCGAAGTAGGCGGGATCGTCCGAGTTCACGGATACGTTCAGCCCGCGGGCCAGCATCGCCGGCAGCGGGTGGTCCCGGAGGGTGGCGACGGCGCGGAGCCGGACGTTCGAGAGCGGGCAGACCGTCAGCGGCACCTGGTCGGCGACGAGCCGCTGCACGAGCGCCTCGTCCTCGAGGCACCGGATGCCGTGGTCCAGCCGGTCCACCCGGAGGATGTCGAGCGCCTCCCGGACGTAGCCGGGCGGGCCCTCCTCGCCCGCGTGCGCGATGCACTTCAGGCCGGCGGCGCGTGCGACGTCGTACACCTCGGCGAAGAGCGATGGCGGATAGCCCACCTCGGCGGAGTCGAGGCCGATCCCGATGATCGGGGCCTCCATAGCGAGGAGGTCCCGCAGGACCGCGAGCGCCTCCGCGGCGGGGCGGTCGCGCAGGAAGGCGGCGATCAGCGAGGTGCTGATGCCGTAGTCGGCCTCGCTCGTGGACAGTGCTGCAGCCACTCCGCCGACACAGGTCTCGAGGGCGATGCCGCGGGCGAGGTGCGCCTGCGGGTCCATCATGATCTCCGCGTGCCGCACTCCGGCCGCGGCTGCGCGGCGGAGGTAGGCCCGGGTCATGTCGGTGAAGTCCGCCTCGGTGCGCAGCACGTCCATGTTGGCGTAGTACAGGTCGAGGAACGACTGCAGGTCGGTGAACGCGTAGCGATCCGCCAGGTCGGCCGTGTCGGCGTAGGGCAGGCGGATCCCGTTGCGGGCGGCCAGGGTGAAGATGAGCTCCGGCTCGAGGGTCCCCTCGATGTGCAGGTGCAGTTCGGCGCAGGGCAGGGAAGGCATGGTTCCAGCCTAGGGGCCCGCGCCGCTCCGCCGGAGCGCCGCACCTCGGACGGGCGGCGCGGGACACGGGAAAGGGCGGACCCGACCGGGCCCGCCCTTGTCCGTGCATCCCCTAGTAGAGGGCGGCCTCCGACTCGGTGGCCGGCGTGATGCCGTGGCCGAGGTTCGCGGCCAGCTTCGCGCCGAGCTCGGCGTCCACGTTCGCCCAGTACTGGATGGCGCGGGCGCGGATCTCGTCACTCTTCACGCCGCCGACCGCGCCGGTGATCGTCTCCAGGAAGCGCGCACGCTGCGCGTCGTCGAACACCTCGCGGTACAGCGTGCCGGCCTGGCCGAAGTCGTCGTCCTCCGCGTGCAGCGAGTGCGCTGCCCGGACGAGGTCGCCGTCGTTCTCCCAGCCGCCGTGCGCACCGTACTGCGCCGGATCCGCGGCGGGCCCGCCGACGGAGTTCGGTGCGTACACCGGGGTGGAGGAGGAGTTGAAGTAGTAGCGCGCCGCGCCGTCCTTCGAGTAGTTCCGCACCTCGTTCTTCGGCATGTTCACGGGCAGCTGCGCGTGGTTGGTGCCCACGCGGTAGCGGTGCGCGTCCGCGTAGGAGAAGATGCGGGCCTGCAGCATGCGGTCCGGGCTCGCGGCGATACCGGGCACGAAGTTCGACGGCGCGAACGTCGCCTGCTCGATCTGCGCGAAGTAGTTCTCCGGGTTGCGGTTCAGCGTGAGCCTGCCGACCGGGATGAGGGGGTAGTCGCCCTGCGGCCAGACCTTCGTGAGGTCGAACGGGTTGAAGCGGTACGTCTTCGCATCGTCGTAGGGCATGATCTGGACCTTGAGGTCCCAGCTCGGGTGGTTGCCCTTCGCGATGTTCTCCGAGAGGTCGCGCAGGTGGTGGTCGGCGTCCGAGCCGGCCAGCGCCTCGGCCTCGTCGACCGTCAGCACCTCGTGGCCCTGGTTGGACTTGAAGTGGTACTTGACCCAGAACTTCTCGTTGGACTCGTTGATCCACATGTAGGTGTGCGAGCCGTAGCCGTTCATGGTGCGCCACGAGTTCGGCAGGCCGCGGTCACCCATCAGCCAGGTCACCTGGTGCGCCGACTCGGGGCTGAGCGTCCAGAAGTCCCACTGCATGTCGGCGTCGCGCAGGTTGGTGCCGGGAAGGCGCTTCTGCGAGTGGATGAAGTCGGGGAACTTGATGCCGTCGCGGATGAAGAACACCGGGGTGTTGTTGCCCACGAGGTCGTAGTTGCCCTCGGAGGTGTAGAACTTCAGGGCGAAGCCTCGGGGGTCGCGCCACGTATCCGGTGAGCCCTGCTCGCCGGCCACGGAGGAGAAGCGGAGGAGGGTCTCCGTCGTCGTGCCCTTCTGGAAGAGCGCCGCGCGGGTGTACATGCTGACGTCCTCGGTGGTCTCGAAGACACCGAAGGCTCCGCCGCCCTTGGCGTGGACCACGCGCTCGGGGACGCGCTCGCGGTTGAACTGGGCCAGCTTCTCGATGAGGTAGTGGTCGGTCAGCGGGATGGCGCCGTCGCGGCCGAGGACGGACGAGTTGCTGTCATCGATGACGGGGGCGCCGGACTGCGTGGTGCTGAAGTTCGCGGACATAGTGCTCCTGTTCCTAGGGGTTGGGGATCAGTGGTGGCTGGGGGCTGCCGAGCGGCAGTCGTCGCAGAGGCCCTGGTAGAGGACCTCCGCGATCTGGATGGTCATGCGGCGTGCACCGGGCGACCACTCGGGGGTCAGGCAGGGCGCGTGTCCCACGGCGCAGTCGACGTCCTCGATCCGGCCGCAGCCGGTGCAGATCGCGTGGTGGTGGTTGTCGCCCACGCGGGTCTCGTACCGGGCGGGGGAGTGCGGCGTGTCGATGCGGCGCAGCAGGCCGATGTCGGTGAGGTCGGCCAGGATCACGTAGACGGACTGCACCGTGATGTGCGGCAGGTCCGCGCGGACCGCGGTCGCGGCGTCGTCGGCCGTGGCGTGGGGGTACTGCTCGACGGCGGCGAGGACCGCGAGGCGCTGGCGCGTCACGCGGCGGCCGTGGACATGCAGGGCTGCGGACCAGCGGGCCTCGCGGGCCTCCGGTGTCATCGCTGCCTGCATCATGGCTTCAGTGAACCAGTAAATCTGAGTTATTCATAATAAGGTCTGACTAACTTGCGCACCACGGGTGGCTCGCGATGGGTACCGTGGAAAGGGTGAACCTTCTCAAGCGTGGCCGGGCCTGGCTGCTGGACTACGCCTACGTGGGCTTCTGGCAGGTTCAGGGTTTCCTCTTCCGGGCCGATCCCGCCCAGTACCTCACTCCCGCCGCCGATGCTCCCCGAGGCAAGGCACCGGTGCTCCTCATCCCGGGCATCTACGAGACCTGGCAGTTCCTGCGGCCCGTCGCCGACCACCTGCACCGGGCAGGTCATCCCGTACATGTCGTGCAGAAGCTCGGGTACAACCGCGGCACCGTGGAGGCGATGGCCCAGCTCGCCGCCGGCTACCTCGAGGAGCACGACCTCACCGACGTCGTGATCGTGGCGCACAGCAAGGGCGGGCTGATCGGCAAGTTCCTCATGACCATGTCCGGCGTGGCACCGCGGATCACCCGTCTCGTCGCCGTCAACACGCCGTTCTCCGGTTCCGTCTACGCCGAATTCTTCTTCCTGCCGAGCATCCGCGCGTTCTCGCCGCGCAACCCGACGCTCCGGACGCTCCTGGCTAATCTCGCGCTCAACAGCCGCATCACCTCGATCTACGGGCGATTCGATCCCCACATCCCGGGCGGGAGCTTCGTGGAGGGGGCACGGAACGTCCAGCTGGACACCATGGGCCATTTCCGGCCCATCGCGGACAGGCGGGTCCTGCAGGAGATCGACCGCGCCATCGGGGCAGGGGAACGCGACTCCGCCTGAGGCGTGCCAGGTTCGTTGCTGCAGCGAATCAATGCCCGGCTAGACTTTCCCCGTGCCACGACTCCTCGCCGACATCACCCCGCTGAAGGAATCGCCGGCATTCCGGCGGCTCTACATCGGGTCGGCACTCTCGGCCATCGGCACGCAGCTCACCATCGTCGCCGTCAGCCTCCAGATCTACTCGCTCACCCAGTCCACGTTCAGCGTGGGCCTGCTCAGCCTGTTCGCACTCGTGCCCCTGGTCGTCGCAGGCCTCTACGGCGGGGCGATCGCCGACGCGCAGGACCGGCGGACCGTCGCCCTCTACTCCGGCTTCGCTCTGTGGGGCACCACCATGGCCGTCGCCGCGCAGGCCTGGATCGGCGTCGACAGCGTCTGGCTGCTGTATCTCCTGGTCGCCATCCAGTCGGGCGCCGCGGGCATCAACCAGCCCACCAGGAGCTCCATCATCCCGCGCCTCGTCCGCCCGGAACTGCTGCCGGCCGCCAATGCGCTGAGCATGATCACCTTCGGCCTCGCCTTCACCGTCGGGCCGCTGCTCGCCGGCCTCCTGGTGGCGCAGGTCGGCTACGCCTGGACGTACGCGGTCGACGTCGTCACCTTCACCTTCGCGCTGTGGGCCGTCTTCCGGCTCCCGTCCCTGCCCCCTGAGGGTCCCACCCGACGCGCCGGGCTCGCGACGGTCCTCGAGGGCTTCCGCTTCCTCGGTACGCGGCCGAACATCCGCATGACGTTCATCCTCGACCTGATCGCCATGATCACCTCCCAGCCGCGGGCGCTGCTGCCCGCCGTCGGGGCTGTGCTCATCGGCGGAGGTGAACAGACCGTCGGCATCCTGCTCGCCTCGGCCGCGTTCGGTTCGGTGCTGGCCGGCCTGTTCTCCGGACCCCTCGGTCGGATCCACAAGCACGGCAGGGCCGTGATCTGGTCGATCGTCGGGTGGGGTGCGTCCGTGGCGGGCTTCGGGCTCGTGGTCGTCATGGCGGGTTCGTCGGCCCTGCCGGTTCCCGGTGAGGGGGAACTGTCGGTGTGGGTGCTTCCTGCAGCAGCCTGCCTGGTGCTGGCAGGCATCGCCGATTCGGTCAGCAGCGTGTTCCGCAACACCATCCTGCAGTCCGCCACGCCGGACGCCATGCGCGGGCGCCTGCAGGGCGTGTTCATCGTCGTCGTCGCCGGTGGTCCCCGCCTCGGGGACATGGTGGCCGGCGGCCAGGCCGCCTGGCTGGGGGAGGGCTGGACCGCCGTCGTCGGGGGTGTCGCCTGTATCGTGCTGGTGCTCGCCGTGGCCCGTTGGCAGCCCCGGTTCGCACGGTACGACTCCCGCCGGCCGGAGGCCTGACCACCGCCCCGGCCCGTCCTCGGTGACGCCCATCGCCGTACGATGAAGGAACACCGCGCTCGGACCCGCCGTTGTACCGGTGGGCGGCGCCCGGCCGTCGTCGTCGTCGCAAGGAGTGACAGTGCACAACCATTTCAACGGTGCCAAGACGGCGTTGTTGTTCGGCGCCCTCATGGGGATCTTCCTCGTCTTCGGCGCAGTCGTCGCCGGCGCGACGCGCAGCTCGGCGTTCCTCTGGATCTTCGCCCTGCTCGGCGTCGGATCGATCGCCTACAGCTACTGGAACAGCGACAAGATCGCCATCCGCAGCATGCGCGCCGTCGAGGTCACCGAGCAGCAGGCGCCCGCCATGTACCGGATCGTCCGGGAGCTGAGCGCGCGCGCCGGCAAGCCCATGCCCCGGCTCTACGTCTCGCCGACCCCGGCCCCGAATGCCTTCGCCACGGGCCGCAACCCGGAGAACGCCGCCGTGTGCTGCACGCAGGGGATCCTGCAGCTGCTGAACGAGCGCGAGCTCCGCGGCGTACTCGGGCACGAACTCATGCACGTCTACAACCGCGACATCCTCACGGGCTCCATCGCGGCGGCCGTCGCCGGCGTGATCACGTCCGTGGCCCAGATGTTCGCGTTCGCCGGCATGATGGGAGGCAACCGCAACCAGGGCGGCAACCCGATCGGAGCACTGCTGCTCGCCTTTCTCGCGCCCCTCGCCGCAGGCCTCATCCAGACCGCCATCGGCCGCACCCGGGAATTCGACGCCGACGAGGACGGTGCGGCACTGACGGACGACCCGCTGGCGCTCGCATCGGCGCTCCGCAAGCTCGAGATCGGGACGCAGCGCGCACCGCTCCCGCAGGACCAGCGCCTCGTGAACACCTCACACCTCATGATCGCCAATCCGTTCAAGGGCGCCGGCATGAGCCGCCTGTTCGCCACCCATCCGCCGATGGACCAGCGCATCGCACGCCTCGAGGGCATGGCCGGCCGACCGCTCGGCTGATCAGCCCGGAACGACGACGGCGGCCCCACCTCCTGCAGGTGGGGCCGCCGTCGTCTGTGCCTCATGACCGGGTCAGCGCATGTTCACGAACTGAAGGTCCGCTTCGTCGAAGTTCTTGAGCAGGGCCATCGTGGCCTGCAGATCATCGCGCGACTTGGAGCTGACGCGCAGCTCGTCGCCCTGGATCTGCGACTTGACGCCCTTGGGCCCCTCGTCGCGGATCAGCTTGTTGATCTTCTTCGCGATGTCCTGGGCGATGCCCTCCTTGATGGAGGTCTCCAGCCGGAACTCCTTGCCGGAGGGGAAGGGTTCGCCGGTGTCCAGGGACTTCAGGGAGATGCCCCGCTTGATCATCTTGGACTGCAGCACGTCGAGCACGGCCAGTACACGCTCCTCCGAGTTGGCCTTCATGAGGATCTTCTCGCCGCTGAAGTCCACCTCCGCGCCGACCCCCTTGAAGTCGTACCGCTGCGCGATCTCCTTCTGCGCCTGGTTGAGCGCGTTGGCGACCTCCTGCTTGTCCACTTTGCTGACGACGTCGAACGTGGATTCGCTTGCCACGATTCCTCCTCGGGGTGATGGGATTTCCTGCCCTCAAGACTATCCGCAACCCTCCCGGCCCGCTGCGGTCCGGTTCACAGGCAGCAGTCAGGAGGCACAGGGGGTAGGCACCGGGTCCGGTGGCACGGTGGGACCACCCGTACCGCTTCCGCAACAGAGAGAACCGAGATGCCTGAACCACGACGCCGGCGCTACCAGATCCGCCTCCGCAAGGCGGTGGCGGGATCGTTCCTCGCCGCCGCCACGGCGGCGTCGCTGACGGGCTTCACGGCGGTACCGGCACTCGCCGTCCCGCCGAGGGCGGTGGCCGCGAGCTCCGAGTCCGTGGACGACGCCGCGAGCGACATCATCCTCGGACTCGATACCGCCTCGCAGGTGAGCGTCGCGTCGCCCGTCGCTGCGACGGACGGTGCCACGACCCCGGGGGAGCGTCTCGCGGGTGTCCGGGCCGACCTCGACCAGGCCGTCCTGTTCCGCATGGTGACGCCCCGGCAGGCGGACGCCTTCTACGCCCAGATCGAGCGCAGGGTGGCCGCAGGCCTGTGACGATCCACCCGATTCGTCACCGGGGCCGTTTGTCTGTAAAGTTGTCTTGCCCGCGCTTGCTGCGGGCGGTCTTCCTGTGAAGACGTTCGGCAGATTACCCGAGCGGCCAAAGGGGGCTGACTGTAAATCAGCTGGCAACGCCTACGGGGGTTCGAATCCCTCATCTGCCACAGCAAGGAGAGGCCGGTACTTCCGCTAGGAATAGTGGAAGTACCGGCCTTTCGCGTTGAAGCCCCCGGGCTCATGCCGTAGCGTCGCGACGAGGGTGTCCTTCCCCTCGGCGCCACCCTTCGAGCCCTGCTACGGCACGTCGAGCAGCGCGTCGAGCGGTGGCGCGAGGCGGGAGGAGAGGGACCGGACATACGTGGCGGTCAGGTGGTCGCCGTCCCGGTACACGAGGACGTCACCGATGACGGGCGGGCACTCGTCGGCAGGGCAGATGAAGTCGTTCAGGTCGATCAGGGTGGCTCCGGGGAGGCCCCGCGCCCCCGCCATCTGCGCCAGCCCCTTGTCGTCGGCTGCTTCGCCCCGGGGCGCGGAGCACTCGCCCAGTGCGGCGGTATTGGCCGCGACGCACTCCGGGACGTCGAACCCGGGTGCGGGGGTGTCCCTGATGACGGCCACCGGGATGTCGTTCCGGGTGAAGGTGCCCCAGGACCTCCGGAACGCCTCCGACATGGCAGCGACGTCGTCGGTCGCTCCGGAGATCCCGGCGCTGACGGTGTAGCTGCTGGTGATGACCATGCT
The DNA here is from genome assembly GCF_054510835.1 of Arthrobacter sp. TmT3-37. NCBI lineage: Bacteria > Bacillati > Actinomycetota > Actinomycetes > Micrococcales > Micrococcaceae > Arthrobacter > Arthrobacter sp. TmT3-37. The sequence goes on along the minus strand of NZ_JBTNDU010000001.1, from coordinate 431,877 downwards.
GAGGAGGGGGTCCTCCTGCAGCAGGTCCTGCATCCGGCCGTTCCAGTCCATGCAGGTCGTGTACACCCTGCCCTTCCGCTCGAGCTCGCCCGTCGCGAAGGGGCAGGCGTCATGGATGTATGCCGTGAGCCTCCAGCCTCGCTCCTGGGCGATCTTCTCGAGGGCGGGGATCCATTGCTTCGCGTGCGAGTCACCCACGAGGGCCACGTGGATGTCCGATGCCCTCTCCCCGTACTCGCAGGAGACGATCTCGGTCTCACTGATCTTGGCCGAGTCGCAGGTGGGGAAGTCCTTCGCTGCGACGACGGGCATCGGCGCGATGTCCTCCGCCGTCGCCTGCGGTTCGAACCCGGCTGATCGCGGGTTCGCCGGGAGAGTTCTGGCGCCGTGGAGGACCGTCTGCACCTGCACACGAACGGCTTCCGCCCTGTCCACTTCCGTGCGGACCGCTGTGACGAGGAGCCCGCCGGCGATGCCGCCGACCACCATGAGGACGAGTCCGGTACAGACGCCGCGGAGGGAGGCGTCCCTGAACGCACTCCACCCGCTGACGGGTTTCTCGACGACGGCGTACGTGAGGTACGCGAGGCCGATCGAGAGCCCGGCGATGACGGTGCCCGTCACGGCGTCGGGTTCTCCGACCACCGCCGTCGCCACGACGATGAGCGGCCAGTGCCAGAGGTACAGGGAGTAGGAGATGTCCCCCAAAAAGGTCATGGGTCGGGTGCCGAGGACGAGGCCGGGCCCGAGCGGAGCCCGGCCGACGCCCGCGGCGATGACCAGGGCGGAGGACACCGTGGGGATCAGCGCAGCGCTTCCCGGGTACGGGACCGAGCCGTCGATCAGGACCGCGGAGGCGATGATGCCGCCCATTCCGGCCCACCCTGCAGTCGTCGCGACAGCGTGGGGGAGCCTCTCGAGCTGCGCGACGGCCACGGCGAGAAGGGCGCCGAGCGCAAGCTGCCAGAACCGCGTCGTCGAGGCGAAGTAGGCGGGCCCGGGAGCTGTCGCGGTGTAGTGGATGGACCAGGCCAGCGACGGCAGGAGCACCAGGGTGAGGGCGACGAGTAGCAGCGGGCGCAGACGTTCCATCGGGATCGGCCCGCTCCGGCGCCGCTTCCCCGTCAGGAGCCCCCCGGCGGCGATGAGGAGCAGGGGCCAGACCAGGTAGAACTGCTCCTCCACGGCAAGGGACCAGTAATGCTGGAGGGGCCCGGGGGCCGCGTCACTCGTGAGGTAGTCCACGGAGTCGGCGGCGAGCCGCCAGTTCTGGACGTAGGACGCCGAGGCGATGAGGTCCCACCCGATCGAGGCCCAGCGCGTGACGGGCAGGAGCACAGCGGTCAGCGCGGCCGTGACGACGAGCACGAGCGTCGCCGCCGGCAGCAGCCGCTTGGCCCTTCGCGCGTAGAACCCGACCAGCGAGACACGTCCGTCCTCGACGAGCTGCCGGAGGAGGAGCCCGGTGATCAGGAAACCGGAGATGACGAAGAAGACATCGACTCCCACGAATCCGCCCGGCACGAACGGCACCCCGAGGTGGTACAGCAGCACCGCGATCACCGCCACACTGCGCAGGCCCTGGATGTCCTGCCGGAAAGCCGACCTCCCCGCGGTGGGTGCTGTGCGCTCGGCCGCGCCGAGCAGACTGACTGCCAACAGGAAACCTCCAGAGAAACCGTGCGACCCCCGAGCGCTGTCGATCCCAGCGTAGCGCCGGGGCTTTCCCGCCCAGCCGTGCCGCCATCGGCTCGACCTGCCCGGGGAAAGCTGATAGGTCCGCTACCACAGGGACGTCCGAGCCATCCGCGGGTGGCCTGCCCTACGAAGAGTACCTAGGCATGCATACAGTGGAATTCGACGGCAGGGGAGGCGTGATCAGCGATATTCCGGGCGCTCGGATCGCCTGGCTCGACAGCCTGCGCGGTACGGCCATCCTCCTCGTCGTCCTGCTGCACGCAGCGGAGTCCCTCCGGCTGGCCGCCGGGCCGACGCCGGGCGTCGATACCCTGAACCTCTTCCTCGAGCCCTTCCGCATGCCCGTGCTGATGTTCCTCTCGGGGCTCCTGCTGCCACAGTCACTGGCCAAGCCCGGACGGAAGTACGTCGCCGGCAAGGTCTCCCGGGTGGCGTGGCCGTACGTCCTCTGGTCGCTGATCATCCTGGCGGCGAGTGGGGACCTCAGCCCGGGTGGAGTCGCCGAGATCCTCTACCGCTCGCCGACCTACCTCTGGTATCTCTGGTTCATCCTCGTCTTCTATGCGCTCGCCTATCCGCTGCGCCGCATCCCGCAACTCGTCCCCGCAGGTGCGGCGCTCCTGGTCTCGTTCGTGCTGCCGCACGGCAGCCGCCCCGAGACCATGGCCTTCCTGGCGGCCTTCTTCTTCCTCGGGGCGTGGTGTGCCCGGCACGCCCCGCTCCTGGTGAGGATCACCAGCCGGCCCTGGCTGCTGGCACCGGCCTTGGCCGCAGCCGTCACCGTGGGTGTCCTCAACGTGATGGGCCGGGACGTCCTGTACCGGGGGGAGTTCGCCTGGGGAGTAGCAGGAGCCCTGGGCGTCGTGTGCTGGCTGTTCCCGCGGCTCGGTACCAACCGGGCCACCGCGTTCCTCGCATTCGTGGGCCGCTACTCGATCGTGTTCTACGTCGCGCACCTGGGGCCGATCATGGTCACGCTCGCCCTGGCCGACGCCGTCGGCCTCGCCGGCGGATGGTTCCTGCTGCCGCTGCTGCTCCTGCTGGGGATCGGGCTGCCGCTCGGTCTCGCCTGGGTGTACTCGACGAGGGAGCATGCGTCGGTGAACCTCCTCTTCGAGCTGCCGGTACCGGGGCGGCGCCTCCGCGACCTCGGGTCCCGGCTCCGGTGGGCGAGGATCCGGGGGTCTACTCCCGCGTGAGGACGGTCGTCAGCAGGAGATCCTTCGCGGGCCCCGTGACGTCCCACGAGTACTCGACCGTGGTGGCCGAGGTGGCGGTGAAACGGACCCGGTAGGTGTCGGGCGCACATGCGTGCTCGTCGTAGGCCCGGCCCGAGGTGAGGTCGAGCCGGCACAGGAGCCGGCCATCGGGGAAGTGCACGAGGGCTGATCCGTCCCGGCCCCTCCGCACCAGATAGGTGCGGACCGCCGGACCCTGGAACTGCGGCCAGGCGACGATCCCCTCCTCCTCCCAGCGGAGGCCGTCGTCGTCGGGCGTGAAGGTGGTGGTCCCCATGAAGGTGCCCGTCAGACCACCGGCCCTGTCGAGGAGACGGCGCTCGGTGTGCCAGGAGCCCGCCAAAAAGGCCAGCGGGTCGCCGACCGCAGAGGGGGTGGAGTCGTATCGGTGCGCTGCCGCGGCATCCCCGCCGTCGAGCAGGGCCCGCGCCGGGTGGACAGCCGGTGCTGCCTCGTCCTGCATCGTCCCTCCTGGTGTCGGCTGCGTCCCACGCTAGCGGGGCTCGGCACCGCCGTCGATTGAGAACACCGCCCGAAAATGTTAGGCTACCTAACTATGAGCCTTCCTCCGACGGATACGCAGCTGCTGGCCCTCGCGCAGTCCTTCCGCACCACCCTGCGCCACGCCGTCTACCTCAGCCGGTCCATGGACAGCGACGGGGAACTGACCACCATGCAGATGAGCACCCTGAGCATGGCCGCGGACGAACCGCTCCGCGTGAGCCGGGTCGCCGCGAACCTCGGCATCCGCGTCCCGTCGGCGACCGAGCAGATCATCAAGCTGGAGCAGGCGGGGCTCGTCCTCCGGCAGCCCGATCCGACCGATTCCCGTGCCGTCCTCGTCCAGCTGACGGAGACCGGCCGCGAGGCCTGGGAGGCGGCCGGCAGGCGCCGCAACGAACGCGTCGCGGCACTGCTGGAACAACTCGACGACGATGACCGCGCGACACTGGCCGCCGCCCTGCCGATCATCGAAAAACTGAACCACACAGCCTAGGAGTACCCGAGTGACCACCCACGCACAGGCCGCGCAGCCCGCAACGGTCCTTGCCGAGGAGAAGCAGTCCTTCTTCCGGCAGCCCAGAGCCGTCTGGGCCACAGCTTTGGCGGCCGTCTTCGCCTTCATGGGAATCGGCCTCGTCGACCCGATCCTCCCGGCCATCGCCGAGAACCTCCAGGCCTCACCGAGCCAGGTGTCCCTGCTGTTCACGAGCTACTTCCTCGTGACGGCCGTCGCGATGCTCGTGACCGGCGTCATCTCCTCACGCATCGGTGGCAAGCGGACACTCCTGCTCGGGCTGGGCCTGATCGTGGTGTTCGCCTCGCTCGCCGGCCTGTCCGGCGACGTCGCCACCCTGGTCGGCTTCCGCGCCGGCTGGGGCCTCGGCAACGCGCTCTTCGTGGCCACCGCGCTCGCCGTGATCGTCGGTGTGGCCAGTGGCGGTACCGCGACGGCGATCATCCTCTACGAGGCCGCCCTCGGCCTCGGGATCTCCCTCGGCCCGTTGCTCGGTGCGCTCCTCGGCGGCTGGCAGTGGCGCGCGCCCTTCTTCGGCACCGCCGTCCTCATGGCCGCGGCATTTCTCGCCCTGATCATCCTGCTGCCCGCCACGCCCCGGCCCGCTACCACGACGTCGCTCACGGCACCGCTCGTCGCGCTCGGACACAAGGGCCTGCGCACCACCGCATCCAGCGCCCTGTTCTACAACTACGGGTTCTTCACGATCCTGGCGTTCACCCCCTTCGTCCTCGGCATGGACGCGTACGGGATCGGTGCGGTGTTCTTCGGCTGGGGCCTGATGGTGGCCATCTTCTCGGTCCTCGTGGCACCCGTGCTGCAGCGCATGCTCGGCACCACCCGCGTGCTGCTCCTGACCCTCGCGGCCCTGGCCCTCGTGCTCGTCGGCCTCACCCTGGCCGCCGAGCGTTCGGTGACCGCCGTCGTCGTCCTGGTGGTCGTCTCCGGCGCCCTGCTGGGCATCAACAACACCCTGTACACGGAACTCGCCATGGGTGTCTCGACCGCGCCGCGGCCCGTCGCCTCGGCCGGCTACAACTTCGTCCGGTGGATGGGCGGGGCGCTCGCACCCTTCGCCGCGACGAAGCTGGCCGAGGTCTTCGATCCCCGCGCCACCTACGCCGTCGCCGCGGTCATGGTGCTCGTCGCGGCGGGCGTGATCCTCGCCGGTCGCGCCTCGCTCACGCACGCCACCGGGACGGGCGAATAGGGCCGGAGCGACAGGGCCGGAGCGACGGCGTCAGCCGTCGAGGATCGACGTCGTCGCCTCGTCCTCCGCCCCCGCGTAGTACCGGTCCAGCAGCGCCCTGAACCACGGCTCCTGCGGCCCGGCCCGGTCGAAGAGCGTCATGGAGGACTGCAGCTTGCGGGCATCGATCCCGCCGAGCACCGCCACCGGATCGCCGCCCTGCAGATTGAGGAGGGCGTGGACACTCTCCATGAGGCGGGGGCCCAGGACCCGATGCGCGATGTAGGCGCGTGCCTCCTCGAGGGAGCCGATGGCGTACCGGACCGACGTCGGGCTGCTACCGAGTCCTGCCACCTGCGGGAAGACGAACCACATCCAATGCCCCGTCTTCCGGCCGTTCCGCAGCTCGGCGAGGGCCTGGTCGTAGGTGCCGTGGGCGTCCTGCGCGTCGACGAATCGTGCGAGGTCGTAGGGGTCGGTCATGCTGGCCTCCGGAGAAAAGGGTGGGTGGGCGGGCACTTCATCGGTAGCGAACAGGCCTGACAAGGGTCCAGGGGGTCGCTAGCGTTGAAGGATGTCGACAATCAATATCACTGAGGCAAGCTTCCCCGAGACCATCGAGGGCAACGACATCGTGTTCGTTGACTTCTGGGCCGACTGGTGCGGGCCGTGCAAGCAGTTCGCACCGGTGTACGACGCCGTCTCGCAGCAGCACGAGGACGTCACCTTCGCGAAGGTCGACACCGAGGCCGAGCAGTCGCTCGCCGCAGCCGCGGGGATCACCTCCATCCCCACGCTGATGGCGTTCCGCGAGAAGGTCCTCGTCTTCTCCCAGCCCGGCGCGCTCAACGCGACGCAGTTCGGTGAGCTGGTCGACGCCGTCAAGGGCCTGGACATGAAGGCCGTGCACGAGCAGATCGCGCAGCAGCAGGCGCAGGGCGACACCGCCGGCGACGCGCAGTAGCCGTCCTTCCGAACGGAAGCCCCGCACTCCTCGAGTGCGGGGCTTCTCTCGTTCCGGTGCTAGGCGGCCTGGTCCGACCGCACCATCTCCACGGGCCTGGCCAGCAGGGCGCTCAGCGATTCGCCGAGGTCCTGGACGGCGGGGCCGCGCAGGTGCGTGTCCAGCAGGTCGGTGGACTCCCACTGCTCGGTGAGGACGATGCGGTCCTCCTGCGCTTCGGTGATCTCGTACCGGATGCAGCCGGGCTCCTGCACCACCTGTTCGATGGCGATGTCCAGGGCGAGCTTCACGCGGAAGAACTCGCCGTCGAGCGGGGTGAATACTGCGGTGACGTCTACGGGTCGGCTCATGCCTCCACCCTAGCGGCGCCCGGATCGGCCGCCGCATCGTGTCACGCGCACAAGGCGGGCCTAGCGCCGGCGGTGGTCCTCGGGGGAGAGGCGGGGACCGAAGGTGGGCTTGCGGAAGCCGCTCGAGTACAGGGACCGCACCACGCGCTGGCGCTGCCCCTGCCACGGCGCGAGCAGCTCGATCATCCCGGCGTCGTCGGTCCGCCGCCCGGTGAGCGCAGCACCGACATAGGCCGCGAGGTGGTAGTCGCCGACGGAGATCGAGTCGGGACAGCCGTGCGTCCGCTGCACCACCTCGGCCGCCGTCCACACGCCGATGCCGGGCACGGACCGCAGGCCGGCACGGACCGCGTCACCGCCCGGCAGGGACGCGAGCCGTTCCAGCCCGGTCGCCACGAGGGCCGCCTTGAGGATGGTGGCCGAGCGTTTCGCGTCCACGCCGGCCTTGTGCCAGTCCCAGGACGGGACGCGGCGCCACTGCTCGGCGGTCGGGGGAAGGCGGAGTGCCGCGGGAGCGACGCCACCGGCACCCGGGGCGGGGTCGCCGTAGCGGACGAGCAGGTAGCGCCAGGCGCGCTTGGCCTCGATGCCGGTGACCTTCTGTTCGAGGATCGCCCGGGCCACCGTGTCGAGCATCCGCCCCGACGACGGAAGGCGCAGGCCGGGATTGAGGTACCGGCCCTTGCGGGCGAGGTCGGGCAGCGTGGCCCGGAACTCGGCGCAGTCGAAGGCGGTCCAGTCGTCGTGCGCTCCCAGCAGGCGGGGAAGGGATGCCAGCGCCCGGGCAGCCCCTGGCCCCCAGGCGTTCGCCTGGATGCGGCTGCTGGTCAGGGAGCCCCGCTGTCGCAGGGAGAGCGTGACGGGGCCGTCGACGGTACGGAAGGCGAGCCAGGAGTCGGGTCCCTGCACGAGAAAGGAGGGGTCGTGGGTGCCGCACTGCAGCGTGCCGATCGTCGCGGCGAGATTGTAGGGTCCGTCGGGGATCCACTCCGCGGCTTCCGCACCCGGGGGCACGACGGCGGGGGCGATGCTCATGCCTCAATCGTCCCACGGAGGCCGTGCTGTCCCGATGTCCGACGGCGTGTCACGCGGGGTCGCGCGGGAGTAGCATCAGGCATCCGGTGGAATCGTCCTGAGGAACAGCCGATGGTGGAGGCCCAGAGGAATCGGGGGTGGCAGTTCGTCGCGCCCGGGCTCCTCGTCCTCCTCGTCGTGATGGCCCTGCTGTGCGCAGGGTGCACGGTGGACCGTTCCGGGCGGGCGTCGCAGGATCCCGCACCGCAGGCAGCATCCCCTCGCACCTCGCCGAGCAGGTCGCCGCAACCGTCACCGTCCCCGCCGGCATGCGAGGACTGCGTCGGCATCGTCCTGACGGGAGACCTCCTGGTGCACCCGCAGCTGTGGGAGCAGGCCGCGGCGGACGCGGCGGTGACGGGCCGACTTCCGCTGGACTTCGGGCCGTTGCTCGCGGGCCAGCGCCCCTATCTCGCGGCCGGCACGCTCGGCGTCTGCCACCTCGAGACACCCGTGGCCGACGCGGAAGGACCGTTCAGCGGCTATCCGCAGTTCAACGTCCCGCCGCAGATCCTCGCCGCGGCGAAGGACGTCGGATACGACGCGTGCACCACCGCGAGCAACCACACCATCGACTGGGGCACCCAGGGGGTGGAACGCACGCTCGCGGCGCTGGACGCGGTGGGCCTCGACCACACGGGGTCCTATGCGAGCGCCGCCGATGCGGAGGAGGTCCTGATCCTCGACCAGCCACAGGCGAGGGTGGCGGTCATCGAGGCGACGTACGGGCTGAACGGACTGGTGCCCGACGAGCCGTGGCGCGTGGACCTGATCGATGCGCAGGACATGATCGCGAAGGCGACGGCGGCCCGGGGCCAGGGGGCGGACATCGTGATCGCTGCACTGCACGCCGGCGACGAATACGCTTCCGTCCCGAACGCCCAGCAGGTGGAGGTCGCCCACGCGCTCGCGGACAGCGGCGAGATCGACGTCGTCTACGGCCACCACACCCACTCGGTCCTGCCGGTCGAGCGCTACAACGGCACGTGGATCGCGTACGGGCTGGGCAACGGGGTGACAGAGCTGTCACCCGCCCACGAGGTCAACAACGAAGGCCTGATGATCCGGGTCCGGCTGAGCCGGGCTGCCGGCGGCGGCTGGTCCGTCTCCGGCTTCGACTGGGTGCCGTCCCTGATCGTCGCGGCACCCTACCGCTGGTGTTCCGTCGCCCCCGATCGGCCGGTCGGGGCCTGCTCGTCCCCGGAGCACGAGGCAGCGGTGCGCGAGCGGACCCGGCGCGTGGTCGAGTCGCGCGGCGCGGCCGGCGCGGGTGCCCGCCTGTGGGAGGTCTCCGCCGACGGGGCGGGGCGCTAGGGCCGCGGATCACCCACGGATCGTCGACGCGATCGCCTCGCCGAGCGACGCCGTCGTCCCGGTACCGCCGAGGTCCCGGGTGAGGGTGTCACCGCCGGCGGCCAGCACCGACTCGATGGCGCCGAGGATCGCGGCGGCCGCCTCCGGCTCGCCGAGGTGCTCCAGCATCATCGAGGCGCTCCAGATCTGGCCGACCGGATTGGCGATCCCCTTGCCCGCGATGTCCGGCGCCGAGCCATGCACCGGCTCGAAGAGGCTGGGGAAGGTCCGGTCGGGGTTGATGTTGCCGCTGGGTGCGACCCCGATGGTGCCCGTGCATGCCGGCCCGAGATCGGACAGGATGTCGCCGAAGAGGTTGCTGGCCACGACGACGTCGAACCAGTCGGGGTGGAGGACGAAGTTCGCGCAGAGGATGTCGATGTGGAACTTGTCCGTGCGCACGTCCTCGTAGCCGGCCGCCATCGCCTCCACGCGCTCGTCCCAGTACGGCATGGTGATCGAGATGCCGTTGCTCTTCGTGGCCGACGTCAGGTGCTTCTTCTCCCGCTTCCGGGCGAGCTCGAAGGCGTATTTCAGGATGCGGTCCACGCCGGTACGGGTCATGACGGTGTCCTGGATGACCGTCTCGCGGTCCGTGCCCTCGAACATCCTGCCGCCGACGCTCGAGTACTCGCCCTCGGTGTTCTCGCGGACCACGTAGAAGTCGACGTCGCCCGGCTTCCTGCCGGCCAGGGGACTGGTGATCCCCGGCAGCAACCGCACCGGACGCAGGTTCACGTACTGGTCGAAGTGGCGCCGGAACTGCAGCAGGCTGCCCCAGAGCGACACGTGGTCCGGCACGACGTCGGGCCAGCCGACGGCCCCGAAGAAGATCGCGTCGAAGCCGCGCAGTTCCTCGAACCAGCCGTCCGGCAGCATCTGCCCGTGTTCGAGGTAGTAGTCGGCGCTGGCGTAGTCGAACTCCGTGACCTCGACCCCGAAGCCGTACCTGTCCGCGGCCGTCCGGAGCGCGCGCAACCCCTCCGGCATGACCTCCTTGCCGATGCCGTCGCCGGCGATCGCAGCGATCCGGTAGGTGTTCGTCATGGTGTTCGTCATGGTCGGTTCCCTTCATCGGCAGGCTGCTTACCAACCCAGCCTAGGCTCAGGACCCCGTCCACCACAGCACGACGACGGCCGCGGGCAGCGTCAGCGCCGTCACCAGCAGTCCCGCCAGCGCGAACGGCACCCATCGGACGGACAGGCCGAGGGACTGCAGCCGTTCGGCCCACAGCAGGGTCGCGAGCGATCCCCAGGGGGTGACGAGCGGCCCGAGGTTCGCACCGATGAGCAGTGCTGCCAGGCGGAGGGGGGAGCCGGCCAGCGGTTCCAGGGCCAGGTAGGCGGGCAGGTTGTTGACGGCATTGGCGCCGGCGGCACCGACGGCCGCGAGCTGCAGGAGGTCCGCGAGTCCCGCCCCGGTCCCGGCCACGGGAGTTATCCCGGCGTCGAGGCCCTGCGCCTGGGCCGCCGTGACGAGCACGAAGAGGCTGAGGGCCAGGACGAGCGGATTCACCGGGATCAGCCGGAAGGTCAGCGTGCTGCGTCGCCGGACCGCGAAGAGGACCAGGAGGACGCCGGCGGCCACGCTCGCACTCGCCGCCACCGGGATCCCGCTGACCAGGGCGGGCACCAGGAGTGCGAGGACCGCGTAACCGCACAGCAGCAGGACGCGGTCCTCCGCTGCGCGGGGTGCGGCGGGTGAGAAGCGGCCGGACAGCTGCCGGCGGAAGATCAGGAGCAGGACGGCGCACGGCACGACGATGCCCACCACCGCCGGGCCGTAAACGAGCCCTGCGAAGGCCGCCGGAGTGAGCTGCAGCCGCTCCTGCACCAGGAGGTTCGTCAGGTTGGACACCGGCAGGAGCAGGGACGCCGTATTGGCGAGCCAGACGATCGTCATCGCGAAGGGCAGGGGAGGGAGCCCGCTCCGCCGGGCGAGCAGCACCACCAGGGGCGTGAGCAGCACCGCCGTCGTATCCAGCGAGAAGAAGACGGTGCAGCCCACGGCGAGGACGACGGTCACGAGCCACAGCACGATCGTGCGGCCCCCGGCCAGGCGCGCCGACGCCGCGATGATCCGTTCGAAGACGCCCGCCGCGAAGAGCAGGTCCGTAACCACCGTCATGGCGGTCACGAAGAGCAGGATCGGCCAGATACGCTCCCACAGTCCGGCCAGGGCAGGGCCGGGCAGCAGGCCGGCGGCGATGCAGGCCAGGGCGAGGACCGGCAGGATCGCCCGGGAGGCAGTGCGCAGGGTCACGGGCGGGCTCCGATCCAGGGGCAGTAGCAGGTCGGGTCGCGTCCCGCGGCGTAACGGCGGCATGGTCGTGCGGGCACCAGCCGGTAACTTTGTAGTCATGAAGTATGCCAATTCAATCGTCGACCTGATCGGCAACACCCCGCTGGTCAGGCTCAACTCCGTCACCGACGGTATCGCAGCCACCGTCCTCGCGAAGGTCGAATACCTCAACCCGGGCGGGTCGGTGAAGGACCGCATCGCGGCGAAGATCATCGACGCAGCCGAAGCCGAGGGGAAGATCAAGCCCGGCGGAACCATCGTCGAACCGACCTCCGGCAACACCGGTGTCGGACTCGCCCTCGTGGCGCAGCAGCGCGGCTACAAATGCGTCTTCGTGGTGCCCGACAAGGTGGGCGAGGACAAGCGCAACGTCCTCAAGGCCTACGGCGCGGAAGTCGTGGTCACGCCGACCGCCGTCGCCCCCGACAGCCCCCACTCCTACTACGGCGTCTCCGACCGCCTCGTCCGCGAGATCCCCGGTGCCTACAAGCCCGACCAGTTCTCCAACCAGAACGGGCCGCTGAGCCACTACGAGACCACGGGCCCCGAGATCTGGAACGACACCGACGGCAAGCTCACGCACTTCGTCACCGGCGTCGGCACCGGCGGCACCATCACCGGCACCGGCCGGTACCTGAAGGAGGTCTCGGCGGACCGCGATGGCGGGCCCGTACGCATCATCGGCGCCGACCCCGACGGCTCCATCTACTCGGGCGGCACCGGACGCCCCTACTTCGTCGAGGGCGTCGGCGAGGACATGTGGCCCGAGTCCTACGACCCCTCCATCCCGGACGAGATCCACGGCGTCACGGACGCCGAGAGCTTCGAGATGACCCGGCGCCTCGCCCGCGAGGAGGGGCTGCTGGTCGGCGGGTCCTGCGGTATGGCGGTCGTCGCCGCGTTGCGCGTCGCCAAGGACCTGACCGCCGACGACGTCGTCGTCGTCCTCCTGCCCGACGGCGGCCGCGGCTACCTCGGCAAGATCTTCAACGACGACTGGATGAAGTCCCACGGCTTTATGGCCGGCGGCGACGAGGCGAGCGTCGGCGAGGTGCTGCGCGCCAAGAACAGCTCGCTGCCGGACCTCGTGCACACGCACCCCACCGAGACCGTCCGCGACGTCATCGCGACCCTGGCCGAACACGGCGTCTCCAGCCTCCCGGTGCTGTCCCGGAAGCCTCCCGTCAGGGTGGGGGAGGTGCTGGGGTCCGTCGACGAGCGGTCGCTGACGGCGAAGATCTTCAGCGGCGAGGCGCAGCTGACGGACCAGATCTCGCAGCACATGGACGGGAAGCTCCCGCTCATCGGGTCGCTCGAATCCGTCGAGACGGCGCGGGAACGGCTCCAGGACGTCGACGCGCTGATGGTGACGAACGTCGGGTCCCCGGTGGGAATTCTGACGCGCCACGACTTGCTGACGTACATGAGCAGATAACTCACTCCCACCAGGATTCTCAGGAGCATCGTGACGCACTCGAACGCCCAGGGTTTCAACACCCGGGCCGTCCACGCAGGCCAGACCCCCGACCCCACGACGGGAGCGGTGATCCCGCCCCTGTACCAGACCACCACGTTCGCGCAGGACGGCATCGGCAAGCTGCGCAACGGCTACGAGTACGGGCGCGGCACCAACCCCACCCGTGATGCGCTGCAGGTCCAGATCGCGGCGCTCGAGGGCGGCGAGCACGCCTTCAGCTTCTCGTCGGGCCTCGCGGCGGAGGACGCGCTCATCCGGGCCGCCCTCCGTCCGGGCGACCACATCGTCCTCGGCAACGACGCGTACGGCGGCACCTACCGCCTGATCGACCGTGTGCTGTCCCAGTGGGGCATCACCAACACCGCCGTGGACATGGCGGACGCCGACGCGGTCCGGTCCGCCATCGCCGCGAACAACACCAGGATGGTGTGGGTCGAGACGCCGTCGAACCCGATGATGAAGATCACCGACATCGCCGCGACCGCCCAGCTCGCGCACGACGCCGGTGCCCTGCTCGTCGTCGACAACACGTTCGCCTCGCCCTACCTGCAGCAGCCGCTCACCTTCGGTGCCGACGTCGTCGTCCACTCGACGACCAAGTACATCGGCGGGCACTCGGACGCCAGCGGCGGGGCCGTCGTCGTGAACGACGGCGAGCTCGCCGAGAAGATCGGGTTCATCCAGTTCGCCGTCGGCGCCGTGTCGGCTCCCATGGAGGCCTGGCTCACCACCCGCGGGCTCAAGACCCTCGGAGTGCGCATGGACCGGCACTCCTCCAACGCGACCGCGATCGCTCGCTGGCTCCTCGAGCAGGACGAGGTGGAGCACGTGTACTACCCTGGGCTGCCCGAGCACCCGGGCCACGACCTCGCGGCTGCCCAGATGAAGGACTTCGGCGGGATGATCTCCGTGACCTTCAAGGGTGGGGCGGAGGCCGCGAAGAAGGTGGCGGAGTCGACGCACGTATTCCTGCTGGCGGAGTCCCTCGGCGGCATCGAGTCGCTGATGAACTACCCGTCCGACATGACGCACGCGTCCGTCAAGGGCACCGAGCTCGCCGTCCCCGAGAACCTGGTCCGGCTGTCCGTCGGCATCGAGGACCTCGAGGACCTGATCACCGATCTCGACCAGGCGATCGCCACACTGCGCCAGTCCTGATGCGAAGGGCCCCTCCTGATGGAGGGGCCCTTCGTGTGTCCGGAGTCGGCCGGGCCGCCGCGGCCTCGTGCACGTGTTTTCGGCGGGGACGGCGTCCTTCGCGGCGTGTCCTGGCCCGACACGCCCTTCCGAGGGCGAAAGCCGTGCACGACGCCGCGCCGGCACGCCCCGCTAGCGGGAACCCGGCAGCCGGAAGCGCTTCTTCGCCTTCGGCTGGGTCAGCTGGAAGTAGTCGCTGCTCTGCGGCAGCCACATCAGCAGCACCGCGACGAGCATCGCCCCCGCGATGAGTGACAGGCCCGGCGTCCCGCGGACGATGATCGGCACGCCCACGATGATGCCGATGGTGCTCAGCAGCTCGCGGGCGCTCCTCCTGCCCCGGCGCAGCGGGAGCAGGAGGATCAGCTGCAGGACGGCGAGCGCCCCGAGCCCGATGAAGCCTGCCCGGTCGAGGTCCTGCATCGCGGCCGACGTGATGAAGGTGCCCGCGGCGATCAGCAGCAGCACCGCGATCACGAGCCACAGCACGATCGCCGCGCGCAGCGTGAACGGCCGTGGCGGCAGTGCGTTCGGACGGGGACCCAAGATTGCCTATCCTCGCGGGGCGACGGTGCCGGTGGAGGTTTCGGTGTCGTAGGAGTAGACCTCCGTGCCGCCGATCCACACCTGCAGGGCACGCTGCATGACGTCGAGCGGGTCGCCGCTCCACAGCACCAGGTCCGCATCCTTGCCGACGGCGAGCGAGCCGAGGCGGTCCGCCAGGCCGAGGACCTTCGCGGGGTTGATCGTGATGGAGCGCAGCGCCGTCTCCCGGTCCAGGCCCTCCTTGACCGCCAGCGTGGCCTGATGCACCAGGAAGTTGATCGGGATCACGGGGTGGTCGGTGATGATCGAGATCTCGACGCCGGCCCTCGCGAGCTTGCCCGGGTTGGCGATGGAGCGGCCGCGCAGCTCCACCTTGGACTTCGTGGTGAACAGCGGCCCGATCAGCACGGGGGTCCCGCGTTCCGCCAGCACGTCGCCGAGCAGGTGCGCCTCGGTTCCGTGGTCCAGGACGAGGTCGTAGCCGAACTCGTCGGCGATGCGGAGGGCCGTGGCGATGTCGTCGGCACGGTGGGCGTGCTGGCGCCAGGGGATCTCGCGGCGCAGCACCATGGCGAGGGCCTCGAGATGCGGGTCGCGCGCGTTCTCGTCGGCCTTGCCCATGTAGTTCTGGGCCTTCATAAACGCCTCACGGATGACGAGCGCGGTGCCCAGTCGGGTCGACGGCGTCTTGTCCTTGCCGCCGTAGACGCGCTTGGGGTTCTCGCCGAGAGCGGACTTCAGGCCGCTGGGGGAGCGCAGCACCATCTCCTCGAGGTAGCGCCCGTGCGTGTGGAGGGCGACGGCGAGGCCCCCGATCGGGTTTCCGGAGCCGGGGTTGACGTTCACCGTGGTGACGCCGCCGGCGAGGGCGTCGTCGAAGCCGGGGTCGAAGGGGTTGACTGCATCGATCGCGCGGACGCCGGCGGTGTTCGGGTTGGTCATCTCGTTGGTGTCGTCACCTGCGGCGCCTTCACCTTCCTCGTGCGTCCCGAGGTGGACGTGGGCGTCGACGAAGCCCGGGAGCAGCCACTTGCCGCCCGCATCGACGACCGTGGCGCCGTCGGGCACCGGAACGGAGGCGCCGAGGGCCGTGATCCGGCCGTCCTCCACGACGACGGTGCCGTCGAAGGGCTCCCCGTCGATCGGGACGACGTGGGCATTGGTGATGGCCGTGGTGGAAGCGGGCATGGTGGTGCCGCTGGGGGAGGACATGGGTGCATCGACCTTTCGCGAGGGTGCGGGGTGATTTCCACCATATCGGCCCGCGGGCACCTGCCCGGGGCCGTGCCTACACTGGATGAGCCGTTCCGCAGGGTTTCCCGGGCCGGTGACAGCACCCTGTTGATCGGAAGGAAAGCATGAGCCAGCGCAGTATCCCGGCAGCGGTCCGGGCGCTGGGCGTCGTCGCCGCAGTGGCCGTCGCAGCCGCTCTGGGGGTCTGGGCGTTCGCCTGGGCGGACTTCATCGGCCTGGACTTCCGCGTCTACCGGATGGGCGGACAGTCCGTGGTCGACGGCGACGGCTCGCTCTACACGCGGTCCTTCGGCGAGGGCGAGGGGTCGCTCCTCTTCACCTACCCGCCCTTCGCGGCCCTGGCCTTCACCGTGCTGACGCTCGTCAGCGCCGAGACGGGCGCCCTCCTCTTCGTGGGGCTATCGGTCCTCATCGCCGCTGCGACCTCCCTCCTCGTCACGCGGTACCTCGGCGGCTTCCGCGGTGTGCGGGAGGTGGTGCGGCACCCCGCAGCCCTGCCGCTGGCCATCGCGGGCACCGGTGTGGTCTGCCTGCTCGGCCCGTGGCGCGAGACCATGGCCTTCTCCCAGGTCAACATCCTGCTCTTCGCGATGATCGCCGCGGACCTGCTCTCCGGCCCGCACCGACGCATGCCGACCGGCCTGCTCACCGGCATCGCCGCGGGCGTCAAGCTGACGCCCCTGGTCTTCGGCCTGTACTTCCTCGTGCGCGGCGAGTGGAAGCAGCTGTTCACGATGGCCGGCGGCTTCTTCGGGACGATCGCGCTCGGGTTCCTCCTGCTGCCCGCGGAATCGGCGACCTACTGGCTGCAGATGCTGCGTGACACTGGCCGCATCGGCGGCGAGGGCTACGTGGACAACCTGTCCCTCCGCGGTGCGATCCTGCATTTCCTCGGGCCCGACTTCCCCTCCACCATCCCGTGGCTGCTCGGCTCCCTCCTGCTGGTCGCCGCGACGGCCTTCGTCATCCGCACGGCCGGACGGCGCGGTGACCGCTTCCTGCCCATCGCCATGACGTCGCTGCTCATGCTCCTCATCTCGCCGATCTCCTGGTCCCACCACTGGGTGTGGATCGTGGTGGTCCTGGCCGTCCTCGCAGGCCAGGCCGCCGGACTCCCGGCGGAACTGCGGGCGTACCGCGCGGCAGCTGCGGCCCTCTTCGTCATCACCCTCGTGGTCTTCATCTACTCGCCCAAGACCATCGGCCTGCTGTTCGGAGCCCAGGACCTCAATTCGCAGCTGACGACGGGCTGGCTCATGGCCTCGAGCGCCGGCGTCTTCTGCGCTCTCGCCATCACCGTGCTCTGGGTGCTCCTGTCCCGGCGCCTGGCGGTCCATGCTCCGAGCAGCATGGACGAGCAGGCGGCAGCGGGATCCGGGCGGACCCCGAGCGGGAGCAGCAGGGACACCGCGCTCGACGACGGCGTCGTGCCCAGTAGCCGGAACCCCTGATGTCCGTGGCGGCCCGGCGTACCCTCGCAGCTCCTGTCAGCCGTCTGCGGGTCGTCGGCGCCTGCGTCGTGGCGCTCGCCCTGCCGCCCCTCCTCGAGGCAGCCGTCTTCGCGGTGGGCAACTCGCTGCTCGTCGTCGACGTGCTGTTCCAGCTGGCAGGCGTCATCGCCGTCGCTTTGATCGGTGGCCTCTGGCCCGCCCTGCTCGCGGCCCTGTGGAGCAGCATCATCCTCAACTACACGTCGACCGAGCCGTTCGGTTCCCTCGAGATCGCCGACGCCGAGAACGTGGTCACCGTGTTCATCTTCATCGCCGTCGCGGTGGCGGTCTCGCTCGTCGTCGGCCTCTCCGCCCGCCGTTCCAGGGAGGCGGTGCTGGCGCAGCAGGAGGCGGCTCTGCTCGGTGAACTCGCACGTGGTGCGCTCGCGGAGGAGGACACGCTCCAGGGCTTCCTGCAGCACGTCCAGTCGCAGTTCGACGTCGACGCCGTCGCCCTGTTCGGTCCCGAGGACGGGAGCACCGGGACCGGAAGGAGCGCGGCCGGGAGTGACGAGACCGGGCAGGACGGCGCGTCGGCCGAAGACCGCCGGGAACGCAGGGCGCTGGCCGTCCGTCCGACACCTCGGCAGCAGGACGCGGCCGGCCCCGCCTCGAGCGCCCCAGGCCGCGGGCAGGCAAGCGCCGCCGGTCGCGGGCCGGGTACCGGCGGGTCGGCCCAGGGAACGGACGCCCCCGCTCGCGTGAGTGAGGACCGCTGGACGCTGGAGACGGCGACCACCAGGGAAGCGGTCGACGGCGACTTCTCGCTCGCGCTGTACGGGCGTCCTCTGTCGGGGCGCGAGCGCGGCCTCCTGACGGCGTTCGCCGGGCAACTGCGCTCGATGCTGCAGCGGCAGGAACTCCTCGCGAGCACACGCACGAACCGCCGGCTCGTCGAGGGCAACGTCATGCGCACGGCGATCCTGCGTTCGGTGTCCCACGACCTCCGCACGCCCCTGGCCGGCATCAAGCTCGCGGTCAGCAGCCTGCGGCAGTCGGAGGTGACCTTCTCGCAGGAGGACGAGGACGAACTCCTCGAGACCATCGAGGACTACTCGGACAGGCTGGATGCGCTCGTCAACAACCTGCTGGACATGTCCCGCATCACCGGTGACGCCGTGAACGCGCACGTGCGGCCGCTCAAGTGGATCGACGTCGTCGGACCCGCCCTCGCGAACGTGTCCGAGGACCGCGTGCACGTGTCCATCCCGCCCAACCTCCCGGCCATCGAAGCGGACCCCGGACTGCTGGAGCGGGTCCTCGCGAACATCGTCGAGAACGCAGGGAAGTACGCCCCGGACTCGCTGATCGAGGTCACCGCGTCCATCGGCGGCACCGGCAGGGCGCTCATCAACGGCTTCCCCGCGAGCGAGCTGCGCGTCATCGACCACGGCCAGGGGGTGTCCCGCGACGACGTGGACACCATGTTCCGTCCGTTCCAACGCCTCGACGACGCGCCGTCCGGAGCCGGCGTCGGACTGGGCCTGGCCGTGGCGAAGGGATTCACCGAGGTCATGGGCGGCGTGCTCGACGCCGAGCAGACCCCCGGCGGCGGGCTGACGCTCGTGATCCGCCTGCCGATCTCGACCGGGGCGGACCTGTGACGCGGGTGCTGGTGGTCGACGACGAACCACAGCTCCTCCGCGCCCTCGAGATCAACCTCCGCGCCTACGGCTACCAGTGCGTCACAGCCGTCGACGGCGAGACGGCACTCGCCGCCGCGGCCGAGCACCACCCGGACATCATCGTGCTGGACCTCGGCCTGCCGGACCTCGACGGGGTGGAGGTCATCCGTCGGATCCGCGGCTGGTCGCAGGTGCACATCATCGTGCTGTCCGCCCGCCACGGCTCGCAGGACAAGGTCGATGCCCTCGACGCCGGGGCCGACGACTACGTGACGAAGCCCTTCGGCCTCGACGAACTGCTCGCGCGGCTCCGTGCGGCCGCCCGGCGTGCGGCCGTCGAGGCCGCCGCACCCGTCCTCGAGACGCCCGATTTCCTGCTCGACGCCGGTGCGCGCCGGGTCGTGAAGGACGGGAAGGACGTCCGGCTGACGCCCACGGAGTGGAAGATCGTGGACCGGCTGATCGCGCACCCGGGCCGGCTCGTCTCCCAGCAGCAGCTCCTCCTCGACGTCTGGGGACCCGCCTACGCGAAGGACGTGCAGTACCTCCGCGTCTACATGGCACAGCTGCGCAAGAAGCTCGAGCCCGATCCGGGCTCGCCGCGGTACTTCGTGACCGAGAGTGGGATGGGCTACCGCTTCGAACCCTGACCGGGAGCGCGGATGCGGGCGCCGCATAGGATGGTCGCCATGACCACCGGTACCCTCCTCGCCGTCTGCCGCGTGCACGAACTCCTCCCCACGAAGGACTCGACCGGGGTCACTGCGATCGACAAGCGTGCGGTCGACGGGCCCGTGAACGTCCATCCGCTCGGACTCACCGGCGACATCCAGGCGAGCCGGAAGCACCACGGGGGACCGACGAAGGCCCTCTACGCCTACTCCCAGGACGACGCCGAGTTCTGGGCGCAGCAGCTGGGGCGTGAGGTGACGCCCGGCCTGTTCGGGGAGAACCTCCGCGTCGCGGGGATCGACGCCTCCAACGCCGTCATCGGTGAGCGGTGGAGCGTGGGGGAGCAGGTGGTGCTCGAGGTGACGATGCCGAGGACGCCCTGCGTGAACTTCGCCCGGTACCTCGGCGAGAGGTCCTGGGTAAAGCGCTTCGCCGAGGCCAACAGGGTGGGCACCTACCTGAGCGTCGTGACCAAGGGGAGCGTCTCCGCGGGTGACACCATCCGGGTGACCAGCGTCCCCGAGCACGGTGTCACCGCTGCGCAGGTCTACGCGGGCCCCGACGCACGCCAGGCGCACGCACTGCTCGATGCCGCGGCGGCCGGACACCTCGCCCTCACCCCGCAGGTCCGCAAGGCCGCGCTGCAGGCCCTGAAGGTCGCCTCGCCGGCCTGACGTGCCGAACGTCACCTGCCGGATGGCCTCCTCGTGGAGCGCGACGGGGCGTACGTGCCGTAGACTGGGAACATCCCCCACACCGGTATTCCCTTTATTTCCGCCCCTTTCGGGCCGGATAGGTTGTGTTGGGGCTCGGAGCGAAGACTCGCGAGCAGATTCATCAGGGAGCGCCGGCTAGAAGAAACGTCACACATCACTGCTGAGAGAGCAGAGAACACAGTGTGACGAGGAGCTCGGCCTCGGGATTGAAACAGTGCCGGATCCATGTTCATTCGGCTCTGCGGGCTCCATCCTCAGGCCGTCCGGCACCTATCTGGAGGAATTCTTTCCGTGCCTGAAAACCTGTCCGAGCACATCACCGACACCACTCCCGTCACCGAGACCACCGCAGCGGTTCCCGCTCCGGAGTCCGACGACGACGGCGTGAACATCCGCTTCACCGAGCTCAACCTCGACGGCCGCATCCTCGCGGCACTGAACGACCTCGGCTACGAAAAGCCCTCACCCATCCAGGCAGCAACCATTCCCGCGCTGCTCGAAGGTCGCGACGTCGTCGGCCTGGCCCAGACCGGCACCGGCAAGACGGCCGCGTTCGCCGTACCCGCGCTGTCGAAGATGGCGGAACTCGCAGACGTCAACGGCGGACCCAGCAAGAACACGCAGGTCCTGGTGCTCGCACCGACCCGCGAGCTCGCGCTGCAGGTGGCCGACGCCTTCACCTCCTACGCCAAGCACATGGAGGGCTTCACCGTCCTTCCCGTCTACGGCGGATCGCCCTACGGCCCCCAGCTCAACGGCCTCCGCCGCGGCGCGCAGGTCGTCGTCGGTACCCCGGGTCGCGTCATCGACCACATCGAGAAGGGGTCGCTGGACCTCTCCAACCTCGAGTACGTCGTCCTCGACGAGGCCGACGAGATGCTGCGCATGGGCTTCGCCGAGGACGTCGAGAAGATCCTCGGCTCGACGCCCGCCGAGAAGCAGGTTGCACTGTTCTCCGCGACCATGCCGCCGGCCATCCGCCGGATCGCCAAGAAGTACCTGAACGATCCGGCCGAGATCTCGGTCAAGGGCAAGACGACGACGGGCACCAACACGCGTCAGCGCTACCTGCAGGTCATGGGCCCGCACAAGCTCGACGCGATGACCCGCATCCTCGAGGTGGAGGACTACGACGGCATCATCGCCTTCGTCCGTACCAAGGCGGCCACGGAAGACCTGGCGGACAAGTTGCGTTCACGGGGCTTCACAGCCGCAGCCATCAACGGAGACATCCCCCAGCAGCAGCGCGAGCGCACCGTCGAGGCGCTGCGCGAGGGCAAGATCGACATCCTCGTCGCCACGGACGTCGCCGCCCGCGGCCTCGACGTGGAGCGCATCTCGCTCGTCGTGAACTACGACATCCCCAACGACACGGAGTCCTACGTCCACCGCATCGGTCGTACCGGCCGCGCAGGACGTTCGGGTGACGCGATCCTCTTCATCACCCCGCGTGAGAAGTACCTGCTCCGCTCGATCGAGAAGGCCACGCGCCAGCCCGTCGAGCAGATGCAGCTGCCCTCCACGGCGAAGATCAACGAACTGCGCCTCAGCAAGTTCGCGGACAAGATCACCCAGACGCTGGCAGGCAAGGACGTGGCACTGTTCCGCGACCTCATCGCGAACTACGAGCGCGAGCACGACGTGCCCGCCACCGAGATCGCCGCTGCCCTCGCCGTCATGGCGCAGGGCGGACAGCCGATCCTCGTCCAGGACATCCCCGTCGCTCCCGCCGGCCAGCGCGAGCGGGCCGAGGGCCGCAAGGACGCCTTCGGCTCCCGTGGCCCGACGCGCACCCTCACCGAGGGCAACGCCACCTACCGCATCGCGGTGGGGCGTCGCCAGCGCGTGATGCCGGGCTCGATCGTCGGCGCCATCGCCAACGAGGGCGGCCTGTCCTCCTCGCAGATCGGCGGCATCGACATCCGCGCCGACCACAGCCTCGTGGAGCTGCCCGCGGACCTGTCCACGGACCAGCTGCGTGCGCTCTCCAAGACGCGCATCGGCGGTGAGCTCATCCACCTCGAGCTCGACAAGGGACGCAAGCCCTCGGGCAACCGCGGCGCTGGCGAGTTCAAGAAGCCCTTCAAGAAGGACTTTCCGAAGCGCGACGGCGACACCCGTTTCTCGGGCGACGCCACCCGCAAGCCCCGCTACACCAAGGGTGCGGGAGCCGGAGCAGGACGCTCCAGCGCCCAGTCCGAGCAGTGGTAGGAACTAGCTAGTCGAACCCCGTCGGACCCTCGCCCCGCGCGGGTCCGACGCGGAATCAGGGGTCGGCCCGTTCGGGCCGCTGTCGATTTCGCACCAGCGGCCGGGAACTGGTAAAGTTTCTTGCTGTTGCCCCCCTAGCTCAGTGGTAGAGCGCGTTCTTGGTAAGAACGAGGTCACCGGATCGATTCCGGTGGGGGGCTCATGAATGAGGGGCCCGTGACGATCATCCGATCGGTGCGGGCAGCCTCATTTAGGGCGGTGTAGCTCAGCTGGTTAGAGCGCACGACTCATAATCGTGAGGTCGTGGGATCGAGTCCCACCACCGCTACAGACAAGACCCCCGGAGTCCTCGAGACTCCGGGGGTCTTCTTCTGTCTGCTGACGGCGTTACTCGTACAGCACCGCCCCTGGGCGCCCTCATCCAGCCGGGGTGCGCCGACTCGTCCTTGTGAAGTGCGACGCCGGCGGCGGGACTCCGGAAGGTCATGGTCGGCCCGTATGCGACCAGGAGTCCGCGCTTGCCGCTCTCGGCGCCGTGCGCTGTCGCGCTCATGGGGAGCGGTCCTCGATGAACGCGAGGATGGCCTGTACCCCCGGTTCGAGCGGGACGTGATGCCCCGGAACCTCACTGCCGCATGTCGCGGCGGTGGGAGGAATGGAGAGCCTCGCTGTCCCGACCCTGGTGATATATGCCGAGCACGGCAAGTCGACCACCGAGCAGAAGAACCGGTTCGTCGAGAGCGGCCGGAACGCCACGCGTGTCGACCTCGCAGGTGTCTCGCCTGATGCCCACCTGGACGCCTTCGACCAATGGATCCTCGCTTCCACAGGATGCATCATCCGCTGAGGGATTCCCGACAGGGCCTCCTTGATGAGGCTGCTCTGGCGCATCCATAGGATGAGGGCATGAGTACGAAGCGGGAAACGGTCGAGTCGGTCCAGAGTGATGCCATCGCCGCCATCGCTCATGTCCGTGTGGTCGCTCAGGCAGAGGGGGACGAGGCGCGAATCCATGCCGCTGATCGGCTCCTTCGGCTGTTCGAGGACATCCAGGGGGAACATCATCTTCGTGAAGCCGCCTCGGATTCCCTGACCCTGTACGGAGGCATGGCGTCGTTCTCCGATGCCGGGACCGCCGAGTCCTCGTTCGCCGTCACCCGATTGGGTACGGTATTGCGGCATGCCCGCACCTGGTCGACCCGCGATCAGGCGCCGATCGCTTTCCGGGTGACCGCGTACCCTCGCACCACCAGGTGGCTGCGTCGCGAGGTTCGAGGATTCCGCTATGACGCATTGTGGAGCGACGGTCGCGTCGATCGCGACATCGCCATGCTCAGCTCGACGTACGGGCTCCCCACGACCGATTACGACACCACGTCGAAGGCTCTGGATGCCACGTGCCCGGTGACCGGGACCGGCCCTTGGATCGAGCACGGGACGGGTAATCCTATCGAAGGGCCGGCTTAGGCCTCGGAGTCCATCGGTTGCCTCTGGTTCCTCATCGAGTGCCCGGCAGGTTGGGGTCACGTCGCCCATCCACCGCTTGAAGCGTCGGCGGTGATGTGGTGCCAGCGTCCGTTGCGGGTGCGCCTCAGCATCCATCGGATGCGGTGACACCAGGAGCCGGCGGCCTGCCTGGTACTTGGTCGACGGTGGTGCGGAACAGGTAGTCACTACTCGTGTGTAACCAGCAGGAACAGTTCAGTGTTAAGACTGTGGCCAACGTGGCACACGATACGGGGAGCTGGGGTAGTCATGGCACAGAACACATCGATGACGACAGACCTTCTGACGGTCGCAGAAATAGCTGCCAGTATGCGGGTGTCGAAGATGACGGTGTATCGGTTGATGCAGTCCGGGGCGATGGAGAGCATCCGCTTCGGTCGCTCCTACCGGGTGCCGAAGCTCGCGGTGCAGCGTTACCTCGAGTCAGTCAATCCCGGACACTGATGAATACCGCGGGTTACCAGCACTCGAAGGCACCCGATGATTCCTGTCTTTGACACGACCGCATTGGCGAAGCTCGTCGAAGATCTTGACCTGTACGTCGCAATGGACTTTCTGACCACCTTCAGCGCACTCCTGGCCGGTCGGATAGAGCGCATCGAACAGGCTTATCAAGACCATGACGAAGAAGAGATCACCACGGCGCTTCTGAGCCTGCAGGCCAGTGCGGCGATGGTGGGGGCAGCGCAACTAGAGGCATCAGCAACCCGCGCCCTCGGTCAGCAACCGACGAGAGCGAAGCACTCCGGCGCGTTGATCAGGAGGCTTGAGGGACAAGCCGACGTGTTCAGGGAGACCATCGCCACTCTCCCTATCGCGGCTGTACCGGCGACCTATGAGGCAACGGGGTAGATCTCGCCTGTCGGACCGGGCAAGAATTTATGAGTTCGGCACGGCAGTTGTCGCCTCACGGGTTCCCATGATCGCCGTCATATTCTCGGTCAGGACCGGCTCACGGGCATGAATAGTCATGTCCTCCAGCTCTGAAGCGCCCGATGGTCCTTCCCACCTCATGGGCGGGTTGCTAGGTTGCTCGGATGAGAGCGCAAGCAGTGACCATCGGGGTGCCAGTCCGTGATGTGGAATCAGCGGTTGCCTGGTATACATCAGCTTTCGAGCTTGGGGAGCCCGCGCAGATGCCTCTCGACGGTCTCGTGGAATTCGACCTCGGCCCTTTCTGGCTTCAGCTTGCGCTGGCTCCACAGCTCGCTGGGTGCGAGGGTTTGTCCGTCAACATCAGCGTCGAAGATGCCGCCGAAGAGCACATGAGGTTCAAAAAACTCGGGCTCCGGGTCAGCGAGCTGCGGCGGATTCAGGATGTCGTCGAGTTCTTCGAACTCACGGACATGGACGGCAATAAGATCGGCTTCGTCACGGAACTGAACTGATATGGAAGTCTTCTTCCAGCGCCGGATGTCGATCCTGATACGGACGTTGGTCAGCCATCGAACGCTGTGAAAGCCACGCCACCCACCGCTGTGATTCACAGCTACAGGTATCAGGGCTCCACGGGTGACCGGCGATGATCGGATGCGCGTGTAGCGGGTACATTCATTTCGACATTCGGTGTGGCCGGCGTTCCGCTACCCCCGGCGGTCACCGCATCAAGGGGGCTCGATGCTCCAATCCGGAGCTACGCGTCAGAGGCGCCTGTGCCCGTTGATAGCGTCATGACGAGGTAATGCTCTGGCGGCTGTCGAGGGGGACGATGATGCACTTCAAGCAGGCAGCAGCGGCAACAGCCCTGGCTTCGACACTGATCCTGATCGGCGGATGCAGTGGTGCTGAATACGGCATCACGGCCCTGGACCGGGAGGCCACCGCGGCGGACCGGTTACCGGACGTCGTCGTAGACGAGAGCGTGAACGCGGACTCGGTCAGGAAGGTGGCCGAGCAGAATCAGGTTGCCTACTTCATAGGAGCGATGAACGACGACCAGGGCTACTGCGCGTACGCGGTCGACAACGACGACTTCATCGGAGGGTGTGGCCGCGGTCATGGTCAACTGGTCACCGTCTCGCCAGGGGGAGGCTCGAGTCTGCCTCAGCTGACGCTGGTCTTGGACTCGTACGACACAACTGACCTGAAGCGCGACAACTGGGTTGAGGTCCACACCAACATCTTCGTCCGGTAGAGCCGGAGGTGACTGCACCTGACGGGATCCCCCGTCGCGCGTCCTACCCTTCGCGTTACCGACGAAGGATTCGCCTGCGACACCGACGATCCCCTCGAGAACACCGCCGCCGATGTGGGCTACACCTCCGTCTACGCCTTCAGCCGAGCGTTCCACCGCGAACGCTCGCTCCCGCCCGGGCGATACCGGACGCGCTCCCGCGCGGATCAGGAGCCCACATGAGGCTCAGAACCATTCACCAAGGCAACCGATGAATTCCTGCTGCGCGCTGCGTCTACCGTGTGCATGTAGGCAACTGGATGAACCAATGGAGGTTTTTGATGTCACGGGAACTGGTGTGGACGGGATTCATGTCGCTGGATGGTGTGGTCGATTCCCCCGGTGGGGTCGAAGAGGGGCACCGCGGTGGCGGATGGGTTTTCAGCACCGAGTTCCTGCCTGAGGCTTTCGCCCTCAAAGAGGAGGAGTTGGCGGAGACGACAGCGCTCATGTTCGGGCGCCGCAGCTATGAAGCGTTCGCGCCCATCTGGGTCGGATCGGAGGACCATGCGGCCTACAAGGACCTTCCGAAGTACGTCGTCTCGACGAGTCTTGACGAGCACGCGCTCATCGACGGGTGGGGCCCGTCGGAGATCCTGCGATCCGTCGAGGACATAGCCGCACTCAAGCAGGGCGACGGCGGCGCGATCTTCGTCCACGGCAGTGCCGAACTCGCGCGGGCCCTCGCCGATGCGAATCTCGTCGACCGGTACAACCTCCTCGTGTTCCCAGTCCTGCTGGGTGCCGGGAAGAGACTCTTCAGCACCATGGACAGGGACCGGCAACAGCTGCGCCTTCGCGAGTCCGAGAACTACCCCAATGGTGTCGTGAAGGCCGTCTACGACGTCGTCCACTGAGGCGGGCTCGACGAACGCCTCGACCGGAAAGCGCTCCATGGGTGGATCGGCAGACCCTGGATGGTCGAGCGTCGACCTGCTGGACGGAAGACCTGCCATGAAGGGAAGGTCCGCATGATCGATCGTGACGGTCTGGGCTCGTTTCTGCGACTTCGTCGTGAATCGCTGCAGCCGGAGGACGTCGGCCTGATGAGGGGTCAGCGGCGGAGGACCAGTGGTCTGCGCCGCGAGGAAGTGGCCGGACTGTGCCACATGTCGACCGACTACTACGCCCGATTGGAGCGCGGCACAGGACCTCACCCCTCGGAGCAGATGATCACCTCCATCGCTCAGGGGCTGCATCTGACTCTCGGTGAACGGGATCATCTCTTTCGCCTCGCCGGGCATACGCCCCCGCCACGGGGCTCGGCGAGCGAGTTCGTGAGCCCCGGGTTGATGAGGATCCTCGACCGGCTGACCGATACGCCGGCGGAGATCATCACCGAGGTGGGCGACACCCTCCGACAGACCCCGCTCGGCCTGGCCGTACTCGGTGATGCCTCATCGCGTACGGGCCCAGGACGCAGTATCGGGTACCGCTGGTTCACCGACCCGTCAGTCAGGGAAGCATATCCACCTGAGGAACGTGAGCAGCTGTCCCGCGTCTACGCCTCGGGCCTACGCGAGCTCATCGCGCTCCGCGGGCCGGGTTCAAGGGCCGCTGAACTCGCGGCACTCCTGCAGGACGATGCGGACTTCCGCCGGGTGTGGGACGCGCAGGACGTGGGCGTGCTGCCACCCGAGTTCAAACGGTTCCTCCATCCCACCGTGGGGCGCCTGGACCTGAACTGCCAGACCCTGCTCGATCCGGACCAGTCCCATCGCCTGCTCGTCTACACGGCCGTGCCGGGCAGCGACAGCCACGAGAAACTGCAACTGCTGACCGTCATCGGCACGCAGACCATCAGCAACTGATCGTTCCTCTCCGCATCGTCGCAGCACGCGACACCAGGCGTCGCAGCATCGCCTCCTGTCCGCTGTTTCGTCATCCGTGGATCGACAGGTCCTGGCTGGGGTGTGGCAACCGGTACAGCATGAACTCAGGCACCGATTCCGGTGATCACCCGGCCTCTACCGAAGGACCCTCAGATGCCACAGAACCACGACCTTCCCATCCCTGACCTGACCGGACAGCTCGCCGTCGTCACCGGCGCCAGCGACGGCATCGGCGCCGTCATCGCCGCCCGCCTCGCACAGGCTGGAGCCGAGGTCATCATGCCCGTCCGCAACCCGGACAAGGGGGCCGCCGTAGCCGAACGCATCCGCACGACCATCGACGGCGCGAGCGTCAGCACCCGATCCCTGGACCTGTCCTCCCTGGCATCCGTCGCCACCCTCGTCACCACCCTCGCCGCCGAGGGACGGCCCATCAACATCCTGGTCAACAACGCCGGCGTGATGCGCCCACCCACTCGACAGGTCACCCGTGACGGGTTCGAGCTGCAATGGGGTACGAACCACCTCGCCCACTTCGCCCTCACCGTGGGCCTGTTGCCGCTCCTGAAGGAAGGCCGCGCACGGGTCACCCACCAGAGCAGCGTCGCCGCGAGGAAGGGCTTCCTGAACTGGGACGACCTGAACCACGAGCACAGCTACGACGTCATGACGGCCTACACCGGATCCAAGATCGCAGTCGGCCTGTTCGCCCGCGAACTCGACGCAAGGAGCCGCGTCGAAGGATGGGGTATCAGCAGCAACCTCTCACACCCCGGCATCTCACCGACGAACCTGTTGGCCGCACAGCCAGGTATGGGCCGCGACCGCATACCGCCGGAGCGCCGCCTCATCGGAGTCCTCTCCCGGGTCGGCTTGGCCGGCACCCCGCAGAGCGCGGCATTGCCGGCGCTCATGGCAGCCACTGCGCCCGACCCCAGCGGCGACCAGTTCTTCGGACCCAGGCGCACCACCGGCGGACGCCCCGTCGCCCGGGAACACTGGGCACCCATGACGGACATGAACGACGCGCGCCGCATCTGGGAGGTCTCCGAACACCTCGTCGGCATGAAGGCCCCACACCGCTCATCCTCGTAGTTCACGGAGCACGACGCCCGGGCACGACGAAGACCGGCAGGCGAACCTGCCGGGCCCCGATTCGAGGATCGCGTGCAGCTGCTAGCGCTTGCCCGCCGCCGCATCCTTCACGGATTGGGGGGTCTTGCGACCCAGTTGCTGGTCGAGGGCCACCCGGAGACGTGCTTTCGCCGCCGTCACCCGCGGAGTATCGGCGGGTCGTCGATAGCCGCCCTGCCCGGACGGGGCTTGCCGTGCATGTGCTGAATCGGTCATCGGCGCTCTCCTTCGTCCTGGTCTCATTGTCCGGCACCGCCTTCGGGCAGTCCAGCGTCGGGATCCTCCGGATTCGCCACCGGATTGCTCACCCAGATCGCGTCCAGGATCAGGCGGTCCTCCTCGGTCGCCAGATCGCTGTAGGACAGCTGGAGCAGCGCCTCCACCCCTGCTTCCTGCCGGATCGGGTCGAGGGATGTCGCGGCGTCGATGGCCCACTGCGTCCTGCGCCACCATTCGGCCCGGTCGTCCGCACGCCTCTTCTGCTCCAGTGCGGCCCGGTCCGCCGTCGAGCGTTGCCGGAGGGCCGCGAACGCCGTGACAGCCGCGAGCACCGCAGCGAGCAGGACGGCGAGGGGTGCCAGGGCGCCGACGATCTCCCACCACTGCGGCACATCGGATGCGACGTCCACGACGATCGGTTCGGGCGGCTGCGTGCCGGTCAGGAGCGACATGGCGCCAGCCTAGCCGCCGCCACTCCCGTCCGCGGTGCCGTCCGGGGCCGTCAGTCGCCCTTCACGTTGATGATCTGGCGCAGGGTATGACGGATGTCCACGAGGTCCCGGGCATCCTGCATGACGACATCGATGTCCTTGTAGGCGGCGGGGATCTCGTCGAGGAAGGCAGGGGTGTCCCGGAATTCGATACCCTGCATCGCGGCCCGGAGCTGGTCCTGCGTGAAGGTCCTCCGCGCGGCGTTGCGCGAGTACTCCCGCCCCGCGCCGTGGGGTGCCGAGTCCATCGCCTCCCTGTTGCCCCGGCCCGTCACCACGTAGGAGCGCGTGCCCATCGAGCCCGGGATGAGGCCGGGTCGCCCGGGATCCGCCGCGATGGCACCCTTGCGGGAGAGCCACACGTCCTTCCCGAAGTGGTTCTCCCGGTGAGTGTAGTTGTGGTGGCAGTTGATGCGTTCGAGCTCCTGCACGGGCTTGCCCACCCAGTGCGTGAACTGGCCGACCACGCGGTCCATCATCTCCTCGCGGTTGAGCAGGGCGAACTTCTGCGCCCACAGCAGTTCGCTGATGTAGCGGTCGAACGCTGGCGTGCCCTCCTCGAGGTAGGCGAGGTCCCGGTGAGGCAGCGAGATGGAACGGCCCGCGCAATAGTCCTGCGCCGCTCGGATGTGGCGCTGCGCGATGCGATTCCCGATACCCCGCGAGCCCGAGTGCAGGAACAGCCAGACGTCGTCCGCCTCGTCGAGCGACACCTCGATGAAATGGTTGCCGGAGCCGAGGGTACCCAGTTGGAGCCGCCAGTTCTTCAGGTAGCCGGCAGGGTCGAACCCGGCACGCCGGGCGTCCTCGTCGAGCGCGTCGATGCGCGGCTGGGCGGAGGCGGACACCCGCTTGTTGTTGTTGCCCGCGGAGAGGGGAATGGCTCGTTCGATCGATTCACGCAGCCTCCGCCGGTCCAGGCGGGCGATGTCCCCCGCGGAGTGGTCCGTGCGCACGGCGACCATCCCGCAGCCGATGTCCACCCCGACGGCCGCGGGGATGATGGCGCCGAGGGTCGGCAGGACCGAGCCGACGGCACAGCCAAGGCCCAGATGGGCGTCGGGCATGGAGGCGAAGTGGGGGTACACGAACGGCATGGAGCTGGTTCTGCGGTTCTGTTCGAGGGTCGCGTCGTCGATGATGCTGGCGAAGTTGACGTATCTCTCCGTGATCCACTGCATGCGTCGAGGCTACCGACGGGCCCGGCGGGAAGCACGCGACGGAGAACGCCGCCGGGCCCTTGCGGACGGGTCAGCCGGTCCGTACCGCCTGCAGCACCGCGTCGCTGATGCTCACGTCCCGGCCGTCGGCGGTGCGCTCGACGCGTGGACGCGACTCGCACACCCGGATGTCCCAGCCGTCGTCGAGCAGCCCTGCCATCTCCTCCGGCGTGTAGAAGAGATCGGGTTGGGCAGGCCGTCCGACGCCGGAATGGAGGTCCGAGGGATCGTGGGCGACGATCAGGAGCGTCCCTCCGACGCCGACCAGGGTCGCCAAGGAGCCGAAGATGCGCGAACGCTCCGGTTCCGGCAGATGCAGAAACTGGACGGAGACGAGGTCCAGGCCCGCGGGCAGCTCCGGTGATGCCAGCAGGTCCACCCGGCGCCACTCGAGGCGTTCGGCGACGGACGGTTCGAGACCCTCCGCGTGGGCCCGGGCACGGGAGAGCGCCACCTCGGAGACATCGATGCCGAGGACGGACCAGCCGCGGGAGGCGAGCCAGGCGGCGTCCGCTCCCTCTCCGCAGCCGACGTCGAGTGCCCTTCCCGCAGGGAGGTCCTCCACCACGGCCACGAGCTGGCGGTTCGGCCTGCCGCTCCAGATCCTCGGACGCTGCCGGTAGCGGTCGTCCCAGAACTCCTGCGTGTACTCAACCTGCATGGCGCACCCCTTCCCCGGCCCTGTCGCGGACCATCGACCCGACGGGTGCGGGAGCACCCGGGACCCCATCATCGAGCCCGTGCCGGCGCGTGCCGAGGACGCGCGCCGAGACCTCGCTCTCCGACGACGCGGAGAAGGGCCCGCGGTAGCCCTCCACGGCCCAGGCCGTCTCCTCCTCGACGAGGCTCGCGTTGATCGCAGCACCTGCCATGGTGCCTTCTGCCGCAGCCACGACGACCTGCGCGGCGAGATTGGAGACGTTCCCGGCGACATAGACGCCGGGCACCGCCGTCGTGCCCATAGGTCCGGGTTCGACGAACCGGCCCATCCCCGACGGATGCTGCTGCTCCGGCAGTCCGAGCGGCGCGAGCAGGCCGCCGTTGGCCTCCATCCGGGTGCCGACGGCGAGGGCGTCCAGCGCGAAAGCCGTGCCGCTGCGCGTCGTCACCCCTGACAGCACGCCGTCGATGGCGTCGACCGATGCGACGGCGCCGTCGACCACGCGGATGGAGCGCGCTGCCAGGCGGTCCCATTCCTCGTCCGTCGGCCTCACCGCGTCGTTGAGGAAGAGCGTGATGTCGTCCGACCACTGCCGGAAGAGAAGGGTCTGGTGGACGGACAGGGGCCCGGTGCCCAGGATGCCGATGCGCCGCCCGCGGATCTCGTAGCCGTGGCAGTACGGGCAGTGGACCACGCCCGCACCCCACTGGTCGAGGAGCCCGGGGATGTCGGGCAGGCCGTCGGTGAGCCCGGTGGCGAGGAGCAGGCGGCGGCCCCGGACCACGCGGCCGTCGGACAGCTCCACGACCAATCCTCGGGTCTCGCGCCGCACCTGCACGGCCTCGGCCGCCAGGACCGTGGACCCGTAGGACTCCGCCTCGCCGCGGCCGGCGTCGAGCAGCGCGAGCGGATGCATGCCCTCACGTGTCAGGAATCCGTGGACGCCCTGCGCGGGTGCGTTGCGGGGACGGCCGGCGTCGAGCACGAGGACGGAGCGGAGTGCGCGGCCCAGGGTCACGGCGGCGCTGAGTCCCGCGGCTCCGCCTCCGACGACGACGACGTCGTACCTGTCCTGCAGTGGCCTGATAGTGGCTGGCATGGTGGTTCTCCTTCTAGTGCGCTGATGAATCCAGCATCGGCGCGATGAGGCAAGATGAGCAAACTTCTTTGCCGGTATGGCAAGATGGACCCATGGCAGCAGACCTCACATCAGTGCTCGACGCCGTCGGACCCCGGCTCCGGGCCCTGCGTACCGAACGCAGCCTGACCCTCGGCGAGGTGTCCGAGGCGTCCGGCGTGTCCGTCAGTACCCTGTCCCGGCTCGAATCCGGCCAGCGGCGCCCCAACCTGGAACTCCTGCTGCCCATCGCGCAGCTCTACGGCGTCCCGCTCGACGACCTGGTCGGAGCGCCTCCCACCGGTGATCCCCGGATCCACCTGCGCCCGATCGAGCACCACGGCATCACGGCCATCCCCCTGACGAAGCGACCGGGTGGCGTACAGGCGTACAAGATGGTGCTGGCGGGGAACGCACGCGGCACGGAGCCCGATCTGCAGGTGCACGAGGGCTATGAGTGGCTGTACATCCTCAACGGCTCGCTGCGGCTCGTGCTCGGGAGCAACGACTTCGTGCTCGGACCGGGCGAGGCTGCCGAGTTCGACACCCACACGCCGCACTGGTTCGCCAGCGCCGACGGGGAATCGGTCGAATTCATCAGCCTCTTCGGGCAGCAGGGCGAGCGCATGCACGTGCGTGCCCGCCCCAAGCGGTCCTAGCGAGGCCGATGGGGAAAATTGCTCAGCTTGCTTATCACTAGGGCGCTTCCTAGGCTGGACACCGTACGACAGCCACGCTCTACGCAAGGGAGAACAGCATGTCCGAACACGACATCTCAGGCAAGAAGGTCGCATTCCTGCTGACCGACGGGGTGGAGCAGATCGAGCTCACGAGCCCGTGGAACGCGGTCAAGGAAGCGGGCGGCGTCCCCACGCTGGTCTCGCCCAAGACCGGGTCGCTGCAGGGCTTCGACGGCATGGACAAGGGTGAAACGTTCGAGGTGGACCTCGCCGTGTCCGATGCGACGGCGGACGACTACGACGCACTGGTGCTGCCGGGCGGTGTGGTCAATGCCGACTTCCTGCGGGTCGACAAGGACGCCCAGGCCTTCACCCGGGCGTTCTTCGAACAGCACAAGCCCGTCGCATCCATCTGCCACGGCCCATGGCTGCTGATCGAGGCCGGAGTGGTCAGCGGTCGCGACCTGACGTCCTACCACACGCTCGCCACCGACCTGAAGAACGCCGGCGCCAACTGGAGCGACGAGGAAGTGGTGGTGGACCAGGGGCTGGTCACGAGCCGGAACCCCGGAGACCTCGACGCCTTCAACGACAAGCTCCTCGAGGAGATCGCCGAAGGCCCGCACGAGGGCCAGACCGCCTGACCGCGGGCGTCCCCGGAAGGACCCGCGCCTGCGCCCATAGCCAAGCGCGGGTCCTCTGCGACAGGATCAGGGTATGACCGACCTGCCGTTCCCCGTCCAGCCGATGCTCGCGAAAGCGGTGAACGCCGTGCCCGACCCGGACAGCGTGCCGGGCGGGCTCCTGTACGAGCCGAAGTGGGACGGCTTCCGTGCCGTCGTCAGGATCGAGGACGGCACCTGCGAGATCGGGAGCAGGGGCTCGAAGATGCTCACCCGGTACTTCCCGGAGCTCGTCGAAGCCCTGCTCGAGAACCTGCCCGATCGCTGCGTCGTCGACGGCGAGATCGTGGTGCGGCAGGGTGAACCGGGCGCGGAACGGCTCGACTGGGAGGCACTGTCCCAGCGCATCCATCCCGCGGAGAGCAGGGTGCGGCTCCTGGCGCACGAGACGCCGTCGTCCTTCGTGGCGTTCGACCTCCTCGCGATCGACGACCAGGACCTGACGGCTGTCCCCTTCGGTGAGCGGCGGAAGGCGCTGGAGGGTGTGGGCGAGTCCTTCTCCGCACCGGTCCACCTGTCGCAGGTCACGCGCGACGTCGACCTGGCACGGCGCTGGCTCGTCGAGTTCGAGGGCGCGGGCCTCGACGGCGTCGTGGCCAAACCCCTCACGGCCGCGTACGGACCGAACAAGCGGCTGATGCTCAAGGTGAAGCACCACCGCAGCGCTGACGTGGTGGTACTCGGATACCGGGTGCACAAGTCCGGCTCGGGCGTCGGCTCCCTGCTGCTCGGCCTGTACGACGACGGCGGCGGACTCCGCAACGTCGGCGGCATCTCGGCGTTCTCGGACAGGCGGCGGCTCGAACTCGTCGAGGAGCTCGAACCCGAGGTGATGCGCGACGCGGCCGGAGAGATCGAACGGGGCGAGACCGAGCGCAGCCGCTTCGCCTCGGCCAGGGACGTCTCCTACATCCGGTTGCACCCCCGGCGCGTGGTCGAGGTGCGGTACGACCAGATGGAGGGCGACCGCTTCCGGCACACCGTACAGTTCGAGCGGTGGCGGCCGGACCGCGAAGCACGCTCCTGCACCTTCGGGCAGCTCGACATCCCCGCCGCCTACGACCTCAGTGCAGTGCTCGCCTGACGCTCCCGGACGACGGGGGAGCGGCCGCGTCTAGGCTGGAGGTATGGATCCCTTCTCCCTCTGCAGCGGCGTGGACTGGCGTTCCTCGGGGCCGGTCCTGTCACTCCGGACGGTGCCGGCGGTGGCGACGGTGGTGTCCGGCGAGGTGCCGGGAGCCGTGGCTGATGGCGGATCCGGCGACGACAGCGCCCAGGACATCCGCCTCACGCCCGGCACGAGGCTGGCCTACGAGGTCGCCGCGGAGGGGCGGTACTGCCTGGGGTTCCACCGGGTCCACGGCCGGGAGGACCGGACCTGGGTGCGGTGCGCGGACCAGGCGCCCGCCGAACGGGGCTACCAGTGCGCGCGGTGCTTCGCGCAGGACGACGTCCGGTTCATGCACGACATCCACCGCTCCGGTATCGCTCCGGCGGGGCTCAAGCGCTACCTCGACCAGCCCCACTGGCTGTACGTCGCGACCTTCGCGGACGGCTCGAGCAAGGTCGGCACGGCATCCCACCCGAGGAAGCGGGCCCGACTCGTGGAGCAGGGCGCGGTGGTCGCACAGTTCGTGGCCCACGCCGTCGACGGTCGGATCGTCCGGATCCTCGAGGACGAGGTGACCCGTAGCACCGGGCTCCAGCAGGCGGTCCGCTCCGGGACGAAGGCCGCGTCGCTGTGCGCACCCCTGCCTCCTGTGCAGCTCCAGCACGTGAACGACGGTCTCGCCCTGGCGGCCCGGGGACTGCTCGAGAGCGGCCTGGGACTGGACGGCTTCGAGGTGGTGCACGAGGAGTTCGAACCGCCGGCGGCGTGGTCCGCCGTCCTCGGACGGAGCGGGCTGCAGCCGTACCCGGCGTTCCTGGGCAGCGGCCGGCACGGCTTCACCGTCGGAGAGGTGCTCGGCCCGTCGGCGCTGGTCTCGATCGACGGGACCGACCTCCTGTTCGTCGCGGACCTCTCGCAGCTCAAGGGCCGGCGCATCAGGCCCGGGGCCTTCAGCACGCCGGTGCCCGCTGTCCAGGAAGCACTGTTCTGAGCAGCGGCCGGTGGAGTCGGCAGTAGAATCGGATCATGCTGAATACGCCCTGGGAGACCGGCTCGGACCTGTACCGCAAGCTGGTGGTCTCCGCGCTGGTGACCACGGCGATCGGCATCCTCGTCGCGGTCGTCGGAGCCGCGACGGACCAGCGCGCCCTCGTCCTCACCGGCATCCCGGTCATCGTGGTCGGCATGGTGTGCCACCTCGCCGGCATGGTGGTCCGGTCCCGCGACGTCCGACGCCGCATAAAGGACCTGCGCTGACCGTTCCACTCCCGCGCGGTGCGACGCCGCTCGTTTCGCCACTGCCCACGCCGCTTCCACCGGAGGACCCATGACCATCGACCCGAACCTGCAGGGGCGCAGCTACCCCGCGGGAGAGACCTACTCCGTGGGACGTGAGGCGATCCGCGACTTCGCGCGGGCCGTCAAGGCCACGCACCCGGCACACTACGACGTCGACGCCGCGGCGGCGCTCGGGCACGCGGACCTCGTGGCTCCGCCGACGTTCGCCATCATCGTGGCGCAGCGCGCCGATGCGCAGCTCATCGGCGATCCGTCCGCGGGTATCGACTTCACGCGCGTCGTGCACGCCGACCAGCGCTTCGTCCACCATCGCCCCATCCTCGCCGGGGACCAGCTCGTCGCCGCACTGCACGTGGACTCCGTGCGGGCCATGGGCGGGGGAGCGATGATCACGACCCGCGCCGAGATCTCGACCGTCGACGGAGAGCCGACGGCCACGACGACGTCCTCCATCCTCGTGCGCGGAGAGGACCAGTAGCCATGACGGTATCCATCTCCACACTCGAGGTCGGGCAGCAGATCGGCTCCGCCACCATCGCCCTCACGCGCCAGGACCTCGTGCGGTACGCCGGGGCCTCGGGCGACCTCAACCCCATCCACTGGAACCAGGCCTTCGCCGAGGGCGTCGGGCTTCCCGGCGTCATCGCCCACGGCATGTTCACGATGGGCGCCGCGGTGCAGCTCGTCACCGACTGGGTCGGGGATCCGGCCGCCGTCGTCGACTACCAGACGCGCTTCACCAAGCCGGTCGTCGTCGAGGACACGACGGCGCAGCCGGGGGAGCCGGGGGCCGTCGTCGAGGTGACCGGCGTCGTGGGCGCGATCGACACGGAGAAATCGACGGCACGGGTCGACCTCACGGTGATGTCCGCCGGGCAGAAGGTCCTCGTGAAGGCACAGGCCGTGGTGAGGCTGCCGTGACGGCGCCACTGACGGGCACGCGTCTCGCCGACCTCACCACCGCCCGCGTCGGAGGCCCGGCCCGCACACTCGTGGAGGCCTCGACCGAGCAGGAGATCGTCGAGGCCGTCCGCGCCGCCGATGCCGCGGGTGACCCGCTGCTCATTCTCAGCGGCGGGTCCAACCTGCTCATCGGTGATGACGGCTTCGACGGTACGGTCGTCCACATCACGTCCACGGGCTTCACGGTGAACGACGACGATGCCACGTGCGGCGGCGTCATGGTGCGCGTCCAGGCCGGCCAGGACTGGGACGAACTGGTCCGGTACACCGTGATGCACGCCTTCTCCGGGCTCGAGGCGCTCTCCGGCATCCCCGGCTCGACCGGAGCCACGCCCGTCCAGAACGTCGGGGCCTACGGCTCGGACGTGTCGCAGACCATCGCCATGGTCCGGACCTATGACCGCGGGACGGACAGTATCAAGAGTTTCACCAACTTCGAGCTGACGTTCGGCTATCGGGACTCCCTGCTCAAACGCAGCACCGTCAACGGTTCACCCCGCTACGTGGTGCTGGCTGTCGAGTTCCAGCTGGGGCTCGGGCGCATGAGCAAGCCGGTCCGCTATGCGGAGCTCGCCCGGGCGCTGGGCGTCGAAGTAGGGGCCCGCGCCTATGCCAACGACGTCCGCCGGGAGGTGCTCAGGCTCCGCGCCGGCAAGGGCATGGTGCTCGACGCCCCCGACCCGGACACGTGGAGTACCGGATCGTTCTTCACCAACCCGATCGTCCCCTCCGCCGTCGCGGACCGACTCCCGCAGGACGCTCCCCGGTATCCGTCCGGCGAGGAGGGCCGGGTCAAGCTCAGCGCGGCCTGGCTGATCGAGCACGCAGGCTTCGCCAAGGGCTTCGGCCTCGCCGACGACGACGGCCGCGCCGCCGCGGGTGGACGCGCATCCCTGTCGACCAAGCACACCCTTGCCCTCACCAACCGGGGCGGCGCCGCGGCGTCGGACCTCCTGGCGGTCGCGCGCCTCGTGCGCGACGGCGTCGAACGGACGTTCGGCATCCGCCTGGAACCCGAGCCGCTGCTCATCAACTGCTCCCTCTAGCGGATTCCCCGCCCCAGCGGCGTGCGTTCCCGCAGTCCTACAGCGCGGGGGAGCGGCGGGCCTGCTCGGCGGCAGCGCGGGTCAGGACGAGGTCCCTCCGGCTGTCCTCGCGCGCCACGAGCCGCCGCGAGCACAGCCACTGCGCCAGGCGGGATGCGACGCTGATCTGGGCGAGGCGGTCGTGGAAATCCGGCAGGAGCTGGGGAGGCGACAGGAACTCCGGCAGTGCGTGCAGCAGTTGCTGCGCGCCCATGACCCGCACATAGGGTTCCGTGGTCCCGAACTGGCGCTCGAGGGCCAGCAACTCCTGGTCGACCCTCTCCAACCGGGTGGCCGCGACCGTCTCGAGGTAGTCCCGGAGGTGGCATTGGACCCGCTCGTACCGCAGCAGGCTCTCCGGATGGCGCGTGTGGCCGCTCGCGGCGAAGAAGCGCCGGAGGATGGTGTCTGCGTTCACGGGATCCATGCGCCCATCCTGCCGCGACCCTCCGACCTTTTCCCACCCGGGATGCAAGCACGGGATACCCGCCGGATGTGCCCGCAGGATGTCGGGGGCAGTGGATACGATTGTCCATCCGAACGATCGCAGCGTCATGGCCTGCTGCGGAACCGTTGTGAGCGACAAGGATACGAATGACGGAACAGCGACACGTCACGCGCCGAGGACCGGACGGTTCGGCGAGGTCCCTGCGGGAGAGTGCCTTCGAGGCGTCCACCTCGGGCTATTCCCTGATGGATCTCGACTTCGTCATCCTCGACGTCAACGCGGCGTTCACGGAATCGACGGGCATCAGCCGGGACCAGCTGGTCGGCCGCCAGGCCTTCGATGTCTTCCCCGAGAACCCGGGACAGACCGATGACGCCCCCGCCCGGACCATGCGCCAGTCCCTCGAGCGGGTGATCTCCACCGGGCAGCGGGACAGCCTGCACATCCACCGCTACGACATCCCCGACCCGACGCGGCCCGGCGCGTTCCTCGAACGCTACTGGAGTCCGGTCAACATCCCCGTCCTCGACGAGGACGGTGTGCTCGTCGCCGTCCTGCAACAGGTGGAGGACGTGACCGACTACCGGGACGACCTCGTCAGGATCCTCGGGTACCTGGAGCAGCCGCCGGCGGAGAGCTCTGCCGAGACCTCACGCCGGTTCGTGGAGTACGCCACCACGGCCATGGCGCATTCGAGCCTCTACCACTCGGCCCGCAGGGAGGTGGAGCAGCTCCAGGAGGCACTGACGTCCCGGGGTGTGATCGACCAGGCGAAGGGAATCCTCATGGGTCGTCACCGGTGTGGCAGCGAGGAGGCGTTCCTGCGCCTCAAACAGATGTCCAATGACAGCAACGTGCGGATCCGGGACGTGGCGAGGGCCCTGATCTACCAGGCGTCCGCGCCCGCTTCACCACCGGCAGCAGGGGCGGACGCCGAGGGCTAGAGGTTTCCGGTGGCGATCATCAGCATCCGGCGCAGCGGCTCGGCCGCACCCCACAGCAGCTGGTCGCCCACCGTGAAGGCGCTGATGTAGTCCGTGCCCATCTCGAGCTTGCGGATGCGGCCCACCGGGATGTCCAGCGACCCCGTCGCCGCGACCGGGGTCAGCCCCGCGAGGGTGTCCGTCTTCGTGTTCGGGATGACCCGCACCCACTCGTTGTCCGCAGCGATGATCGACTCGATCTCGCTCACGGGCAGGTCCTGCGTCAGCTTCAGGGTGAGGGCCTGCGAGTGCGAGCGCATGGCGCCCACGCGGACGCACAGGCCGTCGAAGGGGATGGGGGTGTCGGTGCCGAGGATCTTGTTGGTCTCCGCACCGGCCTTCCACTCCTCCTTGGACTGGCCGTTGCCGAGGTCGCTGTCGATCCAGGGGATGACCGATCCGGCCAGGGGCACGCCGAACTGCGTGGCCTCGAGGCTCGGGTGCCGCTGCTTGGCGAGGATCGCCCGGTCGATGTCGAGGATCGCCGAGGCGGGATCGTCGAGGTTCAGGGCGACGGTGCCATGGAGGGCCCCGAACTGGTTGAGGAGTTCGCGCATGTGGCGGGCGCCGCCGCCGGAGGCCGCCTGGTACGTCATCGAGGTGCCCCACTCCACGAGGCCGTTGCGGAAGAGCCCGCCCAGCCCCATGAGCATGCAGGAGACCGTGCAGTTGCCGCCGATGAAGTCGCGGACACCGTTCGCGAGTCCGGCGTCGATGGCCGACCGGTTGACGGGGTCGAGGACGATCACGCTGTCCTGCTCCATGCGCAGGGTGGACGCGGCGTCGAGCCACAGCCCGGACCACCCGGCGTCGCGCAGCTTCGGGTAGACCTCGGACGTGTAGTCGCCGCCCTGTGCCGTCACGATGATGGGCAGCTTGGCGAGCGTCCCGACGTCGTATGCGTCCTGCAGGGTGCCGGAGCCGTCGGCGAACGACGGTGCGGCTCCGCCCGCGGCCGATGTCGAGAAGAACACAGGATTGATGCGGGTGAAGTCGCCCTCGTCCTGGAGCCGCTGCATGAGGACCGAGCCCACCATGCCGCGCCAGCCCACGAATCCGACGGAGGGCAGGGCTGGGCTGTCGGGTGCTGAAGTCATGCCCTCCAGTTTAGCCGTGGAGGTCCTGCGGACCGCGCTTTGTGACCGGCACCTCCCTGAGGCGGGCCGGGCCGCGGGTTCAGCCCTGCTTCGTCCAGAGACTGATGCGGTACCGGGTCCCGCCCGAGGACTCGAACCAGCCGGACTCGGGGCTCAGCGCCGCGAGGGTCCAGTCGGCACCGAGGGCCGGAGCGACGGTGTCACCCTCCGCGGTGGACTCGACGACGGTGACGAGGGCGGCGTTCGCCCGGTCCATGGCCTCTGCGTAGACCCGCCCGCCGCCGATGATCCAGATCTCCTCGGCGCCCGGTCCGGCCTGTGCCGCTTCGAGGGCGGCGTCCAGCGAATCGACGACGACGGCGCCCGGCAGATCCGTGCCGGAGCGGGAGAGGACGATGTTCGTGCGGTCCGGCAGGGGCCGGAACTTCTCGGGGAAGGACTCCCACGTGCGGCGGCCCATGATGACCGGATGCCCCGTGGTGGTCGCCCTGAAGTGGGCCATGTCCTCCGGCACGTGCCAGGGGATGCCGCCGTCCCTGCCGATCACGCCGTTCTCGGTCTGCGCCCAGATCATGCCGATCACGGGGTGCGACCCGACGGCGTCGCGTACGCCGAGGGTGGACGGCGAGGGGGTGCCGCTCATACCGCCACCGGAGCCTTGATGGTGGGGTGGTGCTGGTAGTCGACCACGTCGAAGTCCTCCAGGGTGTAGTCGAAGATGCTGGCCGGCGTGCGTTTCAGCTCGATCCGCGGGTACGGGTACGGCTCCCGGGACAGCTGCTCGGCGACCTGCTCCACATGGTTGTCGTACACGTGCACGTCGCCACCGGTCCAGATGAACTCCCCGGGCTCGAGGCCGGTCTGCTGCGCCATCATCAGGGTGAGCAGCGCGTAGGAGGCGATGTTGAACGGCACGCCGAGGAAGGTGTCGGCGGACCGCTGGTACAGCTGGCAGGAGAGCTTCCCCGGGCCGCCGTCCGTGCCGGGGCTCACGTAGAACTGGAAGAACACGTGGCACGGCGGCAGCGCCATGTCGGCGATCTCGGAGACGTTCCACGCGGACACGAGATGGCGGCGGGAATCCGGGTTGCTCTTCAGGGCCTCGACCACCTGGGCGATCTGGTCGATGTGTCCACCGTCCGGGGTGGGCCACGAGCGCCACTGGACCCCGTAGACCGGTCCCAGCTCGCCGTCGTCGTCCGCCCACTCGTTCCAGATCGAGACGCCGCGTTCCTGGAGCCAGCGGACGTTCGAATCGCCGCGCAGGAACCAGAGCAGTTCGAGTGCCACCGACTTGAAGTGCACGCGCTTGGTGGTGATGAGCGGGAAGGACTCGCTCAGGTCGAAGCGGAGCTGCCGGCCGAAGACGCTGCGTGTCCCGGTGCCCGTCCGGTCGCTCTTCGCCGCGCCGTTGGCCATCACGTCGCGCAGCAGATCCTCATAGGGGGTGGGGATGGGGGTGCTCACCCGATCAAGTCTAGGCGCCGGTAGAGTTCGCCGGAACAATGGAGGGGCCCCATGCACGACACCTTCCGTTCACCTTCCGACGGAAGACTCCACCCGTGACCATACCCCCGCCCGGGGCCACCGCCGCGCCCTACCCCGCACAGTTCGCGGCGTCGGCGCTCGCGCCGGCACCCCGTACCCTCCTCGACATCCTGCGTTCGACGGCCGCACAGCACCCCGATGCGTCGGCGCTCGACGACGGGACCTCGGATCTCGGCTATGCGGAGCTCGTCGGTGCCGCGGAAGGATTCGCGGCGACGCTGCACGACGCCGGGGTGAAGCGGGGCGACACCGTGGGGGTGCGCATCCCGTCGGGGACCAACGAGCTCTACATCGCGATCCTCGGCATCCTCGTCGCGGGTGCGGCCTATGTGCCGGTCGACGCCGACGACCCCGACGAGCGCGCCCGCGTGGTCTTCGCGGAGTCACGTGCCGTCGTCGTCGTCGGGCAGGGGCTGTCCCTGACCGGAGGGCCGGTCGGGCGAGGAGCGGCGACCGGCGGGCGCCCGGCGGGGACGGGGGCTCCGACGCCGGACGACGACGCCTGGATCATCTTCACGTCCGGCTCCACGGGGACGCCGAAGGGCGTGGCTGTCACGCACCGCTCGGCGGCCGCCTTCGTCG
Source organism: Arthrobacter sp. TmT3-37 (assembly GCF_054510835.1). NCBI lineage: Bacteria > Bacillati > Actinomycetota > Actinomycetes > Micrococcales > Micrococcaceae > Arthrobacter > Arthrobacter sp. TmT3-37. The sequence continues at coordinate 388,671 of NZ_JBTNDU010000001.1, read as the reverse complement.
ACGCGGAAGCACGCCTCTTCCTGCAGCGCGAACCGATCGGTCCCGCGGACCGTGTGCTCGCGGGCCTGTCCGTGGCCTTCGATGCCTCGTGCGAGGAGATGTGGCTGGCGTGGCGGCACGGCGCCTGCCTCGTGCCCGCGCCCCGAGCGCTCGTCCGGACCGGCGTCGACCTCGGTCCCTGGCTGATAGCGCGCGGCATCACCGTCGTGTCCACGGTGCCCACGCTCGCCGCCCTGTGGCCCGCGGAATCCCTCGAGAACGTGCGGCTCCTGATCTTCGGCGGCGAGGCCTGCCCGCCGGAACTCGCGCAGCGCCTCGCCGTGCACGACCGTGAGGTGTGGAACACCTACGGACCCACCGAGGCGACCGTCGTCGCGTGTGCAGCACGCCTGGGCGGGGACGGGCCGGTGCGCATCGGCCTGCCATTGGACGGCTGGGACCTCGCCGTCGTGGACGAGTCCGGCGTGCCGGTGCGGGAGGACGGCACGGGCGAGCTCATCATCGGGGGAGTGGGCCTGGCCCGTTACCTGGACCCCGGGAAGGACGCCGAGAAGTACGCGCCGATGCCCACGCTCGGCTGGGATCGCGCCTACCGCTCCGGAGACCTCGTCCGGCTGCAGGCCGCCGGGCTCGTCTTCGTGGGGCGCGCGGACGACCAGGTCAAGCTTGGGGGCCGACGCATCGAGCTCGGGGAGGTGGACGCTGCGCTCCAGTCCCTCCCCGGGATCTCCGCGGCCGCCGCCGCGGTGCAGTCGACGCCATCGGGCAACCAGCTGCTGGTCGGCTATCTGGTGGCGGCCGGGCCCGAGCCCGATCTCCCTGAGCTGCGGGACCTCCTCGCGGAGCGCCTTCCCGCGGCGCTGGTACCGCTGCTGACCCTCGCCGGCTCGCTGCCGACCAAGACGAGCGGCAAGGTGGACCGGAACGCCCTGCCGTGGCCCCTCCCCGGTGTCGGGGAACCCGGGGATCCGCGGGGTCTCGACCCGCGCGTGCAGTGGATAGCCGACCAGTGGGCGGCAGTCCTCGGCTCGGTGCCGGCGGACGAGGACGCCGACTTCTTCCTGCACGGCGGTGGGTCCCTCGCGGCTGCGCGGCTCGTGTCGCTCGTCCGCTCGAGGTACCCGGTCGTCACTGTGGCGGACGTCTACGCCCACCCACGGCTCGGCGCGCTCGCCGCCTTCGCCGCGGGGACGGGCGACGGCGGCGAGCGGTCTCCCGCACCACCGCGGACCGTGCGGCGCACCACGACCAGGTCGCAGGTCTTCCAGACCGTCATGGGCATCCCCCTGCAATTCCTCGCCGGGATGCGCTGGCTGACCTACGCGATGATCGCGGCCAACGTGCTCGGGGGCACGGGCCTCCTGACGGCGGCTCCCACCCTGTCCTGGTGGTGGGTGGGACTGTCCTGGCTCGTCTTCGTCAGTCCCCTCGGCCGCATGGCGCTGTCCGCGGCGGCCGCCCGTATCCTCCTCGGCGGCGTTCAGCCCGGGGTGTACCCGCGCTCCGGCAAGGTCCACCTCCGGCTCTGGCTGGCCGAGCAGATCTCGGACAGCGTGGGCGCGGTCGGCCTCGCGAGCGCACCCTGGGTGCCGGTGTACGCGCGGGCCCTCGGAGCGCGGATCGGCCCGGACGTCAGCCTCCACTCCGTCCCGCCGGTCACAGGGTTCCTGACCCTCGGCGCCGGCGCATCGGTGGAACCCGAGGTCGATCTCTCGGGCTGGTGGATCGACGGCGACCGCGTCCACATCGGGGCCGTCTCCGTCGGGGCCGGGGCCGTGGTGGGTGCGCGCAGCACCCTGATGCCGGGCGCGAGGATCGGCGCCGGCGCCGAGGTGGCGCCCGGTTCCGCCGTCCAGGGCGCCGTCGGGCCCGGACAGTTCGTCTCCGGCTCGCCCGCGACGCGGGCGGGCAGGGCGAAGCACGGGTGGCCGGACGCTCCGCCGCCGCGGTCTCGGCTGCGGACAGGCCTGTCGTTCCTCGTGTTCGCCGCGGCATCCGGAGGCCTCGCCCTCATCCCGTATGTCGCCGCCGTCATCGCCGCCCTCCCGGTCGTGGCCGCCCTGCGGGGAGCGCCGTCGCTCTCGGCGGTCTGGTTGTCCCTCGTGGGGTCCGTGGTCCTCGCGGCGGTCCTCTGGCTCATCGGGAACGCCGTCCTCGTGCTCGGAACCGTCCGGTTGCTCGGAATCGGCCTGCGGGAGGGTTTCTACCCGGCGCGCAGCCGGATCGGGTGGCAGATCTGGGCCACCGAGCGCACGCTCGACCTGGCGCGGGATCTCCTCTTCCCCCTCTACGCCAGCCTCTTCACCCCGGTGTGGCTCCGGCTGCTCGGGGCACGTGTGGGTCGGAACGTCGAGGCCTCCACCGTGCTGCTGATCCCCAGGATGACCACGATCAACGAGGGTGCCTTCCTCGCGGACGACACGATGGTGGCCTCGTACGAACTCGGTGGCGGCTACCTCAGGATCGCTCCTGCGAAGATCGGGCGGCGCGCGTTCCTCGGCAACTCGGGCATGACGTCCGCGGGGCGGCGGGTGCCCAAGAACTCGCTCGTCGCCGTGCTCTCGGCCACGCCCGCAAAGGCCAAGGCCGGCAGTTCCTGGCTGGGCAGTCCGCCGTCGCGCCTGCGCCGGCTCGCCGTGACGGGCGATCAGAGCCGCACCTTCCAGCCCCCGCGGAGGCTCAGGGCTGCCCGGGCCTTCTGGGAACTGTGCCGCGTGGTGCCGGTCATCCTCACCGTGATGATCGCCGCGGGCGCGCTCGTCATCTTCGACGCACTCGCCCTCCGGGGCGGGTATCCGGTGGCGGCGTTGCTGAGCGGCGTGGTCTTCATGATGCTCGGCGCCGTCGCGGCCGGCAGCGCCGTCGCCGCGAAGTGGCTGCTGGTCGGGCGGATCCAGGCGGCCGAGCATCCCCTGTGGAGTTCCTTCATCTGGCGCAACGAGGTCGTGGACACCTTCGTCGAGAGCGTGAGCGCGCCATGGTTCGCCCGTGCCGCCAGCGGTACCCCGGCGCTGGTCTGGTGGTTGCGGGCGCTCGGCGCGCGGATCGGACGCGGTGTCTGGTGCGAGAGCTACTGGCTGCCGGAGGCGGACCTCGTGACGCTCGGCGACGGTTCGACGGTCAACCGTGGCTGCGTCGTGCAGACGCATCTCTTCCATGACAGGATCATGAGCATGGACACCGTCGAGCTCGCCGCAGGCGCGACCCTCGGCCCGCACAGTGTGATCCTTCCCGCTGCGGACATCGCCGCGGGCGGCACGGTCGGCCCCGCGTCGCTCGTGATGCGCGGCGAGACCGTCCCCGCGGGGAGCTACTGGATGGGTAATCCCGTCAGCTCGTGGTCGGGTCCGGGGGACGGTGCGTGAGCGGTGACGCAGAGGCCTGCTCACCGGACCCGTACACGCCGGCCAACGGCAGCACCTCCTACCGGGTGGGGCACTACGACCTGACCCTCGATTACAGGCTCGCCAGCAACCGGTTGTCCGGCCGTGCCGTCCTGACGATGACCGCCCAGCACGAGTTGCGGGAGCTCGAGCTGGACCTCAGTGGACTGCGCACCACGAAGGTCACGTCCGACACCGTGCGGGTGCGCTCCTTCAAGGATCGCGCCGGCAAGCTCGTGATCGGGTTCCGAGACCCGGTGCCCGACGACGCCGAGTTCAGGCTCGACATCCGCTACGAAGGCAACCCCGAGCCGATCTCCGGTACCTGGGGCGAGGTCGGGTGGGAGGAACTGACCGACGGCGTCCTCGTGGCCGGGCAGCCCACCGGAGCGCCGTCCTGGTTCCCGTGCAACGACCACCCGTCCCGGAAGGCCCGCTACCGGTTCACGGTGACCACCGACGCCGGCTACCGCGCCGTCTGCAACGGTGTGCTCGTCTCGCGGATCGCCAAGTCCAGTCGGACCACGTGGGTCTACGAGCAGGCGGAGCCGATGGCCACCTACCTCGCGACCGTCCAGATCGGGCGCTACGAGCTCGTGGCGCTGAACGACCCGGCACGGCCCGCCGTCGGGCTTCCCGCACACGCAGTGCCGCGCGATCCTGCACAGCCGGTGCCGCAGTACGCCGCCGTCCCGCCGTCGCTCGTGCCCGCCGCCAGGGCCTCGCTGGCCCGCCATCATGAGATGATGACGGCCTTCGAGCGGCACTTCGGGCCGTACCCCTTCTCCCAGTACCTCGTGGTCGTCGCGGACGACGAGCTGGAGATCCCCCTCGAGGCGCAGACGCTCTCCATCATCGGCCGCAACCACCTCGACCAGGACTGGGAGGCGCAGCGGCTAATGGCCCACGAACTGGCGCACCAGTGGTTCGGCAACGCCGTCACGGCCGCCCGGTGGCAGGACATCTGGCTGCACGAGGGCTTCGCCTGCTATGCCGAGTGGCTGTGGTCCGAGGCCGGCGGATCGACGACGGCGGACGCCCGCGCGCTGTCCACGCACCAGCGCCTCACCCGGGAACCGCAGGACCTCACCATCGGTGATCCGGGTGCCTCCGACATGTTCGACGACCGCGTGTACAAGCGAGGCGCGCTGGCATTGCACGCGCTGAGGAGGGCCGCCGGTGACGACGCGTTCTTCGGACTCCTGCGCGCGTGGTCGGAGGAGTACCGGTTCGGGTCCGTGACCACGCCGGACTTCCTCGCCTTCGCCACCTGCACCCTGCAGGGCATCGACGTCGGAGCGCTGCTGGCACCCTGGCTGTTCGCCGAGGACCTCCCCGCCCTGTGACGCCTGCGGGCCGGACCCGGTGCTGCCCGGCGCGTGCGGGGACCACCCGGTAGGGAGGGGATTAACCGGTAGGGAGGGGAAGAACGGCGACGGCGGCCGCGAGGCCCAGGGTTCCGAGCAGCACCCCGCCGACCTCCAGGACGTCGGTGATCCTGTCGTCCATCAGCACGTCCACCTCGTCAGGAGCCCGGTCGGCGAACCCCGTTCCCAGGGCTTTGACCAGGGCTTCCTTCCGCGACCACAGGCGAGCCCGTGCCGCAGCCCGGCGCGGCACGGACAACCCCCGGAGGGAGCACCGTTCCGCAGGCGTGAGGGCGACGTCGTCGAACCCGTCGAACCCCACATCCGCCACCCGCTCCAGGTCCACGCCGATGCCGGCACTCGGGTCGCGGACGGAGCCACGCAGGTCCAGGCCCGCGAGCAGGATCACCTGACCGGCGCGGGACAGGCTGAGCGCCACGGGCAGGCGTTCGCCGTCGAGCAGGTACCCCGGCCGGCCGTGATCGGACCCGCCCGCCGGGGTGCACCGGGGGCAGGTGAAGCTCGAGGTGAGACGGCGGGCCTCCACGCCGAGCAGCTCGGCGGCCAGAGCGCGCAGCAGGTACCGTCCGGCGACGAAGGGCCCGGAGACATCCGTGTCGACCACTCGCGCAGCGCGTGCACGTTCGGTGTCGTCGAGGAGGCCCGCCATGACGTCGACCGGAGGGAGCCCGGATCCCGGACCGTGGCGCCCCGGGCCGTGGCTCCCCGGGCCGACCTGCAGCCGGAGCAGGACGCCGGCCGTCGGTCCGCCTGGTGCGGCTCCTGTATCCAGCGGCTCGTGGGGGGACGTCATCCCGCTATCCTCTCCCGGGGGATGCACGTCCCGCAGGACCACCGGAGGGTCGTACGCCGCAGGTCGTGCCTAGTGGCGGACGCCGAACAGTTCGGCGCACACGTCCTCGCGCAGCACGAACGGTCGGGGTCGATCCGTGCCCGCGGAGCTGCCGTACACGTAGTAGCCGCGGCCCTCACCCGGACCGCCGGCGGCCCGGTCGATGGCGTGCAGGAGCTTCGGAGTCAGGCGCCCGGCAGGCCCGATCCTGTGGATCTGATCGATCTCGTGCGGTGCGAGCCCCCGTATGAGCCCCTTCACATCAGCCATGTCCGTCCCGTCCTCGGTGCTGGATCCTGCAGGAGCACCTCACGGTAGACCCGGGGGGTGAACGCGGCATGAACGGCGGCGCCGGACGTGGTGAATCGACGCCGACCGGTCGTCCTCCGGTCGTCCTCCGGTCCCGAGGACGGTGCGAGGGGCAGGGGACGTCCGTGGAGGCCCTGTCCGCTCGGGCACCGATCAGTCGTCGTAGGCGCGGAACTGCTCCACGGAGACGATGCGACCCTGGTTGAGGGTGCTGACCTGGCAGATCACCGCTTCGCCGGGTGCCAGGTACGGGTCCTCGACGGGGAGCAGTGCTCGCAGCCTGCTCGTCATGTGGTTGCCCAGGACCGAGAACACCAGAGGGAGCACGGGACGGTGCGTGCACAGGGCGACGGGGCGGCGCTTGTCGAACACGCGTTCCACGGCGTTCCGGGCGCGCCCCGGCTTCCGGGCGGCGTCGTGCTCGGTGAGGGCGTCGACGAGCTTGAGCTTCGCGCTGCGCTGGTTCACGTAGGGGGAGATGGTCTGGACGCAGCGCACCCAGGGACTGCTGACCACGCGTTCGGGGTTCCAGGCCTGCAGGAGGCGGCTGACCGCGATCGCCTGGCGCCGGCCCGTGGCGGCGAGGGGTCGCTCGCCCTCGGCCCTGCTCCACGAGGACCGAGGTTTGGCCTTGGCATGCCGCACCACGATGAGGGGCCACGTCTGCAGGTCCTTCGCCGCATGGGCGGCGATGAGGGACTCGAGGGGCTCGATGTCCGAGGCGCTGGTCAGCATGTCGCGTGCCTCCTCGGGCGATACCCACTGGACGCGGTCCACCTCCTTGCCGTCCGGCTCAGGGCTCAGCCGTTCGGTCTTCGCGGCCCAGTAGTGCACCACCTTGTCGCCGGAGGACACCGGGTAGGTGATCGTCGCCAGCGGGATGCCGAGCTTCACGCTCAGGCCCACCTCCTCGAAGGTCTCCCGCACGGCACACTCGGGCGTCGTCTCGCCCGGATCGAGCTTGCCCTTCGGCCAGGACCAGTCCTTGTACCGGGGACGGTGGATGATCAGGACCTGGAGCCGGCCTTTCTCGATGCGCCAGCAGAGCGTCCCGGCCGCGACGACCGTCGCGCTGCCGCCCTGGGTCACGACGGCGGTGGCGTTCTTCGTGGTCGCGGCCATCAGCGGCGTGACACCGCCCGCTGGCGTGCCCGCGACGCGAGCAGCCAGGACTGGATGTCCTCGAGGGGCGCGCCGTCGTCGTCCTTGTGGTGGCGCGTCCAGCAGCCGGTCTCGTCGAGGTGCCAGCTGGAGACGGCCGGGTTCATGTAGCGGTCCATGAGGTTCATCAGGTAGGAGATGTCCTCGGGCGCATTGAGCTGCACGAGGGCCTCGACGCGACGGTCCAGGTTGCGGTGCATCATGTCCGCGGATCCGATGAAGACCGCCGGTTCGCCGCCGTTCGCGAAGGCGAACACGCGCGAGTGCTCCAGGAAGCGGCCGAGCACGGAACGCACGGTCACGTTCTCGCTGAGGCCCGGGACACCGGGACGCACCGAGCAGATGCCGCGCACGATCACGTCCACCGTCACGCCTGCCTGCGACGCCCGGTACAGGGAGTCGATGATCGCCTCGTCCACCATCGAGTTGACCTTGATGACCACGCGCGCCGCGAGACCCGCCTGCTTGTTCGCGATCTCCCGCTCGATGCGGTCGATCAGCCCCGAGCGGACCGAACGCGGAGCCACCAGGAGGCGCTTGAACGTGGACTTCGGGGCGTAGCCCGAGAGCTGGTTGAACAGGCGCGACAGGTCCTGTCCCACCTGGTCGTTGGCCGTGAGGAGCCCGAGGTCCTCGTAGTAGCGCGCCGTGCGGGGATGGTAGTTTCCCGTGCCGATGTGGCAGTAGCGCCGCAGCCCGTCGATCTCCTGCCGCACCACGAGCGAGAGCTTGCAGTGCGTCTTGAGGCCCACGATCCCGTAGACCACGTGCACGCCGGCCTGCTCGAGCTTCCGCGCCCAGGAGATGTTGGCCTGCTCGTCGAAGCGGGCCTTGATCTCCACGAGCGCCAGGACCTGCTTGCCCGCCTCCGCGGCGTCGATCAGGGCGTCGACGATGGGGGAGTCGCCCGACGTGCGGTACAGGGTCTGCTTGATCGCCTGCACCTTCGGGTCGGCGGCCGCCTGCTCCAGGAAGGCCTGCACCGAGGTCGAGAACGAGTCGTACGGGTGGTGCAGCAGGATGTCCCGGCGGCGCATCGCGGCGAACACGTTCGCCGCCTTCGACGTCTCGCTCTCGTTCAGGTAGCGGCTCGTGTGCGGGACGTGCTTGGGGTAGTGGAGGTCCCCGCGGTCGATCCCGGCGATCACGCTGAGCCCGCGCAGGTCCAGGGGAGCGGGGAGGTTGTAGACCTCGTCCTCCTCCACGCCGAGCTCACGGGACAGGAGCGCCCTGATGCTCGGGTTGATGTCCGTGGTCACCTCCAGGCGCACGGGAGGCCCGAAGCGGCGGCGCAGTAGCTCCTTCTCGAGGGCCTGCAGGAGGTTCTCGGCGTCGTCCTCCTCCACCTCGAGGTCCTCGTTCCGGGTGACACGGAACAGGTGGTGCTCCAGGACCTCCATACCCGGGAAGAGCTGATCCAGGTGGACGGCGATGACTTCCTCGAGCGGGATGAAGCGCGCGATCCGGCCGGCGACATTGCCGGCGCGGGGGCCGTCGACCGACATCAGGCGCGGCAGCTGGTCGGGCACCTTCACACGCGCGAAGAGCTCCTTCTCGCTGATGGGGTTGCGTACCACCACGGCGAGGTTCAGGGAGAGGCCGGAGATGTACGGGAAGGGGTGCGCAGGGTCCACGGCGAGCGGAGTGAGGATCGGGAAGACCTTCTCGGCGAAGATCTTGTGGAGCTCGGCCCGCGCGGCGTCGTCGAGCTCGCCCCACGTGGTGAGGTGGATCTGCTCCTGGGCGAGGGCCGGCCGGATCTGCTCGGCGAAGACGGCCGCGTGGCGCTGCTGCAGCTGGTAGCCGTCCTGCATGATCTTCTCGAGCTGCTCGATCGGGCTGAGCCCGGCGGCCGACGGCACCGCGAGGCCCGTCGCGATGCGCCGTTTCAGGCCGGCGACGCGCACCATGAAGAACTCGTCCAGGTTGGACGCGAAGATGGACAGGAAGTTGACGCGCTCGAGGAGGAAGAGTTCGGGATCCTCCGCGAGTTCGAGGACACGCGCGTTGAAGTCGAGCCAGCTGATCTCGCGGTCCAGGAAGCGGTCCGGGCGGATGTCGCCCGACGGCAGGAGGCTGGGGGCGAAGTCCGGGATGTCGATCCGGTCCTGTGTTGCCCGGGCCGGAGCCGTCTCGGAAGACCCGTACAGCGACGCTCCCCGGCGTTTGATCTCTGAATCCATTGCGTCTCCTGCAGCGTGGGCGGGCGTGGTGCGGCTGGTGCCCCGTCCTGACCGGCCGGGGCACGCCTCGAAAATAACCTTACAAGGTGGGTTGCGGCGTCTTCCCCGCGTACATGACGTCCACGTCCCAGCGCGTGAAACCGAGTTTCCGGTAGAGCGCGACGGCCGCGGCATTGTCGCCGTCGACGTACAGCATGATGGCCTGCAGGCCCTTGCCGTGGAGGTGCTCGATGCCCGCGATCGTGAGCGCCTTGCCGAGGCCCATGCCCTGGGCCTCCGGCGTCACCCCCACCACGTACACCTCGCCCATGGGCGGATGCGCGCCGATGCCCGGATGCACCTTCGTCCAATGGAAGCCGAGCAGGGCGCCGTCCGCCTCGCGCACCGCGAGCAGGAAGCCCTCCGCGTCGAACCAGTCCTCGGCCATCCGCGCTTCGAGGTCGGCCCGGGTCATCGATCCCTGCTCGGGGTGATGCGCGAACGCCGCGGCGTTGGCGGCGAGCCAGGCCTCCTCGTCCTGCCCTCGGACGAAGGATCGCAGTACGACCCCCTCGGGGAGTACCAGGGTGGGGACCGATTCCTCGACCGCGGCACGCGTCAGGCGCATGCGCCACAGTTCCCGCACGGGTGCGAAGCCGAAGCGGTCCGCGAGGTCTGCTGCTGCCGAGTGGTTGCCGTGCGACCAGCCGCGGAGGTCGTCGAGTCCCTCCGCGAGGACCGCCTCGATGAGGGCGGTCCCCGCGCCCTCGCCACGGCAGTCGGGCCCGACGACGAGTTCGAGGACCGCGCCGTCCTCCGTGCTGCGGTGGACGACGGCGACACCGGCGAGCTCGCTGTCGTCCGGCCCGGGCGTCCGGGCCGTGAACACGAGCAGCCGGTCCCCGGCGTCCTGCGCGCGGAGGGTCACCAGGGTCTGCTCGGACAAGGGCGGATTGCCGTCGGCCTCGACGGCGGCGGCCGCGAGGCGGCGTATCTCCTCGAGGACCGGGGCCGCCGGGGCGCCGGCGATCCTGTCGATGGACCAGGTGGGGGCGTGCTGCGCGGCGGTCATGCGCCCAGCCTAGTCCCCGCTCCCTGCACGCGTTTTGGCCGACCGGGCGCAGGTGCGGTAGTGTCGGGAACTGCTCGAGGGGGATGCACCAGTGGGGTGCCCGCGATACGTTCGACCCGTATGTCCTCCACCACGATCCGGTCCTGTCCCGGATACGCGACAAGCCCCCTCCACCCGCGGTGGAGGGGGCTTGTCGCATATCCTGCCGTCTCAGGCGTCCTGGTTGACCGCGCTGCGGTCCTCCGGGAGCCGGGTCAGCGTGAAGCGGTATCCGACGTTCCGGACGGTCCCGATCAGCTGCTCGTGGTCCGATCCCAGCTTCGCCCGCAGGCGCCGCACGTGGACGTCGACGGTGCGAGTGCCCCCGTAGTAGTCGTAACCCCACACCTCGTGGAGGAGCTGGTCCCGGGTGAACACCCGGCCCGGGTGCTGCGCCAGGTACTTCAGGAGCTCGAACTCCTTGTACGTCAGGTTCAGCGGCTCGCCGCCGACCCGCGCCGTGTAGCTCGCCTCGTCGATCACGACACCGGACGCATGGATCTCGGTGCTGGTCTCCTCGCTCGCCGCCGTCGACCGCGCGATCACGAGGCGCAGGCGCGCTTCCACCTCCGCGGGGCCGGCCGAGTCCAGGACGACGTCGTCCGCCAGCCAGTTCGCAGCCACGGCCGCCATGCCACCCTCCGTGAGGACGAGGACGAGGGGCGCGCTCAGGCCCGTGGCCTTCAGGAGCTGGGTGAGCGAGCGGGCTCCCACCAGGTCCTTGCGCGCATCGACCAGGACGACGTCGCACGGCTCGGTCTCCAGGAGCGCCGTGGGCTCGGCCGCGAGGATGTGCACCTTGTGGTTGAGCAGTTCGAGCGCCGGCAGGATGTCGACGGACGAGCCGGTGGTGTTCGTGAGCATCAGGATGTGCGGCATAGGTCCTCCACGGGTCGGGAATGCGCATCATCGGGCAACGGCGCCACCGGTGCAGGGATCCGGAACCGGGGCGGTAGAGATTTCGACAAGTATAGCCGCCGCCCTGTGATCGGGCGCACGTGGGCTCCTGCCCCGCGTCGTCCCGGTTTTCCCACGGGTAGGACCGGTAGGGCAGTATTGCTGGGGTGAAGAGGACGAGTGTGGCCGCAGCGGCCGGTACCGCAGCCGCGGGCATCATCGTCGCCTCCTCGTACATCGCCCTTCCGGTCCTCGCGATCGCCGTCGCAGCAGTCTGCGTCCTGGCTGCGATCGGCTGGCCGTACGTGCTCCGCGTCCCGGCCAGGAAGAGCCAGTCCACGGCCATCGGGCTGAGCGCCCTGCTCGCGGTGATCCTCGCGGCCACGGTGCCGGGGCCGTCCTTCCTGGCCTGGTTCCCCGCCGCGGTGGCCCTCGGGGTCGGTGCGGTCTTCATGATCCAGCTGGTCCGCGGGACCGGCCAGAGCCTTCGCCTTGAATCCACGCTCGGTGCGAGCTCGGGCGTCATCGCCGTGGCGATGGGCGCCGGATGGGTGGCGGCCGACCGCCTCACGGCCAACGCGGCCGACTCCGGCATGACGCTGGTGACCGGGGTCAGCATCCTCGTCGCGATCGCCGTCGCCCTCCTGCCCCTGCCGGACCGGCTCGTGGCGCCCGCCGCCGTCGTCCTCGCTGCGCTCGCGGGACCCCTCGGCGCCCTCCTGTTCACCGATGTCCCCGCGCTCGCCGCCGGCGTGGTGGGGCTCGCCTGCGGAGCCGTCATCGCCGCCACACGCAGGTTGCTGGTGGCCCGCGACGCGCCCCTCGACGTCCTCGCGGCCGTCGCTGCGGGCGTCACCCCCGTGCTCGCCATCGGTTCCGTGGTCTATTTCCTCGACAAACTCTTCCTGTCCTGAGGAAGGCGGGCACGCACATCCGCCCGTCCCGTCCCGTGCGGAGCGGGCGTTAGGATGGAAGCATGTCCATTCTTGCCCTTGAAATCTTCTTCATCTCGCTGCTGGTCGTCGCCGGTCTCGGCATGGCCGGTTTCGCGGCCCTCGTCATCACGCGCCTGTACAAGGGCCAGAAGTAGCCGACCGTCCCGGAGACCCCATGTCGATTGATCTGCCCACCGACCTGACGCCCGAGCTGGTCCCACTGTCGTGGCTCCTCGGAACCTGGGAGGGGACGGGGATGCTCGGCGAGGGCACCGCGGATTCGGAGCGCTTCTCGCAGCGCGTCGTGTTCTCGCAGAACGGCCTGCCCTACCTCCAGTACAGTGCGGAATCGTGGCTCATCGACGAGCAGGGCTCGCAGCTCCGCCCACTGTCCGTGGAGACCGGGTTCTGGGCCCTCGACCGCAAGCTGAACGACGCCGACGTCGGGCCCGGCCTGAGCCCCGCGGACATCGTCCCGGCCCTGAAGACGGCCGACGAGGTGGAGCAGTTCCGCAACGACGCCGGCGGGTTCGACATCACGGCGACGATTGTGCATCCGGGCGGTATCGCCGAGCTGTACTACGGCAGCATCAAGGGACCCCAGATCCAGCTCAGCACCGACCTCGTGATGCGAGGGCAGCACTCCAAGGAGTACACCGCCGCCACCCGCCTGTTCGGCCTGGTGGAGGGGAACCTCTACTGGCGATGGGATGTCGCGGCGGACGGCAACTCCCTGGAGGCGCACGCCTCGGCCATCCTCAAGAAAGCCTCCTGACAGCACGGACCCGGTAGGGCCGGAGCAGCACTGCGGCGAGCCCTCGGGGCGCCCATCAGGAATAGTCCCGCCCGGAAGGCGTTATACCGTCATGACACCCAGCCCCCTCCTGAGCCGTCCCGGCGCCGTCGACGGCGGCGGTGCGGACGCCGGCGTCGCAGCCCACTACGGTGACCCCTTCCGCGAGCAGCGGTCCCTCGCCGACGGCCGGGCCGTCGTCGACCTTTCCCAGCGGGGCGTGGTCACGGTCTCCGGTCCGGACCGGCTCAGCTGGCTCAACACGCTGTCCTCCCAGTTGCTCCTCGGTCTCCAGCCGGGCCGGAGTTCCGAGACCCTGCTCCTGACCGTGCAGGGGCGTATCGAGTACTCGGCGCACGTGGTGGACGACGGCGCCACCACCTGGCTCATCACCGAAGGCGGAGAAGCCGCACCGCTGGCAGCCTGGCTGGAGCGCATGAAGTTCATGCTCCGCGTCGAGGTCGGCGACGCCACCGACGACTGGGCTGTCCTCGGGGCGAGCAGGGCGCTGCCCGAACTGGGGGACGGCGTCGTCGTGTGGGAGGACCCCTGGCCAGCGATCGGCATCGGCGGCTATGCCTACTCGGCCATCGCCGACACCGAGCACCCCGGACGGGAACGGCCCTGGTTCGAATACCTGGTGCCGCGCGAGCGCCTGGAGGAGGTCGTGGCCGCCACGGGTCTCGATCTCGCGGGGTCGCTGGCGGCCGAAGCGCTGCGTATCGCGGCGTGGCGGCCCCGGCCGGGCTTCGAGACGGACGAGAAGACGATCCCGCACGAACTCGACCTCATGCGCACGGCCGTGCACCTCGCGAAGGGCTGCTACAAGGGCCAGGAGACCGTGGCGCGTGTCCACAACCTCGGGCACCCGCCGCGCCGCCTGACGTTCCTCCACCTCGACGGCAGCCAGCACACGCTCCCGGCTCCCGGCAGTGCCGTGCTGAGCGAGGGCCGCACGGTCGGCCGGGTGACCTCCGTGGGCCACCACTACGAGATGGGCCCGATCGCCCTGGCCGTGCTCAAGCGATCGGTCGATGCCTCGGCGGACCTCCTCGTGCAGGACGGCGAGGAGGCCTATGCCGCCGCGCAGGAGGTCATCGTCGCACCGGACGCCGGCCAGGTGGTCGGGCGCGCGACCGGTTTCCTGAGGGCGCCGCGATGAGCGCCGGGGACGACGGGGTTCCGGCAGGTACAGCCACGAACGACGACGACGGCGCAGCCGCTGCGATCGCCCTAGCCCATGCACTGTTCGAGGCCGCCCGCTCCGGCGACAGCGCCACCCTGGTGAGGTACCTGGATGCCGGCGTGCCCTTCACCCTGACCAACACCGCGGGCGACAGCCTCCTCATGCTAGCCGCCTACAGCGGGCACCCGGCCATCGTGCGCGACCTCCTCGGTCGGGGCGCCGACGCCGACCAGGCCAACGACCGCGGACAGACACCCCTGGCAGGCGCGGTCTTCAAGGGGCATACCGAGGTGGTCCGGCTCCTCGTCGCGGCGGGCGCGGATCCCGACGCCGGGACGCCCTCCGCCCGTGCCGCCGCGGAGATGTTCGGGCGGACGGACGTCGTCGAACTGTTCGGCTGATTCCGGCTCACGTCACGCAGGGATGCCGGCATGCCGGATCCACCCCGCAGCGCCGGTCCTCAACCCTCGAGGAGCACCGACGTCTGCGTACCGGCGAAGACGAAGCCCGCACGGCGAGCGGTCCGCTGCGAGGCCGTGTTGTCCGTCCTCGCGCGCCACTGGGGCACCAGGCCCGCGGCCATGGCTTCCTCGATCGCGACGGCGGCGATGCGCCCGCCGTAGCCCCTGCGCCGCTCCTCGGGCGGCGTGAGGACCGCGAGATGCGCGAGGATGCCCTCCCAGATGTCGTAGCCGGCGCCGGACAGGGGAGTGGGCCGGTCCTCCCCGGTCCCGTCCCCCTCAGCGACCAGCACGAACGGATGGTCGACGCCGCCGAGATCGGCCTCCGCGACGTCGTCGGGCGGACACCGCTGCTCGAGCGCACGGACGAGGTCGCGTTCGTCGGAGACGACGGCCGGTGGCCCGTCCAGCTGCGGCAGGGCATCACAGAAGTAGAGCTGGGCCTCGCCGAGCCCGCGGCCGCCGCGCCCATGGCTGAGGGAGAGCAGGGCCGAGGAGCTGCGCAGCTCCGGGGCAGGCAGACCCCGGCCGGCGTCGACCGCCCATCGCGGCCCCCGGAGGACCTCCCGGCCGAACAGCGTCACGAACGAGAGGACGGCGGCATCGTCGTCCACGCTGTACAGGCGGTCGGACCCGCCGTCGCCCAGGGCCCCGTCGTCGAGCCCCAGGAGCCGCGACCAGGCGAGCTGGACGATCGCGATGGTCCCCGGATCGAGTTCCATGGGATCAGCCGAACAGGATGGCGGCTTCTTCGTAGCGGTGCTGCGGAACCCGCTTGAGGTTGCCGAGCGCCGCCTCGAAGCCCACGTGGGCGATCTCCGTGCCGTTGAGCGAGACCATGGTCCCCCAGAGTTCGTCCTTCACGGAGTCCACGGCAGCCATGCCGAGACGGGTGGCGAGGACACGGTCGAACGACGTCGGGACGCCGCCGCGCTGGATGTGGCCGAGGATGGTGGCGCGGGTCTCGATGCCCGTGCGCGACTCGAGCTCGGGTGCGAGCTGGTCGGCGATGCCGCCGAGGCGGGGGCGGCCGAAGGTGTCCAGTCCGCGTTCGGAGTGGGCCTGCTCCATGTGCGAGGGCACGAAGCCCTCCGCGACGACGACGAGGGGCGCGCGGCCTCGGGCGTTGGCGTCGGAGACCCATTCGGCGATCTGCTCGATGCTCGTCTGCTGTTCGGGGATGAGGATGGCGTGGGCACCGGAGGCCATGCCAGCATGCAGGGCGATCCACCCGACATGGCGGCCCATGACCTCGGCGATCATGCAGCGGCTGTGGGACTCACCCGTGGTGCGCAGGCGGTCGATCGCCTCGGTGGCGATCTGCACGGCGGTGTCGAAGCCGAAGGTGTAGTCGGTGGCGTCGAGATCGTTGTCGACCGTCTTGGGAACGCCCACGATCTTGAGGCCGAGGTCCGTCAGCCGCTTCGCGGCGGCCAGCGTGCCCTCGCCGCCGATTGCGATCACCGCGTCGATGCCGAGGCGATCCAGGTTCTCCTTGATGGCCTCCGCGCCGCCCTTGCCCTCGAAGGGGTTGGTGCGCGACGTGCCCAGGATGGTGCCGCCCTGCTTGGAGATACCCCTCACCGCATGGCGGGGGAGGTCGATGACATCGCCCTCGACGACGCCACGCCACCCGTCGCGGAATCCGACGAACTTCTGCTCGTGCACCTTGATGCCCTTGAGCACCGCGCCGCGGATGACGGCGTTCAGTCCGGGGCAGTCGCCGCCGCTGGTGAGGATTCCGATCTTCATGGGGGGTGGGGTTCCTTCGACGAGGTGGATGGTGCATCAGGAGCACGCCATCGGGCCCGCCTATGATTCTAGACACACCAGTGTTGCCGCACCCGTCTGCGTCCTCGAGGTCCGTCGCGGCGGCAGACCGAGGGCCGCCGCGCACCCCGTAGGCTGGGACCATCCGGCGCACGACGGGCTCGAGTCCCGTCGGGTGCGCGCCCAGCCGGTCCGAGGAGGATCCCAGCAGTGCCACAGGCAGGATTTGCGCCAGCGGCGCTGCGCATGGTCTCGATCTCCCGGCCGGTGCTCTGGATCAACACGCTCGGCACCGGTGTCGTCGGCATGTGGCTCACCGGGGTGTTCTGGCAGGAGGAGGCCCTCGCGCTCCTCCTCTGGCTCACGCTGCCGTTCAACCTGCTGATCTACGGCGTCAACGACATCTTCGACCAGGACACCGACGCCCTCAATCCCCGCAAGGGATCGCTCGAGGGAGCCCGGATCCGGGCCTCCGAGGTCCGGGCGATCTGGCTCTCCGTCCTGATCACGAACGTGCCCTTCCTTGCCTGGTTCGCCGTCACCCTGCCGCCTCCGGCGCTCGCGTGGATAGCCGCCTACGCCCTGGTCTTCGTGTTCTACTCCGCACCGCCGCTGCGCTTCAAGGCCCGCCCGTACGTGGACTCGCTCAGCAATGCCGCCTACGCCTTCCCCCTCGTGTTCGTGCCCTACGCCCTGGGCGACGACCCGGTATGGGCCGCCGCCCTCGGCCTCATGGCCTGGAGCGCGGCCAAGCACACCTACGACGCCGTCCAGGACATCGACGAGGACCGCAGCGTGGGCATCACGACGACGGCGGTGCGGCTCGGTGCGCGCGGCGTCGTGGCATGGAGCGGGGCATGGTGGGCGGCATCGACCGTGTGCTTCGCGCTCGTCAACATCCCGGTGGCCGTCGTCAATGCGCTGATCGCCGGCTGGCTGCTGGTCGGTCTCTCCCGGGATCCGCGGCCCGCGACGGGCCACCGGCTGTACCGGTACTCGATCGCCTTCCCCTACGTGGCCGGGACCGTCGCGGGCGTGCAGCTCGTCGTCGCACTGACCCTGGGGCTGTACCCGTGAGCCGCGTCGTCGTCGTCGGCGCGGGGATCGGCGGGCTGGCATCGGCAGCGCTGCTCGGACGCGCAGGGCACAGCGTGACCCTGCTCGAGGCCTCCGACTCCGTGGGCGGCAAGAGCCGCCGCGTGGAGGTCGCGGGGCAACGCATGGACACCGGGCCGTCGCTCCTCACGTTCCCGGGTGTCTGGCAGGAACTCCTGCACAGGCTCGACGACGTCGCGCCGCCCGGGTCCGCCCGGGCGGAGGACGTCGCGGCGCTCCGCCTGGAGCGCCTGCCGGACGTCGGCACGTACTACTACCGGGGCGTCGAAAGCGCCCTGCCCGTCCCCGAGGGGCACCCCTGGCACGAGGCCTGGACGCGTTTCGCCGCGGAGCACGGCATCCTCGGCGGGGACGTCTCACAGCTGCTCACGACGGGGCCGATGGACAAGGCGGCCTACCCGGCCCTGACCCGGCTGGCCGGACTGTACGGCCGCCGCCTCACCACGCGCAGCTACCTCGACAGCCTGCCGTGGCTGCCCGACGGACTGCGCGAGGTCATCGCGATCCACACGCTCAATGCGGGGGTGAGCCCCACCCGTACGCCCGCGCTGTACGCGAGCATGCCTGCCATCATGGCGCACGACGGCGTCTGGATCCCGGAGGGCGGCATCTACGAACTGGTGCTGGCTCTGGAGCGGCTCGCCCTCGACACGGGCGTCGAGATCCGCACGGGGGAGCCCGCGCAGCGCATCGCCCGACGGCGGGTCGTCACGTCCACGGGCACCTACCCGGCCGACGCCGTCGTCAGCGGCCTCGATGCCCACCGGCTGGCCGGCCTGCTGGCAGGCCGGGCACCGCGCACGCCGCGGAAGCTCACCTGTTCCGCCGTGGGGATTTACGCCGTGCTGTCCCGGCCGCTGCCGGAGGGCACGGCACGTCACGGTGTCCTCATGCCGGATGACCCGGCGGCGCTCTACGCGAGCCTCGAGGCCGGGGACGAGCCCGAGCAGACCATGGCGTTCGCCAACTACTATCCCGCGCACGGCGTGTATCCCAACGAGTCGGCGACCCTCGCCCTGCTCCTCACCGCGCCGGCCAACGGCAGGAGATATTCGCTCCAGGATCCCTTCGTGCAGCGTGAACTGGACCGGGCCACGCGCGTGCTGGGCCTTCCGGAGCCGCTCGAGGACTACTTCGACGCGTACGAGATCCTGGATCCGGGCTACTTCGGCGAGCGCGGCTCGGCCGGTGGTGCTCTGTACGGTGCGGTGCACCCGGCGTGGCTGAGCGGACCGTTCCACCTGCCGCCCTACACGGACCCGCTGCGGCCGTGGTTGTGGCGCGTGGGCGCCTCGGTTCATCCGGGCGGTGGACTGCCCGCCGTGCTCGGGGGTGCGATGATGTCCACCCAGAAGCTGCTGAGCCGGCTGGCCGCCACGGCCTGAACGGCGCTTCGGGCCCGTTCGGGTGACACCGTTCAGGAGTGCGGGGCGGCGACCGCGTCCTGCGCGGGAGTGGTGGCGGGTACGAGCTGCAGCCGGCGCCGGACCACCAGGACGATCAGGGCCGCGGCGAGCACTGCGGGGAACATCAGGCCGGAGAAGACGCACACGCCCAGCCACAGGAACATCGAGACGAGCAGGCTGTCGAGCAGCCCCGGCCGCAGGGCGGTCGCGGTCAGGCGGCGCCCGCCGATCCAGGTGACCAGCGCCGAGGCGATCAGCCCGGAGATGAGCCAGCCGCCGTAGTTGGAGAGCGGGACGCCGTAGTACGGGCCGCCGCCGGGCCAGATCCAGAAGCCGAGCGCCACCGCGCCGGGGTCGAGGACGCCGTCGATCACGACGAGCAGGAGGCCTCCGAGGACCGTCCGGCGCAGGGCGCTCCCGCCGGTGGACACGACCGCCACCGCGCCGATCACCAGCGGTACGTAGGAGAGCGGCAGCAGGTACGGGACCAGGCCGAGGATCGTGGGTCCCAGCGGCTCCCCGTAGTAGAACTCGCCGTAGGGGACGCCCGTGGCGACGCCGAACCCCTCGATCAGGTACCCGAAGAGGGACACGGCCACCAGGGCCGCGGTGCCGCGCGCAGCGCCGAACTGCCGCACGAGGGCGATGAACGCAGGCAGCGCGATCAGCAGGTTGAAACCGTAGGACGCGTAGCTCGCGCCCTCCACGTCGGGGAAGCGCACCACGAAGTAGCCGGAGACGAAGAGGAAGGCACAGGAGGCTGCGAGCAGGCGGGGGAAGCGGCGGGCGGTGGGAGTCTTCGGCACGCCAACCATCCTTGCAGGTCCGCAGCAGCGAAGGGGCATCCGCTGCTGCGGATGCCCCTTCCGGTCGTGCTGTCGGATCCCTAGCCGCGCGGGAGGAGCTGCTCCAGGGCGATGGTGCCGTCGGTCTTCGGCAGCAGCAGCCAGAGCACCCCGTAGAGGGGGAGGCCGATGAACGGGAGCAGGAAGCTCAGGAGCATCGCGATCCGGACGTAGCTCACGCGCCAGCCGTACTGCCGGGCGATGCCGGCGGCGATGCCGCCGAGGATGCCGCCGGGTGCGCGTTTGATGGGGGAGGAGCGGAGGAAGCGGTAGAACGACTGCATGGTGTGCCTTTCGGTTCCGGGAGTGTGGCGTGGGGAGGGCTGGTCAGTAGTCGATGGCATCGGGGTGATCCTGCTCATCGGTCGTCGGCCGGGAGCGCAGCGACAGGATCCCGCCGGCCACGAGGGCGAGGCCGACACCGACGAGCAGGCCGAGGGCCACGACCACCGGGTCGATCGACAGGGCGACGAACTGGCCGACCAGGACGAGCCCGGCGACGACGAGGATCACCGCCCCCCACACGATCGTGGCGACGCGTGGCCGGCGTTTCCGCTCGGTGATCGAGGTGCTCATGGTGTCTCTCCTGTCGGGGTGGTGTCGGTCCGGGGGTCGCTGCCGACGGTGTCGGAGGCGGTGCGGATGGTGACGTCGCTCATCGCGCCCCTCACGTCGAGGATCAGGGCGGCGCCGGTGGCGTCGGGGTTCAGCTCGCCGTCGCTCAACCTGAGGACGCCGCCGTCGCTCCGGAACTCGGGCGACGGGGTACCGATGTCCTCGGCGGTGCCCCGGGCATCGGCGCTGCCCAGGGCCATCCGCGTGCGGACCTCGACGGGCACGTCCTCGGGGACGATCACCGTGACGTCGCTGACCAGCGAGTTCACCGGTACCACGACGTCCCGTGTGGGAGCGGGCAGCCCGGTGAGGTCGATCGTGGTCTCCGCTGCCAGGATGCTGAAGCCGTCCGACGCCGCCTGGAGCGACGCCGGGGTGGTCCTGTTCTCCTGTGCCACGACCCAGGCACCGCCGACGACGGTGAAGGAGGACGCGAGCGCGCCGATCGTCGCCAGGGTTGCGACGAGGCCCACGAGGCCTGAACTCCGGCCCCGTGTACCGAGGGCCACGATGCCGAGGGCCAGGACGATCGCGGCAGCTGCCAGTGCCACCACGGCGGAGTTGACGAGGCCGAGGACCCCCACGTAGTCGAGCGCGAGGAGCACCGCCGCGACGGTGATCGCGCCGCCGATGAGGAGTGCGGTGGCGGAGCCGGAGGGCCGCGTGGAGCAGCGTTGCGGCACGGTCGGCGCGGCTCCGCGGAGCAGGTCCGGCTCGAGCGGACGCGATCCGAGGTAGGCGGTCGGGGAGCCCGACCATGCCGCCTGTCCTGGCTGGTAGGGCAGCGGATAGGACAGGGTGGACCCCACCCGGGCATCGGGCTGGTACGGCAGGGGGACGGTGTGGTGGACGTCCTCCCCGAACGGTGCGTCGCCGTGCATCCGCCCGGCGCCCGGTCCGTCGTCGCCCTGCCGTCCCGTGGGAGTGTCGTGCGCTCCGACGGAACCGCCGGCAGCGCGGTCGGCGGGCCCGTCGGCGGAGCTGTCCGACGGCGCATCGGACGGGCCCTGGGAGGGGCCGGTGCCGCCGGGTGCGGGGCCGGTGGACGAGGGTCCGAAGGGCGCCGGCCCGAAGGGAGCCGGCCCGGACGGGTGCGTGGGTCCGTTCCCGGGTGCGGCAGGGCCTCCGCCCGGCAGGTCCGGACGTGCCCGTCCGCCGCCCGACCGGTTCACGATCCAGTAGACGAAGAGGACGACGGCGCCGATCCAGAACAGCGTCCAGAGCAGTCCGCCGCCACCACCGTCACCGAGGAAGGGGAGGTTCGGCCGCCACAGGCCGATCGCCACGAGGGCGGCGGCACCGCTCAGCCCGGACGTCCAGGAGCCCCGACCGGCCTGCTCCACGTGGATCCGCCCGTCGGGCTCGGGGAGCAGGGCCCACGCGAGTCCGTAGAGCAGCACCCCGATCCCCCCGAAGACCGAGAGGATCACGATCAGTCCTCGGACGAGCGCCAGGTCCAGGCCCGTACGGCGTGCCACGCCGCCTGCCACCCCTCCGACCCAGCGGTCGGGTGCCCGGGTGATGTCGAGGCCGCGGAGCCAGCGGAAGAACGACGACGAGGCGGGACGATCCGCCGGATGCGGTGTGGCCGGATTCTGCTTCCAGGACGGCCCGCCTGGTGATGGTGCTGAGGTCATGCCTCCATCCTTCCGCCGGCCGTCGCAGCCGACCATCGGGACCTACCCTGATTGAACCCTGAGTGGGCCCTGATTGTGCTCCGGGAGCACCCCCGAGAGCCCGGCCGCGTGCTTTCATGAGGGTATGAGACCCCCGCTGCTGCGCAGATCCGACGGCGTGATCGCGGGCGTCTGCGCCGGCCTCGCCGTCCATCTCGGGATACCCCGCTCCTGGGTGCGTATCGGCATGGCGGTGCTGACCCTCGCCTCGGGCGCCGGCGTCCTCCTCTATGCCTGGCTCTGGATCTTCGTGCCGACGGCGGCGGATAAGGCCGCCGAGGCGGGGCGGCAGACGGGGCCCGCCGCCTTCATGCACGGGGTCGACGCGAAGATCCTGCACGACGGCGGCGCGCAGGCCGGCCGCGGGGACCAGCGGAACGGCTTCGCGGATCCGGCAGGAGCCGGGACGGGTGGCATCCTCGAACCCGACTCCTGGCGGGAACGGACGGTGCGGGCCGGGCGTCGGGAAGTCCTGTTCGGCACGGCACTGCTGCTCGCCGCGGCCGTCTTCGTGGTGCAGCTGCTCGGGGTGCAGGTCAACTGGGGCTTCCTCGTGCCGATCGCCGTCGTCGCCACGGGCGCCGCCCTGGCGTGGTCGCAGCTGGACGACGTGCGGCGGGCCCGGGTCATGAACCGCGCCGGTGCCGGCCGGGCGGGCGGGGCCCTGCGCCTGCTCGCGGGCATCGTGCTGGTGGTCGCCGGCGTCCTCGTCGCGCTGTCCAGCAGCGGCTCGTGGACCCTGACCATGGCGACCCTCGTGGCGGTCCTCGCCGTCCTCGCGGGTGTCGGCCTGGTCCTCGCTCCCTGGGGGCTGAAGTTCTGGCGCGACCTCGAGACGGAGCGCGCGGCGCGTGCACGCGAGACCGAGCGCGCGGAGATCGCCGCCCACCTGCACGACTCGGTCCTGCAGACGCTCGCCCTCATCCAGAACCGGGCGGATTCCGAGACCGACGTGCTGCGCCTTGCACGGGCCCAGGAACGCGAACTGCGCCAGTGGCTCTTCGCCGATCCGGCGAGGGACCCGGGCAGTCTCGCGGAGCGACTGCGCGCGATGGCCGGCGAGATCGAGGACCTCTACGGTCACCCGGTCGCCGTCGTCGCCGTCGGGGACGCCGCCCTGGGACCCGCAGAGGACGCCCTGGCGCAGGCCGCGCGGGAAGCCATGCTGAACGCGGCGAAGCACGCGGCGGTGGCGGTCTCGGTCTACCTCGAGGCCGGTGCGGATACCGTGGAGGTGTTCGTCCGTGACAGGGGCGACGGATTCGACCCGTCGGCAGTGCCGTCGGACCGCCTCGGCATCCGTGAATCGATCCACAGCAGGATGCTGCGCCACGGCGGCTCGTCGGAACTGCGCAGCGACGGCGATGGCACCGAGGTGCGGCTCCGCCTGCCCAGAACCACGGGGAGCGCCGCCTAGGCCCGGGGCGACCCACCGGGACCGGCCGGAGCGGGACGGCGGCGACGCCGGACGGTGAGGGGCGGGGACGCGAAGGAACGCGAAGGAACGCGCGGGAACGCGAAGGACAGGACCCCGGCAGGACGGCCGGCGAAAGGGACACACGTGGACAGCGA
The DNA here is from genome assembly GCF_054510835.1 of Arthrobacter sp. TmT3-37. Lineage (NCBI taxonomy): Bacteria > Bacillati > Actinomycetota > Actinomycetes > Micrococcales > Micrococcaceae > Arthrobacter > Arthrobacter sp. TmT3-37. The sequence goes on along the minus strand of NZ_JBTNDU010000001.1, from coordinate 365,053 downwards.
GAACCTCCCCGCGGACGGCGCGGTGCCCGGGACAGTGTCCGTGGTCATCGTCGACGACCACGGCATCTTCCGTTCCGGCCTCCGGGCCGCGCTGGGTCCCTTGGTCCGCGTCCTCGGCGAGGCTGCGACGGTCGAGGAGGCGGAGTCGGTGATCACCGCGACGGGGCCCGACGTCGTCCTCCTGGACGTGCACCTGCCCGGCGGGCGCGGTGGCGGCGGCGCCGAGGTCATCCACCGCTGTGTCACGCGCGGGACGGCCTCGCGGTTCCTCGCCCTCAGCGTCTCGGACTCGGCGGAGGACGTCGTCGCCGTCATCCGCGCGGGTGCCCGCGGCTATGTCACGAAGACCATCTCGGGCCCGGAGATCACCGACGCCGTGCAGCGCATCGCCTCCGGGGACGCCGTGTTCTCCCCGCGCCTGGCCGGCTTCGTCCTCGACGCCTTCGGGACGGCGTCCGTCGCCGTCGACGACGAGCTCGACCGCCTGTCGGCGCGCGAGCTGGAGGTCATGCGGCTCATCGCGCGGGGCTACAGCTACAAGGAGACCGCAAAGGAGCTCTTCATCTCCGTCAAGACCGTCGAGACGCACGTGTCCGCGGTCCTGCGGAAGCTGCAGCTGTCCTCACGGCACGAGCTGACCCGCTGGGCCACGGAGCGCAGGCTGCTCTGAGCCCGGCCGCGGACGGCCGGGACAGCTAGCGTGCGGAGCCGAGGAACTCCTGGAGGCGTCCCACGCCCGTCGCGAGGTCCTCGTCGCCGAGGGCGTAGGACAGGCGCAGGTACCCGCTGGGGCCGAAGGCCTCACCCGGCACGACGGCGACCTCCACCTTCTCCAGGATCAGCGCCGCGAGCTCGGCGGAGGTCGCCGGCGTGACGCCGTCGAAGCTCCGGCCGAGCAGCGCCCGCACATCGGCGTAGGCGTAGAAGGCGCCGTGCGGCGTCGGGCACTCGACGCCGTCGATCTCGTTGAGCGCCGACACCATGGCCCGACGGCGGCGGTCGAACGCCACCTTCATCGCGTCGACAGCCGTCAACGGACCCGACACCGCGGCCAGCGCCGCCATCTGGGGGACGTTCGACACGTTCGACGTCGCGTGCGACTGCAGGTTCGTCGCCGCCTTCACGAGGTCCTTCGGCCCGACCATCCAGCCCACACGCCACCCGGTCATCGCATACGTCTTGGCCACGCCGTTGAGGATGACCACCCGGTCGCCGAGGGAGGGGGCTGCCGTGGCGATCGAGGTGAACGGTACGCCGTCGTACGTCAGGTGCTCGTAGATCTCATCGGTCACCACCCAGAGTCCACGTGCAGCGGCCCATTCGCCGATCTCGCGGACGGCATCGGCGGCGTAGACGGCTCCCGTGGGGTTGGACGGCGAGACGAACAGCAGCACCTTCGTGCGCGGCGTGAGCGCGGCCTCGAGCTGGTCGACGGTCACGAGGTAGCCCTGCTCGGGGCCCGCGAACACCTCGACCGGCACGCCGCCCGCCAGCCGGATGGCCTCGGGGTAGGTGGTCCAGAACGGCGTGGGCACGAGGACCTCGTCCCCGGGATCGAGGAGGGACGCGAAGGATTCGTAGACGGCCTGCTTGCCGCCGTTGGTGACGAGCACCTGCGCGGGGTCCACGGCGTACCCGGAATCGCGCAGGGTCTTCTCGGCGATCGCCTGCTTGAGATCGGGGAGGCCACCGGCGGGGGAGTAGCGATGGAACCTCGGCTGGCGGGCTGCTGCGATCGCTGCCTCGACGATGTAGTCCGGCGTCGGGAAGTCCGGTTCGCCCGCACCGAAACCGATGACGGGCCGGCCGGCCGCCTTGAGGGCCTTCGCCTTCGCGTCCACGGCGAGCGTCGCGGACTCCGCGATGGAATCGATGCGCCGGGAGATCCGGGGGAGGGCTGCGCGGATGGAGTCGTCGGTCGTCGCGTTCATCGGGTCCCGTTCGGTGAGGGTCTTGTGTCGGTTTCCAGCTTAGGCGGTGGCCCCTGTCCGGGTCCGCATCGGGTTCCGGGACGGAGGAGTCGCGGGGCCGCCGAGCGACCGTGGCCACCCGGCGGCGGGGCCGTCGGGACGCCCCGGTTCGACGTTCCGCCGGTGAATGCGTAGACTTGTTCCTCGGTGTTGAAACACCATGATGGTTCGTGCCCTCACCGGGCCGTCCGGAGTGGTAGCTGAACGTTTCGAACCGAAGGGTAGTGGCGCAATTGGTAGCGCAGCGGTCTCCAAAACCGCAGGTTGCAGGTTCGAGTCCTGTCTGCCCTGCGCGTGGCCTTCGCGGAAAGACGGCGAAGGCACGGCAGAAAAAGATCACGAAGCCCCGGCGCAGGCACAGGCCCCGCGCGGCGGTACACATGATCAGCTGGGGGCGCCACTGGTGGTCCTGCTGGAACACCACACAGATTGATGAGGTTGAAGGTGACCGATACGGCTGCGAGCAGCTCCAAGGGAAGCCCCTCCGAGAAGAAGGCTCCCCGGCGCGGCTTCTTCGGACGCATCATGCTGTTCATCCGCCAGGTCCTCGCGGAGCTCGGGAAGGTCGTCACGCCCACCCGTCGGGAACTGGTTCGATTCACCATCACCGTCCTCGCCTTCGTGGTCATCATGATGCTCCTCGTGACCGCCCTGGACCTCCTGTTCGGGGCCGGCGCGGTGTGGGTCTTCGGCGACAGCTGACGCTGACCCTCCCGGGAATGCACGTTCCGGCGCGGCTGTTGTCGTGTCGGGTTCAGTACAGGCAAGCAAGACAGACTTGCGAAGAATGTCAGAAAGCAGGCGGCTAGGTGTCCGAGCAAGAACTCGAACGGCAGATCACTCCCGAAGATGGTCTGGAGAACGAGGAGTACGGGACGGAGGCGGAGGTCGACGCCTCCGACGTCGACGTGCCTGCTGAGGACTCCGACGAGTACCCCGCCGACACCGACGTCGCGGCCGAGGACGGACTCCTCGCGGACGACGCCGAACTCGATGCCGCCGACGGCGAGATCGACGCGACGGCCACCGACGCCGTGGACGAGGCTGCAGCCTCCGAAGCGGACGAGGCCGGCGACGACGCTCCGGCGGAGGACGTCCCGGCCGAGGATCCCGTCGCGGCCTTCAAGGCCCGGCTCCGCCGCCAGGAGGGTGACTGGTACGTCATCCACTCCTACGCCGGCTACGAGAACCGCGTGAAGGCCAACCTCGAGACCCGCATCCAGACCCTGGACATGGAAGATTACATCTTCGAGATCCAGGTGCCGATGGAAGAGGTCGTGGAGATCAAGAACACCACGCGGAAGATCGTCAACCGCGTGCGCATCCCCGGCTACGTGCTGGTCCGCATGGAACTCACCGACGAGTCCTGGGGTGCCGTCCGCCACACCCCCGGTGTCACCGGCTTCGTGGGCAATGCCCACAACCCGGTTCCGCTGAGCCTGTCCGAGGTGTTCTCGATGCTCGAGCACACCATCGTCCACACGGACGCCGAGTCGGGCAAGCCCGTGCAGCCGCAGTTCACCCCCGCCACCGTCAACTTCGAGGTCGGCGAGTCCGTCACCGTCAACGAGGGCCCCTTCGAGACGCTCCCGGCGACGATCTCCGAGATCAAGCACGAGTCGCAGCAGCTCGTCGTGCTCGTGTCGATCTTCGAGCGCGAGACCCCGGTCACGCTCTCCTACAACCAGGTCACCAAGATCCAGTAAAGCTTCGGCGACTCCCCGTCTGCTCGGCGGGGAAGCACCGTTCGGCCGTCACGCCATGATGGCCACCACCCCGCAGGACGCTCCTGTCCCGCGGGAACGCAATGCAAGAGAAGGACCCTTTCATGGCCCCCAAGAAAAAGGTCACCGGCCTCATCAAGCTGCAGATCAATGCAGGCGCCGCCAACCCGGCTCCTCCGATTGGTCCCGCACTTGGCCAGCACGGTGTCAACATCATGGAATTCTGCAAGGCGTACAACGCCGCGACGGAATCCCAGCGCGGAAACGTCATCCCCGTGGAGATCACGGTGTACGAGGACCGCTCGTTCACCTTCATCACCAAGACCCCGCCGGCAGCCGAACTGATCAAGAAGGCAGCAGGAGTCGCCAAGGGCTCGGGCACGCCTCACACGGTCAAGGTCGCGAAGTTGACCAACGCCCAGGTCGAAGAGATCGCCACCATGAAGATGGAAGACCTCAACGCCAACGACGTCCAGGCCGCCGCGAAGATCATCGCCGGCACCGCCCGCTCCATGGGCATCACGGTCGAGGGCTGACCACCTTCACCACCGCCCCGTCCCGCACCGTCGGACGGGCAGACCACCATTTTCACAGCACGACGACGACGCACCCCGCGGACGACGGCGTGAGTGGCAGGGCCCAGCGCGGTCCGCAGACCACGACTGCATAAGGAGAACAAGCAGATGGCACAGCGCAGCAAAGCATACAAGGGAGCTGCCGCGAAGATCGAGGCGGACAAGCAGTACGCCCCCCTCGAAGCGGTAGTCCTCGCGAAGGAGACCAATCCTTCCAAGTTCGACGCCACAGTCGAGGTGTCCTTCCGTCTCGGAGTGGACCCCCGCAAGGCGGACCAGATGGTCCGTGGCACCGTGAACCTCCCTCACGGCACGGGCAAGACCGCCCGCGTCCTGGTCTTCGCCACCGGTGAGAAGGCAGAGGCTGCGATCGCGGCCGGCGCCGACTTCGTCGGTTCCGACGACATGATCGAGAAGGTCTCGGGCGGCTGGACCGACTTCGACGCCGCGGTCGCGACCCCCGACCTCATGGGCAAGGTGGGACGCCTCGGAAAGATCCTCGGCCCCCGCAACCTGATGCCGAACCCGAAGACCGGGACGGTCACGGCGGACGTCGCCAAGGCCGTCACCGACATCAAGGGTGGCAAGATCGATTTCCGCGTCGACAAGCACTCGAACCTCCACTTCATCATCGGCAAGGTCTCCTTCGACGAGCAGAAGCTGGGCGAGAACTACGCCGCAGCGCTCGAGGAGATCCTCCGCCTGAAGCCGTCGGCTTCGAAGGGCCGCTACATCCAGAAGGCAACGGTCTCGACCACCTTCGGTCCCGGCATCTCCGTCGATCCGAGTGTCACGAAGGTCTTCACCGTCTAGGTGGACCTCCGGACAAGCCCCGCGGCCTGCGCCGCGGGGCTTTTTCGTGTCCGAGGGCAACAGTGGTTGAGGTATCCCAATCACTGACCCTATGCTGGACCGATGTCGACGATCGCCATCCGGCAACTCCCGATCCCCGCGACGCTCGACGCGGACGGGGGCGAGGACTTCGCGCAGAGTGCCGCGGTGAGCAACGCCGTGGAGCGCGCCATCTGGGGGCACGACGACCACGGCGTGGACGCGGAGGAGAGGCTCGTGATGCTCCAGGCGACACCCGACCGCGAGTACGTGCTCGGCGTCGCGCGGGACGGCTCGGAGATCGTCGCGAACGCGCGGCTCAGCATCCCCCTGCGGGACAACCCGCAGACCGCCTTCGTACAGATCGAGGTGGCGCCCTCCCACCGCCGCCGCGGCATCGCCACCTCCCTCCTGTGCTTCGTGGAACAGGAGATGGCACACCGCGGCCGGACCATCATGATGTCCTGGAGCGACTCCAGCGCCGGGGACGAGCCGGCGGCGGATGCGCGGCTCGTCCCGCCCACCGGCGCCGGCTTCTTCCCCGCGTCCGACGCCTCCGCAATCTTCGCGCGGCGGTCCGGCTTCGACCTGGTGCAGGTGGACCGCCAGAGCGTCCTCGCCCTCGACGACGTCGAGGACGCCCTGCGGCTCGAGCATGCCGCCCGGATCATCGGCTCAGGGCACTACGACCTCGTGGAGTGGGTGGACCGGTGCCCCGACGATCTCGTCGAGGACTACGCCCTCCTGCGCCAGAAGATGAGCACGGATCCGCCCCTCGGTGGGTTCGCGCAGGAGGAGGAGGCGTGGGACGCCGACCGCATCCGACGGGAGGAGCAGCGGACGCTGGCCGGCGGTACCTCGAGCCTCGTGTGCGCCGTGCGGCACGCTGCGAGCGGGCAGCTGGTGGGCCATACCATCCTCGAGCGTTCGGAGGCCCGTCCGGCCGTCGTCTACCAGGAGGACACCCTGGTGCTCGACGAGCACCGGGGGCACCGCCTGGGGACATGGCTCAAGGCGGCCAATCTCCGGCGCGCGCGCGACGCCTGGCCCACTGCGGAGCGCATCTACACCTGGAACGCCGAGGAGAACACGTTCATGCTCGACGTCAATGTGGCCCTCGGATTCAGGGCCTCGGGCCGGACCGCGGGCTGGCAGAAGGTGCTCGCCTGACGCCGATTTGGTCGCGCCGGGTGCGTCACGTAGGCTTGAAGGACCAAAGACCGTCGGTCGATCCACCTCCACTTCCCGCGAGCGCACCCGTGCGCGACCAGGAAGAAGGACTCGGATCCGAAAGTTCCCCTGAGGGACGGCCTACGCAGGTGAACGAAGCTCCTCTCCACCGGCCTCCGCCCGTGTCGAGCACAGCCCCGTGCATCTGCGCGGGGCGTTTTTTATTGGGGCTGGAAAGCCGGCGCATATTCCCCGGAAGGAGGGTTATGGCAACGCCAACAAAGGTTTCTGCAGTGGACGAGATCACCACCGATTTCAAGGACTCCACCGCCGCTGTCCTGACCGAATACCGCGGGCTCACTGTTGCTCAGCTCAAGGAACTGCGCCGTGCCCTTGGCGCGGACACCAAGTTCTCCGTCGTCAAGAACACCCTGACCGGCATCGCGGCGAAGGAAGCAGGCATCGACGCGTTCGAAGGCCAGCTGTCCGGACCCACCGCGATCGCCTTCATCAAGGGTGACGCCGTAGCTGCCGCCAAGAGCCTCACGGATTTCGCGAAAGCCAACCCGAAGCTCGTCATCAAGACTGGAATCTTCGAGGGCAAGGCCCTCGACGCATCCGAGGTCGTCGCCCTGGCGGCCCTCGAGTCGCGTGAACTCCAGCTCGCCCGGGTCGCAGGCGTGCTCAAGGCGCCGATGTCCGCCCTGGCCCGCACCGTCGATGCCCTGCGCATCAAGCTCGAGGAGGGAAGCGGCGCTGCACCTGCAGCCGACGCCGACGCTCCTGCTGCCGAGGAAGCCGCTGCTCCTGCAGAGGCTGCCACGGAGGCTCCCGCCGAGGAAGCCGCAGCAACCGAAGCGAACTAGTTTCGCCTCGATCCATACACTCCGGTGCCGTGCACCACTAAAGGAAGGACGCCTCCCATGGCGAAGCTCACCAACGAAGAGCTCATCGAAGCTTTCAAGGAACTGTCCATCATTGAACTCTCGGACTTCGTAAAGCTGTTCGAGGAGACCTTCGATGTCACCGCTGCTGCCGTTGCAGTCGCAGGCCCCGCCGGTGGCGGAGCCGGCGAAGCCGCCGAAGAGGAGCAGACCTCGTTCGACGTCGTCCTCGAGGCTGCAGGCGACAAGAAGATCGCAGTGATCAAGGAAGTTCGCGCGCTCACCTCGCTGGGCCTGAAGGAAGCCAAGGACGTTGTCGACAGCGCCCCCAAGGCCGTCCTCGAGGGCGTCACCAAGGAAGCCGCAGACAAGGCCAAGGAGGCCCTCGAGGCCGCCGGCGCCACCGTCACCCTCAAGTAACACCCGCTGCTCCCGGGTCCGGCACACGCCGGGCCCGGGTGCAGACACGAAAAAGCCCCGCTTCCGGTGAAGCGGGGCTTTTTCGTGTCTGCACCCGGATGGCCCGACCGGACCCTCAACGCCAGAGGAGCAGGGCCTCTCCCTGACCGCCGCCGCCACAGAGGCTCACGGCGGATCTCCCCGACCCGCGCCGGGCGAGCTCCATGGCTGCATGCAGCGCCAGGCGCGTCCCCGAAGCGCCGATCGGGTGACCCAGGGCGATGGCTCCGCCGTGGATGTTGCACTGCTCCAGCGGGTAGTCGAGGTCCCTGAGGGACTGGACGGCCACGGACCCGAAGGCCTCGTTGATCTCGATGAAGTCGAGGTCCGACGCCGTCCACCCGGCCCGGTCGAGCGCCTGCTTGATGGCCTCGGACGGCTGGGAGTGCAGGGTGTTGTCCGGGCCCGCGACCTGGCCCGGACGTCCGACGACGGCGAGGACTCCCAGGCCCTTCTCCTCGGCATAGGCGCGCCTGGTGACCACGAGGGCCGCCGCGCCGTCGGACAGGGGCGACGAGTTGCCGGCCGTGATCGCCCCGTCCGGGTTGAACGCCGGCCGGAGCTTCGCAAGCGACTCGACGGTCGTCGCGGGCCGGATGCCCTCGTCCGTGGTGAGGACGATGTCGTCGCCCTTCCGCTGCCGGACGGTGACGGGGACGATCTCCTCGGCGAGGACACCGCTGTCGGTAGCGGCCGCCGCGCGCTGGTGCGAGGCCGCGGCCACCGCATCCTGGGCCGTGCGGTCGATCTCGAGGCGTACGTTGCCGCGTTCCGTCGAGGCACCCATCGAGTCGTGGTCGAAGGCATCGGTCAGTCCGTCGTGGGCCACCGAGTCCAGGGCGGAGATGGAGCCGTAGTTCCAGCCCTGGCGGGAGCCGGGCAGCAGGTGGGGTCCACGCGTCATCGACTCCTGGCCCCCGGCCACCACGACACGCGCCTCACCGCTGCGGATCAGGCGGGCCGCGTCGATCACGGCCGTGAGCCCCGAGAGGCAGACCTTGTTGAGGGTGACGGCCGGGACGTTCCAGGGGATGCCCGCCTTCACCGCGGACTGCCGGGCCGGGTTCTGGCCGCAGCCGGCCTGGACCACGTGACCCAGGATGACGGCGTCCACGGCGGCGGGTTCGACACCGGCCCGGTCCAGTGCGCCGGCGATGGCGAGCGCGCCGAGCTCGACGGCGGTGAAGGAGGCGAGTTGTCCGTTGAGGCGTCCGAGGGGTGTGCGGGCGCCGCCGACGAGAACGACGTCGTCGGGGGATGGCGTGGGTGTCGCCATGGCGATACTCTCTTTCGTCGTTGAAATGGTGCCGCTACAAGACTATGGCTCCGAGCTGCGGACCCCGGAGCCGGCGTCGTCAGGGGAGGTCGCGGGGGCCGGGGCCCTCGGCGCCCTGCGGGTAGAGCAGGGGGAGCTGGAGGGTGAGCCAGGGGCTGAACGCCCACGGCGTCGCGGTGACGGCCCGCACGAGTCCGGCGGCGTCGGCCCACTGGTAGTCCATGACCTCGTCGGGCAGCGGATCCACGGCGCTGTCCGCGATCGCCGTGTAGACGGGGCAGATCTCGTTCTCGACGATGCCGGACGCATCGACGGCGCGATACCTGAAGTCGGGGAGCGCGGGCCTGATGTCCCTCACGGCGAAGCCGAGCTCCTGGGCCGCACGCCGGTGGACGGCTGCCTCGAAGGTCTCCCCCGGGGCGGGGTGCCCGCAGAAGGAATTGGTCCAGACCCCGGGCCAGGCCTTCTTCGACAGGGCACGGCGCGTCACGAGGATGCGCCCGGCGTCGTCGAACACGTGCGTGGAGAAGGCGAGGTGGAGCGGGGTGTCGGGTGTGTGGACGGTCGCCTTGTCGTGCGTGCCGAGCGCGGTGCCGTCCTCGGCGAGCAGCACCACCACCTCGTGGCCCGTGCCGTCCGCCGCCGATTGCTGCATGATGCCCGTCTCGCTGGCCATCGTGGGTCTCCTCCGCTGATCGTCCGCGCACTGGGCGGAGTCCGCTGCCCCCGGCCGACCGGCCGGGCAGCCTACGCCCTGTGTTTCGTCAGCGGCGCACTATCCGTTGTTTACTTTACCTATGGACATGGACACTCTGCTGGTCGCGCCCGCCGGGCTCGAGCAGGTGGAGGGCGCCCTCGCCCGGTTCTTCGACGAGTCCAAGGTCCGCGCCGCGAAGATCGGACCCGGGTACCACGCCCTGTGGGAAACCCTCGAGCGGTGCACGGCAGGGGGGAAGCGCTTCCGGCCCAGGCTGGTGATGTCCGCCTACCAGATGCTCGGAGGCACCGACCTCGACAACGCGGCCGAGGTCGGCGCGGCCTTCGAGATGCTGCACACCGCGCTGATCGTGCACGACGACGTGATCGACCGCGACTTCATCCGCCGCGGCATCCCCAACGTCTCCGGCCGGTACCGGGCCATCGCGGAGGACGCGGGACTGTCGCCCGACGGCGCGCGCCACATCGGCTTCTCCGCGGGGGTCATCGCCGGTGACCTCGCGCTGTCCAACGCGTACCGCCTGCTCGAGCGGGCCGACGCGCCGGCTGCGACCAGGCGCCGCCTCGGCGAGATCCTCGACGAAGCGGTCTTCGCATCCGCGGCGGGGGAGTTCCTCGACATCGAGACCTCCCTGACCAGCGCGATGCCGCCGCTCGAGGACATCGTGCAGATGGCGCGACTGAAGACCTCCGTCTACTCCTTCGAGGGGCCGCTGCAGGCCGGCGCCGTGCTGGCGGGCGCGGACGAGGAGGTCATCGGCCGCCTCGGCGACTTCGGGCGCGACGCCGGGATCGCCTACCAGATCGCGGACGACCTGCTCGGTGTGTTCGGCAACGAGACGCGCACCGGGAAGACGAACTGGGGCGACCTGCGCGAGGGCAAGCGGACCGCCCTGATGTCCTATGTCGCGGCCCGTCCCGAGTGGGAGAGCATCTCGTCGCTCGTCGGGGACTCGGGGATGTCCGCATCGGACGCCGACCACGTGCGGCGCGTCCTCGTGGACAGCGGGGCGCGGGACTACTCCGTGGACCTCGCCGCTCAGTACGCCGCCCGGGCCCGCGCCCACCTCGAGTCCGACGCCGTGCCCGCGACCCTGCGCTCCGCCCTCCACCCCGTGGTGACGGCCGTCGTGGACCGGGTGCACTGAGTGGGCATCGACGACTCCCTCGCACGCTACGACGCGGCCGCGCTGAAGACCTCCGCCGAGGTGATCCGCTGCTACTCGACCTCTTTCGGGATGGCCTCGCGCATCCTGGACCGGCCGACCCGCAGCGCCATCGAGGCGGTGTACGCGCTCGTCCGGGTCGCCGATGAGATCGTCGACGGAGCCGCCGCGGGCGCCGGGCTGGCGGCGGCCGACGTCGAGAACCTCCTCGACGGTCTGGAACGCGAGACCGAGAACGCGATGGGCACCGGCTACAGCGCCAACCTCGTGGTGCACGCCTTCGCCATCACCGCCCGCGCGACAGGCATCGGGGTGGACCTCACCAGGCCCTTCTTCGCCTCGATGCGGGCCGACCTCACCCAGCGCGAGCACACCCCGGAATCCTTCGCGCTGTATGTCTACGGGTCCGCCGAGGTGGTCGGGCTGATGTGCCTGCGGGCCTTCCTCGTCGACCGCCCGGTGACGGCGGCGGAGGACGCCGTGCTCGTCGACGGGGCCAGGCACCTCGGCGCCGCATTCCAGAAGATCAACTTCCTGAGGGACCTCGCCGAGGACTTCTCGACCCTCGGGCGCAGCTACTTCCCGGGGATCCGCCCCGGCAGCTTCTCGGAGGCCGACAAGATCAGGCTCCTCGACGACATCGACGAGGACCTGCGCATCTCGGCTGCAGCGCTCCCCGGGCTGCCCCCCACCCCCCGACGGGCCGTGGCGCTGGCGCAGGGCCTGTTCACCGAGCTCGCGGCCAGGCTGCGCCGCACCCCCGCGGAGGACCTCCTCCGGGCGCGGATCCGGGTCCCGAACCCGGTCAAGGTCCGCATTTTTGCCCGAGCTTTCACCGGTCGCGCGGTACCGGAACCTGCCGCGCAGGAGAGGACGGCATGACACCTCAGGACAGCGGTACACGCGTGGGCGCCAGGGACGTCGTCGTGATCGGCGGCGGGATCGGCGGTCTGGCGACGTCGGCCCTGCTGGCACGGGAGGGCCACAACGTCACCCTGCTCGAGAAGCGCGGGCAGGTCGGTGGCCGCGCGGGCTCGTGGGAGCAGGACGGCTTCCGCTTCGACACGGGCCCCTCCTGGTACCTGATGCCGGAGGTGATCGACCACTTCTTCAAACTGATGGGCACGAGCGCCGCCGAGCAGCTTGAGCTCGTGAAGCTCGATCCCGGCTACCGTGTGGTCTTCGAGGCCGGGGGAGCGGTCGACGTCCCGGCCGAGCGCGAGGCCGTGACGAAGCTCTTCGAGTCCCTGGAGGCCGGCGCCGGCGAGCAGCTGTCGAAATACCTCGACTCCGCCGAGGACGCGTACGAGATCGCCAAGCGGCGCTTCCTCTACTCGACCTTCCAGTCCTTCCTCCCGTTCCTCCGGCCGGACGTCCTGCGCAGGCTCCCGAGGATCGGTTCGCTGCTCCTGCAGCCCCTGCAGTCCTTCGTGGAGAAGCGCTTCAAGGACCCACGCATCCAGCAGATCCTCGGCTATCCCGCGGTCTTCCTCGGCAGCTCACCCTTCGACGCGCCGAGCATGTACCACCTCATGAGCCACCTCGACCTCGACGACGGGGTGCTCTACCCGATGGGCGGGTTCGCCACGCTCATCGATGCCATGCGCCGCGTCGCGACGTCCGCCGGCGTCGAGATCCGCACGGGCGCCGACGTCGTGTCGATCGACACCGAGGCCCGCACACCCGGGCGGTCCCCGATCGACCGGCGGACGGCGACGGTCCGCGGAGTCACCTACCGCGCGGACGGTACGACGACGTCGATCGGCGCGGACATCGTCGTGTCCGCCGCGGACCTTCACCACACCGAGACCACGCTGCTGCCGGCGGACCTGCAGACCTACCCGGAGACGTACTGGGACAAGCGCGTTCCCGGGCCCAGCGCCCTGCTGCTGTACCTGGGCGTGCGGGGCGGGCTGCCGCAGCTCGAACACCACACGCTGCTGTTCACCACGGACTGGCGCGACAACTTCGGACGCATCTTCGGCAAGGAGACCTCGGTGCCCTCGCCGGCGTCGCTCTACGTCTGCCGCCCCAGCGCGACCGACGGATCCGTGGCCCCCGAGGGACACGAGAACGTCTTCGTGCTCGTGCCCATCCCGGCCGATGTCACGATCGGCAGGGGCGGCGTGGAGCGCGGGGGAGACGCGCGGGTCGAGGAGCTCGCGGACACCGTCATCGGGCAGATCGCCGAGTGGGCCGGCATCCCGGACCTCGCCGAGCGCATCGTGGTCCGTCGCAGCTACGGCCCCCAGGACTTCGCCGACGACCTCAACGCGTGGCGCGGTACCTCCCTCGGGCCGGCGCACATCCTGAAGCAGAGCGCGTTCTTCCGCGGCTCGAACCGCAGCGCCAGGGTGGGGAACCTGTTCTACGCGGGGAGCTCGACCGTCCCCGGCATCGGGATCCCCATGTGCCTCATCAGCGCGGAGCTCATCGTCAAGCGGCTGCGGGGTGACACCAGTACGGGCCCGCTGCCGGAGCCTGCCGCCGGCTAGGAACGGCTCCTGCCGCCGGATGGTACCGGCCGGTCTTCCTCCCCACCAGGCGTGGCGGGCTTGACGCACGAAGGGGGAGAGGGGTATTGGACTTTTTGCTGCGCGTGCCGTAACGTAGTTCTTTGCGTCTTCCCTCTAAACCTCAGCCTTCATATAGCGGTGGGCTTTGCTCTGCTCTCGTCGTTTAACCTGGCCACATGGTGGGGTTCACGCGGGCGGACTCTGGTGAGCACTGAGATCCCCGCAGCATACTGCGGTGGCGGTGCTGAGGCGAAAGCGCTGACAAGCCTGACGGTCTGTGGAAGGATCCCTCTTGGTCGCCCCGAGCACCTCTAATAATGCAACCGCTACCAGCCAGGTCGACGCCGACGGCGCCGCACCCCGGCTCTCATTCGCAAAGATTCACGAACCGCTTGAAGTTCCCAATCTTCTCGCCCTCCAGACGGACAGCTTCGACTGGCTCGTCGGCAACGAGCGCTGGAAGGCCCGCGTTGAGGAAGCGCTGGAAAAGGGACTGCAGGGTCTGGCCACCACCTCCGGGCTGGCCGACATCTTCGAAGAGATCTCCCCGATCGAGGACTTCCAGGGCACCATGTCCCTGAGCTTCTCCGAGCCGGAGTTCGCCGACCCCAAGTACACGATGGCCGAGTGCAAGGATCGCGACGCGACCTACTCCGCCCCGCTGTACGTCAAGGCCGAGTTCATGAACAACAACACGGGCGAGATCAAGCAGCAGACCGTGTTCATGGGTGACTTCCCCCTCATGACCGACAAGGGCACCTTCGTCATCAACGGCACCGAGCGCGTCGTCGTGTCGCAGCTCGTCCGTTCGCCGGGTGCCTACTTCGAGCGCACCGCCGACAAGACCAGCGACAAGGATATCTTCAGCGCGAAGATCATCCCGTCGCGCGGTGCCTGGTTCGAGCTCGAGATCGACAAGCGCGACCAGGTCGGCGTCCGGCTCGACCGCAAGCGCAAGCAGTCCGTCACCGTGCTCCTCAAGGCGCTCGGCTGGACCGAGGGCCAGATCCTCGAGGAGTTCGGCCAGTACGACTCGATCCGCGCCACCATGGAGAAGGACGCGACGGAGACCCGCGAGGACGCCCTCCTCGACATCTACCGCAAGCTCCGTCCGGGCGAGCCCCCCACGGTCGAGGCTGCCCAGACCCTCCTGGACAACCTGTACTTCAACCCGAAGCGCTACGACCTGGCAAAGGTCGGCCGGTACAAGATCAACCGCAAGCTCGGGATCGACAAGGACCTCACCGATTCCGACGCCTCGGTGCTCAACATCGACGACATCGTCGCGATGATCAAGTTCCTGGTCGCCCTGCACGCCGGTGACAAGACCCTCGGCGGCAAGCGCGACGGCGAGGACGTGGAGCTCCGCGTCGAGGTCGACGACATCGACCACTTCGGCAACCGCCGCATCCGCGCCGTGGGCGAGCTCATCGAGAACCAGGTCCGCACCGGCCTGTCCCGCATGGAGCGCGTCGTCCGCGAGCGGATGACTACCCAGGACGTCGAGGCCATCACGCCGCAGACCCTGATCAACATCCGCCCCGTCGTCGCCGCGATCAAGGAGTTCTTCGGAACCTCCCAGCTGTCGCAGTTCATGGACCAGAACAACCCGCTCGCCGGCCTGACGCACAAGCGTCGCCTGTCCGCGCTGGGCCCGGGTGGCCTGTCCCGTGACCGCGCAGGCATGGAAGTCCGAGACGTCCACCCCTCGCACTACGGCCGCATGTGCCCCATCGAGACCCCTGAAGGCCCGAACATCGGCCTCATCGGTTCGCTCGCCTCGTACGGCCGCATCAACGCGTTCGGCTTCATCGAGACCCCGTACCGCAAGGTCGTCGACGGCATCGTCACCGACCAGATCGACTACCTGACCGCCGACGACGAGGTGGAGCGCCTCATCGCCCAGGCGAACGCGCCCCTCGACGCGAACAGCACGTTCACCGAGGACATGGTCCTCGTGCGGACGCGTGGTGGTTCCGGTGAGCCCGTGCTCGTCGAGCCCGCCGAGGTCGAGTACATGGACGTCTCCCCGCGCCAGATGGTGTCCGTCGCGACCGCGATGATCCCGTTCCTGGAGCACGACGACGCCAACCGCGCCCTCATGGGTGCGAACATGCAGCGCCAGGCCGTGCCCCTGCTCCGTTCCGAGCGTCCCCTCGTGGGCACCGGCATGGAGAAGAACGCAGCCGTCGACGCCGGTGACGCCGTCACCGCGACGAAGGCGGGCGTGGTCAAGGAGGTGTCCGCCGACCTGGTCGGCGTCCTCAACGACGACGGCACGGAGACGAACTACCCGATCATGAAGTTCGCCCGCTCGAACCAGGGCAACGCGTACAACCAGCGCGTCCTGGTCTCCGAGGGCGACCGCGTCGAGTACAACACGATCATTGCCGACGGTCCCTCCACGGACCAGGGCGAGCTCGCGCTCGGCAAGAACATGCTCGTGGCGTTCATGTCCTGGGAGGGTCACAACTTCGAGGACGCGATCATCCTGTCGCAGCGCATCGTCTCCGACGATGTCCTGACGTCGATCCACATCGAGGAGCACGAGGTCGATGCCCGCGACACCAAGCTCGGTGCCGAGGAGATCACCCGCGACATCCCGAACGTCTCCGAGGAGGTCCTCGGCGCGCTCGACGAGCGCGGCATCATCCACATCGGTGCCGAGGTCGAAGCCGGCGACATCCTCGTCGGCCGTGTCACCCCCAAGGGTGAGACCGAGCTGACCCCCGAGGAGCGTCTGCTGCGCGCCATCTTCGGCGAGAAGAGCCGCGAAGTCCGCGACACCTCGCTGAAGGTCCCCCACGGCGAGTCCGGCACGGTCATCGGTGTTCGCATCTTCGACCGCGACAACGACGACGAGCTGCCCCCGGGCGTCAACCAGCTGGTCCGCGTCTACGTGGCACAGAAGCGCAAGATCACGGACGGTGACAAGCTCGCGGGCCGCCACGGCAACAAGGGCGTCATCTCCAAGATCCTCCCGATCGAGGACATGCCGTTCCTCGAGGACGGCACCCCCGTCGACATCGTCCTGAACCCGCTCGGTGTTCCCGGACGCATGAACGTCGGCCAGGTGCTCGAGATCCACCTCGGCTGGGCAGCCAAGCAGGGCTGGAAGATCGAGGGCGAGCCCGAGTGGCTCAAGAACCTCCCGAACCTCCCCCGGGAGATCTCCTCGACCACCGTCGCGACCCCCGTGTTCGACGGCGCCACCGAGGACGAGATCGTCGGCCTGCTCGGTTCCACGAACGTCACCCGCGACGGAGAGCGCCTCATCGGCGAGTCCGGCAAGGCGCGCCTGTTCGACGGTCGCTCCGGCGAACCGTTCCCGGATCCGATCTCCGTCGGCTACATGTACATCCTGAAGCTCCACCACCTGGTGGACGACAAGATCCACGCGCGCTCCACCGGCCCGTACTCGATGATCACGCAGCAGCCGCTGGGTGGTAAGGCGCAGTTCGGCGGACAGCGCTTCGGTGAGATGGAAGTGTGGGCCCTCGAGGCCTACGGTGCGGCCTACACGCTGCAGGAACTCCTGACCATCAAGTCGGACGACATCCACGGACGCGTCAAGGTGTACGAGGCCATCGTCAAGGGCGAGAACATCCCCGAGCCGGGCGTTCCCGAGTCCTTCAAGGTCCTCATCAAGGAAATGCAGTCGCTCTGCCTGAACGTGGAAGTCCTCTCCACCGACGGCACCACGATCGAGATGCGTGACTCGGATGAAGAAGTCTTCCGGGCCGCGGAGGAACTGGGCATCGACCTCTCACGGGCCGAGCCGAGTTCTGTCGAGGAAGTCTAGGTTTCACCCCGTCGAACCGGTGTTCGAACGCGGCCAACGAAATTTCCGGCGGCCGCGGACGGCCTTGAAATATTGAAGGCCGCTTCCTCGAACACCGGTCCGGCGCAGGGCCTGGACCCCCGCCGCACCCATAAGACTTCAAGAATTTAGAGAACAAAGAGAGAACAGGGACCCTATGTCCAGCGAATCCTCCTTCGGCCTCATGCGAATCGGCCTTGCCACCGCGGACGAAATCCGCGGCTGGTCTTACGGCGAGGTCAAGAAGCCGGAAACCATCAACTACCGCACCCTCAAGCCCGAGAAGGACGGCCTCTTCTGCGAGAAGATCTTCGGCCCTTCCCGTGACTGGGAGTGCTACTGCGGCAAGTACAAGCGCGTGCGCTTCAAGGGCATCATCTGCGAGCGCTGCGGCGTCGAGGTCACCCGTGCCAAGGTGCGCCGCGAGCGCATGGGCCACATCGAGCTCGCCGCTCCCGTGACGCACATCTGGTACTTCAAGGGCGTTCCCTCGCGCCTGGGTTACCTCCTCGACCTGGCACCGAAGGACCTCGAGAAGGTCATCTACTTCGCCGCCTACATGATCACCTCGGTCGACGAGGAGAACCGCCACGCCGAACTGCCGAACCTCCAGGCCGAGCACGACCTCGAGAAGAAGCAGATGACGGACCAGCGCGACGCCGACATCGCCGCGATCGCCAAGGACCTCGAGGACGAGCTCGCCCGTCTCGAGGGTGAAGGCGCCAAGGCTGCCGACAAGAAGAAGGCCCGCGACTCGGCCGACCGCCAGATGGCGAACGTCCGCAAGCGTGCCGACGCCGACATCGAGCGCCTCGTCCAGGTGTGGGACCGCTTCAAGAGCCTCAAGGTCGCAGACCTCGAGGGCGACGAAGGACTCTACCGCGAGCTGCGCGACCGCTACGGACTGTACTTCGAGGGCTCCATGGGCGCCGAGGCGATCAAGAAGCGCCTCGAGAACTTCGACATGCCGGCCGAGGCCGAGCTGCTGCGCGACATCATCCAGAACGGCAAGGGCCAGCGCAAGACGCGTGCCCTGAAGCGCCTTAAGGTGGTCAACGCGTTCCTGACGACGACCAACAGCCCGCTGGGCATGGTCCTCGACGCCGTGCCGGTGATCCCGCCGGAACTGCGCCCCATGGTCCAGCTCGACGGCGGCCGTTTCGCGACGTCCGACCTCAATGACCTGTACCGCCGCGTCATCAACCGCAACAACCGCCTGAAGCGACTGCTCGACCTCGGTGCTCCCGAGATCATCGTGAACAACGAGAAGCGCATGCTGCAGGAAGCGGTCGACTCCCTGTTCGACAACGGCCGCCGTGGCCGTCCCGTCACCGGACCGGGCAACCGTCCCCTGAAGTCCCTCTCGGACATGCTCAAGGGCAAGCAGGGTCGTTTCCGCCAGAACCTCCTCGGCAAGCGCGTCGACTACTCGGGCCGTTCGGTCATCGTCGTCGGCCCGCAGCTGAAGCTGCACCAGTGCGGTCTGCCCAAGCAGATGGCCCTGGAGCTCTTCAAGCCGTTCGTGATGAAGCGCCTGGTGGACCTCAACCACGCGCAGAACATCAAGAGCGCCAAGCGCATGGTCGAGCGTTACCGCCCCCAGGTGTGGGACGTCCTCGAAGAGATCATCACCGAGCACCCCGTGCTGCTGAACCGTGCACCCACCCTGCACCGGCTCGGCATCCAGGCGTTCGAGCCGCAGCTGGTCGAAGGCAAGGCCCTCCAGCTGCACCCGCTGGTCTGTGGTGCGTTCAACGCGGACTTCGACGGCGACCAGATGGCGGTCCACCTGCCGCTGAGCCCCGAGGCCCAGGCCGAGGCGCGCATCCTGATGCTCTCCTCGAACAACATCCTGAAGCCGTCCGACGGCCGTCCGGTCACCCTGCCCTCGCAGGACATGATCATCGGTCTGCACCACCTCACCACCAAGCGTGAGGGGAGTGCCGGCGAAGGCCGCGTCTTCACCAGCCCGTCCGAGGCCATCATGGCCCACGACTCCGGTGAGCTGCACCTGAACTCGGTCGTCCGGATCCGCGTCCCCAACTTCGTACCCAGCGCCGACATCGCTGCGCCCGAGGGCTGGGAGCCCGGTACCCCTGCGCTGATCGAGACCTCCCTCGGACAGGTCCTGTTCAACGACACCCTCCCCGAGGACTACCCCTGGGTGGAGAAGGTCGCCGACAAGGGCCAGCTCTCGACGATCGTCAACGACCTCGCGGAGCGCTACCCGAAGGTTGTCACGGCGGCCACGCTGGACAACCTGAAGGACGCCGGTTTCTACTGGGCCACCCGCTCGGGCGTCACCGTCGCCATCTCGGACATCTCCGCGCCGATCAACAAGGCCGGCATCATGGAGGGCTACGAGACGCAGGCCGCCAAGGTCCAGTCGCAGTTCGACAAGGGCCTCATCGCCGACGAGGAGCGCCGCCAGGAGCTCATCGACATCTGGAACAAGGCGACCAACGAGGTCGCCGCGTCCATGCGCGCCGCGATGCCGAAGGACAACACCATCAACCGCATGGTGTCCTCCGGTGCCCGTGGTAACTGGCTGCAGGTCCGCCAGATCGCCGGTATCCGTGGCCTCGTGGCCAACCCCAAGGGTGAGATCATCCCTCGTCCGATCAAGTCCTCGTACCGCGAGGGCCTGTCGGTCCTGGAGTACTTCATCGCGACGCACGGTGCCCGTAAGGGCCTCGCCGACACCGCCCTGCGTACGGCCAACTCGGGTTACCTGACCCGGCGCCTGGTCGACGTCTCGCAGGACGTCATCGTCCGCGAGGACGACTGCGGCACCGAGCGCGGCCTGAAGGTCACGATCGCCGTACCGAACGCCGACGGCGAGCTGGTGCTGCACGAGGAGGTCGAGAACTCGGCATACGCCCGTACGCTGGCCACCGATGTCGTCGACTCCAAGGGCGAGGTGCTCGCTGCCGCGGGCTCCGACGTCGGAGACGTGCTCATCGGTGAACTGTTCGAGGCCGGTATCTCGGACATCAAGGTGCGCTCCGTGCTCACCTGCGAGTCCAGTGTCGGAACGTGTGCGCTCTGCTACGGCCGGTCGCTCGCGACCGGCAAGACCGTGGACATCGGAGAGGCCGTCGGCATCATCGCCGCGCAGTCGATCGGTGAGCCCGGCACGCAGCTCACCATGCGTACCTTCCACACCGGCGGTGTGGCCTCCGCGGAGGACATCACCCAGGGTCTGCCCCGTATCCAGGAGCTCTTCGAGGCGCGTACACCCAAGGGTGTCGCTCCGATCTCCGAGGTAGCAGGGCGCGTCACCATCGAGGATGCCGAGAAGCAGCTTCGCCTGGTGGTCACCCCCGACGACGGCTCCGAGGAGATCGCGTACCCGGTCCTGCGCCGTGCGCGCCTGCTGGTCGCCGACGGCGAGCACGTCGAGGTCGGGCAGCAGCTCGTCTTCGGCGCGGTCGACCCGAAGCAGATCCTGCGCATCCTCGGCCCCCGCAAGGCCCAGGAGTTCCTCGTCGACGAGGTGCAGCGCGTGTACCGCAGCCAGGGTGTGGGCATCCACGACAAGCACGTGGAGGTCATCGTCCGCCAGATGCTGCGTCGCGTCACCGTGATCGAGTCCGGCGAGTCGGACCTGCTCCCCGGTGAGCTCGCCGAGCGTCGCCGCTTCGAGGACGAGAACCGCCGCGTGGTGTCCGAGGGCAAGAAGCCGGCCTCGGGCCGGCCCGAGCTCATGGGTATCACCAAGGCGTCGCTCGCCACCGAGTCGTGGCTGTCGGCCGCTTCCTTCCAGGAGACCACGCGTGTCCTCACGCAGGCCGCCATGGAAGGCAAGAGCGATCCGCTGCTCGGCCTCAAGGAGAACGTGATCATCGGCAAGCTCATCCCGGCCGGTACCGGTCTGGACCGCTACACGAAGGTCACGGTCGAGCCCACCGAGGAAGCCAAGGCGAACCTGTTCACCGGTCCGAGCGCGTTCAGCGACTTCGACTACGCCGGTGTCGAGGGCGGCCTGAGCCCCGAGTTCCACGCCATCCCGCTGGACGACTACGACATGGGCAACAGCGACTTCCGCTGATCCCGACTGTCGGCGGAAAGGCCCCGGACCTCCTGGTCCGGGGCCTTTCCCGTCCCCTCGTGGGGTCCCCACCATGCGGGGGAGCGGCCGGCGGGAGCGCCCTCCGCCGATCTCTGGTAGACTTGAAGGCAATTGTTTGTGTGGCAGTGGATCGGCGTTGCAAAACGTATCTCCGTGTTGTACGTAAGTTGTACAGCGAATGCCACATTTTCGCACGCCTACAGTCGTTCTGCGGCAGTTCGTTGGTAGGCGAAGCGCCAAACGACTGATGATCCCGATCCCCGGACGGAGCGGCCCTGCAAAGGCGCCGCGACCGCGGATTCGGGCGACAGAGAACACTTCAGACATTACGGAGAACACGAAAGTGCCTACGATCAACCAGCTGGTCCGTAAGGGCCGGACACCTAAGGTCTCCAAGACCAAGGCGCCCGCACTGAAGGGCAGCCCCATGAAGCGCGGCGTCTGCACCCGCGTCTACACGACCACCCCCAAGAAGCCGAACTCGGCTCTCCGCAAGGTCGCCCGCGTGCGCCTCAACGGTGGCATCGAAGTCACCGCCTACATCCCCGGCGTAGGTCACAACCTTCAGGAACACTCCATCGTGCTCGTGCGCGGCGGTCGTGTGAAGGACCTCCCCGGTGTCCGCTACAAGATCGTCCGTGGCGCACTGGATACCCAGGGCGTGAAGAACCGCAAGCAGGCTCGCAGCCGCTACGGCGCAAAGATGGAGAAGAAGTAATATGCCACGTAAGGGCCCGGCCCCGAAGCGGCCGCTCGTTGTAGATCCCGTCTACGGCTCACCCCTGGTCACGCAGCTGATCAACAAGGTGCTCGTCGACGGCAAGAAGTCCACCGCAGAGCGCATCGTCTACGGTGCCCTCGAAGGTGCTCGCGCCAAGTCCGGCGGCGACCCCGTCGCAGCGCTCAAGAAGGCCATGGACAACGTGAAGCCGACCCTCGAGGTCCGCTCACGCCGTGTCGGCGGAGCCACCTACCAGGTCCCCGTCGAGGTCAAGCCCGGTCGTTCGACCGCCCTGGCCCTTCGCTGGCTCGTCGGCTACTCCAAGGCACGTCGCGAGAAGACGATGACGGAGCGCCTCCAGAACGAGATCCTCGACGCTTCCAACGGTCTCGGTGCCGCAGTCAAGCGCCGCGAGGACACGCACAAGATGGCCGAGTCGAACAAGGCCTTCGCACACTACCGCTGGTAGCAGATCTGCCGGCCGGACCGCCACCCCACCAGGGCCGGCCCGGCCGGCGGTCCAGCAGAACTCCATTCTCGTCATAAGGGAGACACCGTGGCACAGGACGTGCTTACCGACCTCAACAAGGTCCGCAACATCGGCATCATGGCCCACATCGATGCCGGCAAGACCACTACTACCGAGCGCATCCTGTTCTACACGGGTGTCAACCACAAGATCGGCGAGACGCACGACGGCGCCTCCACCACCGACTGGATGGAACAGGAGAAGGAGCGCGGCATCACGATCACGTCCGCCGCCGTCACCTGCTTCTGGGAGAACAACCAGATCAACATCATCGACACCCCCGGGCACGTCGACTTCACCGTCGAGGTCGAGCGCTCACTGCGCGTCCTCGACGGCGCCGTCGCCGTGTTCGACGGCAAGGAGGGCGTCGAGCCCCAGTCGGAGACCGTCTGGCGTCAGGCCGACAAGTACGAGGTCCCCCGCATCTGCTTCGTCAACAAGATGGACAAGCTGGGCGCGGACTTCTACTTCACCGTCGACACCATCATCAGCCGCCTGGGCGCCAAGCCCCTCGTGCTGCAGCTCCCCATCGGTGCCGAGAACGACTTCATCGGCGTCGTCGACCTGCTCTACATGCGTGCCCTCGTGTGGCCCGGCGATGCCAAGGGTGACGTGACCATGGGTGCGAAGTACGAGATCCTGGAGATCCCGGCGGACCTCCAGGCGAAGGCCGAGGAGTACCGCGCGACGCTCGTCGAGACCGTCGCCGAGTCGTCCGACGAGCTCATGAACAAGTACCTCGAGGGTGAGGAGATCACCATCGAGGAGCTGAAGGCCGGCATCCGCAAGATGACGATCAACTCAGAGCTCTACCCGATCCTCTGCGGCTCCGCGTTCAAGAACCGCGGTGTGCAGCCGATGCTCGACGCCGTCATCGACTACCTGCCCTCGCCCCTCGACGTCCCCCCGATGATCGGCCACGATCCCCGGAACGAAGAGGTCGAGCTGACGCGCAAGCCCAGCACGGAGGAGCCCTTCTCCGCCCTCGCGTTCAAGGTCGCCACGCACCCCTTCTTCGGGCAGCTGACCTTCATCCGCGTGTACTCCGGCCAGATCTCGGCCGGCACGCAGGTGACGAACTCCACGAAGACCAAGAAGGAGCGCATCGGCAAGCTCTTCCAGATGCACGCCAACAAGGAGATTCCCGTCGAGGAAGCCCTTGCCGGCCACATCTATGCCGCGATCGGCCTGAAGGACACCACCACCGGTGACACCCTGTCCGACTCGGCGAACCAGATCGTCCTCGAGTCCATGAGCTTCCCGGAGCCCGTGATCTCGGTGGCCATCGAGCCGAAGACCAAGGGTGACCAGGAGAAGCTCTCCACCGCCATCCAGAAGCTCTCGGCCGAGGATCCCACCTTCCAGGTGTCCCTCAACGAGGACACCGGACAGACGATCATCGCCGGCATGGGCGAGCTCCACCTGGACATCCTGGTGGACCGTATGCGCCGCGAGTTCAAGGTCGAGGCGAACGTCGGCAAGCCCCAGGTGGCCTACCGCGAGACCATCAAGCGCGCCGTCGCCAAGCACGACTACACGCACAAGAAGCAGACCGGTGGTTCGGGCCAGTTCGCGAAGATCCAGATCGCGATCGAACCGCTGGACACCGCCGAGGGCGAGCTCTACTCGTTCGACAACAAGGTCACCGGTGGACGCGTGCCCCGCGAGTACATCCCGAGTGTCGATGCAGGCATCCAGGACGCGCTCAACGACGGCGTCCTCGCCGGCTACCCCGTGGTCGGCATCAAGGCGACGCTGCTCGACGGCGCGTACCACGACGTCGACTCCTCCGAGATGGCCTTCAAGATCGCCGGTCGCATGGCGTTCAAGGAAGCCGCCCGGATGGCTCAGCCCGTACTGCTCGAGCCGCTCATGGACGTCGAGGTCCGCACCCCTGAGGAATACATGGGTGAAGTCATCGGTGACCTGAACTCCCGCCGTGGCCAGATGCAGTCCATGGAGGATGCAAGCGGCGTCAAGGTCATCCGCGCCCACGTGCCCCTCTCGGGCATGTTCGGCTACATCGGTGACCTGCGGTCGAAGACCCAGGGTCGTGCCGTGTACTCGATGCAGTTCGACAGCTACTCGGAGGTCCCGAAGGCAGTGGCCGACGAGATCATCCAGAAGACGCGCGGCGAGTAGTACCCCTCCCGGAAACGGGACCACGGGGAGCGAGGGCCGGCCTGTCCCAGGGCAGGCCGGCCCTCCTCCCCAGCTGCAGGACCAGTCGGACCGGCAGTGCAGAGCAATTTCATCAAAACCAAAAGCCCCCAGTAGACTTGCATGAGTTTCAGCTGCGAAAAGCGCGGCTGGGAAGCAGATCTTCTCAAACGTTCTAGGAGGAACCCGTGGCGAAGGCAAAGTTCGAGCGGACTAAGCCGCACGTTAACATCGGCACCATCGGTCACGTCGACCATGGAAAGACCACGTTGACGGCTGCCATTTCCAAGGTGCTGTACGACAAGTACCCCACCCTCAACGAGCAGCGTGACTTCGCGTCGATCGACTCGGCTCCCGAGGAGAAGCAGCGCGGCATCACGATCAACATCTCGCACGTCGAGTACCAGACCGAGAAGCGCCACTACGCACACGTAGACGCCCCCGGTCACGCCGACTACATCAAGAACATGATCACCGGTGCGGCCCAGATGGATGGTGCCATCCTCGTTGTCGCCGCCACCGACGGTCCCATGGCCCAGACCCGCGAGCACGTGCTGCTCGCCCGCCAGGTCGGTGTCCCCTACCTGCTGGTCGCCCTGAACAAGTCCGACATGGTCGACGACGAAGAGCTCCTCGACCTCGTGGAGATGGAAGTTCGCGAGCTGCTCAGCTCGCAGGGCTTCGACGGTGACGACGCTCCTGTCGTCCGCGTCTCCGGCCTGAAGGCCCTCGAAGGCGACCCCGAGTGGGTCAAGTCCGTCGAGGAACTGATGGAAGCTGTCGACAACAACGTGCCGGACCCCGTGCGCGACAAGGACAAGCCCTTCCTCATGCCCGTCGAGGACGTCTTCACGATCACCGGTCGTGGAACCGTCGTCACCGGCCGCGCCGAGCGCGGAACCCTCGCGATCAACTCCGAGGTCGAGATCGTCGGTATCCGTCCGGTCCAGAAGACCACGGTCACCGGTATCGAGATGTTCCACAAGCAGCTCGACGAGGCCTGGGCCGGCGAGAACTGTGGCCTGCTCCTCCGCGGCATCAAGCGCGAGGACGTAGAGCGCGGACAGGTCATCGTGAAGCCGGGTTCCATCACCCCTCACACCGACTTCGAGGCCAACGTCTACATCCTGGCCAAGGACGAGGGTGGGCGTCACAACCCGTTCTACTCGAACTACCGCCCGCAGTTCTACTTCCGCACCACGGACGTGACCGGCGTCATCACCCTCCCCGAGGGCACCGAGATGGTCATGCCCGGCGACAACACTGAGATGACCGTCGAGCTCATCCAGCCCATCGCCATGGAAGAGGGCCTCGGCTTCGCGATCCGCGAAGGCGGCCGCACCGTCGGTTCGGGACGTGTCACCAAGATCCTGAAGTAATTCGGTATCACCCAGCCACCGGGCTCTGACCGGTAGGCGACAGGAAGGCCCCCGCCGTATCCACGGCGGGGGCCTTCTCGTCGCCGGGGTGGGGGAGGGGCGTCCCAGTAGCGCAGATCACCCCTACCCCGCTGGGCCCCGGTTCGCAATCATCGCGGTAATCTGCCACACTGGATAAGTTGTTCAAGCGCCGGCGCGCGCGGTTCGAGACTTCTTCCCGGTCAGGATAATGCCTGATGCAGGGATCGAGTCCGCCGAGGCGCAGGGCCCAAATATAGTCCACCCCGTTCGGCTCGTCCGAAATCAGCGGACCGTGCGTGTCAGGAAGTGCGACACGCCCGAGCGCGGGGGTCGGAGCCCTGGCAGGGTGAGGAACCCGGATCTGTCCGGATTCAGTCTGCTCAGGAAGCGTCGTACAACGGACGCAGGAAATGTACGTACGTACCGGAACTGCCCAGGCAGTTATGTAGAGAGAGAGTCGAGACGCCATGGCGGGACAAAAAATCCGCATCCGGCTGAAGTCATATGACCACGAGGTCATCGATGTTTCAGCACGGAAGATCGTTGAGACGGTGACGCGCGCAGGCGCAACGGTAGTGGGCCCCGTGCCCCTGCCCACGGAGAAGAACGTTTTCGTTGTCATCCGGTCCCCGCACAAGTACAAGGACAGCCGTGAGCACTTCGAAATGCGTACTCACAAGCGTCTGATCGACATCATTGATCCCACGCCCAAGGCCGTCGATTCGCTGATGCGTCTCGACCTGCCTGCGGACGTGAACATCGAAATCAAGCTGTAAGGGAGAGCGGATACCTATGTCTACTTCACTTACGCGCCAGGTCAAGGGCCTGCTGGGCATCAAGCTCGGCATGACCCAGGTCTGGGACGAGAACAACATCCTCATCCCCGTGACCGTCGTCCAGGCGGACTCGAACGTCATCACGCAGCTCCTCAGCGAGGACAAGGACGGCTACACCGCTGTCCAGATCGGCTTCGGCCAGATCGATCCCCGCAAGGTCACCAAGCCGCTCGCCGGCCACTTCGACAAGGCAGGCGTCACGCCCCGCCGTCACGTGGTCGAACTGCGGACGTCCGACGCCGACACCTACTCGCTCGGCCAGGAACTCTCCGTCGAGATGTTCGAGGCCGGCCAGACCGTCGACGTCATCGGCACCACCAAGGGCAAGGGCTTCGCCGGTGTCATGAAGCGCCACGGGTTCCACGGTGTTGGAGCCTCACACGGTGCACACAAGAACCACCGCAAGCCCGGTTCCATCGGTGGAGCATCCACCCCCAGCCGCGTCTTCCGTGGAATGAAAATGGCAGGCCGCATGGGCGCCGTTCGTCAGACCACGCTGAACCTCCGGGTCCACGCCGTCGACGCCGAGAAGTCGCTGCTGCTGATCAAGGGTGCCGTCCCCGGCGCCCGCGGCCAGGTCGTCCTCGTACGCACCGCCGTGAAGGGAGCATAGCCAAATGGCTGCCAACACCGTAAACGTCGATCTCCCCGCGGAGATCTTCGACGCACAGACCAACGTGCCGCTGCTGCACCAGGTCGTCGTGGCTCAGCTTGCCGCCGCCCGCCAGGGTACGCACAAGACGAAGACCCGCGCCGAGGTCAGTGGCGCAGGCCGCAAGCCGTTCAAGCAGAAGGGAACCGGTCGTGCCCGCCAGGGTTCGATCCGCGCCCCCCACATGACCGGCGGCGGTGTCGTCCACGGACCCACCCCCCGCGACTACAGCCAGCGCACCCCCAAGAAGATGATCGCCGCCGCCCTGCGCGGAGCGCTCTCGGACCGGGCACGCAACGGCCGTATCCACGTCCTCGAGTCCCTCGTTCCCGGCGGCAAGCCGTCGACCAAGGGTGCCATCGAGACCCTGCGTGCGATCTCCGAGCGGCCCCGCCTGCTCGTCGTGATCGAGCGTGCCAACGACGTCGCAGCACTGTCGGTGCGCAACGTCCCCGAGGTACACGTCCTCTATGTAGACCAGCTCAACACGTACGACGTGCTGGTGTCCGACGACGTGATCTTCACCAAGGCCGCCTACGACCAGTTCGTCGGTACGCCTGCTGTCATCACCGAGGAGGATGCCAAGTGAGCGGCACCATCGCAAAGGATCCGCGCGACGTCGTCATTGCACCCGTCGTCTCGGAGAAGAGCTACGGCCTGATCGACGAAGGCAAGTACACCTTCCTGGTCGACCCCCGCTCGAACAAGGAAGAAATCAAACTGGCGGTCGAGAAGATCTTCTCCGTGAAGGTCGACTCCATCAACACCATCAACCGGGTTGGCAAGCGCAAGCGCACCAAGTTCGGCTGGGGCCAGCGCAAGGGCACCAAGCGTGCCATCGTGTCCCTCAAAGAGGGCTCGATCGACATCTTCGGCGGTCCGCTCTCCTAGAGCGGAGACCACTTTAACGAGGAATTGAGTTATGGGAATCCGTAAATACAAGCCGACAACCCCGGGCCGTCGTGGCTCGAGCGTTGCCGACTTCGCTGAAATCACCCGATCGACGCCGGAGAAGTCGCTGGTACGTCCCCTTCCCAAGAAGGGTGGACGTAACAACACCGGTAAGATCACGACCCGCCACAAGGGCGGTGGACACAAGCGTCAGTACCGCCTGATCGACTTCCGCCGCCACGACAAGGACGGCGTCGACGCCCGCGTCGCAGAGATCGAGTACGATCCCAACCGCACCGCGCGCATCGCCCTCCTGCACTACGTCGACGGCACCAAGCGCTACATCATCGCGCCGAACAAGCTCAAGCAGGGCGACTTCGTCGAGGCCGGGGCCGGGGCCGACATCAAGCCCGGCAACAACCTGCCGCTGCGCAACATCCCCGTGGGTACCGTCATCCACGCCGTCGAGCTCCGCCCGGGTGGCGGCGCGAAGATGGCGCGTTCCGCCGGTGCATCGGTCCAGCTCGTCGCCAAGGAAGGCCGCTTCGCCCAGCTGCGACTGCCCTCCGGCGAGATCCGCAACGTCGACGTGCGCTGCCGCGCGACGATCGGCGAGGTCGGCAACGCCGAGCAGTCGAACATCAACTGGGGCAAGGCCGGCCGTAACCGCTGGAAGGGCATCCGCCCGACCGTCCGCGGTGTCGCCATGAACCCGGTCGACCACCCGCACGGTGGTGGCGAGGGCAAGACCTCCGGTGGACGCCACCCGGTCAACCCGAACGGTAAGGCCGAAGGCCGTACCCGTCGCCCCAACAAAGAGAGCGATTCACTCATCGTGCGTCGCCGTCGTTCCGGCAAGAACAAGCGATAGGAGCCTGGAGACATGCCACGCAGCCTGAAGAAAGGCCCCTTCGTCGATCAGCACCTTTATGTAAAGGTCGCTCGCGAGAACGAATCGGGCACGAAGAACGTCATTAAGACGTGGTCCCGCCGCTCCATGATCGTCCCCGACATGCTCGGGCACACGATCGCGGTGCACGACGGACGCAAGCACATCCCGGTGTTCGTCACCGAGTCGATGGTCGGGCACAAGCTCGGCGAATTCGCTCCCACGCGGACTTTCCGCGGCCATGTTAAGGACGACCGCAAGGGCAAGCGCCGCTAGGCGCTGCTCTTACGGCTAAGACGAGAGAAGGAAAGCAATGGAAGCCAAGGCTATTGCGCGTCATATCCGCGTAACGCCTATGAAGGCCCGGCGCGTCGTCAACCTTGTTCGTGGTAAGCAGGCGAATGAGGCTCTGGCTATTCTGAAGTTTGCCCCACAGGTTGCTTCGGAGCCGGTTTTCAAGGTGGTCCAGTCGGCGATGGCCAACGCACGAGTCCTCGCGGACCGTGACGGCGTCGCCTTCGACGAGGACAACCTCATCATCAGCGAAGCATTCGTTGACGAAGGCCCCACGATGAAGCGGTTCCGTCCGCGAGCCCAGGGCCGCGCGTTCCGCATCAACAAGCGGACCAGCCACATCACGGTTGTCGTCGCTACCCCTGAGAAAGTGGAGGTCCGCTAAGTGGGACAGAAAGTAAACCCGCACGGGTTCCGACTCGGCATCACCACCGACCACAGGTCACACTGGTTCGCCGACAGCAACAAGCCGGGCCAGCGCTACCGTGACTTCGTCCGCGAAGACATCAAGATCCGCCAGCTCATGTCGACCGGCATGGACCGTGCCGGCATCGCCAAGGTCGAGATCGAGCGCACCCGCGACCGCGTCCGCGTGGACATCCACACGGCACGTCCGGGCATCGTCATCGGCCGCCGTGGAGCAGAGGCGGACCGCATCCGCGGCGAGCTCGAGAAGCTCACCGGCAAGCAGGTGCAGCTGAACATCCTCGAGGTCAAGAACCCCGAGATCGAGGCGCAGCTCGTCGCACAGGGCATCGCCGAGCAGCTTTCCTCCCGCGTGGCGTTCCGTCGCGCGATGAAGAAGGCCATGCAGTCCGCACAGCGTGCCGGCGCGAAGGGCATCCGTGTCCAGTGCTCCGGTCGCCTGGGTGGCGCCGAAATGAGCCGCTCGGAGTTCTACCGCGAGGGACGCGTTCCCCTGCACACGCTCCGCGCCAACATCGACTACGGCTTCTTCGAAGCGAAGACCACCTTCGGCCGCATCGGCGTGAAGGTCTGGATCTACAAGGGTGACGTCACGGCGAAGGAACTCGCAGCCCAGGCTGCAGCAGCTCCGTCCCGTGGCCGCGGTGGAGACCGTCCGGGCCGTGGCCCCGCCGGCGCCGACCGTGGTGGAGACCGCGGAGGCGACCGTCGTCGCCGCGCCCCCGAGCGCTCCGAGGGCCAGGGTGCTGCGGCACCCGCCGAGACCGCCGCAGCTCCCGCTGCGACTGAAGGAGGACAGGCTTAAATGCTTATCCCACGTCGAGTCAAGTTCCGTAAGCAGCACCACCCGGGTCGTTCCGGCGCTGCTACCGGCGGTACCGAGGTCAGCTTTGGCGAGTGGGGTATCCAGGCTCTGAGCCCGGCATACGTCACCAACCGCCAGATCGAGTCCGCTCGTATCGCCATGACCCGCCACATCAAGCGTGGCGGCAAGGTCTGGATCAACATCTATCCGGACCGCCCGTTGACCAAGAAGCCTGCCGAGACCCGCATGGGTTCCGGTAAGGGTTCGCCCGAGTGGTGGGTGGCCAACGTCAAGCCGGGACGGGTTCTGTTCGAACTGTCCGGTGTTTCCGAAGAGGTAGCCCGCGAAGCCCTGCGCCTCGCGATCCACAAGCTGCCGTTGAAGGCACGCATCGTGCGTCGTGAGGGTGGTGAATAGTTATGGCTCTGGGTTCAAAGGAACTGGCAACAGACCAGCTGGACGGCTTCGATAAGGACCGCCTGGTGGAAGAACTGCGCAAGGCCAAGGAGGAGCTGTTCAACCTCCGTTTCCAGTCGGCCACCGGCCAGCTCGAAAGCCACGGTCGCCTTCGTTCGGTCAAGCGCGACATCGCACGCATCTACACGGTGCTGCGTGAGCGTGAACTGGGTATCCGCCCCGAGGTCGTCGCTCCCGTCGAGGAAGCGAAGCCCGCGAAGGCGGACAAGCCCAAGAAAGCCAAGAAGGCCTCGACGAAGGACGAACCTTCCGTGGACACCGAGGCTTCTGAGGAGGACGCCAAATGAGTGAGCAGCAGAGCGAGACGACCGTAGGAACCGAGAAGGCCGTCCACGGCGCCGACTCGCGCGGCTACCGCAAGGTACGCCGTGGGTACGTCGTCTCCGACAAGATGGAGAAGACCATCGTGGTCGAGGTCGAGGACCGCGTGAAGCACGGCCTGTACGGCAAGGTGCTTCGCCGCAGCTCCAAGGTCAAGGCGCACGACGAGCAGAATGTCGCCGGTATCGGTGACATGGTCCTGATCAGCGAGACCCGGCCCCTGTCCGCCACCAAGCGGTGGCGCCTGGTCGAGGTCATCGAGAAGGCCAAGTAGCAGCACAGCACGACCCGGAGCCGGCCGCCGGCTCCACCGACGATGCCCCGGACGCGATTTCGCGTCCGGGGCATTGTCGCGATACGATTAGTACCTTGTCTGTCTGGTGGGCTGGCGCATGCCCTCACGAGGTATCTCCGCAGGATCTCCTGCCCAGGACTTCGGCTTGCGGGGCATCCCTCACGGGTTTCCTTCACACCGGGCAAATAGGCAAAAGCCCGATAATCTTGTTCATCACGAAATCCACTGTGCAGAAGATCGACGCGCAGCAGCGCGCCCAGGCGTGCACGTGCTGAGTACCAGTATTACGGGGCCCACCCATATCCGTTCCGCAAGGCTCGACAAGAGAACCGGCGCGACGACAGGAGTAATAAGTGATTCAGCAGGAGTCGCGGCTAAAGGTCGCCGACAACACGGGGGCCAAGGAAATCTTGACCATCCGCGTTCTCGGAGGATCCGGGCGCCGCTACGCAGGCATCGGCGACGTCATCGTCGCCACCGTGAAGGACGCGATCCCCGGCGGAAACGTCAAGAAGGGCGACGTCGTCAAGGCGGTCATCGTCCGCACCAAGAAGGAACGCCGCCGCGCGGACGGTTCCTACATCAAGTTCGACGAGAACGCAGCAGTGATCCTGAAGAACGACGGCGACCCCCGCGGTACCCGTATCTTCGGCCCTGTCGGTCGCGAGCTCCGCGACAAGCGTTTCATGAAGATCATCTCGCTGGCGCCGGAGGTGCTGTAGTCCATGGCACAGAAGACAAAGCTCAAGATCAAGAAGGGTGACCTCGTGCAGGTCATCACCGGAGCCAAGCAGGAACGCGGCGGAGACCGCGGCAAGCAGGGCAAGGTACTGAAGGTGTTCCCCGAGACCAACCGCGTCCTCGTGGAAGGCATCAACCGGATCACGAAGCACACCAAGGTCGGGCAGTCGCAGCGCGGCACCAAGACCGGTGGCATCGAGGTCGTCGAGGCGCCCGTGCACATCAGCAACGTCGCGGTCGTCGACCCCGAGACCAAGAAGCCGACCCGCGTCGGATACCGCACCGAGACCGTCGAGCGCGACGGCCGCGAGCGTGTCGTCCGCATCCGCGTGGCCAAGTCATCAGGGAAGGATCTGTAATGACTGTCGAAACCACAGGGACCAAGGTTCTTCCCCGCCTCAAGGCACGCTACGCGTCCGAGATCAAGGCCACCCTGCAGGAAGAGTTCAACTACGCCAACGTGAACCAGGTCCCGCGCCTGGTGAAGGTCGTCGTGAACATGGGTGTCGGCGACGCCGCCAAGGACTCCAAGCTGATCGACGGGGCCGTCAAGGACCTCACCGCGATCACCGGCCAGAAGCCACAGGTCACCAAGGCACGCAAGTCCATCGCGCAGTTCAAGCTCCGCGAAGGAATGCCCATCGGCGCACACGCCACCCTCCGTGGCGACCGCATGTGGGAATTCACGGACCGCCTGATCTCCCTCGCCCTGCCCCGTATCCGCGACTTCCGCGGCCTCAACGGCAAGCAGTTCGACGGCAACGGCAACTACACGTTCGGTCTCACCGAGCAGTCGATGTTCCACGAGATCGACCAGGACCGGATCGACCGCGTACGTGGCATGGACATCACCGTCGTCACCACCGCCAAGACCGACGCCGAGGGCCGCGCGCTCCTCAAGGCGCTTGGCTTCCCCTTCAAATCCGAAGATTAATCTAACTACGTTGCAGGTCCGCTCCAGCCGGCACCCTGAGTGCCGACCGGAATCCGGAAACCGTTTCGAGGAAGGGCAAGAGCCCACATGACAATGACAGATCCTGTCGCAGACATGCTCACGCGTCTGCGCAACGCAAACTCGGCTTACCACGACTCCGTGTCCATGCCGTACAGCAAGCTCAAGGCCCGCGTCGCGGACATCCTGAAGGCCGAAGGCTACATCGCCGGCTGGAAGGAAGAGGAAGCGGAGGTCGGCAAGAAGCTGACCATCGACCTCAAGTTCGGACCGGACCGCCAGCGCTCCATCGCCGGCATCCGCCGCATCTCCAAGCCCGGCCTGCGCGTGTACGCCAAGTCCACGAACCTGCCCCACGTGCTCGGCGGCCTCGGCATCGCCATCCTGTCCACGTCCTCCGGTCTGCTCACGGACCGCCAGGCATCCAAGAAGGGTGTAGGTGGGGAAGTCCTCGCCTACGTCTGGTAACGGGAAAGGGAAAGAAAAATGTCACGTATTGGACGTCTCCCCATCACCGTTCCCGCCGGTGTCGAGGTCAATGTCAACGGCAGCGAGGTCACCGTCAAGGGCTCGAAGGGCGAGCTGAGCCACACGGTTCCCAGCCCCATCGAGATCTCCCTGAACGAGGGCACGCTCACCGTCAGCCGCCCGAACGACGAGCGCGAGTCGCGGTCGCTCCACGGCCTCACCCGCACGCTGATCTCCAACATGATCGTCGGAGTCACCGAGGGCTACAAGAAGAACCTCGAGATCGTGGGCACGGGTTACCGTGTGCAGGCCAAGGGCAGCGACCTCGAGTTCGCCCTGGGTTACAGCCACCCGGTCGCCGTCAAGGCTCCCGAGGGCATCACGCTGACCGTCGACAGCCCCACCAAGCTCTCGGTCGCCGGCATCAACAAGCAGCAGGTCGGCGAGGTCGCTGCAACCATCCGCAAGCTGCGCAGGCCTGACCCCTACAAGGGCAAGGGCATCCGCTACGCAGGCGAGATCATCCGCCGCAAGGTCGGAAAGGCTGGTAAGTAACCATGGGTCTGAGCATCAACAAGAAGCGCAGCTCGAAGAGCAAGTCCGCCTCGCGTGGACGCCGCCACCTCCGGGTACGCAAGCGCGTCTCCGGGACGGCCGTCCGTCCGCGCCTGGTCGTCAACCGTTCGGCCCGCCACGTATTCGTGCAGGTCGTCGACGACACCAAGGGCGTGACCGTAGCATCAGCCTCCACCCTCGAAGCGGACCTCCGTGCATTCGACGGTGACAAGACCGCCAAGGCCAAGCGCGTTGGCGAACTCGTTGCAGAGCGTGCCAAGGCCGTCGGCGTCGAAGCAGTCGTCTTCGACCGCGGCGGCAACAAGTACCACGGTCGCGTTGCAGCAATCGCAGACGGCGCACGTGAAGGTGGGCTGGCACTGTGACCGAGGAGAACAAGGCAAAGGAAGCCCCATTGAATACGGCTACAGAGCAGCCCGCAGCCGAAGCTCCGGCTGCAGGCGCAACTGAGAACGCGTCGGCCGACGCGAACCGTGGCCGCGGCAACACCCGCGGTGGCGAGCGTGGCGGCAACTCCCGCGGTGGCGAGCGTGGCGGCCGTGGTGGCCGTGACGGGCGCGACGGCGGCCGCAACGACGACAAGGACAAGTTCATCGAACGCGTCGTCACCATCAACCGTGTCGCAAAGGTCGTCAAGGGCGGCCGCCGCTTCAGCTTCACCGCCCTCGTGGTGGTCGGCGACGGCAACGGCATGGTCGGCGTCGGCTACGGAAAGGCGAAGGAAGTCCCTTCCGCCATCCAGAAGGCCGTCGAGGAAGCCAAGAAGACGATGTTCCGCGTCCCGCGCATCGGTGGCACCGTCCCGCACCTGGTGCAGGGCGAGGCAGCAGCCGGCGTCGTCCTGCTCCGTCCCGCCTCCCCGGGTACCGGCGTCATCGCCGGCGGTCCGGTGCGTGCGGTACTGGAGTGCGTCGGCATCCACGACGTCCTCTCGAAGTCGCTCGGTTCCGCGAACGCCATCAACATCGTTCACGCGACCGTTGACGCGCTGAAGCGCCTCGAAGAGCCCCAGGCAGTCGCGGCCCGCCGCGGCCTGTCCCTCGACGAGGTCGCATCCCACCAGATGCTGCGCGCGATCGCAGCTCAGAAGGCAGGTGCGTGATGACCGCGATCACTCCGAAGAACGTGCTCGTGAGCTCGGCGAAGCTCGAGATCACACAGATCAAGTCCGCCATCGGCGGCAAGCAGAACCAGCGCGACACGCTGCGGTCGCTCGGTCTCAAGCGGATCGGCCACACCGTGGTCCGTGAAGCAGATGCCGTGACTGTCGGCATGATCAACACGGTTCCGCACCTCTTGAAGGTTGAGGAGGCCAAGTAATGGCAGAGAACAACACTGCGGCTCCCGCCGCAGCCGAGGAAAAAGCAGAGCGCGTCCACGCACTGAAGGTCCACCACCTGCGTCCCGCACCCGGAGCCAAGACGGCGAAGACCCGTGTCGGCCGTGGTGAGGGATCGAAGGGTAAGACCGCCGGCCGTGGAACCAAGGGAACTGCAGCCCGCTACCAGGTGAAGGCAGGATTTGCCGGCGGCCAGCTGCCGCTGCACATGCGCCTCCCCAAGCTGCGCGGCTTCAAGAACCCGTTCCGCGTCGAGTTCCAGGTCGTGAACCTGGACAAGCTCTCCGAGCTCTACCCCGACGGCGGCGACGTCACGGTGGAGAGCCTGGTGGCGAACGGTGCCGTCCGCAAGAACCAGCCCGTCAAGGTGCTCGGCACCGGCGAGCTGACCGTGGCCGTGAACGTCTCGGTCGACGCCTTCTCCGCATCCGCTGCGGAGAAGATCGTCGCCGCAGGCGGGACCGTCACCGAGCTGTAGGTTCCTGGTCGGCCCTTCCCCGGCGGGACCGGGGGAGGGGCGGCTGTGATCCACGGCACTTTGGAACTAGACTCTTGGTGGGCAGGCTCGACCTGCCCACCGAGGGTCTTTTTTCGGCTGAGGCCACCCCTGCTCCACGCCGGTTCTCTCACACCGGTGACCAACCGTTAGACTCGGTTGTTGTGTACGGTCCGCGTCAGGACCACAGACCTTCAGGAGGACGCTTGCTTAGCGCTATTGGCCGGGCATTCCGGACGCCAGACTTGCGGCGCAAGCTGTTGTTCACGCTGGGAATCATCACCATCTTCCGTCTCGGGGCCTTCATCCCCGCTCCCGGGGTCGACTACGGCAACGTGCAGCAGTGCCTCGAACTCGGCAACACCGAGGGCGGCCTCTACCAGTTCGTGAACCTCTTCAGCGGCGGAGCCCTCCTGCAGGTCTCCATCTTCGCGCTGGGCATCATGCCGTACATCACGGCGAGCATCATCACGCAGCTGCTCCGGGTGGTCATCCCCCGTTTCCAGGAGCTGCACCAGGAAGGCGCGCAGGGCCAGTCCCGACTCACCCAGTACACGCGCTACCTGACGATCGCGCTCGGCTTGCTCAACGCGACCACCCTCGTGTCGCTCGCCCGCTCCGGCGCACTGCTCGGCAACTGCCCCGTGCCCCTGATCCCGGACGACTCCATCATCACGATCATCCTCCTGATCATTACGCTGACCGCCGGTACCGGCCTCATCATGTGGATGGGCGAGCTCATCACCGAGAAGGGTGTGGGCAACGGTATGTCGCTGCTCATCTTCACCGCCATCGCCGCCGGCTTCCCGACCTCGCTCGGTGAGATCCTGCGCACCCAGGGCGCCACGGTGTTCGCCTTCGTCCTCGCCATGGGCGTCGTCGTCGTCGCGCTGGTCATCTTCGTGGAGCAGTCGCAGCGACGCATCCCGGTGCAGTACGCCAAGCGCATGGTCGGCCGCCGCACGCTGGGCGGCAGCAGCACCTACATCCCGATCAAGGTCAACATGGCCGGTGTCATCCCCGTGATCTTCGCGTCCTCGATGCTCTACCTGCCCAGCCTGATCGCACAGTTCAACACCCCCCAGGACGGCACCGCTCCCGCCGAGTGGGTCAATTGGATCACCACGTACCTGACCAGTGGCGACCACCCGCTGTACATGGCGCTGTACTTCCTCCTGATCGTGTTCTTCACCTACTTCTACGTAGCCATCACGTTCAATCCGGACGAGGTGTCCGAGAACATGAAGAAGTACGGCGGGTTCATCCCCGGCATCCGTGCGGGCCGTCCCACCGCCGAGTACCTCCAGTACGTGCTGTCGCGCATCACGCTGCCCGGCGCCATCTACCTGGGACTCGTCGCCCTGATCCCGCTGATCGCCCTGGTGGCCATCGGTGCGAACCAGAACTTCCCGTTCGGTGGCACCTCGATC
The DNA here is from genome assembly GCF_054510835.1 of Arthrobacter sp. TmT3-37. Classification (NCBI taxonomy): domain Bacteria; kingdom Bacillati; phylum Actinomycetota; class Actinomycetes; order Micrococcales; family Micrococcaceae; genus Arthrobacter; species Arthrobacter sp. TmT3-37. The sequence goes on along the minus strand of NZ_JBTNDU010000001.1, from coordinate 327,175 downwards.
CTGATCATGGTGGGCGTGGGACTCGAGACCGTAAAGCAGATCGACGCACAGCTCCAGCAGCGTCACTACGAAGGGTTGTTGCGTTGACGAGAATGCTGATCATCGGTCCCCCCGGATCGGGCAAGGGCACCCAGGCCGCGCGGATCTCCGAGCGCCTCGGCGTCGTGGCGATCTCGACCGGCGACATCTTCCGCGACAACGTGAAGCGGGAGACCCCGCTCGGCGTCGAGGCGAAGAAGTTCATGGACGCGGGTGACTTCGTCCCCGACAGCGTCACCAACAGCATGGTGCGGGACCGCCTCGCTGCCGACGACGTACGGGAGGGCTTCCTCCTCGACGGTTACCCGCGCACGGCCTCGCAGGTGGCGGAACTCGACGACATCCTCCGCGAGAACGACCTCGAGCTCGACGTCGTGCTTCAGCTGACCGCGGACGACGAGGAGCTCGTCAAGCGGCTCCTCGGCCGTGCGAAGCTCGACGGCCGTTCGGACGACAACGAACTGGTCATCCGCCACCGCCTCGGCCTCTACCACGACCAGACCGAGGTGGTGGTGTCGCGGTACGACGAGCGCGGCATCGTCACGAAGGTCGACGGCATCGGCAGCATCGACGACGTCACCGAGCGCGTCATGGCCGCCCTCAAGGTCGCGAGCTGACCCCGCATGTTCCGCCAGCCCAAGGTCGAATACAAGACCACCAGCCAGATGCTCGTGATGCGCGAGGCCGGTCTCGTGCTCTCCGAGGCGCTGGACCGGACGGTCGCAGCCGCAGCGATCGGTGTCACCACCGCGCAGCTCAACGAGGTGTTCGAGGGCGTCCTGCGGGAGAAGGGTGCGACGTCGAACTTCCTCGGCTACCACGGGTTCCCGGCGAGCATCTGCACGTCGGTGAACCATGAGGTGGTGCACGGCATCCCGGGTGGGTACACCCTGCAGGACGGCGACATCATCTCGATCGACGGCGGTGCAGTGGTCCGTGGATGGCACTCCGATTCGGCGCGCACGGTGATCGTCGGATCGGCGCGGCCGGAGGATGTGCGCCTGTCGGACGTCACCGAGGAAGCCATGTGGCGCGGCATCGCGGCGCTCGCATCGGCCCGGTTCGTGGGTGACATCGGAGCGGCGATCGACGACTACGTCTCGTCGGTGCCCGGCCCCGCACTCGGGATCCTCGAGGACTACGTGGGCCACGGCATCGGGACGCAGATGCACCAGGCGCCCGACGTCCTCAACTACCGCAGTTCGAACCGCGGCCCGAAGGTTCGGCCGGGATTGTGCCTCGCCATCGAGCCGATGCTCGTGCAGGGGGAGCTGGAGACAGCCGTGCTCGACGACGACTGGACGGTCGTCACCACCGACGGGCGGCGTGCCTCCCAGTGGGAACACAGTGTCGCGGTGCACGACGGTGGCATCTGGGTCCTGTCCGCACCCGACGGGGGAGCCTCGCGGCTGGAACTCCTCGGTGTGACCCCGGTTCCCCTGGCAGCCTGACGGCAGGAGCTCCCAGCGCCACCGACGAGGAAGGTCCCGCACGGATGTGCGGGCCCTTCCTCGTCGGTGCCTTGCAGGACTGCGGGGCCGGCTTCCGCCCCGATTTAACTATCAGGGGACAGTAGCGTAGAGTTGTCTGTTGGTTGTCTCTGCTTTTCGTGCCCAATTGGGCTCTGGAGACGTCCCCGCGCGAGGAGCTCCGGCCGTCCGCGGGCCTGACAATCAAAACCCCAAACCCGTCCGCCACGCAAGTGGCGGGCATAGACGTTAGCGGAGGATATGGCCAAGAAAGACGGTGTCATTGAGATTGAAGGCACTGTGAACGAGGCGCTGCCCAACGCGATGTTCCGCGTTGAGTTGGCCAACGGTCACATTGTCCTCGCCCACATCTCGGGAAAGATGCGCCAGCACTACATTCGAATCCTTCCTGAGGACCGGGTCGTAGTGGAACTCAGCCCGTACGACCTCACCCGGGGCCGTATTGTCTACCGCTACAAATAAGAATCAACTCGAAGGAAAACCATGAAGGTCAACCCGAGCGTGAAGCGGATCTGCGAGAAGTGCCAGGTGGTTCGCCGCAAAGGCAACGTTCTCGTCATCTGCGAGAACCCGCGCCACAAGCAGCGCCAGGGCTGAGAACCTCTCCTAGAGGCTCTTCCCGCGCGTAGAAGTACATTCAACGGCAGGACAGCATCCCTGAGGGGATGTACACCCCCGGCTCGGAGGCCGGGGACCGGAACACCTGTTCCGGGGACGTCCTGCTTCAGACCTCCGGTATCACCAAAGGAGCACCGCCACCATGGCACGTCTCGCTGGCGTAGACATCCCCCGCGAAAAGCGGGTAGTCATCGCGCTTACCTATATCTACGGCGTGGGCAAGACCCGTGCAGAGAAGACGATCGTCGACACGGGGATCTCCCCGAACACGCGCGTCAAGGACCTCACCGACGCCGAGCTGGTCCAGCTCCGCGACTACATCGAAGGCAACTTCAAGGTCGAGGGTGACCTCCGCCGTGAGGTCGCAGCCGACATCCGCCGCAAGGTGGAGATCGGCAGCTACGAAGGCATTCGGCACCGCCGCGGCCTTCCCGTACGTGGACAGCGTACGAAGACAAACGCACGTACCCGCAAGGGTCCGAAGCGTACGGTCGCAGGCAAGAAGAAGGTCGGACGCTAGTCCCTAGCCGCTCCCTCACGTGAGTCGCTAGCGCTCCTCACGCCAGGGGACCCGGCGGCCAGGGGCCCAAGTCCCTGGCTCGGATCACCTCCGACCAGCCGAATCATGCTTTACCCAATACCTTCGTAGGAGAAGTAATGCCCCCCAAGACTCGTGGAGCGGTTCGTAAGCCGCGTCGCAAGGACAAGAAGAACATCGCGCTCGGTCAGGCGCACATCAAGAGCACCTTCAACAACACCATCGTGTCCATCACGGACCCCAGCGGAGCGGTCATCTCCTGGGCCTCCGCCGGTGAGGTCGGCTTCAAGGGCTCACGCAAGTCGACTCCGTTCGCTGCGCAGATGGCTGCAGAAGCTGCTGCCAAGCGCGCCCAGGAGCACGGCGTCAAGAAGGTCGACGTCTTCGTCAAGGGTCCGGGATCGGGACGCGAGACCGCCATCCGCTCGCTGCAGGCCACCGGCCTCGAGGTCGGCTCCATCTCCGACGTCACCCCGAGCGCGCACAACGGCTGCCGTCCGCCCAAGCGCCGCCGCGTCTAGTCCGCTCTTCGGCCGCCGCACCGCCTTGCAGGAACCACCGGTTCCGGCAGGGCGGTTCGGTGCCGTTCCGAGCAGCTTTTGAGCCGGCTCACCAGCAGTCCCGCCCATACAGAAGCGTCATATAGCGGATGCTTCCTGAAAGGAAATGTAAGTGCTCATTGCACAGCGCCCCACCCTGACTGAAGAAGTAGTCGCCGACAACCGCTCACGGTTCGTCATCGAACCCCTCGAGCCCGGCTTCGGCTACACCCTCGGCAACTCGCTCCGCCGCACGCTGCTCTCCTCGATCCCCGGTGCCGCCGTTACCAGCATCCGCATCGACGGCGTGCTGCACGAATTCACCACGGTCCCCGGGGTGAAGGAGGATGTCACCGAGATCATCCTGAACATCAAGAACCTCGCCGTCTCCTCGGAGCACGACGAGCCCGTCGTCGCCTACCTGCGCAAGCAGGGCCCCGGCGTCGTCACCGCCGCGGACATCGCGCCCCCCGCCGGTGTCGAGTTCCACAACCCGGACCTCCACATCGCGACCCTGAACTCGAAGGGCAAGTTCGAGCTCGAACTGACCATCGAGCGCGGCCGCGGCTACGTGTCCGCCTCGCAGAACAAGTCCGGCGACTCCGAGATCGGCCGTATCCCGGTCGACTCGATCTACTCGCCGGTCCTGAAGGTGACCTTCCGCGTGGAAGCGACCCGTGTCGAGCAGCGCACCGACTTCGACAAGCTGATCGTCGATGTCGAGACGAAGGACGCCATCGCCCCGCGCGACGCCGTCGCGTCCGCCGGCACCACCCTGGTCGAACTGTTCGGCCTCGCCCGCGAGCTGAACACCGCCGCCGAGGGCATCGAGATCGGCCCGTCGCCGACGGACGCAGCGCTCGCTGCCGACATGGCACTGCCGATCGAGGACCTCGAACTGACGGTCCGCTCGTACAACTGCCTCAAGCGTGAGGGCATCCACTCCGTGGGTGAACTCGTTGCGCGCTCCGAGGCGGACCTCATGGACATCCGCAACTTCGGTGCGAAGTCCATCGACGAGGTCAAGGCGAAGCTCGTCGAGCTCGGTCTCTCCCTGAAGGATTCCCCTCCAGGGTTCGACCTTGCCGCCCGCGCTGCTGCCATCGAAGAGGACGACGCCGCCTACGGCGACGAAGAGCTCTAAAACGCTATCTGTCCGCCCGCCGCTGGGAAGCGGCGGGACGGACACCTAATGAGGAGAAATAACCATGCCCACACCCACCAAGGGCCCACGTCTCGGAGGCGGTCCGGCGCACGAACGCCTGATGCTCGCCAACCTGGCCGCCTCACTGTTCGAGCACAAGCGCATCACCACCACGGTGACGAAGGCGAAGCGCCTCCGCCCCTACGCCGAGCGTCTCATCACGTTCGCGAAGAAGGGTGACCTCGCGTCGCGTCGCCGCGTCCTCGGCGTCATCAGCAGCAAGAGCATCGTCCACGAGCTGTTCACGGACATCGCACCGGCTGTCGCCAACCGCGAGGGTGGCTACACCCGCATCACCAAGATCGGCAACCGCAAGGGCGACAACGCCCCCATGGCCGTCATCGAACTGGTGCTGGAGCCCATGTCCGCGAAGCAGTCCGTCGTCGCCGAGGCCGAGCAGGCCAAGGCTCCCGCCGCTGCAGCCGCGCCCGTCGCCGAGTCCGTGGACTCGCCCGAGTCGGCAGACTCCGTAGATTCGGCCGAGTCGGCCGAGTCGGCGGCTTCCGCCGAAGAGGTCGCCGCCGAGGAGACCACGGTCGACGCCGAAGCAGGCTCCACCGACGAGGTCGTCGTCGTCGAAGGTTCCGTCGAGGACGAGAAGAAGTAATTCTTCACTCCTGACGCACACCATGACCACGCCTGAGCCCGCCGTCCCCCCAGGGGGCGGCGGGCTTCTGCGTGTCCGCCTCGATATCTCCTACGACGGCGGGCCGTTCTCGGGATGGGCCCTCCAGCCCGGGTTCACCACGGTGCAGGGCATCCTCGAGGACGCCCTCTTCACGCTCCTGCGCCGCCCTGCCCGGCTCACGGTGGGCGGACGGACCGACGCCGGTGTCCACGCCCGCGGCCAGGTGGCCCATGTGGACCTCACGCTGACCGAATGGGAGGGGATGGCGCGTGGCCGTGCGGTCGACCCGGCGGATGCCTTCCTGCGCCGCCTGACAGGCACGATCAACCGGGTGCTGACCGACGGCACGACCGGCCGTGGCCGATCCGTGCGGAACTCCGTCCCCGCCGTCGTCGTGCGATCCGCCACGCCTGCACCGGCAGGGTTCGACGCACGCTTCTCCGCGCTCTGGCGCCGCTACAGCTACGCGATCGCGGACACCACGTCGGGGCAGGATCCCCTCCGCCGGCACACGACGCTCTGGTATCCGGCGCCGCTGGACGTGCGGCTGCTCAATGAGGGAGCCGGGCACCTGCTCGGGATGCAGGACTTCGCTGCGTTCTGCAAGCCCCGCGAGGGCGCCACCACCATCCGGGAGCTGCAGCGCTACGAGTTCGTCCGGGGGCACGACGGCGTGATCACGGCGACGGTGCAGGCGGACGCGTTCTGCCACAACATGGTCCGCGCGCTCGTCGGGTCGACGCTGCGCGTGGGGTCGGGGGAGATGCCGCCGACGTGGCTGGCCGAGCGGCTCGCGGCGCGGGTCAAGGACGCCCGATCGATCCTGGCCGCTCCGCATCCGCTCGTGCTCGAGGAGATCGCCTATCCCGGCGACGACCAGGTGGGCGAACGCGCAGCCCTGACCCGGTCCCGACGCACGGCCGCGCACCTCCCGGCGTCGCAGGATCCGACCGCCGACGACTGAGAGCTCCTGCCCGATGATCCGGGGAGGACCCCCACCGGAGGAGAACCCTCGGTCGGCCGCTGTCACTCACCCGAGCAGCACGAAACTCCCGAAGCAAGCGAGCAGCATCCCCGGCCCGAAAGGGAAGGTGGAGCCGCGTGATCCGCGCCGCAGCAGCAGCACGGCGATACCCGCCAGTCCGCCCAGGAGGAACCCGCCGAGGAGGGTGCCCATCCAGGCGGCAGCGCCCGCCCAACCGCCGTAGACGCCGAGGACGGCGGCGAGCTTGACGTCGCCCATGCCCATGCCGGCCGGGGAGATGAGCGCGAGGACGAGATAGACCGTGAAGAGTCCGGCACCACCCATCACGGCGCCCAGCAGGCCGCTCCAACGGCCGCTGCCGACCGCGGCAAGGACCACCAGGGGGGCGGTAGCGGCCGTGAACCGCAGCAGGACCGCGTTGGGCAGGAGTTTCGAGCGCGCGTCGATCGCCCCGAGCAGCACGCCGAACGCCGCGAGGACCGCTACGAGCGGGAGGTTCCAGGACGGCCCGACGAGCGCGGCGCCTCCTCCCGCCAGCACTGCCGCCAGAAGCGCCAGGGGCAGGCGGAGGGAACCGGGCAGGTCGATGCGGGCATCCCTGCCGGCGAGGGGGAACAGCGCGTAGGCCAGTGCCGCGGCGACGACGGCAGCGGCTACGGCCGTCAGGGCGGGGACCACCTTAGACGGACTCCTCGAGGGAATCCTGGTGCATGCGGCTCACTTCGCCGTTGGCCGGCAGCGTCACCGTGAAGCGGCTGCCCTTGCCCGGTGCGCTGACGCAGTCGATCGAGCCGCCGTGGCTCTCCACGATCGATTTCGTGATGGCCAGCCCGAGCCCGGCTCCGTCGATGTCGGCCCGGCGGGCGGCCGGTGTCCGGTAGAAGCGTGAGAACACCTGCCGGGCCTCCTGCTCCGTCATGCCCATGCCGTGGTCCTCGACGTGGAGGTCGATCGTCGACTCCGTCTCCTCCGCGCGGACATTCACCACGCCGCCGTCGGGGGAGTACTTGATGGCGTTGGAGAGCAGGTTGTCCAGCACCTGGGAGATCCGGAGGGGATCGATCAGGGTCCAGAGGGGGCTCTGCACGTCGGACTTGAGTTTGACGTTGTTCTTCTGCGCGCGCAGCCGGTTCGACCTGACGCTCATCTCGATCAGGGCTGCCAGGTCCACGGGACGCGGATGCACCCTCACGCGGTCTCCCGCGGTGGAGAGGAGGTCGGCGACGAGGTGCAGCACCCGCTCGGCATTGCGTCCCGCCACGTCGACGTAGCCCTTGAGGTGGGAGGGCAGGGGATGCTCGTCCTCCATGACCAGCTCCAGGTAGCCGAGCACGGAGGTGAGCGGGGCATGGAACTCGTGGGAGATGTTGGAGATGAAGGCGTCCTTCGCGGAGACCGCCTCCACCAGTTCGGTCACGTCGCTGCAGGCGACGAGGGCGCCGGTGATGCGCCCGTCGGCGTTCTTGATGGGCCGTGCGGCGGTCGAGAGTGCGCGCTGCGCGTCACCGTCGCCCACCCAGATCAGCTGGTCCGCGAAGGTCTCACCCGTCAGCGCACGGTAGATCGGTCGCCGGTCCACGGTCAGGGGGGTGGTCCGGTCCGGCCCGAAGAGCAGGCTGCCGTGCTCCTCGTCGTCGTCGTGGCCGGCGGCCAGCCTGTTGAAGAGCTCCTGCTGCCGGTTGGTGAGCGTGGTGTTGCCGTGGGCATCCACGGCGGTGAGCCCGACGTCGACCGTGTTGAGGATCGCGGTCAGGACGCGTTCGCGGTCTATGGCGGCCCGCAGGAGGTCGTTGAGTTCCCGGTCCTTGCGTTCGATCTCGACCTCGCGTGTCTGCGCGTTGAGGCTCATCACGCGGATCGTGACGCCGATGCAGAGCATGACGATCGGCAGCAGCAGGATCCCCAGGTACGAGCGGATGAGCGCCGGGTCGAAGGTGCCCCACAACGGCCACGCCGTGATGAGCAGGGAACCGAGCACGGTGAGTGTCAGGGACGCCCATATGGGCAGCGAGGAGCGCATGAGCCAGAGGACGGGGAAGATGGCGAGGACGCCGAGAGCCGGCTGGGTCTCCGATGCGCCGGTCCGGATCAGGGCGATCGCGATGAAATCGAGCACGGGGACGATGAGCAGGCTGCCGGCCGGCAGCTCACGCCAGGGGACGACGAGGCAGATGGCCAGCAGCACCAGGATCATCGAGAAGCCGAGCTCGAACGTTCGGTTGGACATCAGTCCGGGCCGGAGGAGGGGCGCCGTGACACCGATGACCACGACGATCAGTGTGAGGGGGATCTGGCACAGCACGAATGAACGACTGATGGTGATCCTCGATGCCGTAGCGCGCAGCCACGCTGCACTGACATCCCTAGGCACGCACTATCCAAGGAAAGGTGAAACCCCGCATGCTGAACAACTTCCCGACGCTGAGACCTACGTACTGCCTACCATTATGTAGCCCAATCCGCGTTTTGACCGGAACCCGGCGCAAATCGGCTGCGGAGACAGGCACAATGGGATTCATGACGGATCGAACGGGCTTCAGAGCAGGCCACATGGGGGCGGGAGTCGAATGAGCGACCCGGGAGTTGCAGTGGTCATCGAGGACGACGCCGACGTGCGGAACCTCGTGGCTGCGGTCCTGAAGCAGTCGGGCTTCACCGTGCACCTGGCACCCAACGGACGGACCGGTGTGGACCTGGTCCGCACGCACGACGCGACGGTGGTGACGGTCGACGTGGGTCTGCCGGACATCGACGGGTACGAGGTCCTGCGGCGCATCCGGAGTTCCAGCAACTGCTACGTGGTGATGCTGACCTCCCGCGGGGACGAGCTGGACACGCTCACCGCCCTGCAGTCCGGGGCCGACGACTACCTGACCAAGCCTTTCCGCCCGCGGGAGCTCCGCGCGCGGATCGCGGCCATGCTCCGACGTCCCCGTGCGGTCCCCGAACCGGTAGCGGTCTCCCCGGCGGCCGTGTCGGTTCCCGCGCCTGCTGCGGCTGCTGCTCCGGCTGCTCCCGCGCCGGCACCTGAGCCGTCCCCGGTCCTCGAACACAACGGACTGGCGCTGAACACCGCCGCCCGCACCGTCGTCGTGGACGGGCGGGACCTGCCGCTGACGCGCAGCGAGTTCGACCTGCTGGCCGAGATGCTGCGGAGCAGCGGGGCCGTGAGGACCAAGGCAGACCTGGTGAGGGTGGTCCGTGGGGACTACTACGGCGAGGACACCTACATCAGCGATTCCGACGAGCGGGCCATCGAGGTGCACATCGGGAACCTCCGCCGGAAGCTGGACGAGGACCCGAAGAACCCCCGGTGGCTGCAGACCGTCCGCGGCGTGGGCTACCGGCTCACGCCTGCCCGTCCCTGATCGCCCTACCCCCCGGCGGCCTGCAGGCGGAACTCTTCGAAGCGATGTCCCAGACGACGTCTCAGGCCGATGCGAGGTAGCGGGACTCGAGCTCGTCGATGGTGTCCATGCCGCAGCGCTCGATCGCTGGAAGTGCCCTCCGGGCCGTATCCAGGTCCGCCGAGGTGACAGCGGTCTCGAAGCTCGCAGCCATCGCGGAGAGCCGCGCTGCGCCGACCATCGTCGACGAGTTGCGCAGGCTGAGGGCGGCATCGATGGCGGCGGGCAGGTCCCGGTTCCCCACGGAGCTGGAGAGGCGGAGGTAGCGATCCTCGAAGCCCGTGATGTAGTCGCGAGCGAAGGCCCGAGCGGGTTGGGGGTCGTTCAGCTGTCGCTCGAGCTGGGACAGCACGGTGAGGTCCACCAGTGGCAGGACCTTCGGGGTAGCGTTCGGAAGCACCATGTCAGGCTACGGCCGGAAGCCGATGAGATAACGGGAATCGGCTGATGCTGAGGGATAACTGCGCAATTGCTTTCCTGTTCTCCTGATTCGGTGCGGAGGCCCAGCGCTCTTGAGGGAAACCGGCAGCGGACCGACAGATGTGACCGGTTCCCATGTCCTACGCCTTTCACATTCCGCCGAACGAATGCATCAGATTGATGACGGCGGGGCCAAGAATCACGATGAACATCACTGGGAAAATGAAGAGCATCAAAGGGAACAGCACCTTGACGGGAAGCTTCATCGCTTTCTCCTCCGCACGTTGTCGACGCTTGACCCGCGATTGTTTGGCTTGCGCACGGAGCACCTTCGCGATCCCGATGCCGTACTTGTCGGCTTGCACGATTGCACCGACGAAGCTCTTCAGGTCCGGCACCGACGAGCGTTGCGCCAGCGCCTGATACGCCTCACGGCGCGGGCGGCCTACCTGAAGGTCCTGCAGGGTCCGTGTGAGTTCCTGGGCCATCGGGCCTTTGCCGTTGGTTGCTGCACGGGCCATCGCTGCCTCGAATCCGAGTCCGGCTTCGACCGAAATGAGCATTTGGTCGAGTGTGTCCGGCAGTTCGGTCTGGATGGCTTCCTGGCGCTTGATGCCTGTGTTGTAGACGAGCAGATCCGGGACGAAATAGAAGAGGATCGTGACGAAGAGGCCCAACATGACGACCCCGAGTGTGGGGGCGCTGCTGAACAAGAGGAGCCCGAACATGATGCCGACAATCGCGAGGAGCGGTTTGGCGACAATGATCTTCTCGAGCGGCATCGCGGCCGGCCTGCCCGCGAGCGCGAGCCACGCATCGATCTTCACGATATAGGCCCTCGGAGTCAGCCTGCGGGCGATGTCCGTCAGAGCCGAAGAGACACCTCGAGCTTGATCGTTGCGTTCTCCTATGCCCCGATTCAGGTTCGCATGGATGGCCGCTACTGCCTTGCGATCGGATGTGGAGAGGGACCAGCCCAGCCATGCGACGGGAAGGACGACGCTCGCGGCGGCGCACCAGACAAGGAGTGACATCGGGTGGCCCCTAGAACTTGATCTTGATGATGCGGCTCAACCAGAAGCCGCCGATGGCGTACATGACCACCGCGGCGATGATCATGAGAATGCCTAGAAGGTTCTCGACAAGAGCGAGGATGTAGGGCGGATTGATGACGGCGAACAACAGTGCGATTCCGACGGGCAGAGCCATCAGGATGTAGGCGGACATCTTTCCCTCGGCACTGAGTGCCCGAACCTGGCCCTTGATCTGGCTCCGTTCCCTGATGGTTTCGAGGACATGCTCGAGGACCTCGGCGAGGTCACCTCCGACCTCCCTATGGATCTGGATGGCCTGCGCGATCCACCGGAAATCTTCGCTGTTCATGCGGAGAGCAGCCTCCTCGATTGCGAGGTGCGAATCCTTGCCGATCCTTGTTTCATTGACGATGCGGGCAAGTTCTTCCGACGAGGGGGCCTCGGCCTCTGCGGCTACTGCATCGATCGCCCGCATCACGCTGTGTCCTGCCCGTAGGCCGCCGATCAGGGTCTGGATGGTGTCGGGAAGTTGAAGGTCGAAAGTGGCCCTTCGTTTTTCACGCTTGACGGAGAGCGCCATCCTGGCAGCCAGCGGCACGATCAATGCGATCAACAGTCCGAGCAAAACGTGAGAAAGGACGCCGACGAGAAGTCCCGCGACGACAGCTACCGACAGCACGAAGACGGTGAAGTCTGCCGGTTTCATCTTCACGCCCGCGTCATACAGCAAGTCCTTCCCATACAGCCCGCTCGAACCGCCCAAGGCGTCATCGACTGCTCCTACAGTCGTCGAGCTGACCCGACTGAAGACGGACAGCTCGGCTGGAACGCCGGGACGCCTGCGACTCAAAGGAACACCACCAGCGCGCGGCTTGATGACCACGACGAAGACCAGCAGCAACGAGAAGAAACACAGGAGCATCCCGAACCCCAGGATCATGGGTGATTCCATCACCGCTTTGCCACTCCCCGGTGGGCTGTAGCGAAAACACCCGGAGAAACATGAATCCCGAGTTCTTCGAACCGGTCGAGAAAGCGAGGACGGATACCGGTGGCCATGGGACGGCCGAGGAAACGTCCCTGCGCATCCATACCTGCCGAATAGTCGAAGAGGAAGGCGTCCTGCAGGGTCACGATCTCCCCCTCCATGCCTTGCACTTCCGTTACGTGGGTGACGCGCCGGCTTCCGTCGCGCATGCGCGTCAGTTGGATGATGAGGTCGACGGCGGAGGCAATCTGTTCACGAATGGCCCGAAGGGGTAGATCCATTCCCGCCATCAGGACGAGAGTCTCGAGGCGTGCGATGGCATCACGCGGGGAGTTGGCATGGACGGTAGAGAGGGAGCCGTCGTGTCCCGTGTTCATCGCCTGCAGCATGTCAAGGGCTTCACCACCGCGGCACTCGCCCACGATGATCCGGTCTGGGCGCATTCGGAGTGAGTTCTTGAGCAGTTCACGTATGCCGACAGCACCCTTGCCCTCGATGTTGGCCGGACGGCTCTCGAGCCGAACGACGTGGGCCTGCTGCAACTGCAGTTCGACAGCATCCTCGATGGTGACAATGCGATCGTCATCGGGGATGAAGCCGGAGACGACATTGAGCATCGTGGTCTTTCCGGTGCCGGTTCCACCCGAAACGATGATGTTGAGCCGGGCCTTGACGCACGCGTCGAGGAGTTCGGCCATCTCCGGGGTCAGAGAGCCCCATGCCAGGAGATCGTTGACAGTAATGGGCACCTGCGCGAATTTCCGGATGGTGAGCGAGGGCCCGTTCACGGCAAGGGGTGGGATGATCGCATTCACGCGTGAACCGTCCTCCAGCCGCGCATCGACAAGGGGCGACGATTCATCGATGCGGCGTCCCACCTTTGACACGATCCGTTCGATGACCTGTCGGAGGTGATCATCGGAGGTGAAGCGCAGGTCGGTCAGGGTGAGCCGTCCCTTTCGCTCGACGTAGATCTGCTCTGAACTATTGACCATGATCTCCGTGATCGACGGGTCTTCCAGGAGTCGTTGCAGCGGGCCGTATCCCATGACCTCATCGGCGATCTCGCGAATGAGGCGTCGGCGCTCTTCCGGTGATAGGGGCACTTGTTCCTCGTCGATGACTGCAGACAATTCCTCCTTCGCAATCTTCCGTAGCTCCTCCTCGGAGACCGATGCATCACTGAAGCGGCTGCCCATGCGTTCGAAGAGCGCCGCGGCAGCCCGCTGCTTGAGTCCACCGAGTGCGTCGACGACAGGAGCGGCTCCCTGCGCTCGGTGACCGGAGTGGCTTGCAGCCGGGCCGGCGACGCGGGCTGAGAGGGTTGAGGGCGCAGCTGTCGCCGGGGTGATGTCGGATGGGATTGGGAGACCGGTGGCCGATGCCGGGGACGTTGGGGTAACTGCCAGAGGAGGCTCGGATTCGCTCTCCCGCGCGCTCTCGGAGGGAGGGCCGGGCGGCGGTCCCGAAACCTTGCTCAGGCGCTCTGAGAGCTTCATGCGACCACCGCGCGGCGATGCGCTTTGCGCTGAGCAACGGCCGCCAGGGCCGGATCGAAGCGATCAACGAGCTTCTGAAGTCCCCGGTAGGCGGCGTCCTTCCCCCCTGCCTGCAGAACGGGTATGCCGCGATTCGTCGAGAACGGCAAGCTTCTCGACCGGGGAACGACTACGTCGACGGGAACGCCCAGCGTGGCTTCGACGTCACGAACGCTTAATCCGCTCTTACGGTCAGCGAAGTTGAGCACGGTGTGACGGTTCTGTGGAAGGAGCTGAAGATCGCTGAGGACGCTGAAGCACTTATGGAGACCTCGGACGCTCGGTACGTCCATGCCACAGATCCAGACGCCATCGGTCGCCAGTTCGAGAGTCGCGAGGCAATGCTCACCAAGCCCTGGAGCCGTGTCGACAACGACATAGCGGAACTCGGTGGCGAGCTGGTTGATGAGGTGTGTGACATGTTCTGCAGTGATGTAGTCGGAGTCGGCCGGCGAACGCGGTGCGCACAGGGCATAGATTCCTGCGGGATGAACGGTCAGGAATGCCTTCAGAACCATCGAGTCCTGGGCGGCAGCACCATGCACTGCTTCGGTGATGCTGTGCTCGGGCTCGAGCATCAAGCCGGTAGCCACGTCCCCGAACTGGAGGTCCAGATCAAGGAGGACCACGCTCATCGGATCGATCTTCCCCAGCCCGATAGCAAGGTTGGTGGCTACGGTCGTCTTGCCGACTCCGCCCTTCGGCGACATCACTGCGATGACGCGTCCACGCGCGTGGTCATTCTCGGTCTGCTGACCACTGTTGCGCCGACGCCGTTCGGAGGCGGCGCAGGCCCGCTGCAGGAGTGCCTGTAGCTCATTCAGGTCGATCTCGGCACTGATGACGTCGCGGATACCCGACCGCATCGCGCCCAGCATGACATCAGGGGTCGCGGGTGCGGCAAGGACCAGGCTGATGTCGGGGTACTGGATATCGAAGATGGCGGCAAGGGCCAGCGCATCTTCCGGTCTCACTCCGGGGCCGAAGATCAGGACGTCCGGCTGACCGCCCGTGACCTGCTGCAGGAGCGCGTCCGGGACGAGGAGGACGGCCTCCGGCGGGAGCGTCTGTAGGTCTCCCGGCAGGACGCCGGCGATGGCTTGGCGGACCCGACTCTCGAAGTCCCGCACAGCGGTGATGATCACGAACCTGCTCATTTGACGACCTCGGGGATGGTGATAACCGGCGTATCCGCTTCTTGAGAGGCGTCGGATTCTTTCGTGAACCAGATACTGCCGAATTCTGCCCCGAAGATGATTCGACCAGCGTCAAGGTCGTTCACCGCGAGAGTGACAAAAGCAGAACCGGTGGGCATGGCGACAGCGTCTGCCCCGGCGCCGGCGGAATCCTCCGCCTCCGGCGCAGCCTGCTGCACGGCGGTGACCAGGACGTTCTGGAAGTTGAGATTTGTGTACTGCTTGAAGCCGATCATCTCATCGGGCAGACGCTCAAAGTCCGGCGCTTCCTCTTCCAATTCGCCGGAGATATAGACGCCGACCCGATCCCCTGCACTGATCCTCGCGCCCAGCATGCGTTCGGGAGCGAGGAGTACAGTCACCTCTTCCAGGCCGTCGGGAACAGGCACGGTACCCGGTGCGAAGTCTTCGGGCTTGACGAGGCGTTCCGCGAGCAGCTGCTCGCCCGGAAGGAGGTCGACTGCCGTAATTCTGGTTTCCTGCCCTTCGAGAGTTGTCAGGGCGAGCGGCACAACCGCCGACTTGACCAGCGATTCCGAGGTCACCATGGTGCTCAGTTCGTCGACCGGGGTGCCGGCGGGGACGCGCTCCTGCACCACCAGTACCTCGGTGGGGGAGAGCCCCTCCTGGGCGCGGCTATCGGCTGCCCCCACATACAGGACGAGAAGGGCCGTTCCCATGACTGCCAGAACGAGTGCTGCGAGACCTCCGATGAGTCGTGTCTTCACAACCGGCAGCTCCTGCAATCGTGGCCTGGAATGATGAGTGGTGTCACGGTGGTCCTAGTCCGAGAGTCCGACGACGGAGGCGCCGAAGTTGGGGGCGGTGGGCGACGTAATCAAGGCGTCGTTCAGCGAGACGAATCGGGTGAAGTAGCCCTGGATCCCTCGGCAGTTGCCGACACAGGCAGGCGCTGACGAGTCGTTCAGCTCGAGAGAGCCACCGAACTTGTAGCCCGTGACCCGGAAGGCCGCGAAGCCCGTGAGGGCGTAAGTGGCGCGGGAGCCGGTGCCGGACGACGAGCTGAACAGCGGAATCAGGACGGGGTCGGAAGTGAGAGTGGTCAGGGTGGCACCGCAGACGCTCGGGAAGTTGTTCCCGGGATTGCTGCCCACATCTCCTGAGGAGATGTTCACGTCGGCCGCGCACTTCCCGTTGTCCAGATCCAGCCAGCCGAAGCCACCCGCGGCATAGCCGTTCTGCGCTGCGCAACCCGGGTATGACGGAGTGTTCTCGTCGTAGCGGAGGAGGATGTGCGTGGGGATGGGGTCTCCGGCGAAGTTCCCCGTCGAATCGAGCTGCGTTCGTTGCGAAGCGCTCATCGACTGCCGGAACACGCACTGACTGATCGTCCAGGGAAGGGTGGCTCCACGAGCTGGCGCGCCCCAGCTTGCGGTGGCGGTAGCTGTGATCTTCGTGTTGTCGATGCCGAGGACCCGCGCGAAAGCGAGAGAGAAGTGGTTGGCACCCGTTCCCGCCTCCCGCGCATTGGTCTGAACGCGCACGCTGGTTGCGGTCGGGAAGGTGATGGAGGTGATCCCACTCGTCGCGTCGCCGGCGTTGCGGTTGGCGAAATCCTGGCCAGTGCTGTTCACGGCACCGCAATTGCCTTTCGAACAATCATTGGCGATGGCGAGGGCAGAGGCGTCAGCCCCGTTCTGCAGTTGAGCCTTCTCCACGTACATGGCTCCGACATCGATAGCGAGCGCCGCCATCGCCAGAATAACCACCATCGTGAGCGCGACGAAGACGGCGACAGCTCCCTGCTCGTCCTTGAGGCCACGCGAATGGGCCCGCTTCATCCGCCGCACCGCATGACCCCTATACCCTCGAGGTCCATGGGAAACAGCCCCGCGTTCAGGAACCCGGACATCGAGGGCAGCAGCACCCGTGTTGTCACGGTGACATTGCGGTTCGGAGCGCACGCCGTGGCGTTACTGGTGACGGTGACGGGCAAGCCACTGAGGGAGGGGGCGGCAGCGAGTGCTGTGCCGGTCACGTTCATAGTTCCGTCGTCGTAGTGGATGGCTGCGTGTCGCGCACCCTCGCGAGCGGCATGGGTCAGGGAGATCTGAACGTTCATCACTCGGCCGAATTCGAGGATGCCGACAAGGATGAGAAGAAGGATGGGCAGGACCAAGGCCATTTCAAGGGCTACTGCTCCACGTTCACTCTGGAGTCTGCTCATGGTCCTGTCCTTCCTTCGTAGCGTGTGGGTGCGAAAGCAGTTTTCGAAGACCCCACATCGAGAGGCTTTCGTGGGGCTAGAGGCTTCCTGAGACCGTCGTGAACAGCCCGGCGATCTTGGGGCCGAGGGTGACGAGGGCAGCTACGACGACGACGGCGATGAGAGCCACCATCAGTCCGTACTCGACCATCGTTGCGCCCTTCTCCTCGTTGGTCAGGCGACCTTTTGCCGTGTGCACGACCGTCTGGAGTGTTACGTACAGTGCAAGCATCATGTGCTCCTTTGAAGCTGATGAACGAACGATGGATGGTGTAGTGGCCGACGGGATCCGGCGTGGGCTCTGGCTGTCCCGGGCGGCTGTTGGGACATAGCGGATTCTGCAGCGAAACGGAGTTGCGGGTCGGTTCCGGCAGCGATGCCGCCGGAACCGACCGATGATGCCTAGAGCTTGCCGGAGACCGTGGTGAAGAGCCCAGCGATCTTCGGACCGAGCGTGACGAGAGCGGCGACGACGACGACGGCGATGAGCGCGACCATCAGGCCGTACTCGACCATCGTTGCGCCCTTCTCCTCGGTCGTGAGGCGTGCCTTTGCCGTGTACAGGACGGTGGAGAGGGTTGCATACAGTGCGATCATGGTGGCTCCTTCATGAGGGTGGACGAATCACGGACGGCAGGTCCGGGGGCTGGCCCCGGACCAGCTCTGCTCAGAAGGTAGACCGCGAAATTGCCGAAATCGCCGAAACGTAGGCGAACATGAGCGAAGCTTTACCCTTTGACCTTCGTACTGCGGGAAACCTGCGCTAACCCAAGCACGGGTGTGACTTCTTGAGTGCAGCAGCCGACGACAGAGAAGAATCGCATCGCCGGCCGGCGAACCGACGGACGGGCGAAGGAGCAGGCCATTTTGACCTGGGGCACGGCGCAGGATAACCTTGGTAGTCGTTGTGCGTATCCCAGCTCGATACGTCTGCGCCCCACGGAGCGGTTCAGTTGCAGAACCACCTGGCCCGGGGGCGGAGCCGAGATTTACGGGATAACTGGTCGTATTTCAGCCCTCACCTGAAGTTCCGGTAGCGCATGAATAAGCTGAGCCCGCGGGCACGGAGATCTCCGTGGATGCGGGCGACACCGAAATAGAAACGAAGGCCAACACCGTGCGTACGTACACCCCGAAGCCAGGCGATATCTCCCGCCAGTGGCACGTCATCGACGCCACTGACGTAGTCCTAGGCCGTCTTGCCAGCCAGACCGCAACACTGCTGCGCGGAAAGCACAAGCCGACCTTTGCCCCCCATATCGACATGGGCGATTTCGTCATCATCATCAACGCAGAGAAGGTAGCGCTCACCGGCTCCAAGCTGGAGCAGAAGCGCGCCTACCGCCACTCCGGTTACCCGGGCGGCCTGAAGTCGACCAGCTACGTCGAACTCCTGGACAAGAACCCGGAGCGCGCCGTCGAGAAGGCCATCCGTGGCATGCTCCCCAAGAACTCGCTGGCAGCACAGCAGATCGGCAAGCTGAAGGTCTACCGCGGCGCCGAGCACCCCCACGCCGCACAGCAGCCCAAGACGTTCGAAATCACCCAGGTCGCCCAGTAGTCCTGGCCACCAACACTAAGAAATCACTTCAAGGAGAACCGTGGCTCAGAACACTGAAGAGCTGAATGAACCCACTGAGGAGCTCACGAGCTACACCTCAGAGTCCACCGATGCCAGCGAGGCCACCACGAAGGAGCGCCCTGCGCTGACCGTCGGCGGCGGAGCGGTCGGACGCCGCAAGGAAGCAGTCGCCCGCGTGCGCCTCGTCCCCGGCACCGGCAAGTGGATCGTCAACGGGCGCGAGCTCGCCGACTACTTCCCGAACAAGCTGCATCAGCAGGAAGTCAACGACCCGTTCAAGCTCCTCGAGCTCGACGGCGCCTACGACGTCATCGCACGCATCCACGGTGGTGGACCCTCCGGCCAGGCCGGCGCCCTCCGTCTCGGTGTCGCACGGACGCTCAACGAGATCGACCGCGAGAACAACCGCCCGGCCCTCAAGAAGGCAGGCTTCCTGACTCGTGACGCCCGCGTCATCGAGCGCAAGAAGGCTGGTCTCAAGAAGGCCCGCAAGGCGCCTCAGTACTCCAAGCGCTAAGCCTGGGGACACGCGCAGATGCCCGTCCGGACTTCCGGGCGGGCATCGTGCTTTAACCTTGTTGGGACCCACCTCAGTGGTGTCATGTTCTTCACCTAGGATGATCAACGATGAGCAAGTTATTCGGCACCGACGGCGTGCGCGGTCTGGCCAACGGCCTGATCACGGCGGAACTCTCCCTTCAGCTGGCCCAGGCGGCCGCCGTCGTGCTCGGGCACAACGCCGTCGCCGGTGACCGCCGGCCCACCGCGGTGATCGCCCGTGATCCGCGCATCAGCGGCGAGTTCATCGCCGCAGCCGTGGAGGCGGGCCTCGCGAGTTCCGGTGTCGACGTCTACGACGCGGGGGTCCTCCCCACGCCCGCCGCGGCGTTCCTGGTGGCTGACCTCGACGCGGACTTCGGCGTGATGATCTCCGCCTCGCACAACCCGGCCCCGGACAACGGCATCAAGTTCCTCGCCCGTGGCGGCAAGAAGCTCAGCGACGCGCTCGAGGACGCCATCGAGGACGAGATGGCGAATCCCCGGCACCGCCCGGTGGCCGGCGACGTGGGCAGGATCCAGCGCTTCGCGGACGCCGAGGACCGCTACGTGGTCCACCTGCTGCAGACCCTCCCGCACCGCCTCGAGGGACTCAAGGTGGTCCTCGACTGTGCGCACGGCGCGGCGAGCGGTTGTTCCCCGGAGGTGTTCCGGCACGCCGGCGCGGACATCGTGGTGATCGGTGCCGACCCGGACGGCGTCAACATCAACGACGGCTACGGCTCCACCCACCTCGAGAAGCTCCAGGCCGCCGTCCTCGAGCACGGCGCCGACCTGGGCATAGCCCACGACGGCGACGCCGACCGGTGCCTCGCGGTGGACCACGAGGGCACGGTGGTCGACGGCGACCAGATCATGGCTGTCATGGCACTGGCCATGAGGGATGCCGGGAAGCTCCGGGAGGACACGCTCGTGGCCACCGTCATGAGCAACCTCGGACTGAAGATCGCGCTGCGCGAGGCGGGCATCACCATCAAGGAGACCGGCGTCGGTGACCGCTACGTCCTCGAGGGCATGCGCGACGGCGACTACAGCCTCGGCGGCGAGCAGTCCGGCCACGTCATCTTCGCGGAGTACGCCACCACCGGTGACGGCGTCCTCACCGGCCTCCAGCTCGCGGCACGCATGGCCGCGACGGGCAAGAGCCTCAAGGAACTCGCGGCCGTGATGACGAAACTCCCGCAGGTGCTCATCAACGTCAAGGGGGTGGACCGCACGGCGGCCACGTCGGACGAGGGCGTGCAGGAGGCCGTCCGCGAGGCCGAGGCGATCCTGGGCGAGACCGGACGCGTGCTGCTGCGCCCGTCCGGCACGGAGCCCGTGGTGCGTGTCATGGTCGAGGCGGGCGACACCGGCACGGCGCAGCGCATCGCCGAGGACCTGGCCGCCACGGTACAGGAACGCCTCTCCCTCGAGCCCGTCGCGTAGCAGCGCCGCGTCAGACCGGCTGGGTCGCCGCACTCCGCACGCAGGTCGGGACCAGGGCCCGGCACGGACGCCGGCACACGGACCCCGGCTGCGGACCACCCGCGAGCAGGCGCGCCACGGCGTCGTCGTACCGGTCGAGGGCGATCTCCGCGATCGCAGGATTTGGCAGCAGCGGGGCGCTGACGACGTCGGCGCCCGCCTTCGCCAACTGGTCGTGGAAATACCCGGGAGCGAGCAGGTAGGAGGCCAGGGCCACAGGCCCCGACCCGACCGAGCGGTAGGACGCGACGGCGTCGGGCACGGACGGCGAGGCCTTCGATCCGAACCCCGCACGCACGGGACTCGTGCGGCCCTCGGCGAGGACGGCCAGCACCTCGGCGACATCCTCCGCGGCGCAGGCATCGGAGGACCCGGCGGCGGCCAGGACCACGGGGTCGTCGTCCGGTACGCCCGCTTCGAGCAGCCGCTGCTGCAGCACGGAGGCCAGGCGCGGATCCGGCCCCAGCGGCAGGGCCGCCACCGTGCCCGGCCTGCCCGCAGCAGCGCGCGCGATGTCCACCTTCACGTGGTAGCCGACGGAGAGCAGCAGGGGGACGATGACCGCCGTGCGCCCGGGCGGCAGTGCCGCGACGACCTCCACGAGATCGGGCTCCTGCACATCGACGTATGCCTCGAGGACCTCGAGCCCCGGACGCAGGGCCTCGATGCCGGAGCGCACGGCGTCGATCTCGAGGCGCCCCTGGGCGTTGTCGGTGCCGTGCGAGCAGGCGATCAGGACGGGCGCTATGAAGCCGGACGGGGAAGCGGTCATGGCAGCCATTGAAGCACCCGCGGCGCCTCAGGCGGCAACGCCGACCTCGACGACCCCGTCCACGCACCGGACGGGATACGCACGCAGACCCGGCCCTCCGGAGAGGCACGCCCCGGTCGCCAGGTCGTAGACCTCCTTGTGCAGGGGAGAGGCGATCGTCGCCGTCGTGCCGCGCGATCCCACGATGCCCCGCGCCATGACGGCGGCCCGCGTCCGGGGGTCGATGTTGCCCACGGCGTGGAGCAGGTTCCCCGGCAACCGGAACAGCGCGACCTGTTCCTGGCCGACGAGGGCCGCCTCTCCCCAGCATTCCTCGAGGTCGTCGAGGTGGCAGACCGCGACCCAGCCGGCGCTGGATGCGGCAGGACGCTGCAGTACGAGTTCGGTCATGGCATTCCCCTCGGTGGTGTGCGGTGGGACCAACGCTAGGCAGCGGACGTGTCGCCTGCGTCCCGGCGCTGTTGCGGCCGGGTAACTTGCGCCTCACCGGCCCTCCGACCATCCGTGAGCCCGAAGTTAACTTTGCGATACATCCGCGACACACAGGAGTAATTGCCCCTTCGTACGGTGGAACCGGACGCGGGACCGCCCCGGCCCCGGACGGAAGGCACACCATGAGCGAGAACCGAGCAGCCCGGCCCGCCGACGCCGTCCCGGCATCCGACCGGCGCATCGTCGTCGTCGGGGGCGGGCCGGCAGCCCACCGGCTCGTCGAGGCCCTGTGGCGGCGCGGCACCGACGGCCTCTCCGTCACCGTGCTCACCGAGGAGCCGCACGCACCCTACGACCGCGTCGCGCTGAGCAGCGCCCTGCTCCACGACGTCGACCTCGGCCTCGGCGAGCCGCTCATGTGGCGCGAACCGGCCATCCGGCTCGTCACGGGGGAGCGCGCCGTCCGGTTGGACCTCGCCGCACGGTGCGTCATCGGCGCGTCGGGCGAGAAGTACGCCTACGACGACGTCGTACTCGCCACCGGATCCGACGCCGTGCGGCTGCCCCTGCCGGGCGGGGAGCACGCCGCGGTGTACAGGACGCTCGAGGACGTCCAGTGGCTCCGCTCGGAGACCGCACGCCTCGCCGCCGAGCTCGGCAGGACTCCACACGCCGTCGTCATCGGCGGCGGACTCCTCGGCCTCGAGGCCGCCGGCGGACTGCAGCAGCTCGGCGCCGCGTCGACCGTGGTGAACCGGGCAGGCTGGCTCATGAACGCCCAGCTCGACCAGGGCGGCGGGCAGGCGCTGGGCCGCCTCATCGCGGCCAAGGGGCTGGGCATCCACTGCGGCGGGTCGCCGACGTCCATCGACACGGACGACGACGGCCGGGTCACGGGTGTGGCGCTGAGCGACGGAACGGTGCTGCCGGCCGACCTCGTGGTGTTCGCGGTGGGCATCCGGCCGCGCGACGAACTCGCGCGCGACGCAGGGCTCGAGGTGGCGCCCCGCGGCGGCGTCGTCATCAGCGCGGCGTGCGAGACCGCGATGCCCGGAGTCTGGGCGATCGGCGAGGTGGCCAGCTACGAGGGCGTCAGCATGGGCCTCGTAGCACCCGCGAACGCGATGGCCGAGGTCTGCGCCGACGGGATCCTCGGCGGTGTGTCCACGTTCCCCGGCTTCGACACGGCCACCAAGCTCAAGCTCTCCGGCGTGGAGGTCGCGAGCTTCGGGGACGCGCTCGCGGACACCGAGGGCAGCCTGGAGATCGTCTACGCGGACCCGGCGCGCGGGCTCTACCAGAAGCTCGTGGTCACCGACGACGCGAAGACGCTGCTCGGCGGCATCTTCGTCGGCGACGCCGCGCCCTACTCCGCCCTCCGGCCCCTGCTGGGCCGGGAGCTTCCGGCGGAGCCGGGTGCGTACCTGTCCTCGGCCGGTGGCGGCGAGGCGCCGCCGTCGGAACTGCCCGACGACGTCATCCTCTGCTCGTGCAACAACGTCACCGCGGGCGCCTGCCGCTCGGCGGTCCACGGGGTGGGGGAGGACGGCGGCGCCGCGGAACCGGCGCTGGACCTGCCGGCCCTCAAGGCCTGCTCGCGGGCCGGGGCCCAGTGCGGCTCCTGCGTGCCGATGCTCAAGAAGCTGCTCGACAGCGAGCTCACCAAGGCCGGCCGGACCGTCCCGAAGGGCATCTGCGAGCACTTCGCGATGTCGCGTCCGGAGCTGTTCGAGGCCATCCAGGCGCTCGACCTCGGCTCCTTCCAGGACATCCTCGGCCGCTTCGGCGCGACGGACGAGGCCAGGGCCGGCCACGGCTGCGACATCTGCAAGCCGGCCATCGGCTCGATCCTCGCCACGCAGCGCGGGGAGTACGTGCTCGACGGCGGCCGCGGCACGCTGCAGGACACCAACGACCGCGCCCTCGCGAACATGCAGCGCAACGGCACCTACTCGGTGGTGCCGCGCATCCCCGGCGGGGAGATCACGCCCCAGAAGCTCGCCGTGATCGCGCAGGTCGCCGAGCAGTTCGGCCTGTACGTCAAGCTGACCGGTGCGCTGAGGATCGACCTCTTCGGGGCCCGGCTGGAGCAGCTGCCGGAGATCTGGAAGATCCTCGTGGAGGCCGGGTTCGAGTCCGGGCAGGCCTACGGCAAGGCCCTGCGGAACGTGAAGTCCTGCGTCGGGTCCACCTGGTGCCGGTTCGGCGTGCAGGACTCGGTCGCCATGGCGATCGACCTGGAGCTGCGCTACCGCGGGCTCCGCGCACCCCACAAGTTCAAGATGGGCGTCTCGGGCTGTGCCCGGGAGTGCGCCGAGGCACGGAGCAAGGACGTCGGCGTGATCGCCACCGACCAGGGCTGGAACCTGTACGTCGGCGGCAACGGCGGCTTCCAGCCCGCCCACGCACAGCTGCTCGCGCAGGACCTCGACGGTGCAACCCTCATCCGCTACATCGACCGGTACCTCATGTACTACATCCGCACCGCGGACCGCATGCAGCGGACGGCCCGCTGGATGGACGACCTCGAGGGCGGCCTCGACCACGTGCGGGACGTCGTCGTGAACGACTCCCTCGGGATCGCCGAGGACCTCGAAGCCGCGATGGCCCGGCACGTCGAACACTACGAGGACGAATGGGCGGCGACGCTGAAGGACCCCGTCCGGCTCCGCCGCTTCCGTTCCTTCGTCAACGCCCCCGACGCCGCGGACCAGTCGATCGTCCTCGTGGAGGAACGCGGGCAGCAGCGCCCCGCCACCCCCGCGGAGATCGAGGCCGGCGCCGGCCGCGTGGGACTCGGTACGGCGATCCCCGTCCGCACCGCAACCGGAACCCTGGAGGGCTGAAGCGTGCACCTGGACCTCGATCTGGCAGGCCGGCGCGTGGTGGTCGTCGGCGGCGAGCGGGCCGCCCGCAGGGCGGTGGCACGGTACCGGGCGGCAGGAGCCGACGTGGTCCCCTGCACCGGATCCGCACCGGCCGGATTCGACGACGCCGTGCTGCACGGCACCGCGCTCGCCGTCGTCGTGGACGGGCTCTCCGAGCCCCTGGCCGACGCCGTCCGGGCGGCGTGCCGTCGCACGGGCACGCTCCTCGGCACCGAACCGGCGGCCGAGGACTCCGGATCGGTGACCCTGGTGGGCGGCGGTCCCGGCGCGCTGGGGCTCCTGACCCTCGACGCGGCCGCAGCACTCCGGGGGGCCGACGTGGTGCTCTACGACCGGCTCGCCCCGACGGACTCGCTCGCGGAGCTGGCCCCCGCAGCGGAGCTGGTGGACGTCGGCAAGCTCCCCGGCCACCACCGGGTCCCGCAGTCCGGCATCAACGAACTCCTGGTGCGTCATGCGCTCGCGGGTCGCTCCGTGGTCCGGCTCAAGGGCGGCGATCCGTTCGTGTT
The DNA here is from genome assembly GCF_054510835.1 of Arthrobacter sp. TmT3-37. Taxonomy (NCBI): domain Bacteria; kingdom Bacillati; phylum Actinomycetota; class Actinomycetes; order Micrococcales; family Micrococcaceae; genus Arthrobacter; species Arthrobacter sp. TmT3-37. The sequence goes on along the minus strand of NZ_JBTNDU010000001.1, from coordinate 302,116 downwards.
CGGCCGCGGCAGCGAGGAACTCGCCGCGTGCCTCCAGGCGCGGGTACCGTGCCGCGTGATCCCCGGCGTCAGCTCGGCGATCTCCGTACCGGCTGCCGCCGGCATCCCCGTCACGCACCGCGGCGTCAGCCATCTGTTCACCGTCGTCTCCGGCCATGCACCGCTGACCGACGAGGAGCACCTGCACCTGGCAGGGCTCGGGGGGACCCTCGTGGTCCTGATGGGCGTCTCGACGCTGCCGCAGCTCGTCTCCGGTCTCGGCAGGGCAGGGATGCGGCCCGACATGCCGGTCGCCGTCGTCGAGCGCGGCTACAGCGCGTCCCAGCGGACGACGGCGGGAACCCTCTCGACGATCGTCACGGCGGCCGGCGCCGCACGGTGCCAGTCGCCCGCGGTGCTCGTGATCGGCGAGGTGGTGCGGGTGGGTCTGGACCTGCAGGGCGGCGCGGCACACCTCGCCCGGCTGACCGAATCGCTGGCATCATGACCGAGGCCATCCGGCTGGACGGCTCCGGCGGACAGCTCGCGGGCTTCCGGATCGGCGTGACCTCGGACCGCCGCTCCGGTGACCTGATCGACGCGCTCGAGCGGCGCGGCGCCTCGGTGTTCCACGCGCCGGCGCTGAAGATCGCGCCCATCGCCGAGGACGTGGAACTGCTCGCGGACACGGCGGCCATGGTGTCCGCACGCCCTGACCTGTTCCTCATTACCACCGCGTACGGGATGCGCCGGTGGTTCGAGGCCGCGGACGCCGCAGGGCTGGGCGACGACCTCCTCGAGGTGCTCGGGGCAGGCCGGATCTACGTCCGGGGCCCGAAGGCCAGGGGCGCTGTGCGGGCGGCGGGACTCGACGACGTCGGGATCAGTTCGGACGAGACCACGGCCACGCTCGTGGACGAGCTGCTGCAGCAGGACCTGTCAGGGCTGACCATCGGTGTCCAGCTGCACGCCTACGCCGACGCCCATCAGCTGGAACGGCTCCGGGCATCCGGCGCGACGCTCCTCACCGTCACGCCCTACCGGTGGATCAAGCCGGAGGGGTCCGAGCGGCTGCCCCGGCTCATCGACGCCGTCTGCGCCGGGCAGCTGGACTGCGTCACCTTCACGAGTGCGCCCGCCGTCGACGCGCTGTTCAGCACCGCCGCCGAGCAGGGCCTCGAGGAGGAACTGATCCAGCGGTTCCGGCGCAGCGTCCTGGCCGCGGCCGTGGGACCGGTGACAGCGCAGCCCCTGATCGACGCCGGCATCGAGCCGATCGTGCCCGAGCGTTTCCGGATGGGCGCGCTGATCCGGCTGGTCTGCGACCATCTCGCCGAACACCACGTGGAGCAGCTCAGGACGCGGTCCGGCTACGTCGAGGTGCGGGGCCGGTCGGTCCGGGTGGACGAGGTCCAGGTGGATCTAGCACCCGCTCAGCTCGTGCTGTTCAAGGCGCTGCTGTCCGCTCGCGGTGCCGTCCTCAGCCGTGACGCACTGACCGGGCTGCTGGCCCATACCGGCGCCGGTCATGCGCTCGACATGAACGTGAACAGGCTGCGCAAGTCCCTGCCCGACCCGGGCCTGGTGGAGACCGTGGTGAAGCGGGGGTACCGCCTGCACGTGTAGGACCCTTCCGGACCCGGACCCGGATCCGGATCCGGGCGGGGTCCGCGCCCTCCCGCCGCGGTTCAGGACGCCACCGCGACGGCGAAGTGGTGCTCGATCACGGAGCGGATGTCGTCGTGGCAGCCGCCGCAGCCCGTCCCGGCCCGCGTGCCCGCGGACACCTCCGGGACGGAGGAGCAGCCGCCGGCGACGGACTCCTGCACGGTGCCGCGGGTGACGCCCGCGCACCGGCAGAGGGTCGCGTCCGGTCCGGGAGGCAGTGCCGCGAGCACCCCTTCGGCACTGTCCAGGCTGAGCAGGCTCGACCGGTCGGCGGGTAGTTCGCTCCGGCGCTCGAAGAGCAGGACCAGTTCGGCGCCGGTCCGCGGCATGCCCACGCAGACGAGGCCCGTCAGGACGCCGTCGCGCGTGACCATCTTCGCGTAGCGGCCGTGCCCGGGGTCCGCCCAGACCGCGACGGCGAGACCGGGCGCGACGGTCCACGGATCGGCGTCGGTCTCCCCGGCGGTGACGGCGTCCACGCCGCGTGCCTTGAGGACCAGCACGGCGTCGCGCCGCTCGGGAGGTCCGGCGGCGGCGACGGGGAAGCCCGCGAGCTCCGCTGCGAAAGCGAGCCCGAGCTGGTCCGCCTGCTGCCAGCCGGGACCGATGAGGCCCGGGGGAGCGGTGGCCCCGGTGCAGGCCGCGCAGGTGCTGACCCCGCAGCAGACCTCGGCGCAGTCGCCGATCGCCCAGACGCCGCCGGTGCCGAGGGCCCGCAGGTCGTGGTCCACGAGGATGCCGTCCGCGGTCGCCAGGTCGCACCCGTCGGCGAGCTCGGTGCGCGGCCGCACTCCGCAGGCGAGCACGAGGGCACCTCCCTCCACCCGGGCCCCGCCCTCGAGGGCGAGCGCGGAGAAGCGACCGTCGGTGAGGCGGATGCCTGTCGACGTCCCGGCGACCACGGTGATGCCCGCCCTGGTCAGTGCCGCCGCCAGGACCCGGGCGCCCTCCCCGAGGAGCCGTTCCATGGGGGAGCGTCCGGAGTGCACGAGCGTGACCCGGCCGCCCTCCTCCGCCGCGGCGAGGGCCGCCTCGATGCCGAGGATGCCGCCGCCGAGCACCACGATGCGCTGCTGGGCGGCCAGGGCGGCGGTGACCGCGCGGGCGTCGCCGAGGTCGCGGAGGAAGCCGACGCCCGGCGGGAGCCTATCGGCGTCGTCGAGGCCGTCGAGCCGCGGGAGGACGGGGCGGGAGCCGGTGGCGAGCACGAGGCGGTCGTACCCGAGGGCCTGTCCGTCGGCGAGCAGGACCCGCCGGTAGGGCCTGTCCACCCGGACCACGCGCGTTCCGAGCCGTACGTCGACGCCTCCGGCCGACAGCTTCTCCGCGTCGGCGAGCCGGATCGCGGCTTCCCGGACGCGGCCGACGCCCACGTCCGCGACGAGCACCCGGTTGTAGGCGGCGTCGTCCTCCTGCCCGACGACGGTCAGGGCCACGCGGCCGGCGGCGACGAGTGGTTCGAGGTGCTCGAGGAGACGAGCCGCAACGGGCCCGAAACCCACCACGACGATCCGCTCCGGTGTGCTCGCGTCCGTGGTCGCGTCCGTGCTCGCGTCGGTGCTCATGCGATGGCCTCCAGCCGGTCGGTGCCTGCGGGACGGAAGGACGGGGACAGGGGCGAGACCCGCACGGGCGTCGTCTTGAACTCGGGCATCCCCGAGACCGGATCCGTGGTGCTGCCCGTGAGCAGGTTCGCGCTGCCCGCCTCCGCGTAGTGGAAGGCGAGGAAGACGGTGTCCTGGCGGATGTCCGGTGTGAGGTCCGCCAGCGCACGGGCCTCGCCGGAGGCGCTCGTGACGACGACGGGGTCGCCCTGGGCGACGCCGAGGTCCCTCGCCGTGGCGGGGTGGAGCTGGAGGCGCGCCGCCGGCTGCGCCGCGAGGAGTTCGGCGACGCGCCGGGTCTGTGTTCCCGACTGGTAGTGCTCGAGGAGGCGGCCCGTGGCCAGGAGCAAGGGGGCCGGAGCGCCCGCACCGGCCGTATCGGGGCGTGGCGCGACGGGGACCAGCAGGGCGCGTCCGGCCGGGTGGGCGAAGGCGTCGAGGAACAGGCGGGGGGTCCCGGTGCTGCCGGCGGGGTAGGGCCAGTAGGCCGGCTCCTCGCCGTCGAGCACGGTGTAGTCGAGGCCGGAGTAGTCCGCGATCCCGCCGGCGCTCGCGCGGGCGAGCTCGTCGAACATGGTCTCCGGGTCCTCGCTGAACAGGGACGGAGCCGCCAGCAGCCGGGCGAGCTCCTGCAGGATCCACAGTTCGCTCCGGGCCCCGGGGGGCGGCGGGACGGCGGCGCGCCGGCGCAGCACCCGGCCCTCCAGGTTGGTGACGGTGCCCTCCTCCTCGGCCCACTGCAGCACCGGCAGCACGATGTCGGCCATGGCCGCGGTCTCCGACAGGAAGAAGTCCGAGACGACCAGGAGGTCGAGCGAGCGGAGCCCGGCGATCACCGTCGACGCGTCCGGGGCCGATACCGCGATGTTGGCACCATGGACGAACAGGCACCGGGTACCGCCCGGGGCACCGAGGGAGGCGAGGAGTTCGACGGCGGGGAGCCCGGGGCCGGGGATCGCCGCCTCGGGCACCCCCCACACGGCGGCGACGTGTGCGCGCGCCACGGGATCGGTGATCTTCCGGTAGCTGGGCAGCTGGTCCGCCTTCTGCCCGTGCTCCCGCCCGCCCTGCCCGTTGCCCTGGCCGGTGAGCGTCCCGTACCCGCTGTGCGCGGTCCCGGGCAGGCCGAGGAGGAGGGCGAGGTTGATGGCGGCGGTGGTGGTGTCGGTGCCGTCCGCGTGCTGCTCGATGCCGCGCCCGGTGAGGATGTAGGCGCCGGGGCCCCCGGCCGCTCCGCTGCGGGCTCCCTGCGCCAGGAGTCTCGCCGTCGCCCGGATGGCGGCCGCGGGGACTCCCGTGATGCCCGAGACGCGCTCCGGCCACCAGCGTGCGAGGCCGCGTGCGACGTCGTCGTGCCCGCTCGTGCGGGCCGCGAGGTAGCGGACGTCCTCGAGGCCCTCCGCGACCACGACATGCGCGAGACCGAGCAGGAGCACGAGGTCAGTGCCCGGTGTGGGCTGCAGATGGATGCCCCTGCCCTGGTCCGTGAGCCGCGCCGTCGCCGAACGGCGGGGGTCGACGACGACCAGCCCGCCCGCGGACTGCGCACCCCGCAGGTGCTGGACGAACGGGGGCATGGTGTCGGCCGCGTTCGAGCCGAGGAGCAGGACCACGGAGGCGTCGTCGAGGTCCGCGAGCGGGAAGGGCAGGCCGCGGTCGACGCCGAAGGCCCGGTTCCCGGCCGCTGCCGCAGAGGACATGCAGAAGCGGCCGTTGTAGTCGATGCGGGAGGTGCGCAGCGCGAGCCGGGCGAACTTGCCGAGCGTGTAGGCCTTCTCGTTGGTGAGCCCGCCGCCCCCGAACACCGCCACGGCGTCCCGGCCGTGCTGCGCCTGGATGCGGTGGACCCGATCGCTGATCAGCTGCAGGACGTCGTCCCACGCCGCTTCCTGCAGGTCGCCGTCCCCGTTCCGGACCAGGGGCGCGGTGAGGCGGTCCGGGTGCCGGAGCAGTTCGGCGGCGGACCAGCCCTTCCGGCACAGGCCGCCGCGGTTGGTGGGGAAGACGCGTCCGGTGACTGTCACGCCGTCGCCCCCGGCTGCCGGCGTCACGGTCATGGCGCACTGGAGGGCGCAGTAGGGGCAGTGCGTGGCGTGCCCGGCGCCGGCCTGCTGCAGCATCGGTCAGACCGTGCCGAGCGGCGAGGAGCGGCGGAGGTAGCAGAACCAGGTGACCGCGAGCATCAGGACGTACCCACCGACGAAACCGTAGAACGCGCCGTCATAGCTGCCGGAGGCGCCCTTCGAGGCGTTGAGCACCTGGGGGATGAGGAAACCGCCGTAGGCGCCGACGGCCGAGATGAGTCCGAGCGCCGCTGCCGACTTGCGGGCCGTGCTGACCGATTCCCGCAACTCCCCCGATCCGGCTGCGGCTCCCCGCCGGGCGAAGATCACGGGGATCATGCGGTAGGTGGCGCCGTTCCCGGCCCCGGCAGCGGCGAACAGGACGAGGAACAGTCCGAGGAAGAGCCAGAAGTTGGCCAGGGGCAGGGTCCAGACGACGGTCAGGGCGATCGTGGCCAGGACGGCGAAGGCGCACACCGTGATGAGGGCCCCGCCGAACCGGTCGGCCAGGCGTCCGCCGAAGGGCCGGGCGAGGGAGCCGACCAGGGGGCCGAGGAAGGCCAGGCCCAGCGTGACCGGGCCCATGGAGATCTGCGAGAAGGCGGGGAAGGTATCGGCGATCAGCTTCGGGAAGACACCGGCGAAGCCGATGAAGGAGCCGAAGGTGCCGATGTACAGCAGGGCCATGGTCCACAGGTGCGGTTCGCGGACCGCTGCCAGGGACCCCGCGAAGTCGCTCTTGGCGCTCGACAGGTTGTCCATGTACTTCCAGGCGCCGAAGGCGGCGACCAGGATCAGTGGCACCCAGATCCAGCCCGCGAGCGGCAGGTTCAGGGTCGCGGCGGCACCGAGCACGACGGCGATGGGCACCACGAGCTGCGCGACGGCGGCACCGAGGTTGCCGCCCGCGGCATTCAGGCCGAGCGCCCAGCCCTTCTCGCGCGCCGGATAGAAGAAGGTGATGTTCGCCATCGAGCTGGCGAAGTTGCCACCGCCGAAGCCGGCGAGCGCCGCGACGGCGAGCATCACCCCGAACGGGGTCTCCGGGTTCGAGACGCAGAGTGCCAGTCCGATGCTCGGGATCAGCAGGAGGAGGGCCGAGATGATCGTCCAGTTCCTCCCACCGAACCTCGGCACCATGAAGGTGTAGGGGATGCGGAGCGTCGCACCGACGAGGGACGGCATGGAGATCAGCCAGAAGATCTGCGACGTCGTGAACGTGAAGCCCGCGGCGGGGAGATAGACGACGACGATGGACCACAGCTGCCAGACCACGAAGCCGAGGAACTCGCAGGCGATGGACCACTGCAGGTTGCGCCGGGCGATGGACTTGCCGACACCGTTCCACTGGGCCGTGTCCTCGGCGTCCCAGTTGTCGATCCAGCGGCCGGGGCGGTGGTGCAGCTGCGCCGCGCTCGCGGGGAGGGCTGCGGTCAGGGTGGGCGTTGGTGCGTCGTCGATGCTCACGGGGTCCTCCAGGGGCTGGTGTTCCTGCTTTCCCCCGACGCTAGTGAGCGCGCGTTTCCGGTCCTGGCGTGCCGCGTAAACGCTCCGTGACGTTCACCTATCCACGCCCCGGCGGGGATGTGAGACCGTGCCCCGGCAGGATCCCTCGTCGACGGCGACGGCCGGCACCTCACCCGCCGCGCCGGTGAGTGCCGTGATAAGCCTCTCCACGCGGACGAGGCCCATGAAGCAGCCCGCGTCGTCCGGCACCCGCCGGGCGAGTCGGTGGGCGATCCCCGGATCGAGCTCGACCCAGAGCCGGCCCGGCCGGCCCAGGAGGTAGCCCTGGACGAGGGGGACCCCGAGCGCGGCGGGGACGTCGAGTTCCTCGATCCGCTCGACCCCCTCGGTGATGATCCACGCGTCGGGCCTCCCCGCGAAGGCGCCCTGCATTGTCGCCCAGCGCGCGCTACACGCGGACGGTCAGCGGAGGTCGGCGGCGAAGGGCGCCCGCGGCGACCGGCAGACGTCGTCGTACAGCTCGTTGACGGACTGGGCGATCATGTTTCGGTCGAGGTCGTCGAGCTGCATCAGACCGTGGAGATAGGCGGTGACCTCGTACTCGTCCACCCAGCCACCCATGCTCAGGTAGTGGACCCAGACCTCGCCGATCGACAGGCCCGCCCTCCGGATGGCATCGAGGGCGAGCGCGGGCTGGTCCTCCTCGGGAGTCCTGTCCGTCAATGTGCCTCCTCCGGCGGTTCCCGCGGCGCTTCCTCCCAGCCTAGGAAACCTGCCGGAGGATGTAAGCCGGCACTTCCGCCTTGCACGACCCGAGGCGCCGTGCGCGGGCATTGCGGGATCCACCGGAACGGGGGAGTGTGGGTCGGTGGGGTCGTCGCGGTTCCCGGAAAGGCAATGGCATGAGGATCCTCGTCACCGGTTCCACGGACGGGCTCGGCCTCGCCGCCGCGGAGGCATTGCTGGCGGACGGGCACGACGTCGTCGCCCACGCCCGCACCCCCGAACGCGCGGCCGGTCTCGTGCGGCGCGATCGCGGGGCGCAGGTCGTCGTCGGGGACCTCGAGGACCGCGACGCCGTGGTGCGCATCGCCGACGAACTACGGCCGGCGGTGCCGCTGGACGCCGTGATCCACAATGCGGGTGTCTGGAGCGGGCACGCCGTGATGCCCGTCAACGTGATAGCCCCGTACCTCCTCACCGCACTGCTCGAGGGTCCGCAGCGCCACGTCTACCTCAGCAGCGGCTCGCACTACAGTGGTCGTGCCTCCCTCGCCGGGGTGGACTGGCGGGGACACACGCCGGGCTCGTACGGGGACAGCAAGCTCTTCCTCACGACGTTCGTCGCCGCGCTGGCCCGGCTGCGGCCCGACCTGGTCGCCCACGCGGTCGACCCGGGATGGGTCCCCACCCGCATGGGCGGCCCCGATGCGCCGGACGATCTCGAGCTCGGCCACCGGACGCAGGTGTGGCTCGCGACGAGCGACCACCCCGACGCACTCACGAGCGGCGGCTACTGGTTCCACCGGCAGCAGCGGCGGCCGCACGAGGCTGTCCACGACACGGCCTTCCAGGACCGTCTGATGGCGGCGCTGGCAGCGGAGACCGGCGTGCGGCTACCGGCCATGCCCTGAGCGGGATGCCGTCCTGCCGATCGGAGGGACGTCAGTAGGACGGCGCCGCCGGCAGCCCGTAGTGCTCCTCGAGGGTCTGCGTCCCGGCGGCCTTCATCGCCAGGGCCACGTCCCTGCCGACGTAGCGGAAGTGCCAGGACTCCGCCGAGAAGCCGGTGATCTCGTGGAACCCCAGCGGATAGCGGAGGATCAGCCCGAAGTCCGCGGCATGCTCCGCAGCCCACTGCGCGGCCGGCGTGTCGCGGAAGCACAGCACGAGCGTGCACGCCCCGTCCGCCTGGCCGATGTCGAACGCGAGACCCGTCTGGTGCTCCGAATAACCGGGGCGGGCCGACACCGTGTCCGCCGCTGCAGGATCACCGTACTCACCCACCCAGTACGTGTACGTCGATTCCTGGTCGGCGAACGAGCGGTAGCCGCTGACCAGGACCAGCCCGACGCCCTCGGCCGCGGCTGCCGCGAACATCCCCTCCACCGCCGTGGCCGTGTCGGGACGCAGGAGCGCCCTGTCGGTGGCGGTCGCCACCTCGGGCAGGCGCAGGTCGGCGGGGACGTAGTCCAGCGGCACCAGGGGACGCCGCTTGTTCACCACCAGGTCGACGGCGCCGGGATCGGCGTGCCGGGCAGCAGCCGCCGGGGTCGGGCCCGGCGCCGCATCCGATGCAGCGGGTGCTGGCTCACGCTGGGCCGGGGCCGGTAGGTCGCCGGGGGAGGGGATCTCGGCGGCAGCGTTCGGTGGCGGCGGCGCCGTGATCGACCTGGGGATCGGCGTGGCGATCGACGTGGGGATCGCCGCCGCCGGCTCCGGAGCGGGGGCCGAGCATGCGGAGAGTGCCAGCAGGAGCACCGTCGCCGCGCCCGGCACGAGGCGCACGGTCAGGTCTTCCGCAGGAGCATGCGGCGGATCGAGTGGTCGGCGTCCTTCGTGAGGACGAGTTGCGCCCGTCCGCGTGTCGGCAGCACGTTGGCCAGCAGGTTGGGCTCGTTGATCCGCTCCCAGATGCCCTTGGCGGTCTGCCGCGCCTCCTCGTCCGTCAGGTTCGCGTACCGGTGGAAGTAGGACTCGGGGTCGGCGAACGCCCCGGACCGCAGCGACTGGAAGCGGTCGATGTACCACTGCTCGATATGGGCGGTCTTCGCATCCACGTAGATCGAGAAGTCGAAGAAGTCGCTGAGCGCCAGGCCCGTGATGCCGTCGGGTCGCGGCCGTGCCGGGGCGAGGACGTTGAGTCCCTCCACGATCAGGACGTCCGGCCGCCGCACCACCACTTCCCGGCCCGGGACGATGTCGTAGGTGAGGTGGGAGTACCAGGGTGCGGTCACCTCGGCCGCGCCGCTCTTGACCTCGCTGACGAAGCGGAGCAGCCGGCGGCGGTCGTAGGACTCGGGGAAGCCCTTGCGCTGCATCAGGCCGCGCCGTTCGAGTTCGGCGTTGGGGTAGAGGAAACCGTCCGTGGTGATGAGCTCCACGTCGGGGGTGTCCGGCCAGCGCCGCAGGAGCTCGCGGAGCACCCTCGCCGTCGTCGACTTGCCCACCGCCACGGAACCGGCGACGCCGATCACGAACGGGGTCCTGGTGGTCGTCTCGCCGAGGAACGTGTTCGTGGCCGCGTGCAGTTGACCCGCCGCGGCGATGTAGAGGTTGAGCAGGCGGGAGAGCGGGAGGTAGACCTCGCGCACCTCGTCGAGGTTCAGTGCGTCCCCGAGTCCGCGCAGGCGCTGCACGTCCTCCATGTTGAGCGGACTCTCGATCTCATGGGACAGACGTGACCACATGGGCCGGTCCAGCTCGACGAACGGTGTGAAGGATTCGGCACTGGTGGCCTGCTGCGTACCCGTGCTTCTGTCACTCACCCGACGATTCTGCCCGGTGGCCTGCGCATTAACCAATCCTGCCACCGGTACGATTGGAGGCATGTGTGGAATTGTGGGGTATGTAGGCCGGGACCACGGCCAGGGATCGTCGGCGCTTGACTCAGTCGCCCCGGCGTTCGGGCAGGAATCATCCGAAGCGCAGCACGGCGCGCTCGACGTCGTCATGGAGGGGCTGCGGCGGCTCGAGTACCGCGGGTACGACTCCGCGGGCGTCGCCGTGATCACCCCGGCCGGCATCGAGTCGCGCAAGAAGGCCGGCAAGCTCACCAACCTCATCGACGAACTGGCCGCCGACCCGCTGCCGCGCTCGCTGACCGGCATCGGCCACACGCGGTGGGCGACCCACGGCGGACCCACCGACCAGAACGCGCACCCGCACCTGGCCGACGGCGGCCGGCTGGCCCTGATCCACAACGGCATCATCGAGAACTACGCCGAGCTGAAGGCGGAACTGACCGGTGAGGGCCTCACCTTCCTCTCCGACACGGACACCGAGGTCGCGGCAGGGCTCGTGGGCCTCCTGTACCGCAGGCTCGTCGACAGCGGCGCCCAGGGCGACCTCCTCACCCTGGCCCTGCAGCAGGCCTGCCAGCGCCTCGAGGGTGCCTTCACCCTGCTCGCCATCCACCAGGACCAGCCCGGCACCGTCGTCGCCGGCCGCCGCAACTCCCCGCTCGTCGTCGGACTGGGCGACGGCGAGAACTTCCTCGGCTCCGACGTCTCGGGCTTCATCGACTTCACGCGCCGCGCCGTCGAGCTCGGCCAGGACCAGATCGTCACCATCACGCCCGACGACGTCGCGATCACCGACTTCTTCGGCGCGCCCGCCGAGGGCACCGAGTTCCACGTCAGCTGGGACGCCGCGGCGGCGGAGAAGGGCGGCTTCGAGTCCTTCATGGAGAAGGAGATCCACGACCAGCCCGACGCCGTCGGACAGACGCTCCTCGGCCGGTCGGACGTCTCCGGCAACCTCGTGCTCGACGAGCTGCGCATCGACGAGTCCATCCTGCGCTCCGTCGACAAGATCGTGGTGCTGGCGTGCGGTACCTCGGCCTATGCCGGTCAGGTCGCCAAGTACGCGATCGAGCACTGGTGCCGGATCCCGACCGAGGTCGAGCTCTCCCACGAATTCCGCTACCGCGACCCGATCGTGAACGAGAAGACCCTCGTGGTCGCCATCTCGCAGTCCGGCGAGACCATGGACACCCTCATGGCCGTGCGATACGCCCGGGAGCAGGGCGCCAAGGTCGTGGCGATCTGCAACACCAACGGCTCCACGATCCCGCGCGAATCGGACGCCGTGCTGTACACGCACGCCGGCCCGGAGATCGCCGTCGCCTCCACCAAGGCGTTCCTCGCCCAGATCACCGCGGCGTACCTGCTCGGCCTCTACCTCGCGCAGCTGCGCGGCAACAAGTACCGCGACGAGATCGCCGACGTCCTCGCGGACCTCTCGACCATCCCCGCCAAGATCCAGTCCATCCTCGACGATGCCGACAAGATCAAGCAGCTCGGCGCGGACATGTCCAACGCGAAGTCCGTGCTGTTCCTGGGCCGCCACGTGGGCTTCCCCGTGGCCATGGAGGGCGCGCTCAAGCTCAAGGAGCTCGCGTACATCCACGCCGAGGGGTTCGCCGCCGGCGAGCTCAAGCACGGACCGATCGCGCTGATCGAGGAGGGCCAGCCCGTCGTCGTGGTCATGCCGTCGTCGACCGCCCGCGACTCGCTGCATGCCAAGGTGGTCTCCAACGTCCAGGAGATCCGAGCGCGCGGTGCCGTGACGATCGTCATCGCCGAGGAGGGTGACACCTCCGTGGAGGCCTACTCGGAGCACGTCTTCTACGTGCCCGCGTCGCCGACGCTCCTCGCACCGCTGCTCACCACGGTCCCGCTGCAGATCTTCGCGCTCGCCCTCGCCAGCGCCAAGGGCTACGACGTCGACCAGCCGCGCAACCTGGCGAAGTCGGTCACGGTTGAGTAGTGCCCTCCCGGTGCCGCCGCTGACTCCCGTGGCGGCACCCGTCGGGCGTGCGGCGTGATCGTCGGCATCGGGGTCGACGTCGTCGACATCGAACGCTTCCGTCAGCAGCTCGAGCGGACCCCCGCCCTGGTGGAGCGGCTCTTCGTCCCGGCCGAGCGCGGGCTCAACACCCGTTCGCTCGCGGCGCGCTTCGCCGCCAAGGAGGCCATCGCCAAGGCTCTCGGTGCACCCGTGGGCATGAACTGGCAGCACTGCACCATCGCGGTCGATGACGCCGGTGCCCCCTCCGTCGTCGTCGAGGCGACGGTCGCGGCCGCGGCGCGTGCCCGGGGCGTCGAGACATGGCACCTGTCGATCAGCCACGACGGCGGCCTCGCGACGGCCATGGTGGTGGCGGAGGGCCGCGCCACCTCGGCCGGCGAATAGTAACCGTACTGATTATCTGTCGGCTTACCGCTAAGCTCGATCATATGCTCAACGCCTTTTCCGGGGGTGACGTCCGCGCTGCGGAGGCACCCCTCATCGACGCCGGCCAGGGGGACACCCTCATGCAGCGGGCTGCCCACGGCCTGTTCGGCGTGGTGCTGGGGCTGCTGCGCGACGCCGGCCGCGGCATCTACGGAGCCACAGCCGTCGTGCTCGCCGGCAGTGGCAACAACGGAGCGGACGCCCTGTACGCGGGGGAGCGGCTCCTGCGCCGGGGGGTCGGTGCGACCGCGGTCCTCACCTCCGAGCGCGTGCACGCCGACGCCCTCGACGCCTTCGTCCGGGCCGGCGGTACCACCGTCCGCCTCGACGGCGCCGACGTCTCCGACCTCGCAGCGCACGCCGCAGCGGCCGACGTCGTCATCGACGGCATCCTCGGCACCGGTGCGAGCGGAGGGCTCCGGGGCACGGCCGCGGACCTCGTCCGGGCGATCGACGCGGCGGCCGGGCCCCGCGCGGCCCGCTCCGCGCTCGTCGTCGCCTGCGACCTGCCCAGCGGGATCGGGGTCGACACGGGACTCGTCCAGGGTCCGGTCCTCCCCGCCGACGCGACCGTCACCTTCGGGGCCGCGAAGCCCGGGCTCCTCATCGGCGACGGCGCCGTGGCGGCCGGTCAACTGCACGTCGTCGACATCGGCCTCGACCTCGCCCCGTTCCCGCCTGCGGCATGCACCCTGCTCGACGCCGACGCCGCCGCGCTGCTCCGCCTCCCGGGTGTCCGGGACCACAAGTACTCGCGCGGCGTCCTCGGTGTCGCCGCCGGGTCCATCCGCTACCCGGGGGCAGCCGCACTCGCGGTGGGCGCGGCCCTCGCCACCGGCGTCGGCATGGTGCGCTACCTCGGACCGCCCGCCGTCGCGGCTCTGATCCACCAGCGGAACCCTGAGGCGGTGTCCTCCACCGGCTCCGTCGCGGAGGCCCGCTCCCAGGCCTGGCTGGTGGGTCCCGGAGCCGTCGACGACGACGACCAGCGCACACGCGCCCGCGACGCGATCACCTCGGGACTGCCGGTCGTCGTCGACGCCGGTGCGCTCACCGAGGTACCGGAGCGCGTGGGACCCCAGGTCATCCTGACGCCCCACGCGGGAGAGCTGCGCGAGGTGCTCGCCGCGCGCGGCGTCGAGGCGGAACGACCCGCGATCGAGGCCGAACCCGCACACTTCGCGCTGAGGGCCGCCGAGGCCACGGGCGCCACCGTCCTGCTCAAGGGGTTCACGACGATCGTCGCGGCCCCCTCCGGTGCGCTGTTCGTGCAGGCGGACGCCACCCCCTGGCTCGCCACGGCGGGTTCCGGGGACACGCTCTCCGGGATCGTCGGGGCACTCGCCGCGACGCTCGCGGAGGACGACGGCGCGGCGGAACGCATCGGCGTGGACCCGGTGGACCTGTGGGCCGCCGTCGCCGCAGCCGGCGCGCTGATCCACGGCCGCGCCGGCCGTCGGGCGGCACGCCGTGGGCCGGTGGTGGTCTCGGATCTTCCCGGCGACATCGGAGCGGTCGTCGCGGACCTCCTCGAGGAGCGTCGCCTAGCGATGTGAGCGACACGGTTAACCAGTACGACAGACGAATGCGCTATGCATGAAGCAGGAGATCGGGGTCCGAGGACCCCGACGACCGCGAGTATCGCCGTGGCCGCCCCCGAGGCGCCCACGGCAGAAGACATCAAGGAGAACTCATGGAACTATGGCCCGGCGACGCGTATCCCCTCGGCGCGACCTATGACGGCACGGGAACGAACTTCGCGCTGTACAGCGAGGTGGCGGACCTGGTGGTCCTCTGTCTCTTCGACGACGACGGCACGGAAACCCGCATCGAGCTCAAGGAGGTGGACGGCTACGTCTGGCACGGCTACCTCCCCCAGGTGACTCCCGGACAGAAGTACGGCTACCGGGTCCACGGCCCCAACAACCCGGCCGAGGGTCACCGCTGCAACCCGAACAAACTCCTCCTGGACCCCTACGCCAAGGCGATCGCCGGCGACCTCGACTGGGACCAGGCCCTGTTCGGCTACAACTTCGGTGACGAGCACTCCGTCAACGACGAGGACTCCGCGGCGCACATGATGCTCGGCGTCGTCGTGAACCCGTTCTTCAACTGGGACGGCGACCGCATGCCGCGCACGCCGTACCACCAGTCCGTCATCTACGAGGCCCACGTCAAGGGACTCACGCAGCTGCACCCGGATGTCCCGGAGGAGCAGCGCGGCACCTACGCGGGCATCGCGCACCCCTCCGTGATCGCGCACCTGCAGAAGCTCGGGGTCACGGCGATCGAGCTGATGCCCGTGCACCAGTTCGTCAACGACAGCACGCTGCAGGAGAAGGGCCTCTCGAACTACTGGGGCTACAACACCATCGGCTTCTTCGCCCCGCACAACAAGTACACCTCCACCGGTGACCAGGGCGAGCAGGTCCAGGAGTTCAAGGCCATGGTGCGCGAACTCCACCTCGCCGGTATCGAGGTCATCCTCGACGTGGTCTACAACCACACGGCCGAGGGCAACCATATGGGTCCCACGATCTCGATGCGCGGCATCGACAACGCGTCCTACTACCGCCTGGTCGAGGACGACAAGCAGTACTACATGGACACCACCGGCACGGGCAACTCACTCAATGTCGGCAACCCGCACTCCCTGCAGCTGCTCATGGACTCGCTGCGCTACTGGGTCACGGAGATGCACGTCGACGGCTTCCGCTTCGACCTCGCCTCGGCCCTCGCCCGCGAGTTCTACGAGGTGGACCGCCTCTCGGCCTTCTTCGAACTCGTGCAGCAGGATCCGATCGTCTCGCAGGTCAAGCTCATCGCCGAGCCCTGGGACGTCGGTCCCGGCGGCTACCAGGTGGGCAACTTCCCGCCGCAGTGGACGGAGTGGAACGGCAAGTACCGCGACACGGTCCGCGACTTCTGGCGCGGAGAGCCCTCGAGCATCGGCGAGTTCGCCTCGCGCCTCACCGGTTCGGCGGATCTCTACGAGCACTCGATGCGCCGCCCCGTCGCGTCCATCAACTTCGTCACGGCCCATGACGGCTTCACGCTGCGCGACCTCGTGTCCTACAACGAGAAGCACAACGAGGCCAACGGCGAGGACAACAACGACGGCGAGTCGCACAACCGTTCCTGGAACGGCGGCGTCGAGGGACCGACGGACGATCCCGAGGTGCTCGCCATCCGCGTGCGGCAGCAGCGCAACTTCATCGCGACCCTCCTGCTCTCGCAGGGCGTCCCGATGCTGCTCCACGGCGACGAACTGGGCCGGACGCAGGAGGGCAACAACAACACCTACTGCCAGGACTCCGAACTGAGCTGGGTGCACTGGGACAAGATGGACCAGCCGTTGCTCGAATTCACCGCGGCCGTCAACCGCCTGCGGTCCGAGCACCCCACGTTCCGCCGTCGCCGGTTCTTCGACGGGCGCCCCGTGCGCCGCGGCGAGGGCGAGGCGCTGCCGGACATCGTGTGGCTCGACACGTCCGGCGAGCTGATGGCGCCCGAGGACTGGAACAGCGGCTTCGGCCGCTCGATCGGGGTCTTCCTCAACGGCCAGGGCATCCAGGGCCGTGACGCGCGCGGACAGCGGATCGTCGACGCCAACTTCCTGCTGTACTTCAACGCCCATGACGAGGCCGTGGACTTCACGATCCCCTCCGACGAGTACGGGACCTCCTGGGACGAAGTGATCGACACCGCCGGCAAGTACGCGGACAGCGAGGCCATCCCGGCCGGCGCCACGATCTCGATCGAGGCGAAGTCCATGGTGGTCCTGCGGGCGCACACGGAGGTCGAGGACGCTGACCATTCCGTCGCGGCGTCCCTGGCGATCCTCGCCAACGAGGTCACCGCCAAGACCGGCACCCCCTAGCACCACCCCGACAGGTACACCCACCCCCGTCCCAGGAGGACTTCCACGTGTTGACACCGAAATCGACCTACCGGCTGCAGATCCGGAGCGGGTTCGACCTGCATCGGGCCGCGGCCCTGGTGCCGTACCTGCACGACCTCGGGGTGGACTGGGTGTACCTGTCGCCGATCCTCACGGCGGAGAAGGGATCGGGCCACGGCTACGACGTGACCGATCCCACCGCCGTCGACCCCGACCGGGGCGGTCCCGGCGGCCTTGCGGCACTCAGCGAGGCCGCCCGGGCCGCGGGGATGGGCGTGCTCGTCGACATCGTCCCCAACCACATGGGCATCGAGACGCCCGCCGACAACGCCTGGTGGTGGCAGCTGCTGAAGGAGGGACCCTCCTCCCGCATGGCGGAGGCGTTCGACGTCGACTGGGACGCCAACCACGGACGGATCCGGGTACCGGTGCTCGGCGACGGCGACGGCGAGCTGGACCAGCTCACCGTCGTCGACGGCGAACTGCACTACTACGACAACCGGTACCCGATCGCCGAAGGGACAGCGCATCCGGGTGACACCGGAGCCGAGGTCCACGAGCGCCAGCACTACGAGCTCGTGAACTGGCGCCGCGCCGACAGCGAGCTGAACTACCGGCGCTTCTTCGGCGTGAACACGCTCGCGGGCCTGCGCGTCGAGGTGCCGTGGGTGTTCGAGGAGAGCCACAGCGAGGTGAAGCGGTGGTTCGACGAGGGCCTCGTGGACGGCCTGCGCATCGACCACCCGGACGGACTCGCGGATCCCAAGGGCTACCTGGACGATCTCCGTACCCTGACCGGCGGCGCGTACGTGCTCGTGGAGAAGATCCTCGAGCCCGGGGAGAAGATGCCGGAGGACTGGGCCACGGAGGGAACCACCGGCTACGACGCCCTCGCCGACATCGACCGGCTCTTCACGGACCCGGCGGGCGAGCACGCCCTCACGGCGTCCGTGCCCGTGGATCCGTTCCACGAGATGATCCACGGCACCAAGCGCGGCATCGCCGACGGCATCCTCCGCTCCGAGGTGCTGCGGCTCACGCGGCTCGTCCCGGCGGACGCGGGCCTCGATCCGGAGGCCGCGGCGGACGCGATCGCCGAACTGCTGACCTGCTTCCCGGTCTACCGCAGCTACCTCCCGGGTGGCTCGGAGTACCTCGCCGAGGCGGTGCGGGACGCGCAGGTGCGCCGGCCGGACCTCGCGGACACCATCACCGCGCTCCACCCGCTGCTCGATCCGTTCCTCGACGGCGGTCCAGGGAAGCTGACGGAACTGGCCCGCCGCTTCCAGCAGACCTCCGGCATGGTCATGGCGAAGGGCGTCGAGGACACCGCGTTCTACCGGTACTCGCGGCTCGTCTCCCTCAACGAGGTCGGCGCGGATCCGGCCATCTTCTCGCTCGACCCGCTGGAACTCCACCGACGGCTGCTCGAACGGGAGACGGACAGCCCGCTGGCCATGACCACCCTCAGCACGCACGACACCAAGCGCAGCGAGGACACCCGCTCCCGGATCTCCGTCCTGTCCGAGCTGCCCGAGGTCTGGACCGACGTGCTGTCGGGGCTCGAGGACCTCGCGCCCATCGGCGACCCGACGTTCGCGCCGCTGCTCTGGCAGTCCCTGATCGGGGCATGGCCGCTGAGCCGCGAGCGCGCCCACGCCTACGCCGAGAAGGCCTCGCGCGAGGCCGACCTGAGTACGCACTGGACGGCGCCGAACGAGGAGTTCGAGCGCGGCATGCATGCCGCCGTCGACGCGGCGTTCGACGACGCCTCGGTCAACGCCGTCATCGAGGGCCTCGTCGCGCGGATCCAGCAGGCGGGCTGGTCGAACTCGATCGGCCTGAAGCTGCTCCAACTGACCATGCCGGGGGTGCCCGACGTCTACCAGGGCACGGAGTTCTGGGACACCTCGCTCGTGGATCCCGACAACCGCCGGGAGGTGGACTACGACGCGCGCCGTCAGGTGCTCACCGACCTCGCCTTCGGCGCCCTGCCCCAGGTCGGTGCCGACGCCGCAGCGAAGCTGCTCGTGGTGACCCGCGCCCTGAAGCTCCGCCGGGACCGTTCCGAGCTGTTCACCGGCTACACCGCCATCCCGTCCTCCGGTGAGGCCGCGGACCACGTCTTCGGCTTCGACCGCGGGGGTGCCGTCACCCTGATCACGCGACTGCCCTACGGACTCGAGCAGCGCGGCGGGTGGGGGGACACCACGCTGGACCTCCCGTCCGGCACCTACACGTGCGCGCTCACCGGCGCCACCGTTGCGGGCGGCACCGTCCGCGCGGCCGATCTCTTCACCACCTTCCCCGCAGCGCTACTGGTCCAGGAGGACGCATCATGAGATCACCGTTCGACGTCTGGGCGCCCCGCGCCGAGTCCCTCACGCTCGTGGCCGACGGCACCGAGTACCCGATGACCCGTGGCGAGGGCGACTGGTGGCATCCGTCGGACGCCCCGCCGTCGTCGTCCGACGTCTCCTACGGGTACCTCGTCGACGGCTCCGACACCCCCGTCCCCGACCCGCGCTCGCGCCGCCAGCCCGAGGGCGTCCACCAGCTCTCCCGCACCTTCGACCCGGGCGCCCACGACTGGCAGGACGAGTCGTGGCAGTCGCCGGGCCTCAACGGCGGCGTCATCTACGAGATGCACCTCGGCACCTTCACCCCCGAAGGGACGCTCGACGCGGCGATCGGCAAGCTGGACCACCTCGTGGACCTCGGCGTGCAGTACGTGGAGCTCCTGCCCGTCAACGCCTTCAACGGGACCCACAACTGGGGCTACGACGGGGTCCTCTGGTACGCGGTCCAGGAGACCTACGGCGGTCCGGCCGCCTACCAGCGCTTCGTGGACGCCGCGCACCGGAAGGGCCTCGGCGTCATCCAGGACGTCGTCCACAACCACCTCGGCCCGAGCGGGAACTACCTCGGGCTCTTCGGCCCCTACCTCACGGAGGGCCTCTCCAACACGTGGGGCGACGCACTGAACCTCGACGGACCGCAGTCGGACGAGGTCCGCGAGTACGTGGTCGAGAACCTGCTCATGTGGTTCCGGGACTACCATGTGGACGGCCTCCGCCTCGACGCCGTGCACGCCCTGCACGACGAGCGCGCCGTGCACATCCTCGAGGAGTTCAGCACGCGCACCGACGAGTGCGCGGCGGAACTCGGCAAGCCGCTGTTCCTCATCGCGGAATCGGACCTCAACAACCCGCGCCTCATCCAGGGCCGCGACGTCGGCGGGTACGGACTGGCCGGCCAGTGGAGCGACGACTTCCACCACGCGGTGCACGTCAACCTCACGGGGGAGACCGAGGGGTACTACCTCGACTTCGACTCGGTCGGGGCACTCGCGAAGGTCCTCGAGAAGGGGTTCTTCCACAACGGGACCTACTCGTCGTTCCGCGAACGCCACCACGGCCGGGAGATCGACCCGTCCCGCGTCTCGCCGCTCCAGCTGGTCGTCGCGACCCAGAACCACGACCAGATCGGCAACAGGGCGGCCGGAGACCGCATCAGCGCCTCCCTGAACCCGGCACAGCTCGCGCAGGCCGCCGTGCTCAACATCCTCGGTCCGTTCACCCCGATGCTCTTCATGGGCGAGGAGTACGGGGCGTCCACGCCCTGGCCCTTCTTCACCTCCCACCCCGAACCGGAACTCGGCAGGGCCACGGCCGAGGGGCGGCTCAAGGAGTTCGAGCGCATGGGCTGGCGCCCTGAGGACGTGCCCAACCCCCAGGATCCCGCGACGTTCGCCTCCGCGAAGCTTCAGTGGGCCGAGGCGGAGCAGGGTCACCACGCCGAACTGCTCGCCACCTATCGTGAGCTCATCCGCCTGCGCCGTTCGCGCCCCGAACTGCGCGATCCCGACTTCGGCAGCATCTCGGTGGAGTTCGACGAGGACAGCCGCTGGATCGTCCTGCACCGCGGCAGCACCGCCGTCGTGCTGAACCTGGCCGACACGATGGCGACCGTCCCGGTGCGCGGGGCCGACGCCGAGGTCCTGCTGTCCACGGTCGACGGCGTCGGGCTGCTGGCCGACACCGTGCAGCTGCCGCCCCATGCAGCGCTCGTCCTCAGCCTCGCCGCAGCGTAGCCCGCGGACTCTGCAAGGGTTACGACAGGAGGGGCGCCCGGCGGGACGAACGGTCGGTGGACTCCGGCATACTGGGCGGGAGATCTTCCCCGAGGGGAGGCGGATCCCGCCCACGTGGGTGCGGGGATCCGGAAGGCACGAGGCGGCAGGAACACCATGACCCTGGACATCACGACACTGCGGGTGGCTTTCGGGGCCATCGCCATCACCCTCTTCGTGCTGTTCTACACCGTCGCCTTCCGCCAGACCCGGTCCGCCTACAGCGCATGGTGGTGCGCCGCCATCGCCTTCTTCTTCATCGGATCCTCCGGCTACCTGCTCGACGGTACCGGGCACCAGGTGTGGGCCAACCCGCTGTCCAACACGCTGCTGGTCCTGGGGACGGTCAGTGTATGGGCGGGCGCCCGGACCCTGCGGACCAGCAAACCGGCCTGGCTCCAGCTGTCGGCGGCACCGCTCCTGACGCTGCTCGCCTCGGCGGTCGACAACCCCGCCACCAATACGTGGTCCGGTGGTCCGGTGTTCCTCGGCATGATGTCGCTGACCATCGGACTCGCCTCGTGGGAGCTGTGGCGGCTGCCCAGCAGCTACAGCAGGGTGCAGGCTCCGCTGGCGGTCGCCTCCGGCTTCCTGGCGCTCCTCTACCTGGGCCGGTGCATCGCCTTCGTGGCCGGCGGCCAGGACGGGTACGCCTTCACCACCTACTTCGGCTCGGGCATCACCACCCTGATCACCATGCTGCTGCTCGTCGTCGTGTCCTTCAGCGCAGCGGCGCTGAGTGCCGAGCAGATCGCCACGGACCTGCGCACGCGTGCCGACCGGGACGCGCTGACGGGGCTGCTCAACCGCTCGGGGTTCCTCGACCTCGCATCCGTGCAGACGGATCGGCTCGCCCGGACGGACCGGCCCGGGACGCTGATCCTCGCTGACCTCGACTTCTTCAAGAGCGTCAACGACACCCACGGCCATGCCGCGGGGGACACCGTCCTCAGGGCCTTCGCCGCGGCCTGCGCCGAGACGGTCCGCTCCACCGATCTCGTGGGCCGGTACGGGGGCGAGGAGTTCATCTTCCTGCTGCCCGGAGCCTCGGTGTCCAGGAGCGAGGACATCACGCGGGACGTGAGCATGGCCCTGCGGGGACACTCGACGCCGGGCGGGTTCGAGATGCCGACCGTGAGCTACGGCGTCGCCGCCGTCGAAGCGGCGGACTACGATCTCGACGCGGCGATCGCCGCGGCCGACCAGGCGCTCTACGCCGCCAAGGCCAGCGGGCGGAACAAATCGGTGCGCGCCATCCGCCCGGCGGGGAAGGGGCCGGGCTCATCGGCCGAGCCGCCTCCGGGTCCGCTCCGGGTCCCGTTGGCCCCCACCGTGCCTCCCCGGGGGAAGCAGCGTCCGCTCGCCTAGGATGAGGGGATGACCTACCACCCCGCTGATGACCGTTATGAGAAGATGCCGTACCGCCGAGTGGGACGGAGCGGACTGCAGCTTCCCGCCGTCTCCCTGGGCCTGTGGCACAACTTCGGTGATGACAAGCCCTTCGACACGCAGCGGGCCATCCTCCGCCGGGCGTTCGACCTCGGCGTGACCCACTTCGACCTCGCCAACAACTACGGCCCGCCCTACGGCAGCGCGGAGACGAACTTCGGCCGCCACCTGAAGGACGACTTCCGTCCGTTCCGCGACGAACTCGTGATCTCCAGCAAGGCCGGGTACGACATGTGGCCGGGCCCGTACGGCAACTTCGGCTCCCGGAAGTACCTGCTGGCGAGCCTCGACCAGTCCCTCGAGCGCATGGGGCTGGACTACGTGGACATCTTCTACAGCCACCGCCCCGACCCCGAGACGCCGCTCGAGGAGACGATGGGCGCGCTGGACACCGCGGTGCGCTCCGGACGGGCGCTCTACGCCGGGATCTCGTCCTACTCGCCCGAGCGGACCCTGCAGGCCGCCGCGATCCTGGCGGATCTCGGCACGCCGCTGCTGATCCACCAGCCCTCGTACTCGATGCTGAACCGGTGGGTGGAGAACGGGGAACCGAACCTGCCGGAGGCACTCGAGGCCACGGGCGCCGGATCGATCGCCTTCTCGCCGCTGGCGCAGGGCCTGCTGACGAGCCGCTACCTCGACGGGGTGCCCGCCGACTCGCGCGCCGCCGCCCAGAAGTCGCTCTCCGAGGACCACCTGTCGGAGGACAACCTCCGCCGGGTGCGGGGGCTGAACGCGATCGCCGAGGGCCGCGGCCAGAGCCTCGCCCAGATGGCCATCGCCTGGATCCTGCGTCCGCAGGTCAAGGGTTCACCCATCACGTCGGCGCTCATCGGCGCCTCCAGTGTCCGCCAGCTGGAGGACAGCCTGGCAGCCGTGCAGAACCTCGACTTCACCTCGGAGGAGCTGCACGCGATCGACGAGTTCGCCGTCGATTCGGACATCAACCTCTGGGCACGGGCACTGGACGCCTGACCCGGTCATCGGGCCGGCGGGCGGAAGCGGGGCGCCCGCCGGCCGGGGACGCACGCGCTTCGGGGACGCCCCGGCGCGTCCCCGAAGCGCGGGTCCGCGTGCCACCCCGGCGCCGTCGAGCCCGGTCGAGGGTGACAATGGGGGATGACTGACGGAATGCCTGGCCGCGACCCGGTGCTCGGCGTGTGGGCCACCCTCGGCGAGCCCCGACTCGCGAACGCACTGGCGGCGGCCGGCCTCGGCTGGGTGGGCCTCGACGCGCAGCACGGTCATTTCGACGATCGTGGGCTGCGGGACACCCTCGGTCGGCGGTCGGCGGGCGACGCCCCGATGCTCGTGCGGGTCGCAGCCAGTGACGCCGCGCTCATCGGCCGGGCGCGGACGGCGTCGTCGTGCCCCTCGTGGACACCGTGGCCGACGCCGAAGCGGCTGTGGCCGCCAGCCACTACCCTCCCCTCGGGGCCAGGAGCTGGGGGCCGCTCCACGGCGCCCGGCCGGTCCACCAGCCGGGCTCCGACGGCGGACGGCACGCCGTCCCGCTGTGTTCGGTGATGATCGAGACCGCCCGCGCCCTGGAGGCGGTGGAGGGGATCGCCGCGGTCCCCGGGGTGGACATGATCTTCGTCGGTCCGTTCGATCTGTCGCTCGCCCTCGGGCTGGAGGTCGACGACCTCCTCGCGTCCACGGGGGAGCGCGCTCCGCTGGAGAGGATCATCGGCGCCTGCAGGGTCGCGGGGATCCGGGCGGGTGCCTACGCGGGCACGCCCGAACGCGCGGCGATCCTCGGCGCGGCGGGCTTCTCCTGAATCGCGGCCACGACGGACACCGGCCTGCTGCTCCTGGGAGCGGACGAGGTGCGGCGCCGCATGCACGCCGACGGTCGGCATCAGCCGGACCAGGACGCTCCCAGCGCGGGGAACGCCTCCTCGTAGCCTGCAAGGACCCTCCCGGCGGAATGGAACGAGTCGACCAGCGGATGGCCCGCGAGTGCACGAAGGGCCGAGTCGCGGTCCCCGTGCACCGCGGCCCGGACGGTGTCCTGCTCCACGGCCTTGACGCCCGCCATGAGGCCGAGCTGGTGCAGCGTCAGCGGCGCGGCGGCCAGTGGACGGGCGCCCGAGCCGTCGACGACGGACGGGACCTCCACGACGGCGTCCGGAGGCAGCCCGGGGAAGGTCGACGCGTTGCGGACGTTCAGGATGAGCTCCGCGCGGCGGTCCGTGAGCAGGGCGCGCATGACCTCGAGGGCCACGCGCTCGTACCCGCCGCCGGCGAGGTCCGCCTCGTCGCGCTGTTCGTCCTCGCCGCGCGCCTCGGCGAGGTAGCCGGACTCCCGTTCCCGCCGGGCGTCCTCCCACACGGCGAGTGGTTCCGCCGCGGCGAGCAGGCGCGGGTACAGGTCCTGCTGCTGGTCGCGGAGGATCTCCCCCCGCGTCCTGTCAGCACTCCGGATGGACCGCAGGGCCTCCCGGTGGAAGTAGTAGTAGAACAGGTACTCGTTGGGCAGGGCACCGAGGGTCCTCAGGAGGTCCGGGCCGAACAGGCGTCCCTCCTCGAAGCCGGCGAGCCGCGCGGGATCGGCCAGGAGTGCGGGAAGGCGGTCGGTCCCGTCCGCGGCCAGGCCGCGGAGCCAGCCGAGATGGTTCAGGCCGACGTAGTCGACGCCCGCGAGCGAGCCGTGCAGGTCCACGCCGGCCGCCCGGGCGGCCCGCGTCACGAGGCCCGACGCCGAATCGCAGATCCCGACGACCCGCGAGCCCAGGACTGCCGAGACCGCCTCGGTGACCATCCCCGCGGGGTTCGTGAAGTTGATCAGCCAGGCGTCGGGGGCATGGTCGCGCATCAGGGTGGCGACACGCATCATGTCCGGGATGGACCGCAGGGCGTAGGAGATCCCGCCTGCTCCGACGGTCTCCTGTCCCAGCAGGCCGGCGGCCAGGGCCACGCGCTCGTCGAGGATGCGGCCCTCCGCTCCGCCGCTCCGCACCGCGGCGAACACGATGTCCGCCCCTGGCAGCGCGTCCTCGAGACGGGACTCCACGCGCACCGACGGCGCCGGGCGGCCGGCGGGCTTCGGCAGCGCACCGAGCACCCGGGCGACGGCGTGCGCGCGCTCCGGTAGCGCGTCGAGCAGGACGACGTCGGACACGAGCCCGGCGAACGGTCCCTCGAGAAGTGCGCGGTAGACCAGCGGCACCCGGAAGCCGCCGCCGCCCACGATGACCAGGCGTGCGCCGGTTCCGTCAGTACTGGGCAAGGCTCGACCCGCTTCCGTGGTGGGTGGTCCGCTGCGGTGCGTGCCCGGCGGCGGTGCCGTGCACGGTGTTCGATGGCGCCTGCCGCCCCGCGACCGGCGCCGTGGAAGTATTCTGCCGTACATGGCCCATCAGCACCGCTTCGATCCGCTGGCGGCCACACGCGCGCCGGACAGTCCCGAGTTCGATCTCCTGCTCGCCGGGCAGGTGTTCTTCGACATCATCTTCACCGGGCTCGACCAGCTGCCCTCACCGGGCACGGAGGTCTGGACCGACGGCATGGGATCCGGGCCCGGGGGCATCGCGAACCAGGCCATCGCCGCGAGCAGGCTCGGGCTCCACACCACGCTCGCCGCGGCCTTCGGCGACGACGGCTACGGCCAGTTCAACTGGGACGTGCTGCAGGACCAGGAACACGTGGACCTGTCGAGGTCGCGCGTCTTCGGGCAGTGGCACTCGCCGGTGACCGTGTCCCTCTCCGTGCACCAGGACCGTTCCATGGTGACGCACGGTCACCCCGCACCACTGCGTGCATCGGAGCTGATCGGGACGCCGCCGTCGTGCCGCGCCGCCATCGTGGGCGTCGAGCCCGAGGTGGAGCAGTGGGCGCGGGCGGCCGCGGCCCAGGGGACGAAGCTGTTCGGCGACGTCGGCTGGGATCCCGCGGGGGAGTGGGCGGCGGAGACGCTCGAGTCGCTCGAGCACTTCTACGCGTTCATGCCGAACGCGGTCGAGGCGATGGCGTACACGCGCACGGACGACCCCTGGACCGCCCTGTACTCGCTGGCGGACCGCGTGCCGGTCGCCGTCGTCACGGTGGGCCAGCAGGGCGCCATCGCCATCGACTCGGTCACGGGTGAGGAGGAGTGGGTGCCGGCACTGCCGGTGTCGGCCTACGATCCGACCGGTGCGGGCGATTGCTTCGGAGCGGCCTTCGTGATGGCCGACCTCGCGGGCTTCTCCCTCGCGGACCGCCTCAGCTTCGCCAATCTCTGCGCGTCGCTGTCGGTGCAGCACGTGGGAGGATCCCTGGCCGCGCCGGGGTGGGGCGATATCGCGGACTGGTGGCACCGCGTCAGCGAAGGGCGCGACGGAATACGGAAGCAGTGGTTGCGCCGGTACGCCTTCCTCGAGGACCTGGTGTCCGACGTCCCGTCCGAGGCGTTGCGCCGGGCGACGGCGACGATCGCGCGGCACTCCGACGCGTCGCCGCCGACACGGCCGCCCGAGCCCTGCTCGGACGGGATCGGCTGAGCCGCCCGCACGGGACGAGGCGGACGGCAGGGTCGGGACGATCGCCGGCGGGGCGTCACCCTCGGAGGGCGGCTGCCTCGCCGAGCCAGCGGGCGTACCGCGCCCAGGGATCAGTGACGCCGGCGGCGAGCCGGCCGACGTGCTCCTCGATCTCCGGAGCGCCCGCGAACCACTCGGACCGGCCGAGGCGCCAGGCAGCGAACTGCTCGTGCCGTCGGTGCTCCACCAGGCGGTCGCCGCGCTCGAAGGCGAGGACCTCGTCGTGCCAGATCCGGGCCAGCCGCTGCCGCGGGTTCGCCGTTGTGCCGATCTTGATACGGTCCCGGTACCGGATGTAGTAGACGACGTCGACGCGCGGCGGCGGCAGCCCGTCATCGAGGGCGTCGCCGACCCGCCACTCGCAGGCGGCGCACGCCCACCCCGACGCGTACCGCACGCCGAGCCGCGAGCCGCAGGCCGCGCAGGCGCCCGGCAGCAGGTCCGTGGTGCCGTACTCGGCGCCGACCCACTCCGCGACCAGCGCCGCATGCGTCGGGCAGACGGGGAACGGTCCGTCGCCCGCGGCACGACCGCAGGAGCCTCCGTCACCGTCGGGGAGCACGCAGCCGCGGGTGCCTGACGGGGGTTCGACCATGCCTTCGATCCTTCCTCCCGCCGTGCCCGGCTGCAACCCGGATGCCGCCGGTCGGGCTCCGAACCTGCTGGAGGATGGCGGCAGGAGGTTCCGACGGCGGCGGCTCCCACCGAGCTGGCAGAATGGGGTGAGTGACTTCCACCGAGCGCGTTGCAGAGATCGACCTCGATGCCCTGCGGCACAACATCCGGCACCTGCGCGACGTCGCCCACCCCGCACGGGTCATGGCCGTCGTGAAGGCGAACGCCTACGGCCACGGTGCGGTGCCGGTGGCGCGCGCCGCGCTCGAGGCCGGTGCCGCATGGCTCGGTGTAGCCCACATCAGCGAGGGCGTCGCACTGCGCAGGGCCGGCATCGAGGCGCCGATCCTGACCTGGCTGCACACCGCAGGGACCGACTTCACCGCAGGCGTCGAACACGGGCTCGACCTCGGGATCTCGGGCTGGGAGCTCGAGCGGGTGGTCGCCGCGGCGCGTGAACTCGAGCGCCCCGCCATCGTGCACCTGAAGATCGACACGGGCCTGGGCCGCAACGGATGTCCGCCGGAGAAGTGGGACGCCCTGCTCAGCAGGGCGGTGGCACACCAGGAGGAAGGGCTGATCCGCGTTGTCGGGATCTTCTCCCACCTCGCCGTGGCGGACGAGCCCGCCCGACCGGAGACGGACCTGCAGGTCCAGGCGTTCCGGGAGGCCGTCGCCGCCGCGGAGAACGCGGGGATCGATGTGGAGGTGCGGCACCTGGCGAACACACCGGCGACGTTCTCCCGGCCCGACTGCCACTTCGACCTGGTGCGCGTGGGCCTCGGCATCTACGGGCTCTCGCCCTTCTCCGACCAGGACTCCGCAGACCTCGGACTGCGGCCCGTCATGACCTTCAGCACCACCGTCTCGAACTGCAAGGAAGTGCCCGCCGGGCAGGGCGTGTCCTACGGCTACGCCTACCGCACGCAGAAACCCACCACGCTCGGGCTGATCCCCGTCGGTTACGGGGACGGTGTTCCACGCATCGCCACCGGCGCCCCGGTGCTCGTCGGCGGCCGGATGTACCCGGTGGTCGGCCGGATCGCGATGGACCAGCTCGTCATCGACTTCGGCACCACGGGCATCGCCGACGCACCGGACGGTCCGCTGGGCAAGCGCGCCGTGCTGTTCGGCGGAGCCGGTTCCCCGGCCGTCGAGGACTGGGCCGCTGCCGCACAGACCATCAACTACGAGGTGGTGACCCGGATCAGCGACCGCGTGGAGCGGATCTACCTGGACCCGGGGAAGGGGAGCGCGGGCGATGACGCCGACGCCTGACTGGACGGCGTCCTACGACGTCGGCTCGGCCACCGAACTGCAGGCACTCGCCGCGGCCCTCGCGCCGCAGCTCCGACCGGGTGACCTGCTGGTCCTCTCGGGTGAGCTCGGCGCCGGCAAGACGACCTTCACGCAGGGGCTCGGGCGGGGCCTCGCGGTCGAGGACCGCATCATCTCGCCGACCTTCGTGCTCGTCCGCCAGCACTCCTCGAGGGGCGACGGCCCGGGCCTCATCCACGTGGACGCGTACCGGCTCGAGAGTGCGGCGGCGGTCGACGACCTGGACCTCGAGGCCACCATGGCCGCCAACGTCACGGTCATCGAGTGGGGGGCCGGCCGCGTGGAGCACCTGAGCGACAGCTGGCTCCGGGTGGACATCGCACGGCCGCTCGGCGGAACCGGGCCCACGGCAGCAGACGGGGAATGGGTCACCGTGTTCGACGACGACGGCGTGGACGAGGTGCGCACCGTCACCCTCACCGGCGTGGGGCCACGGTGGACCGGACAGCAGCCCGGACTCCCGCTCGACTAGGCTGGACCGGTGCTTCTCCTCGCCATCGACACCTCCGCCGCGGCCACGGTCGCGCTCCTGCGGGACGACGTCGTCGTCGGCCGGTTCGGCAGCTCCGACACCCGGTCGCACGCCGAGGTCCTCGCTCCCGCGGTGCAGCGCATCCTCGACGATGCCGGCGTCGCGGGCACGGAACTCGACGCCGTCGTCGCGGGCGTGGGGCCGGGCCCGTTCACCGGGCTGCGGGCGGGGCTCGTCACGGCCCGCACGCTCGGCTTCGTCTGGGACGTACCCCTCCACGGCGTCATGAGCCTCGACGCCCTGGCCCTCGACGCCGCAGCGGGCGGAGTCCTCCCGGCCGGGAGGAGATTCCTCGTCGGGACGGACGCGCGGCGCGGCGAGGTCTACTGGGCCGAGTACGGCATGCCGACGGACGGCGGGAGCCTGCCCGAACTCCTCGACGGCCCCCACGTCGGTGCCGCCGCCGACCTGCCCGAGGGGCTGCCGCTCGTGGGCCGGGCAGCGGGGCTCTACCCGGACGACGTCGACGGCGTCCCGGCCTTCGCGTCGTCCGACCCGGACGCGGCCGCGCTCGGTCGCGTGGCCCGCCTGCGCCTCCTCGCCGGACAGGACCTCCGGGACACCTCTCCGCTCTATCTGCGGGAGTCCGACGCACGGGTGCCCGGGCCGCGGAAGCGGGCGACGGCGTGAGGTACACAATGCGGGACCTGACGTTCGAGGACATCGAGACGATCGGCGGGCTGGAGGAAGAGCTCTTCCCGGCCGACGCCTGGCCCATCGAGATGTTCTACTCCGAGTTCTTCCAACCGGACACACGGCGCTACATCGTGGCGGAGGTGGACGGCGAGGCCGTGGGATACGCGGGCCTCATGGTCCTCGCCACGACGGCCGACATCCAGACCATCGGCGTGCTGCCCCGCTTCGAGGGCCAGGGCATCGGCCGGGCCCTGCTCACCGAGCTGCTCGACGAAGCCCGGCGGCGGGGCGCCGACAACGTGATGCTCGAGGTGCGGGCGGACAACCCGCGTGCGCAGCAGCTGTACACGCGCTTCGGTTTCGCGCGGATCCACACGCGGAAGAGGTACTACCGCGACGGCGTCGACGCCTGGGTCATGAGGCTCGCACTGGCCACCGAGGACGGGGAGACACCGTGACGACCGCAGAACCGCTGATCCTCGGCATCGAGTCGTCCTGCGACGAGACCGGTGTCGGGATCGTCCGCGGCACCCGCCTCCTGACCAACACCGTGTCCTCCTCCATGGACGAGCACGTGCGCTTCGGCGGCGTCATCCCCGAGATCGCCTCGCGGGCGCACCTCGAGGCCTTCGTGCCGACACTGCGGTCCGCGCTCGACGACGCCGGCGTCACCCTCGACGAGCTCGATGCCATCGCGGTCACGGCCGGCCCGGGACTCTCGGGCGCGCTGATGGTGGGTGTGTCCGCAGCGAAGGCGCTCGCCGTCGCGACCGGCAAGCCGCTCTACGCGATCAACCACCTGGTGGCGCACGTCGGCGTCGGCATGCTCGGCGGCACCTTCGCCGACGGGCTGCCGCCGAACCTCGGAGCGCTGCTCGTGTCCGGTGGCCACACGGAGATCCTCCGCGTGGGACACATCGCGAACGACGTCGAGCTGCTGGGCTCGACCATCGACGACGCCGCTGGCGAGGCGTACGACAAGACCGCGCGCATCCTGGGCCTCGGGTATCCGGGCGGACCCGCCATCGACCGGCTGGCGGCGGAGGGCGACCCGAAAGCCATCCGCTTCCCCCGCGGGCTCTCGCAACCCAAGTACATGGGAACGGCCGAGGAACCCGGCCCGCACCGCTACGACTGGTCCTTCAGCGGGCTCAAGACGGCGGTCGCCCGCGCCGTGGAGCAGTACGAGGCAGCAGGGCTGGACGTCCCCGTCGCCGACATCGCCGCGTCCTTCCAGGAGGCCGTGGTGGACATCATCACCTCGAAGGCCGTCCTCGCGTGCCGGGAGCACGGCATCACGAACCTCCTGCTGGGCGGTGGAGTCGCAGCGAACCGGCGGCTCCGGGACCTGACGCGGGAGCGGTGCACGGCTGCGGGCATCACGCTCACCGTCCCGGCGCCGTCGCTCTGCACCGACAACGGTGCGATGGTCGCGGCCCTCGGTGCGCAGATCGTGATGGCCGGCGGGGCGCCGAGCGGGATCGCCTTCGGGACCGATCCCTCGCTCCCCGTCACGAGTATCGTCCTCCCCGGAGCCTGAGGGCGGCAGGTCCGGCCCGCGACCGGTCGGAACACCGGACGACAAAGAGTCATCGTGTGCGTATGTCTGCACGTATAGTGGAGTCTCCGTCCCCGACGAAACGGCCTCTCATCATGCTCTCCGTCCTGCGTTCCACCTCATACCGGAATCTGTTCACCGCCCAGGTGGTGGCGCTCCTCGGCACCGGGCTGCTCACCGTGGCGCTCGGACTGCTGGCCTTCGACCTGGCCGGAGAACGGGCGGGCGCAGTGCTCGGCACGGCCCTCACCATCAAGATGATTGCGTACGTCGTCGTGGCTCCCGTCATGGCCGCGGTGGTCGAACGCCTGCCCCGCAAGGTGGTCCTCGTCGCCGCGGACGGGGTGCGTGCCATGGTCGCCCTCAGCCTTCCCTTCCTCGACCAGATCTGGCAGGTCTACGTCCTGGTCTTTCTCCTCCAGTCGGCCTCTGCGACCTTCACGCCGGCGTTCCAGGCCCTGATCCCGCTGGTCCTGCCGGCCGAGAAGGACTACACCAGGGCGCTCTCGCTGTCGCGGCTCGCGTACGACGTCGAATCCCTCGTCAGCCCGCTGCTCGCTGCGGCACTGCTGTCCGTGCTCTCGTACTCGGACCTGTTCCTCGGGACGATGCTCGGGTTCCTGGCCTCCGCGCTCATGGTCCTCGTCACGCGCCTGCCGGCGATCCCGGCGGTCGCCGGTCAGGGCTCGCTGCTGCACCGCACCACGCTGGGCACGCGGATCTTCCTGCGGGAGCCGAGCCTGCGCGGCCTGCTGGCGCTGAACCTCGTCGTCGCCGCGGCCACGGCCCTGGTCCTGGTGAACACCGTGGTGTACGCACGGGACCTGTTCGCGGGCACCAACACCGACGTCGCCCTGGCCCTGGCCGTCTACGGGGCGGGCTCCATGCTCGTGGCGTTCGCGGCCCCTCGGGTCCTCGAGGGCATCTCCGACCGTACGTTCATGCTGATCGGCGCGGCCATCCTGCCCGCCGGTGTCCTGGCTGCCGCGGTCGTGGCGGGCTCCGGCTCGCCGTGGTGGGTCTTCCTGGCGCTCTGGGCGGTCCTGGGCGTCGGGACCTCCATGATCAGCACGCCCTCCTCGAGGCTGCTGCGGCGTGTCGCCACCGATGCCACGAGGGGATCTCTCTTCACGGCGCAGTTCTCGCTCAGCCACGCCTGCTTCATGCTGACCTATCCGATCGCGGGCTGGATCGGCGCAGCGGCGGGACAGCCGGCGGCCGCTCTCTGCCTCGCCGTGCTGGCCGCCGGCGGGACCGTCGCCGCCCTGGTGTCGTGGCCCGCTGCCGCGACCTCGCCTGTAGCGGCAGGTCCCGAAGCGCGCGCCGCCCGGTAGCGTAGGGGGCACGGCGGACATCGACGAGGGGAGGCCGGCATCAGCGACAGCACAGCGGCACGGCCGGACCACAGGCATGGCAACGACGGCGGTGCTCCCAGCCTCGTCCATCCGGTGGCACCGGACTCGCAGCGGCTCGAGGCGGGCGCCGGCACCTTCCGCATGCTGGCGGACCCGACGCGGTTCCATCTCCTCTGGCTGCTCACGCAGGGACCGGCCGACGTCGGCACCCTGGTCGCGGCGACCGGTGCGAACCGCACCGCGGTCAGCCAGCACCTCGCCAAACTTCGGCTCTCCGGCCTCGTGGCCACGCGCAGGGAGGCCCGGAACGTGGTCTACAGCATCATCGACGGGCACCTCACCCGGCTCATCCTCGAGGGGATGAACCACGCCGACCACCGCGTCACCGGGGAGCCGGTGCACGAGGAGTGACGACCGCGGGATGAACAGGCCGACAGAGCCATCGGCGGGGAACCAGGCGGGTTCCCCGATCGTGCGGGACTATCCGCTGAGTGCCGCGATCCTGGCGATCGGACATGGGCAGCGGTCGCTGGCCGCCTCCCTCCTGGGGGAACTGGGGCTCTTCCCCGGGCAGGAGCTGCTGCTCATGCAGTTGTGGGATCAGGACGGCCTGTCGCAGAAGTCCCTCGGCGCCCCGCAGCGGCTCGATCATTCCACCGTGGCGAAGTCGGTCCGGCGGCTCGAGGCCGCGGGCCTCATCACGCGGAGCCGGTCGACGACGGACGGGCGGGTGACGCTCGTGTTCCTCACCGACGCCGGACGTGCCCTGCGCGGGC
This sequence comes from Arthrobacter sp. TmT3-37, assembly GCF_054510835.1. Classification (NCBI taxonomy): domain Bacteria; kingdom Bacillati; phylum Actinomycetota; class Actinomycetes; order Micrococcales; family Micrococcaceae; genus Arthrobacter; species Arthrobacter sp. TmT3-37. The sequence continues at coordinate 268,562 of NZ_JBTNDU010000001.1, read as the reverse complement.
CGGTCACGGAGGCATGGTCCCGCCTTCAGGGGACCGTTGCGGCCGGGCTGACCGACGAGGAACAGGACGAGTTCACCCGGCTCGCCCGGAAGATCCTCGACGGGATGGACCGGGCGGGCCGGGAGGCGCCTCAGACGCCCTGAACCACGATCTTCCCGCGCAGGTGGCCGGTCTCGTTCAGGCGATGCGCCCCGGCGAGGTCGTCGAAGGGGAACAGGCCGGCTATCGGCGTCGCGATCTTCCCCTGCGCGGCGAGCTCGAGCACATCGGCGAAACCGTCCGCCGTCAGGGTCGTCGGATGACCGGCGGCGACCGCCACACCGAGGGCCGGAGCGGTGAAGTCCGAGATGGTGATGATGCGCTCCGTGCCGCCCATCAGGTCGATCGCGACGGGGATGAATCCCTGCCCTGCGACGTCGAAGACCGCATCCACGCCCTGCTCCGCCACGGCACGGATCCGCTCGCCCACGCCGTCGCCGTAGCCGACCGGGATGGCACCGAGGGTGCGGAGGTACTCGTGGTTCGCCTCGCCCGCCGTCCCGATCACGGTGACGCCCGCCGCGACGAGCAGTTGGACCGCCATGCTTCCCACGCCGCCCGCCGCGCCGTTCACGACCACGGTCTCGCCCCTGGTGATCCGCAGCGGAGCGAGTGCGCGCCGGGTGGTCTCGGCACCCGTGGGGATGGTGACGGCATGCTCGAAGCTGAGACCGTCGGGCACCCGGGCGACGGTGTCGGCCCGGCTCAGCGCGTATTCGGCATAGGAGCCGGTCGCCGCGAATCCTGCGACGCGGTCCCCGACGGCGATCCCCTGCACGCCGTCGCCCACGGCGTCGACGACGCCGGCGAGTTCGTTCCCGAGGATGGCGGGGAAGGTCGTCGGCATCACCTCGGCCATCCACCCCTTCCGGATCTTGGTCTCGAGGGGGTTGATGCCGATGGCGCGGACGCGGATGCGGACCTGGCCTGTTCCCGGGACGGGGAGGGGGGCATCCCTCGGTACGAAACCGTCCTCCGTGCCGAAGCCGTCGAGGACGAGGGCCCTCATGGTGGCTTCTGCCCGGCCCTGCCGGCCTGCCGGGTCGGCGGGAAGGAGGTCCGCGTCGGTCGTGGTGTTCGTGGTGTTCGGAATGTTCGTGGTGGGGGTCGGGGTGTCCATGGTGCTCTCCTGGATGGGGGTGGGTTGGTGAAGGACACAACTACGTTGCCAACCACGTAATTCCCCGGTTCCCACCTCGGGCTCCAGAAGGTCGCCCGGGAACAGGGCAGGGGCCGGACTCCCGAAGGAATCCGGCCCCTGCGTGGGTCCTGGGACTACAGAGTGCCTCGACGATCCCTCGGGTCGCCGTCGGCCAGTGTGTCATCCCGGAGGCCCTGGCTCTCGGAGGGGACTCCGGTGCCCGGGACGCCGTCCGCTGCGGGGACGGGGTCGACGTCGATGACGTCCACGTCGTCGACCACCGGGGTGGTCTCGGGGACGACGGGCGCGGCGTCGAAGACGGGGACCGTCTCCACGACGGTCTCCTCCTCGTCTTCCTTGCCCTTGCTCGCTGCCGCTGCGGCCACGCCGGCCACGGCAGCTGCCGCGGCTACCCCGACTCCCGCCGCGACCTTGCCGGATACGCCGGCCTTTCCGCTGTCACCGCGTGACTGCTCGGCGTCATCGACCGTGGGGGTCCCGGGCTGCCCGGCGACCGTCCCACGCCAGGCGCCGGTGGCGTAGCTCTCCGACTCGATGAATTCCTTGAACCTGTGCAGGTCGGCCTTGGCCTGGTTCTCCACGACGTTGAGCTTGTCGCCCACCTTCTCGACGAGGCCCTCGGGCTCGTACTCGAGTGTGAGGTTCACACGCGTGGTGCCGCCGAGGTCCTCGAAGGAGACAGTGCCGGCATTGGTGGCACCTTCCGTGGCAGCCCAGGAGACCTTACGGTCGGGCACCTGCTCGAGGACCCTCGCCTCCCACTGCCGGCGGATGCCACCGATCTCCGCGACCCACTCGAGACGGTCGTCGCTGAGCTGGGTGATCTGCTTGATGCCGCCCATGAAGTGCGGGAACTCCTCGAACTGCGTCCACTGGTTGTACACGGTCGTCACTGGAAGATTCACTACAACGGTTTCTTCGACCTTCGTGCTCATCATGCCTCCCTTGTCTGGGGTGGGTACGGTCACTGACCAAATCATCAGCATGCTTAGCATATGGTGTGGTCGGGACTATTGCCAGTACCGGTCGTGCGGCGGTGCGTGCCTGCACCGTCCTCGCGGTCCTCAGGAGGGCAGGTCGCCGATGCTCACGTACTTGCGCCGCCAGTCCCTGCCCTCCTCGCCGCCGTACAGCGTCCAGTACTCGCGGCCGGAGGTGATGACGCCGTCGGCCACGGTCCAGATGGACACGACCCGGAAGATCCCGACGTCCTCCTGCGGTACCTGGACCTCGGAGACGACGACGTCACCGGTGTCGTAGACGTTGAGGACGTCGATGCTCCACCCGTTCGGATGCTCGGAGTTCACGGCCACCATGTTGTCCCGGCCGCGGATGACCTCGCGTGTCACGGGCCAGAACACCTCCACGTCCTCCGCGAGCACCTGGCCCACCGCGTTCCAGTCCCTGCTCCACACCGACGACCAGTACCGTCGGACGACCTCGGTAGATTCCATAGGCCGATGCTACCGGCGTAGGTCGCCGCTCAGGTGGCCCAGGTGTGCGGAGACGGAGGCTTCGAAGCCCTCGACCGTGCGCGCGACGGCCTCGGCCGGGGGAGTGTCCCAGATGTCCTGGTTGAAGAGCTCCACCTCGATGTCGCCTGCGTAGCCCGCGGCCTGCACGGCCCGGGTGATGCCGGCGAAATCGATGACGCCGTCCCCGGGGTAGTGGCGCGACAGCAGGACGTCCGCCGCGAGGGGCGTCTTCCAGTCGCACACCTGGTAGCTCGCGATCCGGCGCTCCGCTCCTGCCCGCTCGATCTGCGGGAACAGTTCGGGATCCCACCACACATGGAAGGTGTCGACCACGACGCCGACGGTCGCGGGGGAGAAGGGCGCGGCCAGGTCGAGGGCCTGCTTGAGGGTGGAGATGACGGCGCGGTCCGAGGCGTACATGGGGTGGAGTGGCTCCAGGGCGAGCGTGACACCTGCCGCCTCGGCGTCGGGGGCCAGTTCGGCGAGGGCATCGTGCACCATGGAGCGGGCACCCGCGATGTCCCTCGATCCCTGCGGGATCCCGCCGGCGACCATGACGAGGACCGCCACGGACCCGGGGGCACCCGAGGCCGCGAGGTGCGCGGTCTCCTCGATCGCCCGCCGGTTGTCGTCCATGGCCGCACGGCGTGCACGGCCCTCCGGCACGGTGAAGAACCCGCCGCGGCAGAGGCTGGAGAAGCGCAGTCCGGAGTCCGCGAGCAGCCGCCCGGCCTCGGGCAGCGATGCGGCCTGCACGGAGTCGCGCCACAGTCCGATACTGGTGATCCCGGCGTCGGAGGTCACCTGCAGGGCGTCGGCGAGCGGGGCGTACTTGATGGTGGCCTGGTTGATGGACAGGCGCCCGTTCGGCGTGCTCATGCTGCCACCCCGCCCACGGCGAGCAGCGCGTGCCAGCGTTCGCGGGCGAGCTCCGGCTGCTCGAGGGCCCCGCACTCGTTGGCGAGGCGGACGATCTCCGACAGGTGCGGCAGGCTCCGGGCGGCCTGCAGGCCACCGACCATGCCGAAACCGGCCTGGTGTCCGTTGAGCCAGCTGAGGAAGGCCACCCCCGTCTTGTAGTAGAACGTGGGTGCCGAGAAGATCTGGCGTGACAGGGCTTCGGTGGGGCCGAGGATCCGCCCGTACGCCGCACTGTCATCGGCGTCGAGCGCCTGGACCGCTGCCGAGGCGTGCGGACCGAGGGCCGCGAAGGCGCCGAGGAGTGCATCGGAGTAGCCCGAGGCGTCCCCACCGATGAGGGAGACGTAGTTGAAGTCGTCCCCGGTGAACATGCGTGCCGGTGCGTTGAGCTGTGACCGAACGGCCCGCTCGGAGTCCGCGTTCAGCAGGCTCATCTTCACGCCGGCCACCTTGTCGGGCGAGTTCGCGATGATCTTGAGGAGGGTCGACGACGCCGCATCGGTGTCCGACGAGCCGAAGTAGCTGCCCAGCTCGGGGTCGAACGCACTGCCGAGCCAGTGCAGGATCACGGGGGCGCCGGCGGCGGCGAGGACCTCCGAGTACACCCTCTCGTAGTCCTCGGCGGTACGGGCGGCACGTGCGAGGTGGCGGCTCGCCATGAGCACGACGGAGGCGCCCGCGTCCTCGGTGAAGTGGAGCTGCTCCTTGTAGGCGTCGATGACCGCCTCGAGCCCGATCACGGCGTCGTCGACGTGGTCGGTGTTCACGCCGACCACGAGGGCACCGTCCACGGAGCGCGCTTCCGCGGCGCTGCGCGAGATGAGCTCGCGCGTCGCCGCGGCGTCGAGCCCCATGTTGCGCTGCGCGGTGTCCATGGCGTCCGCGACGCCGAGGCCCCACGACCACAGGTGGTGCCGGAAGGCGAGGGTCGCGTCCCAGTCGAGGTCCGCGGGCGAGCCGGGGACGTTGTCCGCCGAGGCCCGGGGCACCACGTGCGCCGCCGCGTACACCGTGCGGCTGCTCAGGGGCGCCGCGGGCTTCGAGAACGCCGGCGCGGGATTCAGTTCGACGGTGGAGGTGGCCCCGACCGCGTCGACGAGCGTGATCATGCCAGCGTGATCGCTTCCTCGAGCGAGGACGCGGTGGTGCGCACGTCCTGCAGGTCGAGTCGTCGCCCGGTGCGCGAGCTCTCCAGCCCCTGCTCCGCGAGGTACATCCCGCGTGCGCCGGCCAGGAAGTCGTACGGGTGCGGGCCGTCCTCCAGCACGTGGCGCAGGAACTCCTCCCACTGGGTCTTGAAGCCGTTCTCGAACACCTCGTTGGTGGGCACGTCGATCCAGTCGGCGTCGTAGTCGTGGGTGTCCTCGAGATCGGGGTTCCAGACGGGCTTCGGGGTGGCGTTGCGCGGCTGGATCTTGCAGCCGAACAGCCCGACGACGGCGGATCCGTGCGTGCCGTCCACCTGGAACTGCACGAGCTCGTCACGGTTCACGCGTACGGTCCAGCTCGAGTTGAGCTGGGCGACGATGCCGCCCTCGAGCTCGAACACCGCGTAGGCGGCGTCGTCGGCCGTGGCGCTGTAGGGGCGGCCCTGCTCGTCGACGCGCTCGTCGATGTGGGTGACGGCGCGGGCGTAGACGGACTCGACCTTCCCGAAGAGGTTCTCCAGTACGTAGCTCCAGTGCGGGAACATGTCGACGACGATCCCGCCGCCGTCCTCCGCACGGTAGTTCCAGCTGGGGCGCTGCGCGTCCTGCCAGCCTCCTTCGAAGACCCAGTAGCCGAACTCGCCACGGACGGAGAGGATGCGGCCGAAGAAGCCGGAGTCCACGAGCCGTTTGAGTTTCTGCATGCCGGGGAGGTACAGCTTGTCGTGCACCACGCCGTTCTTGATGCCGGCGGCCTCGGCCAGGTTCGCGAGTTCGAGGGCGTCCTCGGCGGTCTCGGCGGTGGGCTTCTCGGTGTAGATGGCCTTGCCGGCGGCGATCGCCTTCCGGATCGCCGCGGAGCGCGCCTTGGTGACCAGGAAGTCGGCGTAGATCTCCCAGGTGGGATCCGCGAGGACGCTGTCGAGGTCGGTGGAGTAGTGCTCGATGCCGTGCTTCGCGGCGAGCTCGGCGAGCTTGGCCTCGTTGCGGCCCACGAGGATCGGTTCGACCTGGACCCGGGTGCCGTCCGCGAGGAGGACTCCGCCCTGGTCGCGGATGGCGAGGATGGAACGGACAAGGTGCTGGCGGTATCCCATGCGTCCGGAGACGCCGTTCATGATGATCCCGATTGTCCTCGTTGACATTGATACTCCTTGGGTCCGGCGGTGACGCTGTTTTGGAAAGCGTTTACCCAGAGTGTAGGGGAAGAAGGAGGAGGTGACAATAAGCGGCCGGGGGAGGGTCAGCGGCCCGGGCCGGGACGGCCAGGGATCTCGCGCCGGGTGCACTGGTCCGGGCGCACCCACGCCTCGCGGGCGATGGAGAATTCGACCCATTGGGCGCGTACCGCCGAAACGGTCCACGCCATGGCGAATGCACGGACGGTCTGCCGGGAGCCGTCGGGGTACTCGAGGTCCACCCAGAGGGCCGGCGCGGGGGAGACGGACTCGGTGATCCCCTCGGTGGGTGCTTCGAGCTGGAGCGGGGCCATGAACCGATGCGTGGTCGGCGGGAGGCCGTGCCAGCCGGCGGCCCTAGCCACGCCCACCCGTGCGCACCGCGGGGTGCCATGCCGGCTTGTCCATGCGCCCACTCTACGAGGGCGACGGGCGGGAACCTGAGCGGGTGCGCTCAGGCGGCGTGCGCCGCCGAGGGCTTCAGGTCCCGACGCCGGCACCGTGCGGCGTCGACCCACGCTTCCCGCGCCCGTGAGTACTCGATCCACTGGGCACGCACGGCCGTGTCCGTCCAGGCCATGGCGAAACCCTTCCGGGTGCAGATGGAGCCGTCGGGGTAGTCGAGATCCACCCACAGTGTGGGCGATCGCAGGGGCTCCGTGATGCCGGTGGAAGGAGTATCGAGCTGGAGCGGTGGGATGAACCTGTCAGCGCTGGGAGGGATGCCGTGCCACCCCGGTCGTTCTGCCATGCGACGAGGGTATGCCGCGGGTCCGACACTCGATCACGGCGACGGGGCGTCCCCGGTTCCCGCGTGCGCCCGGACGAGCTCGTCGCTGAACGGTGCGCGGCGCCTGGGGGGCAGCTCGTCGATGAGCTCGTTCACGGCGAGGGCGAGCAGGTCGCATTCGAGGGCGGGCATCGGCATCAGGCCCGCCAGGTAGGCCTCCACCTCGTACTCGTCCACCTCGCCGCTCAGCGAGAAGTAGTGGAGCCACACCTCACCCGTCGAGAAGCCCGATTCGACGATGGCCGCGGTGATCATCGCCCGCTGTTCCTCCGAGTAGGGGAATGTCATCGGGACGCATCCTCCGATCCGTGGTCACCGTGACCGTTCACGATGTCCGCGGTGAGTTGCCGGAACGGCACCCCGGTGATGCGGGCACGGGCGGTCAGTGCCGTGAGTGCCTCCGACTCGGTAAGGCCCTCGCGTTCCATCAGGATCCCCTTCGCGATGCCGACGAGGTCGCGCGAGCGCAGCGACTCGCGCAACTCGCTGCTGATCCGGGTCGACGTCTCCGACGTCTGCACGTGTCCGAGCAGGGCGGAGGCGGCGATCGACAGGCTCGTGAGGCGGGCACGGTCGGCGTCGTCGAACGCGGCGGGGACGGTCGAATAGACCTTCATGGCGCCGAGGGAGTCGCGGCCCCTCAGGAGGGGCACGCTGAAGCAGGACCGGACGCCGGCGTCGGCCGCCGCCGCGCTCCACTGCGGGAACCGCACGTCGGTGCTCGTGTCGTCGATCGTCACCGGCGACCGTGTGGACCACGCCGTCAGGCACGGTCCCTCGGACAGGGTGTACTGGAGATCGTCGGCAGTGCGGACGAGCGCGTCCGTCGCGCCCACGCTGGTCCGCTGCGACTCGTGGATGAGTGACACGCCCGCGCCCGACGCATTGGGTGTCGTCTCCTGCGCCACCTGTGCGAGGAGGTCGACGGCGTGCTGCGCCGTCTCCTGCGTGAGCACGAGTCCGCGGATGCGACCGAGCGTCGCACCCAACTCGTTGGAGGGGGGAAATAGGTCCATCAGTAGCCTCGAACGTCATGCCGGGCCTGATCCCGGCGCCACGGGCCTTCTGCTAGACCACGATCGCACGTTGCCGCCGATCCGCTGCTCCCATCCTAGCCGGGCGGGAGGGGAATGGGCGCCGTGATGCAGATGGTTGTTGCGGCGGACACCGCGTGCGGGTAGGTGCTGCACGCCGGGGCTGCCGGCCGGCTCGGTGCGGGGCCGGTCCACCCCGTGGCAAGGCATCCGTCACCTGCTTTTCATCTCGTGGAGGCAGGTGTCTGGTTAGGATTGTCGCGACGATGCCACCGACACCGCGCCTCGGACGAGCCGTCCGGAGGCCGCCCTGGAGGAGGTGCGCCGGAGTCGATGCCGTCGAGCCAGGAAGTGAGGTACGCGCAACGCCATGACGAACGGTGATCTGCAGAAGATCCGCGTCGCAGCAGCGGACAAGGAGGATGTCGAGTTCGAGCTCGACCGCGCCGAGCTGATCCTGAAGGAAGCCGTGACCGAGGCGCTCAGCCACGGCGAGGACATCGAGGTCGTCGCCGAGGTCGCCGAGCTGCCGCTGGACGACGTCTCGGAGCTAGCCCGCCGGACGGCCGCACCCGGGCCGATCCTGCCCCTGTGATGCCCCGTCCTAACGACGCGGCGTACTGCCCCTGATGATCGTCTCCGTGGGGATGGGGGCCGGACCTGTGCCGTTTTCCGCGACTACGCCGTCATAGGCCGTTCCCGTCGCGAGCTGGAGGGCACGCCGTCCGACGTCCTCGAGGGGGATGCGCACGGTGGTCAGGGCCGGCGTGATGTCGCGGACCGTCGGGATGTCGTCGTAACCCGCCACGCCGATCCCTTCGCCGGGCACGATCCCCGCGTCGCGCAGGGCGGACACGACGCCGACGGCCATGACGTCGTTGGCCGCGAAGACCAGGTCCACGGGCGCTCCCGCGGCGAGCAGTTCCTGGGTGCCGCGGTAGCCGCCGTCGCGCGTGAAGTCGGCGTGGACGATGCGCTCGGGGGGAAGGGGGATGCCGTGCTCCGCCAGTCCCGCCGTGAAGCCGTCCAGGCGTTCCTCGGAGGTCCTGATCTCGGGTGGTCCGGCGATGACGGCGAAGTCCCGGTAGCCGAGGCCCGCCAGGGTGACGGCGAGGTGACGTGCGCCGCCACGGTTGTCCAGGAGGACGGTCGCGAAGGGCGCCGCGTCCTGGCTGATGAAGGCGACCTTGCCGCCCGTGTCCTCGAAGGAGGAGAGCTCGGCCCGCAGGTGCTCCTCGAAGGCGGAGCCGGTGGTCCGGGATCCCGCGAGGATCATGACGCGGGGACGCTGCCCACGCAGGGCCCGCACCGTGTCGAGCTCACGCTGGGCGTTGCGGCCCGTGACGGCGATCGTCACCACGAGCCCCTCCTCGCTCGCCGCATCGATCACTCCCGCCGCGATGCTGGAGAAGTAGGGGTCCGCGATGTCGGCCACGAGCAGGGCCACCGTGGTGGTGCTGCCCTTGGCCACGGCCTGCGCGAAGAGGTTGGTGGTGTAGCCGAGTCGCTGGGCCGCTTCGACCACGCGCTGCCGGTAGGCCTCGTTCACCTTCCGCGCGCTGCCGTTCAGGGACCGCGATGCCGTCGCGAGCGAGACTCCGGCCTCCCTGGCGACATCGTGCAGCGTCGCGGGACTCTTGCTTGCCGGTGCAGACATTGCGTGCACTCCTGATGGTGTGGGCGGTAGCCTCGGGCCACGCCCTGCGAATTGCGGAAAGGGCCATTCTTGCACGACGCCGAACGATGCCCGCTCGCGCCTGCCCGGCCGGGTAAACGCTTTCTCTGTTAGTGTTCCGAGGACCGCAACCCTGCCGATGATGGAGGTCTCCGTGCCCCTGCCGAGTCCAGTCGCCGAGTCCGCTGCCGAGTCCGGCACAGAGTCCGCTCCCGGCCCGGAGGTTGCGACGGCCGGGCCGCTCAGGGCGGCCATCCTGGGAACCGGTGGGGTGGCCCACCTCCACGCCCGAGCGCTACGCCTCCTGCCCGGAGTGGAACTGGTCGCAGCTGCGGATCCCTCCGAGCAGCACCTCGCGGCCTTCGCCGACACGTACGGCATCGACGCCCGTTCGGCGTCGCTCGAGGACATGCTCGCGGCCGTCAGCGTCGATGTCCTCCACATCTGCACGCCCCCCGGCGGACATGCCGAACAGACGGCGGCGGGATTCGGGGCAGGAGCCCACGTGGTGGTCGAGAAGCCCGCGGCCCTGAGCCTCATCCAACTCGACACCATGGTCGAGGTCGGTCGCGCCGCCCAGCGCGGCCTCGCCGTCGTCTTCCAGCAGCGCTCGGGGACAGCCGCCGCGCACGTCAAGGAGTTGCTGGACTCGGGTGCGTTCGGACGGACCCTCTCGGCGCTGTGCCAGACGAACTGGTACCGGACGGCGGAGTACTTCGCCGTTCCCTGGCGCGGGACCTGGGCCACCGAGGGAGGCGGCACCACGCTGAGCCACGGAAGCCACCAGGTGGACCTGCTGGCCTACCTGCTGGGCGAGTGGTCCGCCGTGCAGGCCACGATGTGGCGGCTCGGACGGGACGTCGAGACCGAGGATCTGTCCCACGCGTCCCTCGTCTTCGCGTCGGGGGCCGTCGCCTCCGTGGTCACCACCGTCCTCGCGCCGCGGGAGTCGAGCCTCCTCCGGATCGATACCGAGAACGCGACGATCGAACTGGAGCACCTCTACGGCCACGGGCACGCGCACTGGAAGATCACGCCGGCACCCCATGTCGACGAGCGGACAGCGGCGTCCTGGGCGCTCCCCGAGCAGGAGGTCCCGAGCGGGCACGATGCCCTGTTCGCCGAGATCTACGGCTCACTGCTGGCCGGAGGCGGCATGCCCGGGGTCGTGGGACACCCGGCCCGCGCACTGGAGATCGTCAGCGCCATGTACGCCTCGGCACGTGAGGGCCGCTGGATCTCGCGGGCCGACCTCGCAGATCCTGCCTTGCGCGGCGCCCTCACGGCGCCGGTCATCGAAGGCCGACCGGCGGGTCGCCCAGAAGCCCTCCTCGGGTCTCGGCCGCACGGACCCGCGGCGTGACCGGTCCCACGCCCGTCCGGACGGCGGACGGCCGGCTCGCCGGCGTCCTGCACGACGGCGGGGGAGCGCCCGCCGAGCATTCGCCCCGGCCTTTCCTGCACCCGGTGTCGACGCCCACGGGCGGCACCGTCAGCGATTGCGGGCCGGCCGACCACCCCTGGCACTGGGGCCTCGGCATCGCCGTGTCCAATGTCGCCGTCGCAGGCCAGCGCTACCCGGTCAACCTCTGGGGCGGGCCGACGTACAGCGAGGGTCAGGGCTACGTGCAGTTGCCGAACAACGGCTCCCAGCGGGGCGTCGACGTGGGCGGGGACCCCGGTGTCCTGCAGCGGCTCGAGTGGTGCGCGGCGGACGGGAGCGCGTTCCTGGACGAGGACCGGAAATGGGGCGCTCGGACCGTCCACGCCGGCGCCGACTGGATGCTCACCTCGGTGCGGAGCCGGTGGGTCAACACCAGCGCGGGTGCGCTGGCCTTCGGGAGTCCGACGACGGCGGGCCGGGCGAACGCGGGGTACGGGGGATTCTTCCTGCGCCTGGCGTCATCGTTCGACGGCGCTGACATCGTCGCGGGCGCTGCCGCCGGGCCGGATGACCCCGGGCACGTGCCTGCGTCCTCCGGCCCGGATGACCCCGGGCTCGCGCCCGGATCCACCGGCGCGGGGTCCGGTATCGGGTCCCTGAGCGAGGAGGACGCCATGGGCAGCAGACGCTCGTGGCTCGGCCTCAGGTCGCCGACCGCATCGGTGCTGATGGTGCCCGCTCCGGGCAATCCCGGCGGGCCCTCGCCGTGGTTCGTCCGCAGCGCCGGCACACCGATGCTGTGCGCCGCACCCTTCTTCCACTCGGAGCTGCACCTCGGCCCGGGCCAGGCGTTCGACTGGGGTTGGTCGCTGCTCGTCGCCGACGGGCGGATGTCGGACTCCGCGTTCGTCGACGCAGCAGCGGCAGCGATCCGGTCCTAGGCCGGGCACCGTCGCACAGCGGCTGACGACCGCGTCCCGTCGAAGGGGACGCGGTCGGGCGGGCCGCGGGATGTTCCCGCTACAGCCCCAGGGACTCCAGGACGGGCAGTTCGGCGCGTGCACGAGCCCGGGCCTCCGCCGCGGTCGGGGCGGCGACGGCGATGCCTGCGATGCGCTGCGCCTCGGCGAGGGTGACGCTGTTGAGGACGGCGCCGACTCCCGCGAGCGCTCGCGGTGTCATGGACAGCGTCGAGACGCCGAGGCCCACGAGGACGACCGCGAGGGCGGGGTCGGCCGCGGCCTCACCGCACACGCCGACGGGCTTCGCATGCCCTTCTGCTGCGGAACCCTGCACCGTCAGCTGCACCATGCGCAGGACGGCGGGCTGCCAGGAGTTGTTCAGCGCGGCGAGCGAGCCGAGCTGGCGGTCCGCCGCCATGGTGTACTGCGTGAGGTCGTTGGTGCCGAGGCTCGCGAAGGCCACCTCGCCGAGGATCGCCTCGGCCATCAGTGCCGCGGACGGTACCTCCACCATGACGCCCGGGGTCTGCAGGCCGGCGTTGCTGCACAACTTGGCGAAGTCCGCGGCCTCCTCGGCCGTCGAGATCATCGGCGCCATGACCCAGACATCGGCACTGGCCTGCGATGCTGCGTCGGCGACCGCCTGGAGCTGGCGCTCCAGCACCCCCGGGGACGTGAGGTCGGTGCGGTAGCCGCGGACACCCAGGGCGGGATTCGGTTCGCTGGCGTCGGTGAGGAAGGGCAGGGGCTTGTCGGCGCCTGCGTCAAGGGTGCGGACCACCACCTTCTTGCCCGGGAAGGCGTCGAAGACGCCCTTGTACGCCTCGATCTGCTCCTCCGCCGTCGGCTCCGTGTCCCGCTCGAGGAAGCAGAACTCGGTGCGGAGGAGGCCGACTCCCTGGGCCTTCGCCTCGGCGGCCTTGACGGCGTCCTTCGCTCCGCCGACATTGGCGAGCAGGGGGACCTCGTGCCCGTCGGCGGTGACGCCGGTGCCGTCGAAGACCGTGAGCGCGGCCGCGGCTGCCTTGTAGGCCTCGGCGGCTGCCTCCTCCTCGGCTCCCGGGTCGAGTGCGATCGTGCCGGCCGCTCCGTCCACGAAGACGTCCGTGCCGTCGGCGATGTTGTCGACGCCCACGGCGGCGACGACGGCGGGCAGGCCGAGGGAGCGGGCGATGATGGCGGTGTGCGACTGCGGTCCTCCGCCGGAGGTGACGAGGGCGAGGACGACGGCCGGATCCAGGGTGGCGGTATCGGCGGGTGCGAGGTCCTCGGCGACGAGGACGAAGGGCGTGTCCGACGACGGGATGCCCGGTGCGGGCAGGCCGCGCAGCTCGGCCACGATGCGGGAGCGGACGTCGAGGACGTCGGCGGTGCGTTCGGCCATGTAGCCGCCGAGGTTGTGGAGCATCTCGGCGACGGACGCGCCGGCTTCCCAGACGGCACGCGCGGGTGACGTGCCGTTGTTGATCAGCTTGGTCGCGGACTTCAGCAGCATGGGATCGGCCGCCATCAGCGAGGTCGCCTGCAGCACGGCCTTGGCATCGCCCTTGGCGATCCCCGCCCTGCGCTTCAACTCCTCCTGGACGGCCTTGGAGGCGGCCTTCAGGGCTGCGACGGCGGCCTCGGGAGCGTCCGGGGAGTCGTGCCGTTCACCGGCTGGAGGTTCGCCGACCGACTTCGGCATGTGGCGGATCGGACCGATCACGCGTCCGGGGCTGACTCCGACCCCTGCGAAATTCTCCATTGAACGTCCTTGTCTCCTTGCCGGTGTGTTTCGGTCTAGCACCATTGTGCCGCTCGAGGCAAAAACTATTTGTGATGCAGTTCATATAACGGTGCTATAGGTGCTACGGTAGCAGGCATGAAAAAAGTAGGCGAACCAGCGCCTAAGGACAGGCTGCTGAGGGCCGCCGCAGCACTGCTCGCGGAGTCCAACGGCGAGCCCGTCTCCACCCGGCAGATCACCGAAGCCGCCCGGGTGACCGCTCCGACCCTGTACCACCACTTCGGTGACAAGGAAGGCCTGTTCGACGCCGTCGTCGCCGAGGGTTTCTCGGAGTACCTCGACGCCGAGAGGGGCCTCCCGACGTCGGGACAACCGATCGAGGACCTCCGGATGCACTGGGACAACCACGTTCAGTTCGGCCTCGACCATCCGCACCTCTACCTGGTGATGTTCGGCAACATCCGGCCCGAGCGCAGGCCATCCATGGTGGCCAGTGCGGAGGCGTTCCTCGAGGAGGTGCTGGCGCGGGCGGCCGCGGCGGCCCGCCTCGTCGTCTCACCGCGTGAAGCCGCCCGCAGCATGCTCGCCGCCAACATCGGCGTCACGCTCATGCTGATCGCGGAACCTGCGGCGAAACGCAACCTCGAGCTCTCCGCCATGACGCGGGAAGCCGTGATCTCGGCCGTGGCCACGGATTCCGAGGGCGACCCCACCACCGACACGGAGGGGACACCCTCCGTGGTCGTGGCGGCGATCGCCCTCAATGCCGCGCTGCAGTCCTCGCACCCCGACCAGCTCTCCAGCTCCGAACTGAAGCTCTTCCTCGAATGGCTCCAGCGCATCTCCAGCAGGTCGGGAAGCTGACGCTTCCCGGTCATCACCCATCCCTCTCCGCAGAGTTGCGGGGACAACGGTAAGGAAAGAATGTGGCAACACAACTAGAAGCGAGGTCCGGCACCAGTGCCCGGGTCCGCGTCCAGAAATTCGGGACGTTCCTGTCCGGTATGATCATGCCCAACATCGGCGCGTTCATCGCGTGGGGCCTCATCACGGCACTGTTCATCGAGGCCGGCTACTTCCCGGTGGGCGTGCTCGGGGGCTTCGGCGAGAACGCGGCCGGCGATCCGAACGTCGGCCTCGTCGGTCCGATGATCACCTACCTGCTTCCGCTGCTCATCGGCTACACCGGCGGCAAGATGATCTACGAGACCCGTGGCGGCGTCGTCGGCGCGGCCGCGACCATGGGCGTGATCGTCGGCACGAGCATCCCGATGTTCATCGGCGCCATGATCATGGGCCCGCTGACCGCCTATCTCATGAAGAAGATCGACAGCATCTGGGACGGCAAGATCCGCCCCGGCTTCGAGATGCTGGTGAACAACTTCGCCGCCGGTATCTTCGCCGCACTCATGGCGGTCTTCGGTCTGCTCGCCGTCGGCCCGCTGGTCACGCTCTTCAGCGACGCAGCCGGCAGGGGCGTGGACTTCCTCGTCAGTTCGGGACTCCTGCCCTTCACGAGCATCCTGATCGAGCCCGCCAAGATCCTGTTCCTGAACAACGCCATCAACTACGGCGTGCTCACCCCGCTCGCCACGGAACAGGCGACCGAGACGGGCAAGTCGCTCCTGTTCCTGCTCGAGGCGAACCCCGGCCCAGGGCTCGGCCTGCTGCTCGCCTACGCGGTCTTCGGCCGCGGCATGGCCAAGTCGTCCGCTCCCGGCGCCATCATCATCCAGTTCCTCGGCGGCATCCACGAGATCTACTTCCCGTACGTCCTGATGAAGCCCCTCATGGTCCTCGCCGTCATCGGCGGCGGCATGGCCGGTATCTTCACCCTCGTGCTCACCGGTGCGGGCCTGCGCTCGCCCGCCGCACCGGGCAGCATCATCGCCGTCTACGCCGCGACCGCCCAGGACAGCTTCATCGGCATCACCCTGTCGGTCCTGATGGCCGCTGCGGTCTCCTTCCTGATCGGCTCGGTCATCCTGAAGACCTCGAAGTCGACGGACGACGACATCGCCGGTGCCGCCTCCAAGATGGAGGGCCTGAAGGGCAAGAAGAGCTCCGTCGCCGGGAACTTCCGCTCCACGTCCGCCACGGACGGACCGATCCGCAACATCGTGTTCGCCTGCGATGCCGGCATGGGCTCCTCCGCGATGGGTGCCTCGGTGCTCCGCAACAAGATCAAGGCGGCCGGCTTCCCGGACGTCAAGGTCACGAACCTCGCCATCGCCAACCTGAAGGACGACTACGACGTCGTCGTGACGCACCAGGACCTCGCCGCCCGCGCCGAGCCCCTGACGCAGCGCGCGACGCACGTCTCCGTCGACAACTTCATGAACAGCCCGCGCTATGACGAGATCGTCGAACTGGTGCGCGCCAGTGCCTCGGCCGAGGGCGGGGTCGATCCGAAGAACCCGATGCCGGCCGCCGCGGCATCGGAGGCCGACGCGGACACCGACGGCTCAGGCACCGGTGCCAACGACGTCCTCGCCGAGCAGAGCGTCGTGCTGAACGGCAGGGCGACCACCCAGGAGGACGCCATCAACGAGGCCGGCCGCTTGCTGGTCGAGCGCGGTGCGGTCGACTCGAGCTACGTCGCAGCGATGCACGAGCGCGAGAAGTCCGTCCCGACCTACATGGGCAACTTCCTCGCCATCCCGCACGGCACCAACGCGGCGAAGGACCTGATCAAGCGCTCGGCCGTGTCGATCGTGCGCTACCCGGAGGGCATCGACTGGAACGGCAAGCAGGTGAAGTTCGTGGTGGGCGTCGCAGGCGTCAACAACGAGCACCTGTCCATCCTCTCCGCGATCGCCCGTGTCTTCTCCGACAAGGACCAGGTCGCCAAGCTCGACGAGGCCACCTCGGTGGACGAGGTCCTCGCCCTCTTCGGAAAGGTCAATGCTTAGTGAAGGCAGTACATTTCGGAGCCGGGAACATCGGACGCGGCTTCGTGGGGCTCCTGCTCCACGAAGCCGGGTACGAGGTGGTCTTCGCAGACGTCGCGGATGCCCTGATCGATCAGCTGGCCTCGACGCCCAGCTACGACGTCCACGAGGTCGGCGAGGAGCCGGCGGTGAAGACGGTGGACAACTACCGTGCCCTCAACTCGCGGTCGCAGGAGGAGGACGTCGTCGCGGAGGTCGCGACGGCGGAGATCGTCACCACCGCGGTGGGGCCGAACGTCCTCAAGTTCCTCGCCCCGGTCATCGCCCGGGCGATCGCCCGGCGTAGCGACGAGCTCGCTCCGTTGCAGGTGATGGCGTGTGAGAACGCCATCAACGCGACGGACATCCTGCGCCGCGAGGTCGAGCAGACGTACGACGGTGCGGCCCTGGACCTCGCGTCACGCGCGGTGTTCGCCAACACCGCCGTGGACCGGATCGTGCCGAACCAAGCGCCCGGGCAGGGGCTCGACGTCACCGTGGAGACCTTCTTCGAATGGGTCATCGACCGCACCCCGTTCAAGGGCAACGCGCCCGAGATCCCCGGCGCGACCTACGTCGACGACCTCGAGCCGTACATCGAGCGGAAACTGTTCACGGTGAACACCGGCCACGCGTCGGCCGCCTACTTCGGCTACGCGGCCGGCGTCGAGAAGATCGCCGACGCCATGGCGGACGAGGCGATCGCCGCGAAGGTGCGGGCCGTGCTCGACGAGACGAAGCAGCTGCTCGTCTCCAAGCACGGGTTCGACGCGGCGGAGCAGGAGGCCTACGTGCAGAAGATCCTGCGCCGCTTCACCAACCAGCACCTCCCGGACACGGTGGTGCGCGTCGGCAGGGCGCCGTTGCGGAAGCTGAGCCGCAAGGAGCGGTTCGTCGGTCCGGCCGCTGAACTGGCCGAGACCGGCGTCCACCCGGCCGCGTTGCTCGAGGCCATGCAGGCCGCACTGGCCTTCTCGGCCGCCGACGATCCCGAGGTCGCAGCACTGGCCGAGATCCTGGCCTCCCAGGAGCCGGGCGAGGCGACGACGACGATCACGGGCCTCGAAGCGGAGCACCCGCTGTACGGTCCCGTGCGCGAGATCATCGTGCAGCACGCGCCGGGCCATTCCGCCTGATCGAGGCCGACGGCAGGGAAAGGGAGCAGCTCCGGCTGCTCCCTTTTTCGTGGTCGGACCTTGACGCCGGGAGCCCCGAAACCTAGGTTGATTAAGGAAAGCGTTTTCCAATTAAAGGATTCAATGATGAGTTCGGTCAAGAAAACCGCGGTCTCGACCTGCGTCGCCCTCGCCACGGGCACCCTCCTCACCCTCTCCGGTCTCGCCGTCCCCGCCATGGCGCAGGGCCAGGGAGCCGGCAACGCCGCTCCGATCGGGGGAGTGCAACTCGAATACCTGGACCGGGGGCTGGTCGCCGCCGCGACGCCCCAGGGTGTGTTCCTCAGCTGGCGGCTCAAGGCGGGCGAGGTGGCCGGCGCGACGGCGGACGGCCTGACGGGCACCGACTACACGGTCTACCGGAACGGCGAACCCGTCGCCACCGTCACGGACAGCACCAACTACCTCGATACTGCCGTGACCGGGGAAGGCGCGGCCGCCGCCGCACGGTACAGCGTGGGTGCCGTCGTCGACGGGGTCGAGGTGGAGCTGAGCGCCGAGGTGGCACCCTGGACGCAGGCGTACACCGACCTGCCGCTGACCAGACCGGCCGACGGCGTGACGCCGGCGGGCGAGGCCTACACCTACGCGGCGAACGACATGAGCGTCGGCGACGTCGACGGGGACGGCGCCTACGAGTACTTCGTGAAGTGGGATCCCTCGAACTCCAAGGACGTCTCCCAGATCGGGTACACGGGCAACACCTACATCGACACCTACACGGCGGAGGGGCGCCTGCTGAGCCGGGTCGACCTCGGCGTCAACATCCGCTCCGGCGCCCACTACACGCAGTTCCTGGTGTCGGACTTCGACGGCGACGGCCGGTCCGAGCTGATGCTCAAGACGGCGCCCGGGACGAAGACCATCACCTACGGACCCGACGGAGCGGTCACCTCGGAACGCTACGTGACACTGCCCGAGGCCGACGTCGTCGCCGGCTACACGGACACGGACGACTACCGGCTGGATGCCGCAGGCTACTACGAGCACGTGGTCGGGATGTTCAAGGGCTGGCAGGACCACCCCGAGGTCGCCGCGGGGAACTGGCCCGCCACGCTCGAGGAGGCCTTCGGGATCGCGCAGCGCTACGACTACCCGCTGTCGGACGCCGACGCCCGCGCGATGGCGGACTACTTCATCGACGTCTACGCCCCGTCCCGGAGCGCGCGGAACAACCTCCGTGCCTTCGAGGGCTTCATCGTCGACGGACCCGAGTACCTCAGCATGTTCGAGGGAGCCACCGGTGCCGAACTCGAGACCGTCCCCTACGAACCGGGCCGAGGAGACGACGGCCTGCTGTGGGGGGACTACGCCATGGCCCGCATCGAGCCCGGCAACCGCGTGGACCGTTTCCTCGCCGGCGTGGCGTACCTCGACGGCGAGAACCCGTCGGCCGTCTTCGCCCGGGGCTACTACACGCGGGCCAACATCGTGTCCTACAGCTGGGACGGGGAGCGCCTGGCCCAGGACTGGGCCGTCGATTCGGGCCACGTCCCCATGTCCAACCCCTTCAACGACGGGCCGCACGGCGGCAGGGGCAGCAGCGAGGAATTCGGCGCGCTGTCCGGGCAGGGGTTCCACTCGCTGAGCGCCGCGGACGTCGACGGCGACGGCAGGCAGGAGATCGTCTACGGCAGCGCCACCATCGATGACGACGGCTCGCTCCTCTACAGCTCGTCCGACATCCTCCCCGCCGGCAGCTCCGCCCCCGGGACGGAGGCGAAGCTGGGCCACGGCGACGCGATCCACGTCACCGACATCGACCCGGACCGCCCCGGCCAGGAGATCTTCTCCGTGCACGAGGGTGCGACGGGGGCTCCCTACGGCTGGGCCATGCGGGATGCATCGAACGGCGAGGTCCTGTTCGGCGGCTACACGGGCAGGGACACCGGCCGCGGCATGATCGGCGACATCGATCCCGCCGTCCGCGGCATCGAGAACTGGGCCGTGGGGCTCCGCTCGGCGTCGGGGCAGCTCCTTCCGGGCAACGGCCCGGGGACGAACATGAGCATCCGCTGGGCCGCCGATGGCACCACCCAGCTCGTCAACGGCACCGGCAGCCAGTCCGCCACGATCGACGACGCGAAGCGCGGCCGCCTGCTCACGGCGACCGGCACGCGCACGAACAACGGCACCAAGGGCAACCCGTCGCTCGTCGCGGATGTCCTCGGCGACTGGCGCGAGGAACTGCTGGTCCGGACGGCGGACAGCTCTGCCATCCGGATCTTCGTGAGCACCGAGGTGACGGACCGGAAGCTGTACACCCTGATGCACGATCCGCAGTACCGCGCGGAGATCGCCCGCCAGAACACGGCCTACAACCAGCCTGCCTACACCGGCTTCTACCTGGCCTCGGACACCGACTTCACCGGTGTCCCCGTCCCGGACGCGTTTCTGCCCGGTGCGCTTCCCGCCCTGCAGCGACAGCTCGAGCAGGCCATCGCGGCGGGCGACGTCTCGGGTCCGGCCGCGCAGCAGCTACGGACCTCGCTCGACCAGGCCCAGCGCGCCGTGGAGAGGGACCAGTCCGGCAACGCGGTGCGGGCCCTGCAGAAGTTCCTCGACCGGCTGGAGCAGACGAAGCCGGGCACCGTGTCCGACGAGGCCCGGGTCCAGCTCGGGTACGCGGGATCGGCGGTCCTCACCACGCTGGGCTGACGACGCCGAGCAGAACTCTCGGCAGGATCGCGTGCGGACGGGCACGCGGTCCTGCCGGAGCCCGGGCCGCCCCACGGTCGGCGGCCGTTGGGTAGATTGTGCCGTGTGAGCCGAAACCCCCGAGACCTGCTGTCGATCGTCTACTCGAGCACCGCAGCCCAGCTGTTCGACGACGGCGAGCTCAGCGCACTGCTGGCCCTGAGCAGGCAGAACAATGCCCGTGCGCACCTGACGGGGATGCTGCTGTACCGCAGCGGACGATTCCTCCAGGTCATCGAGGGGCCGGCGGACGTCCTGCGCGAACGCATGTCCATCATCGCCGCGGATCCCCGGCACCTGGACGTCCGCGTCCTCCTCCGGGAGACCATCGACGAACGGCAGTTCCCGGACTGGACCATGGCGTACGAGCCCGCCTCCGATGTGGCTGCGGAGGACATTCCCGGGTTCCGCAGCACGTTCGCAGACATCGAGGGCGGGGACGATCCGCAGGAGTCCGTCGCGGCCCTGCGCGAACTGCTGCTCTGGTTCCAGGACCGCGCGGCCCGGCTGCACCGCGCCTGACCGGCCCTCCCCGCGACCATGGGAGAGCCGGGAGTGTGGGCGATCCCCGCCGTCGTCCGCACGCGGCCCAAGAGGCCTCAGGAGCCCGTGAGCTCCCCGATGAAGGCCAGGTGCTCCACGTCCTGGAAGGCGCCGCCCTGCTCGTGCCCGTTGTACGGGTACACCTTCATGCGCTTCGGGCCGGCGTAGTGGTTGTGCGCGGCGAACACGCACGACGGCGGGCACACGTCGTCGAGCAGGCCCACCGAGAACATCGCCGGGATGGTGCTGCGCGTCGCGAAGTTCACGCCGTCGAAGTAGCTGAGCGTGCGGAAGACGGAGTCGACCGCGTTCCGGCGCGTGCCGAGATACTTCGCGATCTCCGAGTAGGGGACCGTGTCGACGATCTCCGTGGCTCGCCGCATGTGTGCGAGGAACGGGACATCGACGATCGCGCCGATGGGCGGGGTGTCGATGACGCGCTGGGCGAGAGCCGCCGTGGCGAGGGTGATGCCTCCGCCCTGGCTGCCTCCGGAGATCACCACGCGGGACGGATCCACGGCGGGGTGCGCCTGCGCGGCCTCGACGGCGTGGACGGCGTCCACGAAGAGCCGGCGGTAGTAGTAGGTCGCGGGATCCTCGATGCCGAGCGTCATGAAGCCGCCGACGTGGGGCCCGTTGAGGGCGCCGTCCGCGGTGTCGCCGGGCCGGTGGCCCGAGCCCTGGCCCCGGAGGTCCATGACGAAGTGCGCGAACCCCGCACTGGGCAGTCCGGTCCATTCGCCGAGCAGGCCGCGCCCGCCACCGTAGCCGATGTACGTGACGACGGTCGGCAGGGGGCCGGGAAGGTGACGCGGGGTGAGCAGCCAGCCCTTCACCGGCTGGCCATCGTAACCGGCGAACGTGACGTCCTCCGTGACCAGCTGGGTGTAGCCCGCGTCCACCTCCTCGAAGGAAGGGGAGGCGGCGTGCGTCCGCTGCTCAGCGAGGGTCTTGTCCCAGAAGGCGTCGTAGTCGGCGGGTTCGTCGCGATCCGGCAGATAGCTCCGTAGCTGGGACAGGGGCAGGTCGAATTGAGGCATGGGGTGCATCCTTTCATGGCTTCGATGGGCGAAGATAGAGCGCGGACAAGCTCGCCCGGATCAGGCTGTTGACCATTGATACGATTCAATCTACGCTGTGGGATAACGCTTTCCCAGAGGCGTCCAACGATGGCTGACGAAGAAGTTTTCCAGGAGGACAAAGATGTTCCGCACATTCTCACGGCGCACCCTGACGGGCGTTGCAGCCCTGGCCGCCACCGGCCTGGCCCTGACCGGTTGTGGCGGCGGCGGGGGCGAACCTGCAGCACTGAACACCGAGGAAGAGATCACCCTCAACTACACGTTCTGGGGCAACGACGACCGCGCCGCCCGCTACGACAAGGCCATCGCGGCGTTCGAGGAGAAGTTCCCGAACATCACGATCAACGACACGTTCACCGACTACCCGTCGTACTGGGAGAAGCGCCAGACCGAGGCGGCGGGCGGCGGACTGCCGGACGTCATGCAGTTCGACTACACCTACCTCCGTCAGTACGGCGACAACGGCCTGCTCCTGAACCTCGAGGACTACTTCGGCAACGGCATCACCACCGACGCCATCGACGAGAGCCTGCTGTCCACCGGCAAGCTCGAGGACGGCACCTTCGCCATCCCCACCGGCTACAGCGCGTGGTCGGTGTTCCAGAACCCGGCACTGCTCGCCGACGCCGGCGTCGAGCCCTACGAGGGCGGCACGAGCTGGGACGACTACAACACGTACATGGCGTCCGTCACCGACGCCACGGGCGGGACGGTGTACGGAGGAACCGACACCACCCAGCGCATCCAGGACCTCGAGCTGAAGCTGCGCCAGCAGGGCCGCGAGCTGTTCACCGAGGACGGCGAGCTCAACTTCACGCAGGAGGAGCTCGTCGAGCACTGGACCGAGGGCCAGGAGAACCGCGACAAGGTCACCGTTCCGCAGAGCAAGCTCGAGGAGATCAACCCGGTCTCCGGCTTCGGTGGCAACCTGACCACCAGCGAGATGAGCTGGAGCAACTTCCTCGGCGGCTATCTGGGAGACTCCGGAGCCGAGGAGATCACCATCGTCGCTCCTCCCACCGACAGCCCGGACGAGAAGGACCTGTACCGCAAGGTCGGCCTGATGCAGGCTGCATCCTCCTCGACCGAGCACCCCGAGGCAGCGGCGGCATTCGTCGACTTCCTCATCAACAGCCCGGAGGTCGGCGAGATCTTCGGCGCGACACTCGGCATCCCCGCCTCGGAGACGCAGCTCGAGGGTGCGAACCTTGAAGGACCGGACAAGGCCGTCAAGGACTACCTCGATTCCATCGAAGGTCGCATGGGCGACGCTCCGGCGGCACCGGTCGCCGGCTTCGGCGCCATCGAGCAGACGTTCTGGGACCTCGGCAAGTCCATCGGACTGGGCGCCGTGACCCCGGAGGACGCCGCGAAGCAGTTCTTCGACGAAGCCTCCGTCACGCTCGGTAGCTAGGCAGACAAAGGAGTTAGATCGTGACAACGGACTCGGCGCACGCGCCAGCAACAGCCCGCACCGCCGAATCCGGTGCCCGTCCGGCGGCCCGCCGCCGGACGGGCACGCCCCGGCCCCGCCGTTCCCGAAACCGCGACACCGTGGCGGGCTACGTCTTCCTCTCCCCGTGGCTGCTCGGCTTCATCGGCCTCACCCTCGGCCCCATGGTGGCTTCGCTGTACCTCGCGTTCACCGACTACAACCTCTTCACCGCTCCCGAGTGGACCGGGCTCGAGAACCTCACCCGCATGGCCGGGGACGAGAAGTTCTGGAGCTCGGTGCGGATCACCCTGGTCTACGTGCTGGTGGGAACGCCCATCAAGCTCGCGGCCGCACTCGGCGTGGCGATGCTCCTGAATTACAAGGCACGCGGCACGGGCTTCTTCCGCTCGGCGTTCTACGCACCGAGCCTCATCGGAGCGAGCGTCAGCATCGCCATCGTCTGGCGGGCCATGTTCTCCACCGACGGCCCCGTCGACGGCACGCTGAACCTCTTCGGCATCAACCTCGGCGGGTGGATCGGCAACCCGTCGCTCATCATGCCGATGATGATCCTCCTCGCGATCTGGCAGTTCGGCGCCCCGATGGTCATCTTCCTGGCCGGGCTCAAGGGGGTCCCTGCCGAGCTGTACGAGGCGGCATCGGTGGACGGGGCGCGCGCCTGGCGCAAGTTCCTCAGCGTGACCGTTCCGATGCTCTCGCCGGTCATCTTCTTCAACCTGCTGCTCGAGATGATCAATGCCTTCCAGGTGTTCGCCTCGGCCTACATCATCGGTTCCGGCACAGGCGGCCCGGGCGGCGCCACGAACTTCTACACCGTGTACCTCTACACGAGGGCTTTCGCCAACAACCAGATGGGCTACGCCTCGGCGATGGCATGGGTCCTGCTGCTCGCCGTCGGCGTCCTCGCCTTCATCCTGTTCCGCACCTCCAGGAGCTGGGTCCACTACGCAGGAGACTCCAAGTGACCACGATCGAATCCAACCCTGCCGTCCCCGTCCCGGTGAACCCCGACGATCCCACCATGCGGGCGCCCCGGCGCCGTCCGATGCGCCGGCACATCCCGACCGCGATCTGGATCATCGGCATCGTCGCGCTCACGGCCATCGTGCTGTACCCGCTGCTGTGGATGGTCTCGGCGTCGCTCAAGCCGAACTCCGAGTTCGGCAGCAACCAGGGCTTCCTCCCCGAGAATCCGACCTTCGACAACTTCGTGAAGGTGATGCAGGGCATTGCCGGGATCCCGACCTGGAAGTTCTTCCTCAACTCCCTGCTCCTCGGCGTCGGTGCTGTCATCGGCACGGTCATCTCGTCCTCGATGGCCGCGTACGCCTTCTCCCGCATCAACTTCCGCGGCAGCAAGATCCTCTTCGCCGCCATGATCGGGACGTTGCTCCTGCCCTTCCACGTGCTGATCATCCCGCAGTACATCATCTTCCGGAACCTCGGACTGATCGACACCTTCTGGCCCCTGCTGGCCGGCAAGTTCCTGGCCACGGAGGCGTTCTTCGTCTTCCTGATGGTCCAGTTCATCCGCAACCTGCCCCGGGAACTGGACGAGGCCGCGCGCATCGACGGCTGCGGTCACGCGAGGATCTTCTTCTCCATCACCCTGCCGCTCATCAAGCCCGCCATCATCACCTCGTCGATCTTCGCGTTCATCTGGAGCTGGAACGACTTCCTCGGCCCACTGCTCTACCTGAACTCGCCGGACAAATACCCCCTGCCGCTCGCCCTGCGCATCTTCAACGACCAGACGAGCACCTCCGACTACGGCGCGACCATCGCGATCTCCGTGCTCGCACTGCTGCCGGTCATGCTGTTCTTCGTGATCTTCCAGCGCTTCCTCGTCGACGGCGTCGCCACCCAGGGCCTCAAGGGATGAGCCGGCGCCGGCGCGAGGCCGTTCGCGGGCGGGAAGCCGCCACCCGCGACGGAAGCGGCCTGCGCTGGCCCGGGGCGTCCGCCCGTTTCGCCCTGTTCGGAGAGGTCCTGTGGGTCGGGGTGCTGTGCTGTGTGGCGGGCCTCGGGATCGTCACGATCCCTGCGGCCTTCGCTGCCGGTTCGGCCCATCTCCACCGTTTCCTCCGCGCCGAGGACTCCTCCCTCCGCCACTTCGCCGCGGACTTCACCGCAGCCCTGCGGACCGGCTGGCTCGTGGGTCTGGGCGTCGTGCTGGGCGTCGCGCTCCTGCTGCTCGACATCGTCGTCGCCGCTGCGCGGATCCTGCCGGGGTGGCAGTTCGTCCTGGCGATGGGCGTCGTCCTGCTGGTCGCCCTGCTGGCAGCCCTTGCCGGGACGACGGCCCGCTGGCAGGACTCACGCTCATGGCGCACCGCCGGGATCCAGTGGGTCCGCGACGTGCGGCGCGACCCGGCGGGCGTCGTCTGGCTCGCCTTCGCGGTGGGCCTGACGGCGATCGTCGCATGGCAGCTGCCACCGCTCGTGGTCCCGGGCATCGGATGCCTGGTGTTCGCGGCGCTGGCGACCTCCGTGCGGGACCGCCCCACCCGGTCCTGACCATCCTTCCGACCACCCCGACTACCCCTGGAGCTCGCGTGCATTACGGCGGCGATTACAACCCCGAACAGTGGCCCGAGGACATCTGGCCTGATGACGTGGCACGCATGCGCGAGGCCGGGGTGACGATGGTCAGCCTCGGGATCTTCTCGTGGGCCCGGATCCAGCCGTCCGAGCACGAGTTCGACTTCGACTGGCTGGATCGCATCATCACCCTCCTGCACGACGCCGGTATCGCCGTGGACCTGGCCACCGCGACGGCGTCGCCACCACCCTGGGCGACCGTCGCCTACCCGGAGATGCTGGCCGCGGACGAGCACGGGTCGCCCTACTGGCACGGCAGCCGCCAGCACTACGCGCCGTCGTCGCCCGCCTATCGGAAGCTCGCCGCCGCACTCGTGACGAGGATCGCGGAGCGCTACGCGCAGCACCCCGCCGTGGTGCTCTGGCACGTGAACAACGAGTACGGCTGCCACCTCAATGTCGACTACTCCGATGCGGCTCGGGATGCCTTCCGCCTCTGGCTGGAGAAGCGCTATGTAACGGTGGACGCTCTGAACGAGGCCTGGGGCACCATGTTCTGGTCCCAGCGCTACGGCAGCTTCGGCGAGGTCTTCCCGCCCCGCCACGCGCCCTACAGCCACAACCCCGGCCAGCTCCTCGACTACCGCAGGTTCACCTCCGACATGCTCCTCGAGTGCTACCGGATGGAGCGCGACATCATCCGCGCCGCGGGCGCGACGCAGCCCGTCACCACCAATTTCATGGGCGCCTTCAAACCGGCGAACTACGCACAGTGGGCGCCGGAGCTGGACGTCATCAGCGACGACCTGTACCCGGACCCCAACGACCCCGAGAGCTTCCGCGAGGGCGCCTTCCACGGGGACCTCATGCGGTCGCTCAAACCGGGCACCCCGTGGCTGCTGATGGAGCAGGCGTCCAACGCCGTCAACTGGCGGCCGTCGAACGCGCCGAAGGCGCCGGGGCAGCTCGCGGCCCAGAGCATGCAGGCCGTGGCCCGTGGAGCCGACGGCATCCTGTTCTTCCAGTGGCGCCAGTCGCGGGCGGGGTCGGAGAAGTTCCACTCCGGTATGCTGCCGCACGCCGGGACGCAGACGCGGACGTGGCGGGAGGTGGTGGCACTCGGGCAGGAGCTCGACCGGCTGCCGGGACTGCCCGCCGACGACGGTTCCTCGCGCGTCGCCATCCTGCTCGACTGGGAGAACTGGTGGGCCATCGAGAACCCCGACCACCCCACCTCCCTCGACTACCTGTCCCTCGTGCGGGGCTGGTACGACACCGCACACCGCCTCCATGTGCAGGTCGACATCCTGCCGCCCACGGCAGACCTCACGACGTACGACGCCGTCATCGCTCCGCACCTCTACCTGCTCACGGACCAATCCGCCGGCAACCTCGTCGCCTTCGTGGAGCAGGGCGGACACCTGCTGGTCACGGCCTTCAGCGACGTGGTCGACGAGAGTGACCGCTTCCGTCCGGGCGGGTTCGGCATGCAGCTGCGCGACCTGCTCGGGATCGTCGTCGAGGACTTCGGCGCGCTCGTCGCACCGGACTCGCAGGGGCCCGGGCAGCAGCAGGCGCGGATCGCCGGCCGCGGGTTCGGCTTCGCGGGCTCCTACCTCGCGGAGGAGGCCCACGTCGTCGACGCCGAGGTCCTGGCGACCTTCGACGGGGCCCGCCAGCACGGCCGGCCGGCACTGACAGTGCGCCGCGAGGGGGCAGGAGCCGCCTACTACCTCGCCACGGTGCCCGACGACGACGGCGCCCGGCAGGTGCTCGGGCACTTGTTCGCAGCGGCGGGCGTGGAGCCGGTGCTGCCCGGACTGCCGCCGATGGTGGAGGCGATCCGCCGTGGCCGGTTGCTGACCGTCATCAACCACGGCGTAGAAGCCACGGAGATCGAGGTGGCGGGCGAGGACGCCCTCACGGGCCTCGCCGTGGACGGCGTCACGCTGCAACCCTTCGGCTACGCCCTCGTACTGACCGATCGCTGACGCCGGTCGAAGAATCGCCCTCCCGGTACACCGCACTCCCGGCAGGTGCAAGACGGGAGTGCGGCTTCCACGGGGGCTGCGGGGGAGCCGGCGGCGGGCCTACGCTCGGGATCATGGACCAGCCGACTGAAGAACATCACCTGAAGGATCTTGGCAGCACCGAGGGGATCGATCCGACCGACGTCGGCCAGATCCAGGACGGGCCGCTGACCGCTGCGGACGAGGTCGACCTCATCGCGAATCAGGCCGTCCCGGACGGCGACCCGTCCGTCGAGACGCTCGCGGGCAACGTCGGACTCGAGGACGCGCCCGCGGACAACCCGACGACGGACGACCGCTTCACCGAGGGCTCGCGCTAGCAAAGGCCCGCGGGGAGACCCTCCCTGCCGCAGGCGGTTTGCCGCGGGACCACAGCCGTGATCCCGGATCGGCTCAGGACTCGCGGACCGCTCTCTCGCCCGTCTCCTCGGCCGGAGCGTCCCGGATGGCCTGACGCCGATCCAGCTCCTCGCGGAGCTCGTGGTGCTGACCCTCGGTCTCGGCATCCACCTCATGATGTTCGACGAACTGGCGGTCCCGCGACCGGTGGTTCCTGCTGTTCAGGATGTCCAGGTCGTCCCTGTCCACGGTCGACAGGTCCTCCGGGAAATCCTTCGCCGGATCCAATCTGCTGCTGTCTGCCACTGTCCAACTCCTCATGGGCGCGTTGATCCATCTTCCCCGAGTCTAGGGTCGAAGCCCGTGTTCCGCCCACCGCGACAACCCACGAGCCGGATCGGCACCGAAGACCAAACTGCTACCGGGTCGGATCGTCGTCGCGGAAGCTGTAGATGACGTCCACCGGGCAGGTGACAGCAGGGCACACTCGCTCCTGGACCACCGGGGCGAGCGGCTTGCCGCAGACGAGACCGTTCCCGCTTCCTGCGGCGTCGACCTGCGATTCTGCGCCTGTCAGGCGGTGTCGCGCTCGTCATGCCGCGGTGCGGTCGGTGCTGTCAGGGGGTCCGGTGAACGGCGTGCGCGCCCCTCATCACTGACCGTGGCGAAGCCCTCGCGGGACCAGTACTCGAACCCGCCGATCAGTTCGCGCACATTCGTATAGCCCAGCGACGCCAGGTTCAACGCGCCGCGGGTGCTGCCGTTGCAGCCCGGTCCCCAGCAGTAGACGACGATGGCGGCATCCAGGGCGGGGGCGACGTCGGTGATGCGTGCTTCGAGCTCTGCGTTCGGAATGTGGACGGCACCTGGAATGCGGCCCTGCCTCCAGGAAGCGGCCGAGCGGGTATCGATCACGATCGGGCCGAGGCCAGATGCACGCTCAGCAGCCAGGTCCGCAGGGTCGGTTTCATAGGCGAGCTTCGCAGCGAAGAAGTCAGCGGCGGAAAGAGAAGGAGGCATGCATCTATCGAATCTCGTCCGACGCTCTTCTGGAACAGCACATCGATTGTGCAGAAGCGCCGACGGCCGTGGAACCACGGTACATTCACCGTTATGCCATCGAACCCACGGTTGGACCTCGACGCAACCGATGAAGCGATAGTCCATTACCTGCAGCAGGACGGACGGACGAGCGTCGCGCAACTCGCTCGGGCCATCAATCTCTCACCGAGCGCGACCAGCGATCGTCTCCGGCGCCTCACCGATGGCGGGGTCATCACCGGGTACTCCATCACCGTCGATCCTGAAGCTCTCGGGTACTCGGTGACAGCGTTCGTGCGACTGGCCTACCCCACCGGCAACTACAAGCCGTTCCATGACCTCGTCGACGCGATGCCCGAGATCATCGAAGCACACCACGTCACCGGAGCGGATTGCTTCATCATCAAGGTCCTGGCCCGCTCGATGCGCGACCTCGAACGCATCACCGGTCGCCTCGCTACCCTCGGTGGCATCACGACCAGCGTGGTCTACTCGAGCCCGATTCCCTCGCGACACATCACTCCTGCCTGACACGGGAGGCATCGCCCACTTCGACCGTCCTGCTCACGAATCGAACTCACCCGTGTACGGAGAGGGATCCCCACCGTCACCTACGAAGCCGGACGCAGGTCCACCGGCTTCCGGGCAGCTGAAAGATCTCGGTGGATGGCGGCCTGCGGAGGTCCGCCTTTTCCATGAGGACCCGTTTGTTGTTGCAGCACCGCCCCGGTAGACATAGGCCATGACCTCGAACACCCCTGTCGCGAAGACGCTATTCATCATCAGCACCATCGTCGCAATAGGCATCCTTACTTACCTGTGGGTCCACTTCGACAACACACCCCTGGTGATCAAGGTGTTCTTCTCACTGTTCATGGTCGGCATCGTCAGCTTCAACGCGCGACGAGCGTTCTCACGCCGTAACCCCTGACCCGTATCCGGCCACGCACGGGAACAGCTGCCATGGAGGCCGCATGAACTACTCCATGGTCGAATGGATCGCAGCCTTCAGGGCATCCTTCGACCACATCTCCGCCCTCCCACGGGACGAGTGGAACCTCGTCGCCGTATGCCCTTTGGACGACGAGACGCTCGCTGTAGTCGTGGATCAGGGGCCCCATCGGTTCGGCCGGCGCTTCCGTCTCGAGTCGCTGAACAACAGTGGCTTCCGGGGCCTCCGCCACCCTGGCGAACTAGCCGCCATCCTCATTCTCGGTGAGGTCCTGGAGCCACACTCGTTGGACAGTCGTCCCAGCTCACTGGTTGCCGAGGGCATCTACCCGAAGGCGATCTGGGGTGGGGAGCAGCCCGAAAACGACGACGATGCAGCGACGGACTAGCTTCTGACGCCGTCGGTGAGGAGCCGTGAGCGTACGGCTAGGCGTCTGGGTGGAACGTCGCACAGCTCGCCGGCCTGGCAACTCCCTCCTGCGCCCGACACCGCCGGCGTCGAGCACGAGGACACTGCAGCCGTGCAAGGTTCAAGCGTCCAACCCAGTGACCGCTCGCTGACAGCGGACCGCCGTTGACAGCCCGTCCACTCACGCGCACCCTTTAGGCACGACGTGACGGCGACTCCGCTGCCCCGCCCTTCCACGAAAGGCAGCCGTCATGAAAAATCCACGCCTCCTCGTGCCCGTCGCCGTGCTCGGCCTGTCCTTGACGGGTGCCTCTTCGGTTGTCGCAGCCGGACCCGAACGCGATCCGGTGACGGTCGACAGCTACGACTTCCAGTTCAGCTGCGGCGATGACTTCGACGTCCGAATCAGCGGAACCTCGAGCACGAAGTCTCTGTTCTGGCTCGACGAGCAAGGCAACGTGACCCGGTTCAGGATGCAGGCGGCGGCACCACGCGATGTCCTCACGAATCTGGACACCATGACGTCGGTCGAAGTGGGGGCACACTTCGTCCAGACCTACACCCGCGTACCCGGCACCAACGAATACACCGTCACGGTGGTGGGACACAGATACCTGGCCACCGATCCCGGCGCGGGCATCATCATGCGCGACGTGGGCAGGATCGTCTTCTCCGATCCCTCCGAACAGACTGTCACCTTCGAGGCGGGCGTCCACGACGCCGCAGATCCAGACCTCCTGGGACTCGCCCTGTGCGGTCTGGTCGACTGACGCGGGAGCGACTCCGCCGGCAACAACGCGGCGGCTGCCCTCCGCTCCAGCTGATCTCGCTCGGCCGGCGGTCGCCGAAGTCTCGGACCCGCGCGCTACGCTCGAGCATCTGATCGTTCACCGATGGGGGTAGCTGTGCGTCTGGATGGATTCTCGTTCCTGATCGTTCTCGTCGTCTGGGTCATCGTGCCGGTGATCTTCGGGCTGGTCCTGTACTGGATCATCCGGCTCGGCGTGAAGCACGGACTGCGGTCGTATCACTCCGACGCCAACGGGAACTCTCCCTCTGCGGTATAGCCGACGTCGGTCGACTACCGCCCGCGATGTTTCCCGTTTCGGCCCCCGCCTGAGAAAGTAGCGGCATGACCCTGGACATCGCGGCCTTCCGCGCGCACTTCCCCGCCCTACGCACCGGTACCGCGTACTTCGACGGCCCCGGCGGGACGCAGGCCCCCGCCGTCGTTGGAGCCGCGATAGCCGACGCCATCACCGGGCCGCTGTCCAACCGCGGCGTCGGCATGGGCTCGGAGAGGAACGCCGAATCGGCGGTCAGCGGATTCCGCGCGGCGATGGCCGACCTGCTCGGGGCGCATCCCGGCGGGGTCGTCTACGGGCGGAGCGCAACGCAGCTCACCTACGACTTCTCCCGCCATCTCGCCAAGACCTGGCAGCCGGGCGACGAGGTCGTGGTGTCACGGCTGGATCATGACTCCAATATCCGCCCCTGGGTGCAGGCAGCCGACGCGGTCGGCGCCACCGTGCGCTGGATCGATTTCGAGCCGGACACCACGGAGATTGACCAAGCGTCCGTCGCGACCGCGATCACCGAGCGCACGAAGCTGGTGGCGATCACCGCCGCTTCGAACCTGCTCGGCACGAAACCGCCGGTGCGCCGCATCGCCGATGCCGCGCACGGGGTCGGCGCTCTGGTCTACGTGGACGGTGTGCACTACACCGCTCATGCGGCGGTCGACGTGAAGGCGCTGGGAGCTGACTTCTTCGCCTGCTCGCCCTACAAATTCCTCGGACCCCACTGCGGTGTTCTCGTGGCCGACCCGGAGCTGCTGGAGTCGCTGCAGCCGGACAAGCTGCTGCCGTCCACGAACGCGGTTCCGGAGCGGTTCGAGTTCGGCACCCTCCCGTACGAGATCATGGCCGGAACCGCGGCGGCCGTGGACTTCCTGGCAGCGATCGCTCCGGGAACCGGGACCGGCCGCCGTGCGCGCCTTCTTGCATCCGCTCATCTGGTCGACGAGCACGAGCTCGCGTTGCGCTCCCGCATCGAGGCA
The DNA here is from genome assembly GCF_054510835.1 of Arthrobacter sp. TmT3-37. Taxonomy (NCBI): domain Bacteria; kingdom Bacillati; phylum Actinomycetota; class Actinomycetes; order Micrococcales; family Micrococcaceae; genus Arthrobacter; species Arthrobacter sp. TmT3-37. The sequence goes on along the minus strand of NZ_JBTNDU010000001.1, from coordinate 235,815 downwards.
GGGCTGGCGGAACTGGGTGACGCCGTCGTGCTGCACTCGAAAGCCCAGGATCGGACACCGACACTGCTGGTGACGTTCCCGGGCCGGTCCTCCGCGGACGCCTACCGATTCCTCGCGGATCGCAACATCCTCGCGCCGGCGGGGTCCTTCTACGCCTACGAAGCCTTCCGTCGCCTTGACCTCGAGGACAGCGCCGCCCTGCGGGTCGGCTTGGCTCCCTACAACAACGACGACGACGTCGATCGCCTCCTGACCGCGCTCGGCGAGTTCGTCGCCTCATGACGCGGGTGTAGGTCTTCACGTCGCACGGGATGGGCCGATGCCGGCGACGACGACGAGCAGGATGCCACCGGTTCGGCTGTGCCGTAGCAGGATCCTTCGCCGAACGCTGACGCGGATCCTCAGGTGCGGACAGCGGCCACGGCTTCGATCTCCACGAGTTGGTCCTCATATCCAAGAACCGTCACGCCCAACAGGGTGCTCGGTACGTCATGGGCACCGAACGCTCGGCGTACAACCTCCCAGGCGTCGACGAGATCACCCCGATCGGTCGATGCCACGAGCACGCGGGTGCTGATGACGTCTTCGATAACCGCTCCAGCTGCATGGAGAGCCGTCGTCATGTTTCGAACGCACTGTTCCGCCTGTGCTGCGTAATCGCCTTTTCCCACTGTTGCCCCGGTTTCGTCGAGGGGACAGGACCCCGCGAGGAAGATCAGTCGCGCATCGGCCGGCGCGGTGGCGGCGTAGGCATACTGGGCTGCGTCCGTCAGCGCGGTGGACCGGATCAACGTCACTGCTGAAGCCATCAGATCCTGCTTTCCCTCGTGCCGACCAAGCAAGCTTCCCATCATTCACCCACCATGGAGGATCCTTCCCCCTTGATGGTGTCCGTCCTCCTGCTCCTGGGCTTCATCGCCTCCACAGGCATCGTGATCCTGTTCGGTCGCGCATGGAGCCGTGGACGCCACCGTCCCGAGGCCGCCCGGATCACTGCTGTGTCAGTCGGTCTCGTCGGCCTGGTGAGCGTGCTCCTCACGGGAGCGTTCGGACGAGGAATCGCCGTGGCAGACGCCGGACGGTCATCGTGGCTGGTCGACACGCTGTTTCTGGTCAGCGCCATCGGCATCCCCACGCTCTTCCCGTCGGGCTGATCGCCTTCTCGAGAACCCGCCGGGAACAGCATCCGGTGCCCCTCGTCCGCTGGGGGATCCGAAAGCGGGCAACCATGCGTCCGGATCGTCGGGTGCACTTTCCCGACGCCGCGCAGCTCGCCTGCCCAGCCACTCCTCCCTGCAGGCATCGGTCTTCGCGGCGTCCGCGGTACCCGCTGCCGCGCCGTCGTCCAGGGGGGATACGTAGAACACCGACAGCATGACCAGGGCGCCTAGGGCTCGACCGAAACCGGCGAGGAAGGAGACGACCCCACGGATGAGGAGGATCGCGACGGCTGCCGTCCAGCCGGACATGTGGGCCGGTGCTTCCGGTCGCGGTGGAGGCGCCGTGGCCGGTGTCGGTGCCCGCTACTCGCGCAGCTGCTGCACCATGTCCAGCACGACGGCGCGCAGGTCGCCGTCGTGCTCCTCGGCGATGCGCCGCTGGCGCTGGTACCCGGCTCCGCGCTGCATGATGCCCTCGACGTCGGCCAGCTCGCTGCTGCAGCCGAGTCTCGCGGCGATGGGCTCCAACCGGGTGAGCACGTCGGCGAGGTGGTCCGTCACAAGCTGCTCGTTGCCGTCGGCGTCGAGGATGATGATGGCGTCCAGCCCGTAGCGGGCGGCCCGCCACTTGTTCTCCTGGATGTGCCAGGGCTGCATGGTGGGGATGCTGCCGCCCGCGTCGAGGGTCTGCGAGAACTCGTGGACGAGGCACTGGGTGAGGGCGGCGACGGCACCGACGTCGCGCAGCGTGGACAGGCCGTCGCACACGCGCATCTCCACCGTCCCGAGGTTCCCGACCGGGCGGATGTCCCACCGGATCTCGCTGACGGCGTCGATCACTCCCGTGGTGGACATGTCCTGGACGTAGGACTCGTACGCCGCCCAGTGGTCGAAGTGGAAGGGCAGGCCCGCCGTGGGCAGCTGCTGGAACATGAGCGCGCGCTGCGAGGCGTAGCCCGTGTCCTCGCCGCCCCAGAACGGCGACGACGCCGAGAGCGCCTGGAAGTGCGGGAAGTAGTTGGTCAGGCCGTCCACCACAGGGAGCGCCTTGTCGCGGTGGTCGAGGCCCACATGGACGTGCACGCCGTAGATGACCATCTGCCGGCCCCACCACTGCGTGCGGTCGATCAGCTTCGCGTACCGTTCCTTGTCCGTCACCTGCTGGGAACGCGGCGCACTGAAGGGATGCGAACCGGCGCAGAACAGTTCCACGCCCATCGGGTCGGTGACCTCCCGGACGGCGGCGAGCGAGCGGGACAGGTCCTCCTTCGCCTCGTCCACGGTGGTGCAGATGCCGGTGACGAGTTCCACCGTGTTGAGCAGCAGTTCCTGCTTGATGTGGGGGTGCTCGTCGTCGTCCTGCAGTTCCGGGTGGTTCGCGCTGACCCCGCGGAGCACCTCGTTGGCCACGGGGACGAGCTCCCCGTTGTAGCGGTCCACGAGCGCCAGTTCCCACTCGACGCCGAGCGTGGACTGGGCTGACTGCGCAAAGTCGATCTTCAAGGAAGCGGCTCCTGACGGGTACGGGCTCATCGATTGGTGCCTCGGGACGCGCCGTCGCGGAAAGAGACTCGTCCCTATGCTAGTGCTTGGCGCGGCGCGAAGCGGGTCCGCTCGCCCGGGCGGGCATGCTGCTGGAAGAATATGCACCGTGCCCATCCTGAACAAAGACATGACCCTCTGCATCTCCCTGGCCGCGCGGCCGAGCAACATCGGGACGCGCTTCCACAACTACCTCTACGAGGAGTTGGGCCTGAACTTCATCTACAAGGCCTTCACCACCCCGGACCTGCCGGCGGCCATCGCGGGCCTGCGGGGTCTCGGGATCCGGGGCTGCGCCATCTCGATGCCGTTCAAGGAAGACGTCATCGCGCTCGTCGACAGGTTGGACCCCTCGGCGAAGGCGATCGATTCCGTCAACACGATCGTGAACGACGACGGCGTCCTCACCGCGTACAACACCGACTACCTCGCGGTGGAGCGGCTCCTGCGGGAGCATGCCGTGCCGACGTCGCATTCGGTCCTCGTGCAGGGGTCCGGGGGCATGGCCAAGGCCGTCGTCGCAGCCCTGCGTGATTCCGGGTTCACCCGGGTGACCGTCGTGGCCCGCAACGAGCGCACGGGCCGGGCTCTCGCGGACCTGTACGGCTTCGCCTGGCAGCAGGCGGTGGGGGAGTCGACGGCCGACCTCATCCTCAACGTGACGCCGCTCGGCATGGCCGGCGCGGACGCCGACGCCCTCGCCTTCCCGGCAGCCGCCATCGAGGCGGCACGGGTGGTGTTCGACGTCGTCGCCTCCCCGTCGGAGACGCCGCTGATCCTCGCCGCCCGGGCAGCGGGCAAGCCGGTCATCACGGGTGCGGAGGTCGTCGCACTGCAGGCCGAGGAGCAGTTCGTCCTCTACACAGGTGTCCGTCCCACGGCGGAGCAGGTCCGGGCTGCGGGGGAGTTCTCGCGCCGGGAGGCGTAGCAGGCGGGTCGGGCGGCGGCGTGTCCCTGCGCCGGCAGGCGGTGCCGACGGGGCCCGGGCCTAGACCTCGGCGCGGACCCTGAACCAGCGCACGCCGTGCGGTTCGAGGGTGATACCCGCTGTCAGGTGCGCCCGCCGCCCGGTGATGAGTTCGATGACCCTCTCCGGCAGGCCGGAGAGGGTCCGGGCGCTGACATCCTGCGGGGTGTCGGCGAAGTTGGCGAGGACGAGGACGGTGGAGTCCTCGCCGTCGAGCAGGCCGGGCCGCTGGTAGCCCAGGACATGCGGGTTGTCGGTGTGGAAGGGGACCAGGCGGCCGCCGGTGAACTCGGGGGTGTGCTTGCGCACCTCGATGAGGCGGACGAGGCCGGTGTGGACGGCCCCGGCGTCCGTGGCGGGGTCCTGCCGGGTGGCGTAGCGATCGGCCGGGTAGGCCGGCCGGCCGACCCAGCGGCTGTCGCCGGCCTTCGCAGGGTCGGAGAGGTAGGTGTAGTCGTTGAGCTGCCCGACCTCGTCGCCGAGGTAGAGCAGCGGGATGCCGCCGGTGCTGAGGATGATCGAGTGGGCCAGCAGGATCCGCGCGACGGCGGCACCGGGGGCGTCCTCCGTGCCTCCGGTCTCGGCCGCTTCGAGCCCGGCGAGGGACGCGGTGGTGCCGGAGATGCGGCAGTCCCCGGTGCGGGGGTTGTCCTGGAACGGCACGCCGCGGGCGAAGCTACCCGGGAACCGGTTCACGTAGAAGGCGTTGAGGAACCGGCGGTGGTCGTGCCCGTTGATGCCCAGTTCGGCGGCATCCTCGTCGGAGAAGGTCCAGCCGATGTCGTCGTGGCTGCGCACGTAGTTCACCCAGGCGGTGCCGTCGGGGATGTCGTGCCGGCGTTCGAGGGCCTGGGCGAGGAGGGACACCTCCCGGGTGGCCAGGGAGTTCCAGATCAGGGCCATCTGCAGCGGGTTGTAGCTGAGCTGGCACTCACCCGGGTCGATGTACTGGACCACTTCGTCGGGGTGGACGATCGCCTCGGACTTGAACAGCAGCGACGGTGCTGCGAGCCGGCAGACGGCGTTGAAGGCCTGCAGGAGCAGATGCGCTTCGGGGAGGCTCTCGCAGGTGGTGCCGAGCTGTTTCCAGATGAACGCGACGGCGTCCATGCGCACGATGTCCACGCCCTGGTTCGCGAGGAAGAGCATCTCCCCGGCCATGGCCCGGAAGACCCGGGGGTTGCGGTAGTTGAGGTCCCACTGGAAGGAGTGGAACGTTGCCCAGATCCAGCGGCCGTCCTCGAGCTGCACGAAGGAGCCGGGGTGGTCGTCGGGGAAGATCTCGCGGACCGTCCGCTCGTAGGCGTCGGGCATGCCCCGGTCGGGATAGATCCAGTAGAAGTCCTCGTAGTCCGGGTCTCCGGCGACGGCTCGGCGCGCCCAGTCGTGCTCGTCGGAGGTGTGGTTGAAGATGAAGTCGACCACGAGGGCGATGCCGTTCTCCCGCAGTTCGCGAGCGAGGTCCGCGAGGTCGTCCATGGTCCCGAGCGCCGGGTCCACGTCGCGGTAGCTCGAGACCGCGTAGCCGCCGTCGGAGTTCTCCGCCGGCGCGAGGAACAGCGGCATCAGGTGCAGGTACGTCAGGCCCAGCTCGCGGAGGGAGGGGATCCGGTCGCGCAGTCCGGCGAGGTTCCCCGCGTACAGGTCCACGTAGCAGACCCCGCCGAGCATCCGGTTCGAGGCGAACCAGTCCGGCGCCATGGCGCGGGCGGCGTCGAGGGCCTTCAGGTCCGCGGGCCGGTCCTGCCAGGACGCTGCGGCGTCGAGGACCACCTGCAGGAGCTCTCCATCCGCTCCCGGACCGTAGATGCGATGGAACAGGGCCTGCAGGCGCGGGAACTCGGCATCGAAGCGCGCCAGGAACGAGGACCAGTCCGCGTCGGACGTTCCGGAGAGGCGCGATGCCTGCACCTCCGCGCGGACACGGTCTTCGGGGAGAGGCTGCGGGGAGCTCATCGGGCAAGCCTATTGCAGCGGAGCGGCCAGGGGCGGAGCACGTCCTGCCGTACGTCGGCTGCAAGAGCACGGAGGGCGTGGACGTCCGGGAACGCCGGGTGCTGCCGCCCGGCCTCGACGGGAGCATCCGCGAACCGCAGGAGCACGCCGTCGACGCGCGAAGCGCCGCGCCCCTTCCGGGACGCGGCGCTTCGGGACGTTCCGGCAGGTGCGCCGGTACTACTCGGAGACGGGGATCGACTGCGATTTCAGCGAGTCGACGGTCTTCTGCTGTCCGTTCTCGAGGGCGTCCATCAGGGTGCCGGAGCCACCGATGGCAGCACCGAATCCGTCCGAGACGTCCGTGTAGGTCTGCGTCATCGTGGGACCCCAGGTGAAGTCGGGGTTCACGTTCGCGGAAGCGTCGGCGAAGACGTCGTAGATCTTCTGCCCACCGTAGTACTCGACGCCGCCTGCGAAGGCCTCGAGGTCGGTGGCCGACTTCGCTGCGGGGTAGAGGCCGCCGAGCTCGTTGGCCAGCGCGAGTGCCTCGGGATCGGTGTTCAGCCAGAGCGCGAACTTCGCGGCCTCGGCCGGGTGGTCCGAGCCCTTCAGGACCGCGGTGGAGGAACCGCCCCAGTTGCCGGCGGCCTCTCCGCCGTCCTCCCACTGCGGCATCGGGGCGACGGCCCACTTGCCGGAGGTGTCGGGCGCGCCGTCGGACAGGGTGGTCGCACCCCACACGGCAGAGACCCAGGTCCACTGCTGGCCCGTGTTGAACGAGGCGTTCCATTCGTCCGAGAACGACGGCAGCGTGGAGACGAGGTCCTTGGACAGCAGATCCTGCCAGTAGGTGGCCACTTCCTCCGATTCGGGGCTGGTCAGGTTGACGTCCCAGTTCTCGCCGTCGTTGGCGAACCACTGGCCGCCGTTCTGCCAGACCATGCCCGCGAACCAGTTGACGTCCGTCTTCGGGAAGTTGGTGATGTAGGAGCCCTGCGCCTTGATCTGCTCCGCCGCCGCCGCGTACTCCTCCCACGTGGTGGGAACCGCGATGCCGGCCTGCTCGAAGAGGTCCGCGCGGTAGTACATGGCCATCGGGCCGCTGTCCTGCGGGACCGCGTAGACCGAGCCCTCCTCACCGAAGGTCACCTGGCCCCAGGTCCAGTCCACGAACTGGTCCTGGGCGTCGGCGATGCCCTCGCACTCGGCGATGTTCTCGAGACCGTCCTGTACGCGGAAGTTGGGCAGGGCGTCGTACTCGATCTGGCCGAGGTCCGGTGCGTTGCCCGCCTGGATCTGGTTGAAGAAGTTCTGGTAGGTACCGGAGTTGCCGTTGGGGCCGGTCTGCACCTTCACCTGGATGTCAGGGTTCTCGGTGTTCCAGAGCTCGGCCACCTGGTCCATGCCCGGGACCCAGGTGGTGAAGCTCAGTTCGACGGGTCCTTCGGAGGCCTCGCAGGGGACGGCTTCGGCCCCTGCCTCGGAGCTGTCTCCGCCGGCTGAACAGCCGGAGAGAGCCAGCGCAGAGATCATGGCAAAGGCCGCGGTGACTTTTCCGTAATGCGCGCGCATTGTCTTTCCTATCGGTTGATTGAGCAGTGCGGTGCGGGGCGGACGCCGGCGCACCAGGAGTGCTGGTCGGGGAGTGCTGGTCGGGGAGTGGTGCTACTTGACGCTGCCGGCGCCGAGCCCGCTGCTCCAGAAACGCTGGAGTGCGAGGAAGGCGATGATCAGCGGGAGGATCGAGACGAGCGCCCCGACGATCACGAGGGACCGCAGTTCGGGGATCTGGCTGATCTGGCTGTTCCAGGCGTACAGGCCCAGCGTCACGGGGAAGAGGTCCTGGTCGCGGAGCATGATCAGGGGCAGGAAGAAGTTGTTCCAGATCGCGACGAACTGGAACAGGAAGATCGTCACCAGCGCCGGTGCCATGAGGCGTGTGGACACCGTGAAAAAGGTGCGGATCTCTCCGGAGCCGTCGAGCCGGGCCGCCTCGAGCAGTTCCCCCGGCACGCTGGCGGCGGCGTAGATCCGTGCCAGGTAGACGCCGAAGGGACTCACGAGGCTCGGCAGGAACACCGCCCACATGGTGTTGGTGAGGTTCACCTGGCTGAAGATCAGGAACAGGGGCAGGGCCAGGGCGGTCGCGGGGACCAGGACGCCGCTGAGGACGATGTTGAAGATCGCCTCGCGTCCCCTGAACTCGTACTTGGCGAGCGCATAGCCGCACATCGCGGCGATGATCGTGCCGATCAGGGCGCCCACGCCGGCGTAGAGGGCGGAGTTGAGCAGCCAGCGGCCGAACAGTCCGTCGCCGTAGGAGAAGAGCCGTCCCAGGTTGCCGAAGAACGTCCCGAGGGAGTCCGCGGTGAACCACAGGGGTGCGGTCGAGGTGACCTCGCCGCCCGTCTTGGTGGACGTGGTCAGCAGCCACCAGATAGGTGTCAGGAAGTAGAGGGTGAAGACCCCCATGATGAGCATCGCGGCACTGCGGGACATGACGCTCTGCCGTGGTCCGCGGGTGCGGGTGTCGGCGCTGTTCGCCGTCGAACGTCCCCCGCGCTGGCGCTTGGGGGCGGTGGCTGGGGCTGCCGTCACTGGGTGACCTTCCGCTGGGTCGACTTCAGGAAGATGAAGGAGAGGATGAATGTGGCGAGGGCCAGGACCACGGAGAACGCCGCGGCGAGGTTGTAGTTCGGCACGGACGCCGTGGTGTAGACCGCGAGGTTCGGTGTGAAGGTGCTGTTGATCGCCGAGCTGAAGCTGCGCAGCGTCTGCGGCTCGGCCAGGAGCTGGAGCGTCCCGATGATGGAGAACACGGCGGTGAGGATGATCGCGGGGATCACCAGGGGGATCTTGATGCGCCAGGCGATCTGGATGTTGCTCGCACCGTCGAGCCGGGCCGCCTCGTAGATCTCGGTGGGGATGGCGAGCAGCGACGAGTAGATGATGAGCATGTTGTAGCCCACGTAGACCCAGGTCACGATATTCGCGATGGCCCAGAGCACGAGGTTGCCGGACAGGAAGTCGATGTTCGAGGTGACCGCGCCGAAGGGGGAGAGCGACGGCGAGTACAGGAATCCCCACATGATGGCGGCGATCACTCCGGGCACGGCGTAGGGCGCGAAGAACGCGAGCCGGAAGAACTTCTTGCCCTTGAGCAGGGGCGAGTCGAGGAGCAGCGCGAACAGCAGGGCGAGGCCGAGCATCACCGGCACCTGGATCGCGCCGAAGAGCAGCACGCGTCCCACGGATTCCCAGAACGCGGTGTTCTGGAACACCTGCTCGTACTGGACGAAGCCGCCGAAGACCTGCCGTGGCTTGCCGAATGTGCCCTCGCGCTCCACGGTGAGCAGCGACTGGACGACGGCGTAGACGATCGGGATCGCGTAGAAGGCGAGGAACAGGATCGCGAAGGGTGCGATGAACAGGGCCACCGCGCGGCGCTGTGCCCCCGACGAGCGGTTCTTCCTCGTGGCCGGGGGCGCCTTCGGGGCCTCCGCCGGCGTACTAATGACTGTCATTGCCTGCATCCTTTCGGCTCTGCGACGAGCCGTCGGTGTCGGGACGTGCTGGGGTGGTGCGAACGACGCGGACGGCGCCGGCGGGAACGACGACGACGTCGGCCACGGCCTCGGAGGTCAGCAGTTCCAGGCCGTGGACCCGGTGCTTGCGGTCCTCGGCGGAGTGGTTGATCAGGAAGAGGTAGTCGTGCGCGTTGCCACGGCGGGTCACGGCCTCGAGGCCGGACTGCGCCTCGGTCAGCCGGACCCCGGCGGTGACGGCGGCGCGCAGCAGCAGGTCCTTCAGGACGCTGCCGTCGAGCACGGTGCCGACGTACCAGGCCTCGCCCGTGCCGAAGCGGTTGCGGGTGACGGCGGGTGCGCCGGCGTGATGGCCGGTCGCATAGCTGAGCACCGGCTCGGCGGTGGTCAGGCGCAGCGCCTCCGACCACAGGGACGCGGGCGAACCGTTGTCGAGTGGAAGCGGATGCGCCGGATCGAGAGGGAAGAACTCCTCGGAGCGGACACCGAGCAGATCCCGGAAAGCCCCGGGATAGCCTCCGGGCCGCACCCGCTCGTTCTCGTCGACGATCCCGCTGAAGAAGGTGACGAAGGCAGAGCCTCCGCTCTCCACGAAATCGGTGATGACGGTGGCGTGCTCGTCGCGGACCAGATAGAGGTTCGGGACCACCACGAGCCGGTAGGCGGAGAGGTCGGCGCCGGGCGGCACGACGTCGACGGTGATCCCGGCATCCCAGAGCGCCCTGTAGGCGGCATGGATCTGCTCGATGTACCGCACGTCGCCGGACGGATGCGAGTCCTGGTCGTGGGCCCACCAGGCCTCCCAGCTGAAGACGAGCGCCACCTCGGCATGCACGGTGGTGCCCGCGAGCTCGCGCAGCTTTCCGAGCGAGGAGCCGAGTTCGACGACGTCGCGCCAGATCTGCGAATCGGTGCCGGCATGCGGCACCATCGCGGAGTGGAACTTCTCGCTGCCCTGCAGGGAGGCCCGCCACTGGAAGAAGCACAGGCCGTCGGCGCCACGGGCGAGGTGGGTGAGTGAGTTGCGGATCATCTCGCCGGGGCCCTTGGCGATGTTCCGCGGCTGCCAGTTCACGGCTCCGGTGGAGTGCTCCATGAGCAGCCAGGGCCGGCCCTGCGCGAGCCCGCGCGTGGTATCGGCGGCGAAGGCCAGCTCGGCCAGCGGCGCGTCGAGGCGGTGGTCAAGGTAGTGGTCGTTCGCGATGACGTCCATCTCCGGTGCCCACGTCCAGTAGTCCTGGTTGCGGATGTGCGCGGCGACCATGAAGTTGGTGGTCACCGGGGCATCGCTGTTCCGGCGGAGGACGGCCTCCTCGGCCGAGTAGTGCGCGAGCAGTTCGTCCGAGCTGAAGCGGTTGAAGTCGAGCGTCTGCGTCGGGTTGGTGGCCGAGAGGGTGAGCCTGGGGGGCAGAATCTGCTCCCAGGCGGAGTAGCGCTGGCTCCAGAAGGCGGTGCCCCACGCCGCATTGAGCGCATCGAGATCCCCGTAGCGAGCGCGGAGCCAGCCCCGGAACGCCTCGGCGGAGACATCGCAGTAGCACAGGGAGTTGTGGCACCCGATCTCGTTGGAGACGTGCCAGATGCGCAGGGCGGGGTGGCTGCCGTAGCGCGCGGACACCTTCTGCACGAGGGCGAGGGCCGAGTCCCGGTAGACGGGGGAGCTGGGACAGAAGGCCTGGCGGCCGCCGGGCCAGCGGACGGTGCCGTCGGCCGCGCGGGGGAGGATCTCGGGATGCGCCGTGGTCAGCCACGCGGGGGTCGACGACGTCCCGGTGCCGAGGTTGACGCCGATCCCGTTCTCCGCGAGGAGGTCCATCACCGCGTCGAGGTTCTCGAAGCGGAACGTGCCCTCCTCGGGCTCGAGCTCCGCCCAGCCGAAGATGTTGACGGCGACCAGGTTGACACCGGCCTCCTTCATCAGCCGGACGTCCTCGTGCCACACGGACGGGTCCCACTGCTCGGGGTTGTAGTCGCACCCATACACGAGCTGTCCTGTGCCGGACAGTCCTGCGACGGTGGTTGTGCGTGCCAAGCCTGCTCCTCGGTGGGGGTGTGCCGAATCCCTGCGACTGCGTGAGGGAGAAGACGAGCGGCGTTCTGTGAACGCTCCCAGAATTGGGCGGCCAAGCTCTCCATCGAGAATCTGTGAACGTTCCCAGAGTAACTGCGGTCACATCGGCTGTCAACGGCGACCATGCTCCGTCCCTTCAGCCAGTACATCCCTGCCTGCGCGGCGACGTCCGCCCTGGACCTCCGCAGCAGCGGGAGTATGACTCTCGGCCACCGTGGAGTTGTACCGTTCTCGAACCACTCTTCTTCCTGGGAAGGTTTCGATGATGAGACGTTTTCTCCGTAGCTCCGCCCTGCTCGCCGCCACGGCGGTCGCCCTGTCCGTCGCCGGCGCCTCCCCCGCGTCGGCCATCACCGGAGGGCAGCCGGACGGCGAGGAGCACCCGAATGTGGGGCTGATCCTCGCCTACGGTGACGATGGCGGCCGGTACCGTTGCTCGGCGACCCTGATCGAGCCGACCGTCCTCCTGACCGCGGCGCACTGCACCGACGGGACAGTGGGAAGCACCCTGGTCACCTTCGACTCCGTGGTGGCTGTGGCGCCGCCCGCACCGTTCCCTGACGCAGCGGATGCGTCGGTGGGGTACACGGACGCGGAGATCACCAGCGCCGGCTACCTGTCGGGCACCGCTGCCACCCATCCCGGGTACTCGGACTTCACGGATGTCGACAACTGGAACGACGTCGGTCTCATCGTCCTCGACGAGCCGGTCACCGATATCGAACCGGCGACGATCGCGCCGGTCGGGTACCTCGACCAGTTCGCGTCGCCCGCGCTCAACCGGACCCTCTTCGAGGTCGTCGGCTACGGCACGGAGGTGCGCAAGCCGGAGGCCGGCCCGCAGAAGCCACAGCCCATGTCCTACCCGCTGATCCGCCGGAACACCACATCGCCGGGCCAGAAGCTGACGCCGCAGATCCTGCAGTTGCAGGGCAACCCGAACGACAACCGCGGCGGAGGCGGCACCTGCTTCGGTGACTCAGGCGGACCCGTCTTCCACGGTGACTACATCGTGGCCGTCACGAGCTACACCTACACCGCGAACTGCCGCTACCTCGGCGGCTACCAGCGCGTGGACATCCCCGTGGTGCAGGACTGGCTCGCCGACGAGCTCTGACACCGTCCTGCCGGGGTCAGGCCCCGCCGGTGATCCTCGACCGCAGGACCGGCACCCCTGGCCCCGACAGGTCGGCGAGATACGCCGGGCGTCCGGCGAGGCACATCACGAGGGCGAGCAGGCTTCCACGGACCTCGGGCCCCTCGCCGGACGCGAAGGGGGCGTCGGTCGCCTCCAGTCGCAGGCCGGATGCGACACGGCGACTCGGGACGGTGAAGTTCCTCGCGACGAAGAACTCCGCCACCGGCAGCAGGGCGTCGACGCCGGGCTGCGTGGCGATGCCCAGCGGCCGCCGGATGTCCTGGGCGTGCACCACGATCTCCCCGAGGTATGCCGGCAGGTGCGGCGACGGTGCGATGGACAGGTTGACCACGGCGCGGAACCGGTCCAGCGTCGCCGCGGCGGTGGGGCCGCGGTGCTCGGACAGCCTGCGCCGGTTGTGAACGGCAGGGCGGAAGCCCGCGAGGAGCATGCTCCTGATCCACATCCGGCCACCGACGGAGGCTGCCGCCGAGAGATGCGCCGTCACCTCCTCGACGCTCCACTCGCCGCAGAGGGTAGGCAGGTCCCACTGCTCCGGGGAGAGCGCGGCGAGGTCGTCAGCAAGGGACGCACGCTCCGCATGGGCCAGGTCCCACAGCGCGTCACCGGCAGTCACGACCGCGCGGCCGCCGGTGCCGGAGGCCGCGCGTCGTCGTGCCGGCCCGAGGCCCGGCGTCATGCCGGCTGCTGCTCCCCGTACGTGGCCTGGACGGCTTCCCAGTCGCCGGTCCGGGCGATGGGGTCCATCCACATGATCTCCCAGTTGTGGCCGTCCGGGTCCGCGAAGGAGCGCGAGCGCATGAACCCGAGATCCTGGGCCTTGCCCTCGGTGGCGCCGGCCGCGAGGGCCCTGTCCACGACGGTGTCGATCTCGGCCGGGTCCTCGACACTGAGGGCGTTGATGACGGCCGAGGTGGTGCGGGTGTCGGCGACCGGCTTGTCCGTGAACTGCGCCCAGTGATGGTGCCCGAGGATCATCAGGTAGATGGTGTCGCTGATGGTGACGGCCCCGGCGTCGTCGTTGGAGAAGTTGGGGTCGAGCGTCCAGCCGAAGCTGGTGTAGAAATCCTTGGACTTCGCGAGATCGCTGACGGGGAGGTTGATGAAGACGTTGGTGGCCATGGCCGCTCTCCTGTTCCTGTGGTGACCCCTGCTGGGCCGTTGGTACCTATGAGACGGACGGTAGCTCGGGAAATCATCTGTGCCGGACGGCGATCCGGCAAGGGGTGCCACGGCAGGGGTGCGACGGCGGTCCCACCCGCACCCGCGGATTTCTCGTGCGCACCCCTTGCTAAGCAGGCTGATCAGGGCCACAGTGAGGTGGAAAACCACAGGGGAGGCCGACCATGAGTACTTCTGCCGAGCACGTGTCCGACGCACCCGCCACCACCGGCGAACCGGAACTGAAGCGGGTCCTCGGGCCCAAACTGCTCCTCCTGTTCATCGTCGGGGACATCCTCGGGGCCGGCGTCTACGCCGTGACGGGCACCATGGCCGGCACGGTCGGCGGCCTGGTCTGGCTGCCGTTCCTGCTCGCCTTCATCGTGGCGACGCTGACCGCGTTCTCCTATCTCGAACTCGTGACGCAGTACCCCCAGGCCGCGGGAGCCGCGCTCTACACCCACAAGGCGTTCGGCATCCACTTCGTGACCTTCCTGGTGGCGTTCGCCGTCGTCTGCTCGGGCATCACCAGCGCCGCCACGTCCGCGAACGTGCTCGCCCAGAACTTCTTCGGCGGACTCGAGATCAACGGCTGGCTGGACATGCCGGGCCAGGGTGTGATCACCGCCGTCGCGCTCGGCTTCATGGTCCTCCTGGCCGTGATCAACCTCCGCGGGGTCGGCGAGAGCGTCAAGTTCAACGTCGTGCTGACCCTCGTGGAGGTGGCGGCACTGTGCATCGTGATCGGTGTCGGGTTCCTCGCGATGGCGCAGGGCAACGGCAACGTCGGTGAGATCTTCGTCTTCACCGACTACCAGGACAAGGGCATGTTCCTCGCGGTGACGGCCGCGACGTCCATCGCGTTCTTCGCCATGGTGGGCTTCGAGGACTCCGTGAACATGGTCGAGGAGACCCAGAACCCCGAGCGCATCTTCCCCCGGACCATGCTGACCGGCCTCGGCATCGCCGTCATCTTCTACATGCTGGTGGCGATCTCCGTGGTCACGGTGCTCAGCCCCACCGAACTGGAGGGCATCCGGGAGGCCGAGGGAGCGGCCCTGCTCGAGGTGGTGCACAAGGGTTCGCCCGATTTCCCGATCGACAGGATCTTCCCCTTCCTCGCGGTCTTCGCGGTCGCCAATACGGCCCTGATCAACATGCTCATGGCGAGCCGCCTGATCTACGGGATGGCACGGCAGGACGTCCTGCCCCGTCCGCTCGCCAAGGTCCTGCCCGTGCGCTGCACGCCCTGGGCCGGTATCGCCTTCTCGACCGTCCTGGCCCTCGGTCTGATCCTCTACGTGACCAGCGATCCCGACAGCAACATCGTCGCGAACCTCTCGGGCACCACGGCGTTCCTGCTCCTGTGCGTGTTCACCATCGTGAACGTGGCCTGCGTGGTCCTGCGCCGCAAGCGGGACGTCAACCGGAAGGTGTTCTTCACGTCCCCGGGCCCGCTTCCCGTCGTGGCGGCACTCCTGTGCGCCTTCCTCGCCGGTCCGTGGGTGGGGCGCGACGTCGTCCAGTACCAGATCGCCGGCAGCCTCATGGCGATCGGCGTCGTGCTCTGGCTCGTGACCTGGCTGATCAACCGCAGGACCAATACCGAGGCGGGCGACCCGACGGCGGTCGACGGCTGAACAAGCGCTCGGCTGCCAGTAGCATCGCAGCATGGAGATCCTCCGCTACGCAGCCTTCACCGACCGCGCCGACGGCGGGAACCCCGCCGGGGTGGTCCTCGACGCCGACGGCCTGACGACCGGGGAGATGCAGGCCATCGCCACCGGCCTGGGCTATGCGGAAAGCGCCTTCATCTCGGAGCGGTCCGGCGGCGCGGCCACGATCCGCTACTTCGCACCCGAGGCCGAGATCCCGTTCTGCGGCCACGCGACGATCGCCACGGGAGTCGCGCTCGCGGACCGCGAGGGGGCAGGGACCCTGCTCCTGTCGACGCCGGTCGGCCCGCTCGGCGTCGACAGCAGGAACGTGTCCGGCCGGTTCGTCGCGTCCCTCGTGACGGTCGAGCCGCGGGTCGAGGTCATCGCGCCCGCCGTCCGCACGGACCTGCTGCGCCACCTGCGCCTGGGCGAGGACGACCTGGCCCCTGACCTGCCCGTGATGCTGTCCTTCGCGGGGAACATCCATCCGATCGTGCCCGTGCGCAATGCCGCCGTCCTGAGGAGCCTCGACTACGACTACGACGGGCTCAAGCGGCTCATGGCCACGCAGGGATGGAATGCGACCGTCGCCGTCGTGCACCGGCTCGGTCCCGCGGTTTTCGAGGCCCGCAATCCGTTCCCTCCCGGCGGGATCCGCGAGGACCCTGCGACCGGGTCCGCGGCGGCATCCCTGGGCGCCTACCTGCGGGCACGGGGCGGGGTCACGCCGCCGGCGACCCTCACTGTGCACCAGGGAGCCGACGTCGGCCGTCCCTCCGTCATCACCGTCGGCATACCCCGCACGGGCGGCGTGACGGTCTCGGGCGGAGCCGTGCCGATCGGCGCATAGGAGCGCGCCGTCACGGACATCTGCGCGCTAGGGTCCTGCGATGGGTGCCGACAGGGCGTTCGTGGCGGACATGAGATCGGCGGGCGCCAGCTCGATGTCCAAGCCGCGCTGGCCCCCGGACACGAACACCGTCGGATGGTCGTGGGCCGACCGGTCGATCACGACGGGGGAGGGCTGCCGCTGCCCGATGGGGGAGATCCCGCCCAGCACGTAGCCCGTCCGCCGCTGGGCCAGTGCGGGATCGGCCATCGCGGCCTTCCGCTTGCCGAGCGCGACGGCCAGCGCCTTGAGGTCCAGGGATCCGCTGACGGGCACGACCGCGGCGACGAGGGTGCCGTCGACGCTCGTCATGAGCGTCTTGAACACCCGCTCGGGTGGGACTCCCAGGGCGGCGGCGGCTTCCAGCCCGTAGGAGGAGACGCCCTCGTCGTGCTGGTAGGGCCGGGCGGTGAAGGGGATGCCGGCCGCGGTGAGGGCGGCCAGTGCGGGGGTGCTGCGGGACCCTGCGACCTTCCTGCCCACGGCACCTCCTCGGGTGTTACGACGCTGCGGCGACGTCTCCCGCCGGCGCCAGCTCCCGGACGTCCGGGTGGCCCCAGGCGCCGGTGAAGTCGCAGGACAGGATGAAGTCGGTCATCACCGGCCCGGTGAGGACGAGCCCTTCGAGGTAATCTACGCCGTCGCGCCGGGCCGGTTCCACTCCACGGGACCGGAGGGCGTCGAGGAGGGCGCTGGTGTCCGTCGGGTCCGCTCCGTCCGTCCCGTCCGTCCCATCCGAGGCGGGCACGGCTCGCAGGGAGGACCAGTAGAGGTAGAGGCCCTCGACCTCGTCGAGGGATGCGAGGGTGCCGTCGGCGGTGACGGTGGTGCATTCCTGGAGGAATTCTTCGATGTGCTGCGTCATGGTGGTGATCCTTTGCAGTGTCTGGAGAGCAGTGCCGGTGCAGGATGGGCCGGCGGAGGGGACCGCCCGAGCGTGATGTGCTCGGGAGCGATCGGGTGCGGGAGTGCGAGGTGCGCAGTCACCGCGTCAGGGCGCTGAAGAGCCCGCGGGAAGGGGTTACGTCGTCAGGACAGCGCGGCGCGTGCCGGGGCGTGGACTTGACGTGGGCGCAGGTCGGGATGCTGCACCGCCTGCGAGCGGCTGTGGAAGAAGGGCTTCGTGGTTGCTCATGATGCACTCCCCCTATCGGGGATGGTGCTCTGCTGTTGCGTGCCCGGCGGTAGCACCGGGGGAACGAAGAGAAGAACCGGGGGCAGCCGCCTTCTTCTAGACAACTGCCTTCACCCTACGCCCTTTCCGCGCCGATGGCCCGGAGAGGCTCGGCTACAGTACAGATATGCCCCCTCGCACCCGTAACCGCCGGGCGACGATCAACGACGTCGCGAGCGCCGCGGGGCTCTCCCGGGGCACCGTCTCCCGGGTCGTCAACGGCGAACGCTATGTGTCGGACGAGGCGCGGACAGCCGTCGAGGAAGCCATCGCCCAGGTGGGATACGTGCGCAATTCGGCCGCGAGGAACCTCGTGACCCAGGAATCCCGGGCGATCGCCCTGATCATCCACGAGCCGCACTCGCTCCTGTTCGAGGACCCGAACATCGGCTCCATCCTCCTCGGCGCCAACGCCGTGCTCTCGAAGGCCGACTACCAGCTCGTCTCGCTCATCATCGACTCGGACCGGGACAGCCGCAGGGTCGCCGACTATCTCCGGGGCGGGCTGGTGGACGGTGCGGTGATCGTCTCCGCCCGGGCGTCGGACCCCATCGCGTCGGCGGTGCGGGACATCGGTGTGCCGGCGGCCTTCGTGGGGCATCCCCCCGGCACGCCCGACCTCCCGTACGTCGCCATCGACAACGCGGCGGCGGCCCAGGCGATCACGCGGCGGCTCGTGGAGACGGGCCGCAAGCGGATCGGCATGATCGCCAGCGCGATGGACCGGGACTCGGGACATGACCGGTTCACCGGTTTCCGGAACGCCCTGGGCGGGCGCTTCGACGCCTCGCTCGTGGTCGAGTACCCGCTCTACACCTACGCGGCGGGCCTCGAGGGGATGCAGGAGCTGCTGCGTCGCTGCCCCGAGATCGACGGCGTCTTCGCGGCGTCCGACGCCGTCGCCGCGGGGGCCATGACCGCCCTGCAGGAATCAGGACGGAAAGTGCCCGACGACGTCGGGATCGTGGGCTTCGACGACAGCAGCTGGGCGCTGCGTACCCGCCCGCAGCTGTCCACGGTCAGGCAGCCCGCGGACCTGCTCGGCAGCACCGCCGCAGAGCTCGTCCTGGCCCAGATCAGGGGACTGCCGAGTCCGGTGCAGGTCCTGGAGACCACCGTCGTCTGGCGTGATTCGGCCTAGTCCGGGTAGCGCCCAGCCCAAGGAGGACCGCCATGTGGATCGGGTTCATCGAGTTCGACGTCCTGCTCGGCGACGTGCATTCGCTGAAGGGCAAGCGCTCCGTGGTGCGTCCGCTGGTGTCGGACCTGCGCCGCACGTTCGAGGTGTCCGTCGCCGAGGTCGGGAACCAGGACCTGCATCGCCGGGCCGTCGTCGGGGTCGGCATGGTCGGGGGCGACCGGCAGCACCTGGTGGACGTGCTGGATCGCGTGGAGCGATACGTCGCCGCGAGGCCGGAGGTGGAGCTCCTGAGCGCCCGGCGGCGGCTCCTGAGCAGCGAGGACTAGCGCCGGCAGGCGGGCGGGTGCGGACACCGGTCCGCCCCACCGGCTGCCCGCCCGCGCGCTGCCCTCAGGAGGTCGCGAGCCTGTGCAGCGCGCCGTCGTCGAACGCGTCGAGCAGCGCCCGGATGTCCTTGTACACCTCGACCGCCCCGGCGTCGCGCAGCTCGGCCTCGCTCGTCCCGCCCGAGGCGAGTCCGATCGTGGGGATCTTCAGGTCGGAGGCGGCGCGGACGTCCCACACCGAGTCCCCCACGAACACGGCGTCTGCCGCATCCAGGCCGCCGGCGTCGAGCGCCGCCCGGAGGATGTCCGGGGAGGGCTTGCTGTTCTCGGCGTCGGAGGAGCTGGTCGCGGCGCTGATCGCCTCGTCGGCGCCGATGATCCTCCGCAGCACGCCCAGTTCCTGCTGGGAAGCGGACGACGCGAGGACCACCGTGAGGCCGTCGTCGGCGCAGCGGCGCACGAGGTCCGCGGCTCCCTCGAAGGAGCGGAGGCCGGGCCAGTAGGTCGAGAAGACCGCGCCGTGCGTCGCGTCGAGTTCGGCGTCCTGGTCGGCGTCGCGGTCCTCGCCGAGGAGGTGCGCCACGAGTTTGTCGCCGCCCATCCCGATGGCCCGGTGGATCTCCGCCATGGGGACGTCGTGGCCGAACCGGCGGAACGCCTGCCACCAGGCGAGGGTGTGCTGGTAGTTCGAGTCGACGAGGGTCCCGTCGACGTCGAAGAGCACGCCGTGCCGTCTTCCCGATGTCTCCGCCGTGCCGTCCGCCATCTGCTGCCTCCCGCTCGATCCGTCTGTCCTCCCACCGAGTCTAGGAACGCGGACACCCGGACGGTGCGCGGCACGGTCGGTTGCGGGCAAGGGCGATGTGTGGCCTGCCGTCACGCCGGGCCGGCGGGCTCGACGACGACCGCCACCCGTTCGTCGCCGATGCGGGTCAGCACGAGAGTGGCCTTCTTGCGTCCCTTGCCCGATCCCGTCAGCAGCTGCTTCCGCACCTCCTCCGGCGTCACGGACGTGCCGCGCTTCTTGATGTCGAGGACGCCGATGCCTTCCGAGCGCACCCATGCCCTGAGCGCCTTCACGTTGTAGGGCCGTACCTGCAGCACGCGGTAGGCGCGCGCGAAAGGAGTGTCGGTGAACGACGGCGCGCAGATGTAGGCGATCATCGGGTCCAGCAGGTGCCCGCCGAGCTGCGCTGCGAGGTCCGCCACGAGTTCGGCGCGGATCACGGCGCCGTCGGGCTCGTAGAGGTAGCCACCGGGCTCGCCGACCGCGGCGGTGGGGCCCTCGCCGAACTCCGCCCCCGACACCATCTCCGCGGCGCCGCGGGGACCGATGACCAGCGCAGCCCGCCGGACGCCGTCGCGGCGGAGCGCGTTGAACCAGAGGCCCACCTCGGTGACGTCCCCGTCCACGGAGATCCACTGCGCCTCGCACGTCGACGGGATCGCCCCGTGCGGCATTCCGGGGCCCATCTTCACGCCGACGGGCGTCCCGCCGTCCGCCAGGCGCTGCACGAAGGACAGGGGAGGCGAGAACGCCTCGGGGTCGAAGAGTCGCGACGTACCCGACGTCGTCGTGGTCCGGCGTGCCGGATCGAGCCACACGCCGTCGTAGTCCGCGGTGTCCACGGATGCTGCGTCGGCGTTCACGACGCGCGCGTTGGGGAAGGGCAGCAGGTTCATGGTCGCCGCCGCGGCGGTCGTCTCGTCGAGTTCGACGGCGGTGACCTCGCGATCGAGGGTGGCCAGGGCCATGCTGTCCGCGCCGAGTCCGCAGCCGAGGTCCGCGACCCTCACGAGCCCGGCGTCGACGAAGCGCTGCGCATGGCGTGCCGCGACCATCAGGCGCGTGGCCTGCTCCAGTCCGGTCGAGGTGAACACCATGTGCTCCGCGAACGGCCCGAACTTCGCGGACGCCTTCGCGCGCAGGCGTGACTGCGTGAGGGCGGCGGCGACCACCTCGGGGGAGTGGCCGGCCTTCCGCAGCTGCTCCGAGAGGCGCAGGCTGTCGGCCTCGGTGTAGGGCCCGAGCGAGTTCAGCAGCTCCCAGCCCTCGGGCGTCAGGATGTCCGCGATGTTGTCCGAAGCCATGCTGCCAGCCTAGGCGAAGTAGACGCCGATCCTGTTGCCCCGGATCCGCTCCACCTGGATGTTCACGTCGTACACGTCCCGCAGCACCTCCGGTGTCATGATCTCCTCCGGCGTGCCCGAATGGATCAGCGCGCCGTCGCGCATCGCCACGATCGTGTCCGAGTAGCAGGAGGCGAAATTGATGTCGTGGATCACCAGCACCACGGTCTTCCCGAGGTCGTCCACGAGCCGGCGGAGCAGACGCATCATGTCCACCGAATGCCTCATGTCGAGGTTGTTGAGCGGTTCGTCGAGCAGGATGTAGTCGGTGTCCTGCGCCAGCACCATGGCGATGAACGCCCGCTGGCGCTGCCCGCCCGAGAGCTCGTCCACGAACCGGTCGGCCAGGTCGGTGAGGTCGAGGTAGTCGAGCGCCCGGTCGATGTGCTCGCGGTCGACCATGGTGGGCCGCCCGTTGTTGTGCGGGAACCGGCCGAACCCCACGAGGTCGCGCACGGAGAGCCGGACCGTCAGCTGGTTCTCCTGGCGCAGGATGGACAGGGTCCGCGCGAGGGCGGGTCCGGGCGTGGTGCTGACGTCCAGCCCGTTCACCCGGACCGAGCCGGCGTCGAGCGGGAGGAGCCGGCTCATCATCGACAGGAGGGTGGACTTCCCGGCGCCGTTGGGTCCGATGATCGAGGTGACACCCCCGCTCGGGATGGTGCAGGTGACGTCGTCCACCACGGTGGAGCTGCCGTAGCGCTTGGTGGCGTGGTCGATGGTGATCACCGGATACGGCCTTTCAGGAGGAGTGCGAGGAAGACGATGCCGCCGGTGAACTCGATCACGATGCTGAGCGCGGTGTCGAACTCGAAGACCTGCTCGAGGACGAGCTGCCCGCCCACGAGGGCGATCACGCCGAGCAGCACGGCGATGGGAAGCACGACCGCGTGCCGGAAGGAGCTGCACAGCTGGTACGCGAGCGCGGAGACGAGCAGGCCGAAGAACGTCGCCGGTCCTACGAGGGCCGTCGAGACGGCGACGAGCACAGAGCAGATCACGAGGACCAGCGTCACCGTCCGCCGGTGGTCCACCCCGAGGCCGACCGCGGTGTCCCGGCCCAGGGCCAGGACGTCGAGGCGGTGGCGCAGGCGCCAGGCGGGTACGCAGAGCCCGGCGACGACCACGGCGGAGATCAGCAGGAGCATCGGGTCCACGCGGTTGAAACTCGCGAAGAACAGGTCCTGCAGGATGATGAACTCACTCGGATCCATCAGCCGCTGGAGCAGGGACGAAGTACCCCGGAAGAAGACACCGAACACGATCCCCACCAGGAGCAGCAGGTGGAGGCTGTGCCCGCCACCGGTGAAGAGCCACCGGTACAGCAGCCAGGAGAAGGCGACCAGGAGCGTGACCTCGACGGCGAAGCGGAGGGGCGCGCCCAGTGTGAGGAGGGTCGAGGCACCGAGGGCGAAGGCGAGGACGGTCTGGATGAGGATGTAGAGCGCATCCAGCCCCATGATGGACGGCGTCAGGATCCGGTTGCCGGTGACGGTCTGGAACAGCACGGTGGAGACGCCCACGGCGGCGGCGACCAGCACCATGGCTCCGACGCGGTTCAGGCGCCGCGGCAGCACGTAGGCGAGGTTCCCCTGGAGGTCGACGAGGAGGAAGGCCGCGACGAGTGCGGCGGCGGCGATGCCGAGCACCACCAGCCAGGCGGCGGGCGGGAGGGTCTTCGCGGGCTTCCGCCCGGTCTGCACGACGGCGGTGGGCAGGGCGGTGGTCCTAGCGCGCACGGGCGGTCCTCCGGACGAGCAGGGCGATGAACAGGGCGCTGCCGACCACGGAGACGATCACGCCGACCGGCACCTCGTAGGGGAAGCGGATGATCCTCCCGAGGATGTCGCAAGCGAGGACGAAGCCTGCGCCGAAGACGGCGATCCAGGGCACGGACCGGCGCACGTTGTCCCCGATGAGCAGTGACACGAGGTTGGGGACGATCAGCCCGAGGAACGGGATGGCTCCCACGACCACGACCACGACGGCGCTGATCAGGCTGACCAGCACGAGTCCGAGGTTCATGGTGCGCCGGTAGTCCAGCCCGAGGTTGGTGGTGAACTCCTCGCCCATGCCGGCCACGGTGAAGCGGTCCGCGCACACATAGCCGACGACGGCGAGGACGGCGACGATCCACAGCAGCTCGTAGCGGCCGCGGACGAGGCCGGAGAAGTCCCCGATCATCCAGGTGTTGAGCGTCTGCAGCAGGTCGAAGCGGTAGGCGAAGAAGGTGGTCACCGCCGCGATGACGCCGCCGAGCATGATCCCGACGAGCGGGACGATCAGGGTGTTCCGCAGCGGGATACGCCGCAGGACGGCCAGGAAGAGTGCGGTCCCGGCCACAGCGAAGACGGCCGCGATTCCCATCTTCGCCACGATCGGCGCACCGGGCAGGAGCAGCGTGGCGACGAGGATCCCGGCTGTGGCCGATTCCACCGTGCCGACGGTGGAGGGCTCCACGAACCGGTTGCGGGCCATGAGCTGCAGGATGAAGCCGGCCACGCTGAGGGCGACGCCTGCCAGGATGATCGCCAGCGTGCGGGGGACCCGGCTCACCAGGAAGGTCTGCCAGACATCGGGGTCGCCGCCCAGCAGGTCGGCGGGGGAGACCTCCGAGACTCCGACGAAGAGGCTGAGGACGGCAAGCAGCAGCACGGCTCCGCCGGCCGGCCAGAGGGCCGGCGATCGGGTGGAGCCGTGCTGCTGTGCGGCCCGCTGGGGCCGGAGGGAGAGTGCTGCCATGGGGGCGCCGGCCGTGGGTACGGCGGAGCGGATCAGGCCGCGACGGCCTCGTCGACGGCGGAGACCATGGCGTCGAGGTTGTTCAGGCCGTAGCCGATCAGGTACCAGCTCGCGGAGTCGAGGTAGGTGATGGCGTCGTTCTTCGCTGCGTCGGTCCCGTTGACGAGTTCGTTGTCCAGGACGGCGGATCCGGCCGCGCCTGCCTCGCCGACGGCGGCGTCCCGGTCGATGACGAACAGGTGGGCCGGGTTGACCTCGGCGATGTATTCGAAGGAGACGGCTTCGCCGTGCGTGCCTTCGTTCTTCACCGCGGCTGCGGGCTCGACGCCGAGCACGTCGTGGATGAGGCCGAAGCGGGACCCGGTGCCGTAGGCGGTGACCTCGCCCGCGCTGGTCAGCAGGATCAGGCCGTCGCCGGCGGATGCTGCCGCTTCCTTCGTCTCGGCGATCCGGGTGTCGAGCGCGTCCAGGCGCTCGGCGACCTCGTCCTCGGCGCCGAAGATGCGGCCGAGGGATTCGGTGTGCCCGGTGAAGCTCGCGATGGGATCGGTGGCGTCCACGCTGAGGTCGATGGTCGGCGCGATCTCCGAGAGTTCGCCGTAGGAGTCCGCGACGCGCCCCGAGATGATGATCAGGTCCGGTGCGGCGGCGGCGATGGCCTCGAAGTCGGGCTCCTTCATGGACCCGATGTTCGTGGTGTCGCCGCCCTCGTAGGCCGAGAGCTGCTCGGGCAGCGTTCCCTGCGGGACGCCTGCGACGTCGACGCCGAGTGCGTCCAGCGTGTCCAGTGCGCCGAGGTCGAACGTGAAGACGGTCTCGGGGTCCACGGGCACCTCGGTGGTTCCCTGTGCGTGCTCGATCGAGACGGTCGAGGCCGCTGCCGGCTCGTCGGCAGCTTCGGAGGAACCACCGCAGGCCGTCAGGGCGAGGGTGGCCGCAGCGGCTGCGGAAAGGACGGCGAGGCGCACGTGTGCCATGGGATGAACTCCGAGTGGAAGGGGCCGGCCCGGCCCGATGTCGTGGAAGTAAGGGGTGCCTTACCTCTACGAATCTAGAGGGAAGCTCGGGAATTACGCAACCGAAGCATGCCCTATTCGGAGTGACGTCTGTCACCATTTTGCCTCCGGCCTGTCAACGCTGGCACTCGCCTTGACCGAGTGCCAGCCCTTGCATACAGTCGGAGTTGGCACTCGCTCCCTGCGGGTGCTAATCCAGAGGGAAGCGTTCGCCGGCACCGCGACGACGGTTCACGCCAACCCGACGGCCTACATTCCATTGGTAACGAACGCAAAGGAGAGCCCGAGTGTCGGTCTCTATTAAGCCTCTTGAGGATCGCATTGTTGTCCGCCCCCTCGAAGCGGAGCAGACCACTGCTTCCGGCCTCGTCATCCCGGACACGGCCAAGGAGAAGCCCCAGGAGGGCGAGGTCGTAGCAGTCGGACCGGGTCGCGTCGACGACAACGGCAACCGCGTCCCCGTCGACGTCGCCGAGGGCGACATCGTCATCTACTCGAAGTACGGCGGAACCGAAGTCAAGCACGGAGGCCAGGAATACCTGGTGCTGTCCGCCCGCGACGTCCTCGCCGTCGTCGTCAAGTAGTACCCCGATTGGAAAGCCCCGGCCCGCAGTGGCCGGGGTTTTTCTCGCTGCACAAGCCTGAAAGGAATCAACAATGGCAAAGCAGTTGGAATTCAACGACGCCGCCCGCCGTGCCCTCGAGGCCGGCGTGGACAAGCTCGCGAACACCGTCAAGGTGACGCTGGGCCCCCGCGGACGCAACGTCGTACTCGACAAGAAGTGGGGCGCCCCCACGATCACGAACGACGGCGTCACGATCGCCCGTGAGGTCGAGCTCGACGACCCCTACGAGAACCTCGGCGCGCAGCTGGCCAAGGAAGTCGCCACCAAGACGAACGACGTCGCCGGTGACGGAACCACCACCGCCACCGTCCTCGCGCAGGCACTGGTCAAGGAAGGCCTCCGCAACGTGGCCGCCGGAGCCGCACCCGGCCAGCTCAAGCACGGCATCGAGGTCTCGGTCGAGGCCGTCGCCAAGCGCCTCCTGGAGAACGCCCGCGAGGTCGTGGGCCAGCAGACCGCCAGCGTCGCGTCCATCTCCGCCCAGAGCACCGAGGTCGGAGACCTCCTCGCCGAGGCGTTCGACAAGGTCGGCAAGGATGGTGTGATCACCATCGAGGAGTCCTCCACCACGCAGACCGAGCTCGTCCTCACCGAGGGCATGCAGTTCGACAAGGGCTACCTCTCGCCCTACTTCGTGACCGATGCCGAGCGCCAGGAAGCCGTCCTCGAGGACGCGCTCATCCTGATCAACTCCGGCAAGATCTCCTCGCTGCAGGAGTTCCTCCCGCTGCTCGAGAAGGCCCTGCAGGCCGGCAAGCCGCTCTTCATCATCGCCGAGGACATCGAGGGCGAGGCCCTCTCCACCCTCGTGGTCAACAAGATCCGCGGCACCCTGAACGTCGTCGCCGTCAAGGCCCCGGGGTTCGGTGACCGCCGCAAGGCCATGATGCAGGACATCGCCACCCTCACCGGTGCGCAGGTCGTCTCGCCGGACCTCGGCCTCAAGCTGGACCAGGTGGGCCTCGAGGTGCTCGGCTCCGCACGCCGCATCACCGTGACCAAGGACGCCACCACCATCGTCGACGGCACCGGCAGCGAGTCCGACGTCGCCGACCGCGTGGCGCAGATCCGCGCCGAGGTGGAGCGGACCGACTCCGACTGGGACCGTGAGAAGCTCCAGGAGCGCCTCGCGAAGCTCGCCGGCGGCATCGGCGTCATCAAGGTCGGCGCTGCCACCGAGGTCGAGCTCAAGGAGAAGAAGCACCGCATCGAGGACGCCGTGTCCTCGACGCGTGCAGCCCTCGAAGAGGGCATCGTCGCCGGCGGCGGGTCCGCGCTGGTGCACGCCGGCAAGGCACTCGACACCGATCCCGACGTCCTCGCACTCGAGGGCGACGCGGCGACCGCCGTCGGACTCGTCCGCCGCGCCCTCGCCCAGCCGCTGCGCTGGATCGCCGAGAACGCCGGACACGAGGGCTATGTCGTCGTCGCGAAGGTCTCCGACCTCGAGGTCGGGAACGGCTTCAACGCCGCGACCGGCGAGTACGAGGACCTCGTGGAGGCGGGCATCATCGACCCGGTGAAGGTGACGCGCTCCGCACTGCGCAACGCCGCCTCCATCGCGGCGCTGGTGCTCACCACCGAGACCCTCGTGGTCGAGAAGCCCGAGGAGTCCGACGGCGAAGAGGGCCACGGCCACTCGCACTAGGACCCCTGGGCTCCGAGCCCGTCCCGTTCGACAGCAGCACCCCGGCTCCTCCGAGCCGGGGTGCTGCTGTGTGTCAGCGGGCCCGTGGCGTTTCGGTGTCGACGGGAGCGCCCACTGATCGGCCCGCGCCGGTGGGAATGCTCGGACATGCCCACCGGAGGGCCGTGATCAGTGGGTCGGTCCACACACCAGCACGGTCGGCGGTCGCTGTCGGGCCAGGTCGGGCACTGTCGGGCGCTGTCGGGCGGCCGGACGACGAAGGCCCCGGTACTCCTGGGAGTACCGGGGCCTTCGGGGTGCTGCCGGGGATCAGGCGTCGACGACGATCGCCGAGACCACGGGCTGGCGGTTGTAGTACCGGCGCATCCAGTTCGCCGTGGCCCGCTCGATGATGTCCTCCGGGTCCTGGCGGCGGCCGCCCTGGCGGTTGGAGGCGGAATCCCGCAGCGCCTTCTCGACGGCGGCGCCCGCCTTTTCGAGGTCCTCGTCGGAGCAGGAGAAGCCCTTGGTGAAGAACTCCGGCGCCTCGACGATGTCCCCGTTGTCGGGATCGATGATCGCGAGGACCGTGACGACACCCTCCTCGGCCAGGCGGCGGCGCTCACGGAGGTCCTCCTCGGTGATCCCGCCGACGCTGTCGCCGTCGACGAAGACGAGACCGGCCTCCACCTTGCCCGAGAGCGTGGCGCGACCGCGCACGAGGTCGACCGTCACGCCGTCCTGGGCGATGACCACGTTGCGGGGGTCGACGCCGGTGGCGACGGCGATCTCCGAGTTCGCCCGCAGGTGGCGCCATTCGCCGTGCACCGGCATGACGTTGCGCGGCTTGACGATGTTGTAGCAGTACGCGAGCTCACCGGCGCTGGCGTGCCCGGAGACGTGTACCTTGGCGTTGCCCTTGTGCACCACGTTGGCGCCGATCTCGGTCAGCGCGTTGATGATGCCGTAGATGGCGTTCTCGTTGCCCGGGATGAGGGAGCTGGCCAGCAGCACCGTGTCACCCTCGCTGATGCGGATGGCGTGGTCCTTGTTGGCCATGCGCGAGAGGGCCGCCATCGGCTCCCCCTGCGAGCCGGTGCAGATGAGGACCACCTTGTGGTCGTCGCTGCGCTCGAGCTTCTTGAAGTCGACGAGCAGGCCCTGCGGGATGTTGAGGTAGCCGAGGTCCGCCGCGATGGTCATGTTGCGCACCATCGAGCGGCCCACGAACGCCACCTTGCGGCGGTGCTGGTGTGCGGTGTCGATGATCTGCTGGATGCGGTGGATGTGGCTCGCGAAGCTCGAGACGATGATGCGGCGGGGGGCGGTGCGGAAGACCGCGTCGATCGCCGGCGCGAGATCCTTCTCCGAGGTCGTGAACCCGGGGACGTCGGCGTTGGTGGAGTCCGTGAGGAACAGGTCCACGCCCTCGGCGCCCAGGCGTGCGAAGGCGCCGAGGTCGGTGATGCGGCGGTCCAGGGGGAACTGGTCCATCTTGAAGTCGCCTGTGTGCAGCACCATGCCGGCCGCGGTGCGGATGGCGACGGCGAGGCTGTCCGGGATGGAGTGGTTCACGGCGACGAACTCGAGGTCGAAGCCGCCCATGGTCCGACGGTCACCCTCCTTGACCTGCACGGTCTTCGGGGTGATGCGGTGCTCCTTGAGCTTCGCCTCGATGAAGGCGAGTGTGAGCCGCGAGCCGACCAGGGGGATGTCCGCGCGTTCCTTGAGCAGGTACGGGACGGCGCCGATGTGGTCCTCGTGCCCGTGCGTGAGCACGACGGCGACGACGTCGTCGAGCCGGTCCCGGATGTAGGAGAAATCGGGCAGGATGACGTTGACGCCGGGCTGGTGCTCCTCGGGGAACAGGACACCGCAGTCCACGATCAGCAGCTTGCCCTCGAACTCGAAGACGGTCATGTTTCTGCCGATCTCACCGATGCCACCGAGAGCGACGATGCGCATGGCTCCCTTGGCCAGTTCCCGTGGTGCTTTCAGTGCGGCAGGTCTCTTATTCACAGATCAGTTATCTCTCGTTCATGCGGGGGCGGGGCGGCGGCCCTCGGACGTATGTCGGGGCCGGCAGACCCGGCGATTCCGTTCGGGTGGTCCCCGGCGTTCCCGGGGAGATACTCCTTCTAGGGTACGTGCTACGCGGGCGACCGGACGGATCGGGCTCCCCGGGCACCGGCATCGCCGAAGATCACGAAACGGTAAACTGGGATTTTGCGTCCGCCCGATCCCCAGGCCTCCGAGGAGGAACAGCATGGTTACCGCCTCGCAGTCCCCGCCGTCCGTGGCCCTCGGGGAGCAGCCGGCCCGCCCGGATGAGCGCCGGTTCCGGCCGGAGGTCCAGGGACTCCGGGCGCTGGCCGTCGGCATGGTGGTCGTCTACCACGTGTGGCTCGGGCGGGTGTCGGGGGGTGTGGACGTCTTCCTGCTCGTCTCCGCCTTCCTCCTCACCGTCACGTTCACCCGGCGCCTCGAGGCCGCGCAGCCCCTCGACCTGGCCGCCTACTGGCTGGGGCTGCTGAAGCGGCTCCTGCCGGCCGCCGTCGTGGTCCTGCTGTCCGTCCTCGCGGCAACCGCAGTCCTCGTGCCCGGTTCGCGCTGGCGATCCGTGTTCGATCAGACCTGGGCATCCCTGACCTACCGGCAGAACTGGCAGCTCGCGGCCGACGCCGTCGACTACTACGCGCTCGACTCCAGCGCGGCCAGCCCGCTCCAGCACTTCTGGTCCCTGTCCATCCAGGGTCAGGTGTTCCTGCTCTGGCCGGTCGTCTTCGCGTCCGCCGCCGTCCTCGTCGCGGTCACCCGGCTGCGGCCCCGGCCCGTCCTCCTGGTCCTGTTCGGCGCCGTCTTCGCGCTGTCGCTCGCGTTCTCCGTCTGGCAGACCGGCGCGGACCAGGCGGCTGCCTACTTCGACACCCGCGCCAGGCTCTGGGAATTCGCCCTCGGCTCGCTCGTGGCGCTGGCCCTGCCCTATCTGGTGGTGCCGGCGCGGGTCCGGGTGGTGCTGGGCTGGGCCGGCGTGGTCATGATGCTCGCGTGCGGCGTCCTCCTGCAGGTGCAGCAGCAGTTCCCGGGCTACATCGCCCTCTGGCCCACGCTCGCCGCCGCCGCCGTGCTCGTCGCGGGCCGCACGGACAGTCCCGCGGGCGTGGACCGCTGGTTGTCCTCGGCGCCGCTCCTGCGGCTCGGCAACGTGTCCTACGCCCTGTACCTGTGGCACTGGCCCGTCCTCGTCCTCTGGCTCGTCGTCGCCGACAAGCCGAGAGCCGGGATGCTCGACGGCGGGATCGTCATCGCGGCCTCGCTCGTCCTGGCCGTGCTCACTATGCGCTTCGTCGAGGAACCGATGCGCGCCTGGCAGTGGCCGACCGTGCAGCGCAGGCGGACCGGCCTCGTCGCGGCGCTGGCCCTCGCGCTCGTGGCCGTGCCCCTCTCGGGTTGGGAGTACCGGGTCCAGGCACAGGAAGCGGCGGTGCAGCAGCAGACGGACGACGACAACCCGGGCGCCGCAGCCCTGGCGCCCGGCTTCCGGTTCCGGGGCGCGGAGGACGCGTTGGTGAAGCCGCTGGCCAGCAGCCTCGGCGCCGAGTGGGCGGAGGTCGACGGGCCCTGCCCGGACGCCCTGATGCCCGCTGATCCCCGGTTGTCCTCGTGCGTCCGCACGGGGGACGAGTCGACGGCGGAGCGGACCATCCTGGTGCTCGGCGACTCCCATTCCCAGATGTGGATGACGGCGCTCGGTGCCATGGCGACGAAGAACAACTGGCTCGCCGTCTCGGTGCACAGGCCCAGCTGCCGGTTCGTCGATGCTCCGAGCACCGTCGATCCCGAGTGCCGGGCGTTCAACGACGCGGTCCGCGACTACGCGCTCGAGCTCGCGCCGGACGCCGTCCTGACGGTCGGCACGCGGACGGACTGGAGTTCGCCGGCGGAGGAGGTCCCGGCCGGGTTCGAGAAGGGGATCGCGCCCCTGCTCGCGGCCGGCATCCCCGTCGTCGGCCTGCGGGACACGCCCCGCTTCGAGGACGACATGGCCGAGTGCACGGCGCTCAACGCCACCGACCCCTCGGCCTGCGACGTCCCCCTGGCCGAGGTGCTGGCGCCGTCGTCGCCGCTGGCCGCCGTGGCCGACCGCGTGCCGGGACTCGAGCACCTGGATCTCACCGACCTCGTCTGCGCCTCGGCGACGTGTTCCGGCGTCGTCGGCAACGTGCGTGTGTTCATGGACCGGGACCACCTGTCCAAGACCTACGTCTCCACCACCGCGCCGGCGTTCGAGCAGCGGCTGAGGGCCGTGCTCGGCTGGTGACGTGAGTGGTGTCACCGGAATAGGGCGCCCCTGCGATCCGTTCTAGACTGGCAGAGCCCGCCGGCGCAGCCCGCCGAAGGCCCCCAACCCACTCCCATCGGGCGACACCGAAAGAGGCGCAGCAGTGAGCGAGCAGTCCGGCCAGAACGAGACCCACGACCCCTTCGGATTCATCGGCCTCACATACGACGACGTCCTCCTGCTGCCCGGCCACACCGACGTCATCCCCTCCGAGGCCGATACGTCGTCGCGCATCTCCAAGCGCATCACCGTGAAGACGCCACTGCTCTCCTCCGCGATGGACACCGTCACGGAGTCGCGCATGGCCGTCGCCATGGCGCGGCAGGGCGGCCTCGGCGTGATCCACCGCAACCTGTCCATCTCCGACCAGGCGGACCAGGTGGACCGGGTGAAGCGCAGCGAGTCGGGCATGATCACCAACCCGCTCACCATCGGCCCCGACGCCACCCTGCAGGAACTCGACGAGCTCTGCGGTCACTACCGGGTCTCGGGTCTGCCCGTGGTCGACGGCACCGGCCACTTGCTCGGCATCGTCACCAACCGCGACACGCGCTTCGTGCTGGAGCGTGACTTCCCGCGCATCCTGGTCCGCGACGTCATGACGAAGATGCCGCTCGTCACGGGGCACGTGGGCATCAGCGGCGACGACGCCATCAACCTCCTCGCCGGCAACAAGATCGAGAAGCTCCCCCTCGTCGACGACGAGGGCATCCTCCGCGGCCTCATCACGGTCAAGGACTTCACGAAGGCCGAGCAGTACCCGCTGTCCACGAAGGACGACGACGGCCGCCTCCGCGTCGGCGCTGCCATCGGCTTCTTCGGCGACGGCTGGGAGCGCGCCATGACCCTCGTCGAGGCGGGCGTGGACGCCCTCTTCGTCGACACCGCCAACGGGCACAGTGCGGGCGTGCTCGAGATGATCTCGCGCCTGAAGGCGGAGAAGTCCGCGGCGCACGTGGACATCATCGGCGGCCAGGCGGCAACCCGCGAGGGTGCGCAGGCACTGATCGACGCCGGCGCCGACGGCATCAAGGTGGGCGTGGGACCCGGATCCATTTGCACCACGCGCGTCGTCGCGGGCGTCGGCGTCCCGCAGGTCACGGCCATCTACGAATCCGCGAAGGCGGCGATCCCCGCAGGCGTGCCCGTGATCGCCGACGGCGGCCTCCAGTACTCCGGCGACATCGGCAAGGCACTCGTGGCCGGCGCCGACACCGTGATGCTCGGATCCCTCCTGGCAGGATCCGCCGAGGCGCCCGGCGAACTGATCTTCGTCAACGGCAAGCAGTTCAAGACCTACCGCGGCATGGGATCGCTCGGTGCCATGCAGACGCGCGGCAAGAACACGTCCTACTCCAAGGACCGTTACTTCCAGGCCGACGTGACCGGCGACGACAAGCTGATCCCCGAGGGCATCGAGGGCCGCGTCGCGTATCGCGGGCCGCTCGCGTCCGTGGCGTACCAGCTCGTCGGCGGACTCCGCCAGACCATGTTCTACACCGGTGCTCGCACCATCCCCGAGCTGAAGGCCAAGGGCAAGTTCGTCCGCATCACGGCTGCCGGTCTCAAGGAATCCCACCCGCACGACATCCAGAT
Source organism: Arthrobacter sp. TmT3-37 (assembly GCF_054510835.1). Lineage (NCBI taxonomy): Bacteria > Bacillati > Actinomycetota > Actinomycetes > Micrococcales > Micrococcaceae > Arthrobacter > Arthrobacter sp. TmT3-37. The sequence goes on along the minus strand of NZ_JBTNDU010000001.1, from coordinate 203,005 downwards.
GACGGTGGAGGCACCCAACTACGGCTCCAAGTAGCACCTCGCGTCGTATCGGCCGCCCGATCCCGAGCACCTCGGACGGGAGGCCGATGCCGTATGAGCGGACTCCCGCAGCCTGAGGTCGCCGCCCGCCGCAAGCTCCGGCTCGGGCCGTATGCCCGTGCCGTCGGGCAGGTCCTGGTGGTCAGCGCGAAGGCGTCACCGGGCGCCGTCGCGATGAAGGTCGCGGGCTCGCTCATCTCCGCGGTCCTGCCGCTGGTCACCACGTACTTCGCGGCCCTGACGACGACGGCGCTCGCCGCCGCCTACGCGGGCGACCCCGGCGCCGGGCGGTCCGCCGTCGTGTACGTGGTCGTGACGGCCGTCCTCGGGCTGCTCTGGGGAGCCTTCACGAGCATCGACCGCTACATCCAGCAGGTCCTGAGCTTCCGGGTCGGCGCGATCGTGGGCGACCGCATGTACGAGCGCTTCCTCGCGCTCGAATTCTGGCGGTACGACGACAAGGAGACGGTGGACCTCTACGACCGGGCGCGCCGCTTCTCCGACTCCTACGCGCGGGTGCTGGACCGCATCGCGGCGATCTTCACGCAACTGGTGTCCGTGGTCCTCGCGATCGGGGCGCTGCTGCTGGTCAGCTGGTGGATCGCCCTGATCGTGCTCATCGCGATCATCCCGAGCGTCTATCTCCAGTTCCGGCTCTCCCGGGAGCAGATGGCGCACTGGAACACCCAGGTGGACTCCCGGCGGCAGCGCCGCATGATCGAGACGAACCTGATGAAGCCGCAGCACATCGCCGAGATGCGGCTCTACGGCATCGTCCGGTATCTCATGGACCTGCGCTCGACGCTGCGCGACGCCGACGAGAAGCGGCGGCTGGACTTCCAGAAGCGGTACATCCCGAAGCAGCTGCTCGCGGACGCCCTCCAGTACGGGGCCGAACTGCTGGCCCTCGTCTGGATCGTGGGTCAGATCATCGCCCGCGCACAGCCCGTGGGGCAGTTCCTCTACGTCCAGCAGATCGTCAGCCGGGCGCTGAGCACGGCCAACAACCTCGTGTCCTCGCTCAGCTCCATCGACGAGGACCTCGCGAACCTCAAGGACTACGAGCAGTTCATGGACTTCCCGCTGTCCACCGGGGCTCCCGGCCGGCTGGAGGGTGCGCCGTCCGCCGTCGAACTCCGCGACATCCACTTCACCTATGCGGGCGGTGAGGTGGAGGTGCTCAAGGGCATCTCCATGTCCTTCGACCGCGGCACCCACGTGGCCATCGTGGGGGAGAACGGTGCGGGGAAGTCCACGCTCATCCGGGTGCTCGCCGGGCTGTACCGGCCCAGCAGGGGAGAGGTGCTGCTCGACGGACGGGACCTGCGCGGGATCGGCATCGACGACTGGCACCAGCACCTGGCGGTCATGTCCCAGGACTTCCTGCGCTACGAGTTCGCCACGGCCGCCAACAACATCTACTTCGGCGACGTGCACCACCCCCGCGACGACGAGCGGGTACTCCGGGCGGCACGGGACGCGGAGGCCGCCGAGTTCATCGAGAAGATGCCGAGCGGCTTCGACAGCTACGTCAGCAACTGGATGGAGGACCCCCGCGGGCGGAAGGGCAGCGGGCTGTCGGGCGGGCAGTGGCAGCGCCTCGCCATGGCCCGCAACTTCTACCGGGACGCCCCGTTCATCGTGATGGACGAGCCGACCTCCGCCATCGACGCGCTCGCCGAGCACCGCATCTTCACGCGGCTCTTCGCCGATCGCTCGAGGACGATCATCGCGATCAGCCACCGGCTCGCCACCATCGAGAAGGCCGACGTCGTGTACATGCTCGAGGACGGCCGCGTGGTGGAGTCCGGCACGCATCGGGAGCTCGTCGCGCTGCGCGGACGGTACTACCGGATGTTCGAGAGCCAGCTGCCCGAGGACTGAGCCGCCGACCCTTTGTCCGCGACCACGCCGGGCGTATCCTCGAGGCCTGCAACCATCCACGGAGGATGGCGCAGGGATCGGTCTCCCATCAGCGCCCGACTCGTCGTGCGCGTCGACAACCGGCTTCTCCGGATCTCATGACAGCGGGACGAGGATCCATGGTGGGTACCAAACGAGCCACCGCCCTTCCGGGATCGCAGCCACCCCTGCGTCGCCGGACCCGCGTCGTCGCGGCCACGGTCGTCGTCGTTCTGTCGGGCGCAGTCGGCGCCTGCACCGCGCCCGAGGAGACCGGCGCGGAGAATGTCTGGCCGATGACGGGGCCGGACGCCTCGGTCGGTGGTGTGGACGTGTCCGCCGAAGGCGGCGCCCGATGGACCGACGCCGGATTGCAGCTGAGCGGGGACGACTACGCCAGCACCTGGACGGTCAGCCCGATCGTCACCGACGCGAGCTTCTCGGTGAGTGCCTGGGCCCGTCCGACGGGGCGGCCCGGGGAGTACGCCGCCGTCCTCAGCGAAGCAGGAGACGTCGCCGGATCATTCTTCCTGGGCATCGCCGAGGGGTTCTGGTCCTTCTCCGTCAAGCCCGAGGACGGCAACGGGAGTGGTTTCGTGACCAATCGCGACCGGGCAACACGGGTGGACGTCGAACCGGACGTGTGGGTGCATCTGGCGGGAGTCTACGATTCCGATGCCGGGCGCGCCCGGTTCTTCCTCAACGGATACCCCGTGAGCGAGCAGGGGATCGCCACGGACGCGGTCTATGCAGCGGAAGGCCCGCTCCTGTTCGGTCGCGCCCAGGCCGATCGGCGGGCGTCCGACTTCTTCACGGGCACCGTGGCCGACGTGCGGACCTGGCCGCGGGCACTCAGCCCCGGCGAGGTCGCCGCCGCCGCCCGTGCCGATACACCGGCAGGCGCCACCCTCCACCCACCGGAGGAGTCGGCAGCCTTCGTCTGCCCGGACCCGCACGGCGGGGTCTGCCTGGGCACCCTCATGGCAGGGACCTACTCGACGACGTCCTTCGAGCCGGCACTCTCGTACACGGTCCCCGCGGGGTGGACCAACGGTCAGGATCTGCCGGGCAATCTGCTGCTGAGCAGGAGCGTGGATCCAGCGGGAGGCATCTGGGGCGGGAGCTACATCGGCGTCTACCAGGACATCCGCGCTCCAGCGCTCTGCGGGGAGGAGGTGCAGCCCGGCATCGGTACGAGCGCCGCCGAGCTCGCAGCGTGGTATCGCAGCGTTCCGGGGCTGCAGATCACGCGCGACGTGCCCGTGACGGTCGGCGGGCTGTCCGGTGTGGCGCTCGATCTCAGGGTGGGCGCCGACTGGAGGAGCCCGTGCCCCCTCATGCGCGTCGCCCACGTGATCCCCGTGCTCATCGGCGGCGGGGTCTCCACCCTGCACCACGTCATCGGCGCCCCGGTGGAGATGCGTCTGTACCTCCTCGATCAGGGTGGAGGGAATGTCGCGATCGAGGTCACGGCAGTGCTCGAGCAGCACAGCCTGACGGACTACCTCCGCGAGGCGGACGTGGTCGTCGGCTCGTTCGAGTTCGAGTCCTAGCGGTCGCGCGCACTCCCGGGCGAACGGGCATCGCCGCCCGGCCGATGCCCGTTCCTCGATGCCCCCGCTCCACGCATCGATGCCGTACCAGTACCCGGGCGCCGACCTAGGTAGCGGAGCCAGTATTTGATCGGGGCGACCCGGTGGCCCTGCGTACTCCGGACGGTGAAGACGCGTAAGCCCTACTCGTGTAGGACGGGCCGGCGGTTCGTAAGGTCGATGTCAGTACAGGTTGGGACCCTCGCGCTGCGTTTCCTGAACCTGCCTGAGGAGGAAGCGATGGATGCTCTGCCGTTCCGGGGCCGGTCACTGCGGATCGCCCCCGTCGGAACACGCAGCAGGCCGGCGCGCCACCGTGGGCCCGTCACCCGTGCAGGGAAGGCCGGGCGGCAGCCCTCGGCCACCGGCTCCTGTAGCGCCTCCTCCGCGAAAGGGCCGACGCCGTGACCTCCCAGCCCGGGAAGCCGGGGAGGATGTCCAGGGGACAACGGGCCGCAGGTGCTGCGGCCCTGATCACTGTGCTCGGTCTGACCGGGTGGGGCGTCGCCGCTGGTTCGCTGGCTCCCGAGCCGACGACCCGGTCGGCGCAGATCGAAGGCCCCTCCAGCGCCCCGTCCGGCGCTTCCGGATCCGCTCCCGCCGAACCAGGATCCGAAGCGGACCCACCCGCACCGACCGGACCCGCATCCACGCCGACGTCCTCCGGCCCGACGTCCTCCGACCCGGAGGTTCCCGCCACCGAGGTGCCGGCTGCTCCCGACCCGGGATCGGACGCCTTCGCCCCGCCCACCGCCACCGGGAAGATCATCGACGAGCCGCCGCCCGTCGCCACCCCGCAGACCTTCGATGAACCAGCCGATGTCGCCGAGGGCGTTGCTGCCAGGGTGGCAGCGATGAAGGCCGTCGACGGCGAGGCCCGGGGCATCGGCGAGGTGGACGGTCCCGCGGTGCAGTTCACCCTCGAGATCACCAACAGCACCACGGAGTCCGTCTCCCTGGCGGAAGCAGTCGTGAATGTCGAGGCAGGGACCGACCGATCCCCGGCCGGTCAGCTGAGCGGCCCTGGAGCCACTGCCTTCCCTGCCGATGTCGCCCCCGGACAGACCGTCTCGGGGGTCTTCGTCTTCCAGATCCCACCGGAACAGCGCACAGCCGTCCGCGTCCTGTTCCACTACCAGGCAGTTTCACCCGTCGCGGCCTTCGAAGGCCCCGTGCCACTGCAAGGAGAGGCACCATGATGAATCACAGCATCCCGCCGGTGGCATCGCAGGACGAAGCCACCGGGCGCCAGGGGTACCGCGGCGTACTCCGGAAGACCCTTGCGATGGCAGCCGCCTGTGCCCTCGCCGTCGTGGCGACCGTCGCCGCCGGCCCGATGGCCGCTGCGGACACGGCACCCGATCCGATCACTGCCGCGAACCCGCCCACGGTGTCGGCCGATCCGCTGCCCACCGTGCAGGTCAACGGCGTCGTCTGGCAGCAGGTGATCATCGGCAACACCGTCTATGCGGCCGGCAACTTCACCACGGCCCGGCCGGCCGGGGCCGCAGCCGGAACGAACACCGTGTCGCGCAACCACATCCTCGCCTACGACATCAGGACGGGGGCGCTCATCCAGTCCTTCGCCCCGAGCCTCAACGCGCAGGCCCGTTCCATCGCGGCGTCACCGGACGGTTCACGGATCTACGTCGGAGGCGCCTTCACGGCAGTGAACGGAGCACCTGCCTCCCGGATCGCCGCACTCGATCCGACCACCGGTGCGGTGATCAACTCCTTCAAGCCGGCGCCCAACTCGCGCGTCGATGCGATCGTGGCGACGGCGGACGCCGTCTACCTGGGCGGCTGGTTCTCCGCTGTGGGGTCCACCTCGCGGCCGAGGCTCGCTGCCGTCGATGCCGGCACCGGGGCGCTGCGCAGCTGGAATCCGCAGGCCGCAGGAGGGGACGTCTGGGCGATGGTCCTGTCCCCTGACCGCACGAAACTCGTCGTGGGCGGCAGCTTCACGACCCTCAATGGGTCCGCGAACCCCGGGTACGGACTCGCCGCCATCGATGCGACGTCGGGCGCGCTGAGGCCCTGGGCGGTGAACGATCTGGTCCGTAATGGGGGAGCGGATGCCGCCATCACCTCGCTGTCCACCGACGGCACGAATGTCTACGGGACCGGCTACGTCTTCGGTGCAGGTGGCAACCTCGAGGGGACGTTCTCCGCGAACTGGTCGGACGGGTCCGTGAAGTGGGTCGAGGACTGCCACGGCGACTCCTACGGCGTCTCTCCCATCGGTGAAACCATCTACACCGTGGGGCATGCCCACTACTGCGGGAACATCGGCGGGTTCCCGGAGTCCAACCCCCGGGACTGGCAACGCGCCATCGCGTTCAGCAGGAGCACGACCGGAACCGTCAAGCGGAACAGCGTCGGGAGATACTTCAACTTCGAAGGCAATCCCGCCCCGTCGCTCCTCACCTGGTTCCCGCGGCTGACCGCCGGCACGTTCACGGGTCAGGGCCAGGCGGCCTGGACGGTCACGGGCACCTCCGACTACGTGGTGCTGGGCGGGGAGTTCCCCCGGGTGAACGGCGTGGGGCAGCAGGGCCTTGTGCGCTTCGCGGTCCGCAACATCGCGCCGAACAAGGTGGGACCCACCGTCACCGGTGCCGGGACCAACCCCACGCTCACCTCCACGGCAGCCGGCAAGGTCACCGTGCAGTGGACCTCCAACTGGGACTTCGACAACGAGAAGCTCACCTATCGGGTGATCCGCGACGGCCAGATTGCCACCCCGGTGCACACGGTCTCGCAGCTGTCGAAATTCTGGCAGCGGCCCGTGCTGACGTTCGAGGACTCGGGTCTCGCCCCGTCCTCGACGCACACCTATCGGATCTTCGCCACCGACCCCTTCGGCAACGAGGTCCGCTCGGAGAGCGTGAGCGTCACCGTCATGGCGGGCACGGCGGAGAACACCCCTCCCACGGCACGGTTCACGGAGACGGTCAGCGGCCTGGCGGCGTCCTTCGACGGTTCGACCTCGACCGACGCCGACGGCACCATCGCCTCCTACGCCTGGGACTTCGGTGACGGGACCACGGGTGCAGGGGCGAAGGCTTCGAAGACCTACGCCGCGGCGGGAACGTACACGGTGAGGCTGACGGTGACCGACAACTCAGGTGCCGTCCACACGGCGTCCAGGGCCGTCACGGTCACGGCGGCTCCGCCCGCGAACACCCCGCCCACGGCAGCGTTCACGCAGACCGCGACCGGCCTGGCAGCGTCCTTCGACGGTTCGACCTCGACCGACGCCGACGGCACCATCGCCTCTTACGCCTGGGACTTCGGTGACGGGACGACGGGAGCGGGGGTGAAGGCTTCGAAGACCTACGCCGCGGCGGGAACGTACACGGTGAGGCTGACGGTGACCGACAACGCCGGAGCGACGAACTCCGCTTCCCGTGCCGTGACGGTGACAGCGGCGGGGCAACCGGCGGGTGAGCTCGCCCGGGACACCTTCAGCCGGACCGTCACCGGAGGCTGGGGCACCGCCGAGGCGGGTGGGACCTGGGCGGTCGGCGGATCCACCGGCAAGTACTCGGTCGACGGCAGCAGGGGCCTGCTGAACCTGGCGGCCGCAGCCTCGAGTGCTACCGCGCGACTGGACGGCGTCTCGTCGCTGACCACCGACACCCGCTTCACCGCGAAGCTCGACAAGGCGCCCAACGGCGGTGGCCTCCACCTGACCGTGATCGGCCGCAACGTCGCAGGAGCAGGTGACTACCGGGGCAAGCTCCTGGTGTCCGGCACCGGTGGGCTGTCGCTCATCACGGAGAAGGCCGTCAACGGTACGACGACCCGCCTCGGGAGCGCTTCGGTGCCCCTCACCTTCAGCGTGACCGACACGTACTCCATGCGGGTGCGGGTGTCGGGTACCGCCCCGGCGACGGTGCAGGCCAAGGTGTGGAAGGTCGGGACGGCGGAGCCTGCTGCCTGGCAGCTCACGTCGACCGACTCCGAGCCCGTCCTGCAGAAGGCAGGATCGGTGGCCGTGGACGCCTACCTCTCCAGTTCGGCGACCGTGGCACCGGTGAAGGTGGCGTTCGACGACCTCGTGGTGCAGCAGTAGGTCGCACCTCCCGCGGAGGCGGCCGCACGGCGGTGGAGGGATGGGGCAACCCATCCCTCCACCGATGACCGGTGCGTGATGGCGCCGCTTTGCAGTCCGGCCGTCCTCCTGCGAGGATAGCCCCGCACGAAGTACAGGGAGCAAGGACGAATGAGCATGCTACGGACCGCCAGGGCCCGGATCGCGGTAAGCGGGGTGGCCGCTCCGGCCTGCTGTGCGCCCGCGCCGCAGCCGGCCTTCCAGCATGCAGCGGACAGCCCCTCCAGCTGAACTCCCGCATCCACCGCCCAGAGCGGGTCGACGGTGCCGTCCCACCCACGGCACGGTTCCTTCGCATGCCTCCAGCCGGCAGAGCTCGATCACTCCGATCCTCCGACTGCTAAGGCACTCTCCCATGCAACCCCTTTCCATCAAGGACATCCGCTCCTCCTTCATCAATGCCACGCGATCCGAGACCGCGAAGCTCACACCGCCCAGGAATCTCGAGACCCTGGACTGGGACCACCTCGACTTCCTCGGCTGGCGGGACGAGAAGATGCCGCTCCGCGGGTACCTCGTGGTCCCCACCGCCCAGGGCCTGTCCGGCATGCTCCTCCGGGCACCCGACAGCGGCGCCCGGAAGAACCGGTCCGTGCTCTGCGAGCTCTGCCGGGACGTGTTCTCGAAGGAGGACGTCCTCCTCTGGGTCGCCCGACGTTCCGGCCGGTCCGGTCGCGACGGCAACACCGTCGGCACCCTCATCTGCGCGGACTTCATCTGCTCCTCGAACGTCCGCAGGGAGCCTCCTGCCGGCGAGATCCATCCCGACCCCGCCGTCGTCGTGCGTCGCCAGGTCGACGAGCTCCGGGAGCGGTCCGAACGGTTCCTCAGCCGGGTGCGGCAGCGCTAGCCCGCACCTCGATGAACGGCATGCCCGCCTGCACACCCGCGGGCGGGCATGTCCCCCTCCGCGGAGCAGGACGTCCACCGGGGACGGCGGCCGCGCTGGGCTAACCTAGAGCAGTGACTTACGAGATCGAGATTGGCCGAGGCAAGCGCGGACGCAGGGCATATTCGCTGGACGACGTGGCGGTGGTGCCCTCCCGGCGCACCCGGGATCCCCTCGACGTCTCGGTGAACTGGCAGATCGACGCGTACCAGTTCGAGATGCCCGTCGTCGCAGCGCCCATGGACTCCGCCATGTCGCCCGCCACGGCCATCGCGATGGGGCGGCTCGGCGGCCTCGGTGTCCTCAACCTCGAAGGGCTCTGGACCCGCTACGAGGACCCGCTGCCGGTGCTCGAGGAGATCGCCGGTCTGGGCGCGGGGAACTTCAGCCCCGCGGCGACCCGACGCATGCAGGAGCTCTACGACGCGCCGATCCAGGCCGACCTGATCACCAGCCGGCTGGCCGAGATCCGCGAAGCGGGCGTGACGGTCGCGGGCGCACTGACCCCACAACGCACCCAGCAGTTCTACAAGACCGTCCTCGCTGCCGGCGTCGACATCTTCGTCATCCGCGGCACCACGGTGTCCGCCGAGCACGTGTCCAAGAACGAGCAGCCGCTCGACCTCAAGAAGTTCATCTACGAACTCGACGTGCCCGTGATCGTCGGCGGCGCCGCGGGTTACACCCCCGCGCTCCACCTCATGCGGACCGGTGCGGCAGGCGTCCTCGTCGGCTTCGGCGGGGGAGCGACGACGACGACCCGCCGCGCACTCGGCATCCACTCGCCGCTCGCCTCGGCGATCGCCGACGTCGCCGGCGCCCGCCGCGACTACATGGACGAGTCCGGCGGCCGGTACGTCCACGTGATCGCCGACGGCGGTATGGGTGCGAGCGGCGACATCGTGAAGGCCATCGCCATGGGCGCCGACGCCGTCATGCTCGGTTCCGCGCTCGCCCGCGCCGAGGAGGCTCCGGGCCAGGGCTGGCACTGGGGCCAGGAAGCGCACCACCATGAGCTTCCGCGCGGCGACCGGGTCAACATCGGCACCGTCGGACCGCTCAAGGAGGTGCTGTGGGGGCCGTCGCACCACACGGACGGCACCTCGAACCTGATCGGTGCGCTGCGCCGGGCCATGGCCACCACCGGTTACTCGGACCTCAAGGAGTTCCAGCGGGTGGAAGTCGTGCTTTCCCCGTATGTCTCCACCGACTGAACCTCGAAAGGCACACCGTGAGCCAGAACTCCCTCGAGCTGCACGACGCCGAGCTCACCACCCCGGATCTCGTGATCCTGGAGATGGAGGCTGCATCCAAGGAGGATGCAACGGCACAGCTGGCCGCACGCCTGCATGCGGCCGGCCGGATCTCCGACCTCCGGGCGTTCCTCGACCAGGTCAACTCCCGCGAGCACCAGATGGCCACCGGTCTCCCCGGTGGCGTGGGCCTCCCGCACGCCCGCAGCGAGTACGTGAACCAGACGTCGATCGCCGTCGGGGTCACGCGCTTCGGGTACAGCCTCGACTTCGGTGCCGTGGACGGCCCTGCCACTCTCGTGCTCCTCATGGCGACGCCCGCACAGTCGTTCTCGGAGCACCTCGAAGTCCTCGCCACGATCGCGCGCAGCCTGTTCAAGGAGAACTTCCGGGAGTCGCTGCGCCGCGCGCACGACGCCGAGGTCATCGCCGAGCTGATCAACTCGTCCCTGGTCTTCTTCGACCACTAGGACCTGCGCGCCCCTACTCGCTCCGCCAGGAGTTCCAGAGCGAGGCGTAGGCGCCGTCGAGCGCCAGCAGCTCGTCGTGCGAGCCCAGTTCGGCGATGCGGCCCTCCTCCACGACGGCGACGCGGTCGGCGTCGTGCGCCGTGTGGAGCCGGTGCGCGATCGCGATGACGGTGCGCCCCTCGAGCACCGCGTTGAGGGACCGCTCCAGGTCGCGAGCCGCCTGCGGGTCGATCAGCGACGTGGCCTCGTCCAGGACCAGGGTGTGCGGGTCCGCGAGGATCAGCCGCGCCAGGGCCAGCTCCTGCGCCTGGGCGGGCGTCAGCTCGTGGGCGCCCGAACCGACCTCCGTGTGCATGCCCTCCGGCAACTGCCGCACCCAGTCGAGCGCACCCACGCTGCGCAGCGCATCCTCGATCTCCCCGTCGCCGGCATCCGCGCGGCCCAGGCGGACGTTGTCGGAGACCGACCCCACGAAGACGTGGTGCTCCTGCGTCACCAGAGCCACCTCGCGGCGGAGATCGTCGAGCGGGCGGTCGACGAGGGGCACACCGCCCACCGTGACCGATCCCGACGACGGCGGATGGATGCCGGCGATCAGGCGCCCGAGCGTCGACTTCCCCGCTCCGGACGGGCCGACGACGGCCAGGCGCTCGCCGCGCACCAGGGTGAGGTCCACGCCGTGCAGCACATCGTGCCCCGGCCGATACGCGTAGCTCGCCGCGGACAGCACGATGTCCTCGTTCGCCGGCTCCGCCGTCGTCGCCCGGCGGTCCGGTTCCACGTCCTTGATGCCGACGATCCGCGCGAGGGAGGCCGCACCGACCTGGATCTCGTCGGTCCACATGATGAGCAGGTCCACCGGGTCGATCAGGCGCACCGCGAAGAGTGCCACGGCCGCGACGGCGCCCGGCGTGACGACGCCCTGGCCCGCCAGCCACCCTCCCCAGAGAAGGACGGCGGCAGCGGGCAGCCAGAAGGCGATATCGGCCGCCGGGAACAGGACCGAGCGGAGCCACAGCGTGTAGCGCTCCGCCCGGTAGCTCGTGCCCAGGGCGCCGTCGAGGTCCTCCCGTCGCAGCCCGCCGAGGCTCAGGGCATCGACGGTGCGCGCGCCCTCGATGGTCTCGGTGATCGTCCCGTTGACGACGGCGTACGTCTCGCGTTCGCGCATGTAGCCTGCGGCGCTGCGCCTGAGGTACCAGCGCGTCACGGGCCACAGCAGCGGCAGGCCGACCAGCAGGGCGACGGACAGGACGGGCGAGGTGACGACGGCGGCGCCGAGGGTCAGGATGATCGTCACCACCGACACCACGACCTGCGGCACGCCGAAGCGGACGGTGTGGGACACGGCCTCGATGTCGTTGGTCGTGCGGGCCACGAGGTCCCCGGTGCCCGCCTTCTCCACGGTGGAGAGCGGAAGCGCGGTGACGTCCTCCAGGAAGTCCTCGCGCAGCTCCGCGAAGACGCGCTCCCCGAACACCATGCCGGACCGGACGGCGTACCGTCGCAGCACCGACTGCACGGCGAGGAAACCGAGCATCCCCAGCGAGACCGACGCGACGAAGCCCGCCGTCGTGCCCGCCGACACGGCGTCGATGAGGATGCCGAGCAGCAGCGGCCCGGCGAGTCCGGCGACGGCCGATCCGACGTACAGGGCGATCACCGCGCCGAGCCCCCGCCGGTGGTGCCGGATGAGCCGGGAGGCCTCGTCCCGGACGGTCCTGGGCTCCGCGACGGGAAGCTTCGCGGTACTACTCACTGCGGATCACCACATTTCGATAGGCGGGACTGGTGGCCATGAGGTCGCGGTGGCTGCCGCGGGCCGCGACCCGGCCGTCCTCGAGGAACAGCACCCGGTCCACGGCCCGGAGCATGAGAGGGCTCGCGGTGACGATGACGGTGGTCAGGCCGGCGTGGCGCCGCGCTCCCGGCAGGCGCGCGGCGATGCGCTGTTCGGTATGGGCGTCGACGGCGCTCGTCGGCTCCACGAGCACGAGGTTCTCCGCTCCGGTGAGGTAGGCGCGCGCCAGGACGAGGCGCTGCCGCTGGCCCCCGGAGAAGCCCCTCCCACGTTCGGTGACCTCGTGCCCCAGGCCGCCGTCGATCCCGTCCAGGATGTCCAGCGCGCTCGCGGCCTCGAGGGCCGCGAGGATCGCGCCGTCGTCGTGCCTGCCGTGCGGGTCCAGTTGCCGGCGCAGGGACCCGCTGAACAGTTGGGGGCTCGCCTCGCTCACCACGATGCGGGCACGGATGTCGGCGAGCGGCACGTGCCGGAGGTCGGCGGCACCCCACCGGACGGTCGCTTCGGCGAGCACGGCGTCCTCGAACCGGCCGAGGCGTGTGACGGCCGCGGTCGACTCCGCCGGTTCCCGGGACACGACGGCGGTGAGGAGCCCGGGTTCGACGACGACTCCCGACCGCTCGTCCACCAGGGCCGAGCCCGACGGCGGTGCCGGGACCGGCGTGCTGCTCTCGGCGACATCCGCGTCCACGGACAGTACGGCGATGATCTTCCGGGCACCGACGTGCGCGCGGATGAAGCGGGCCACCGAGTCTGCGGCGGCGCGGATGGGCGTCATGAGGAAGATGGAGAAGCCGTACAGCGCCACGAGCTCGCCGGGCGTGATCTCGCCCGCGAGGACGAGTGAGGCGCCGACCCAGGTGAACACGACACTGAAGGTCCCCGCGATGAACACCTGAGAAGCTTCCAGATCGGCGAGGGAGCGGGCCACGCGGATACCGGAGTCACGGGTGGCCGCTGACTTCACGCGGTACCGGTCCACGAAGATGTGTTCCCCGCCGATGCCGCGCAGGACGCGCAGGCCTGCCACCGTGTCGGCGCCCACCGCTGTCATCCTGCCCGAGGCCTCGCGCTGCTCGCGCTGCCGCGCCTGCATGGGACGCACGACGAAGAGGAGCAGCCCGCAGCACACGGGCACGCCGAGGAGCACCACGAGGCCGAGCAGGGGGGAGGTCTGCCAGATGAGCACCGTCACCACGAGCCATGCCGCCGCAGCACCGGCGAGGCGCGTCAGCACCTCGTACACCTCACCGAGCCGGAAGGCGTCCGACGCCGCCGTCGACACGACCTCGCCCGTCGAGAGGGCCGTCGGCAGGGCATCGCCCGTGCGGCTGATCTTGTGCCCCACGAGGCGTACGGAGCGGAAGGCGGCCTGCATCCAATTGCTGACCCCGGCCCGGTGCGTCGCCGTGTCGGAGACGGCCTGGACGACCGTGAGGCCCAGCAGGGCCCCGGCCCAGCCGAGGAGCGCCCGGGAGTCACCGCCGATCACGCCGTCGTCGATGGCCCGGCCGAGGACGAAGGGCATGACCGCCTGCGACGCCATCCAGACCGCACCGAGCAGGATCCCTGCGGCGAGCGTCGCCTTCTGGAAGCCGCCCAGCCAGAGCAGGTAGCGCGTGGGCGAGCGCAGGTCCGGAGAGCCGGTCAGGGGATAGGGAAAGGCACGCACGAGGACCAAGCCTAGACCGCATCGGACCGAAGCGATAGGGATTCACCAATCACTTTCCCGGGCCGTGCCACGGGCGCATCCGGCACCGGCGGCATTCGTTGTTCTACAGAGTCACGAAGTACCTTTAAGGAGTGTTGAAGACCGCCCTGAAGCCTCGTTGGATCCTCATGCTGATCCTTGCGATGGCGATCGCCGCGGTCTTCGTGCTCCTCAGCCAGTGGCAGTTCAACTCGTCGCGAGAGACCGCCCCGCCCGCGCCGAGTACCACCGAGAACATCCGTCCCCTGACCGACGTCCTTGAGCCCATGAGCCCCCTCTACGCGACCGTCGCCGACCAGATGGTCTCGCTCGACGGCGAGTTCCTGCCCGGCACCAGAATCCTCGTCCAGGACCGGTTGCTCGAGGGCGAGGAAGGGCTGTGGGTCGTCCAGGGCTTCGCCGTCGACGGGGCGGAGGACCAGGCTCCCGGCGAGATCCCCGTCATCCCCGTCGTCCTCGGCTGGGTACCCACGGCGGACGACGGAGCGGCCGTGGCGGAGCAGCAGGGCGCGGCCCGGGTGGTCGGTCGCCTGCTGCCGCCCGAGGCGCCCGAGGTGCAGCGGCCGGTGGAGGGGCAGGTCCCCTCGCTGGCCACGGCGGAGCTCTCCAACCTCTGGGACCGGTCCTCCTACGCAGCCTTCGTCGTGGCCTCGGACATCACCGTCGGCGGCGCCGGGATCCCCTTCGCGGCCGACATGGAGCGCGTCCTGGTCGGTCCGCAGCCGCAGGAGACACCCATCAACTGGCTCAACATCTTCTATGCCATCGAATGGGTCGTCTTCGCCGGATTCGCGTTCTTCCTCTGGTGGCGGCTCGTGGCCGACGATCACCGCCGCACCCTCGAGGACGAAGCCGACGCAGCGGAGGCGGCAGCCGAAGCGCACGCCGTCCATGCTGACGGCCCCGTCGTCGTCCCCTCCACCCGTCCCGTAACCGATCCCGAAAGCGGTGCACACCGTGACTGAACCTGCCCTCGACCCGACTGCCGGATCCGGAGGCCCACGCTCCAAGGGCACGCCGAAGAGGCGGTTCGGTGGAACCCACGCGCAGATCCGCTCGGCGTTGGCGTTCTACAGGGTGCTGGCCTACGCCACGGGCGTCATGCTGCTGCTCGTCGTCGTCGAGATGGTCGCGAAGTACGGATACGGGTCCGAGATCGTGGCCGGCGGTGGCGCCGCAATCCAGTTCCTGCCCGAGACCGTCGCCGAGACCGCCGGCGGATTCAACCTGTCCACCGCGGTGCTGATCGTGCACGGCTGGCTCTACGTGGTCTACCTCATCGCGGACTTCCGGCTGTGGCAGTTCCTGCGGTGGCCATTCAGCCGTTTCGTCCTGATCGCGCTCGGCGGCGTGGTGCCCCTGCTCTCGTTCTTCGTGGAGAAGCGGATCCACCGCCAGGCGGAGCAGGACCTCAGGGAGCACCCCGAGGCCGCCTCCCGCTACTGAGCCGTTCCGTCCGCACTGCCGTCGCCCGTCCGACGGTCGCCATCGGTTCCTTCCCGACGTCGTCCCGAAGATGTGCGAGGCCCGTGCCCGCGGACTATTGTTGATGGGTGACTACCCCCGAGAACGGCTCTGAACACCGCCCTGTCCTCGTCGTGGACTACGGCGCACAGTACGCCCAGCTGATCGCACGCCGCGTCCGCGAGGCCGATGTCTACTCCGAGATCGTCCCGCACACGCTCAGCACCGAGCAGATCCTCGCGAAGAACCCCGTGGCGATCATCCTCTCGGGCGGCCCCTCCAGCGTCTACGCGGAGGGCGCCCCGCGTGTCGAGCGCGACCTGTTCGAGGCCGGCGTGCCCGTCCTGGGGATCTGCTACGGCTTCCAGGCCATGGCCTCCGCGCTCGGTGGTACCGTCGCGAAGACCGGCCTGCGGGAGTACGGGGCCACGGATGTGCGGTCGGACGGCGAGTCGCGCTCCATCCTCAGCGGGACACCGGATCAGCAGAACGCCTGGATGAGCCACGGCGACAGCGTCCAGGCCGCCCCCGAGGGGTTCGACGTCCTCGCCAGCACGGCCGGTGCCCCGGTCGCCGCCTTCGCGAACGAGGAGAAGGGCCTCTACGGCGTGCAGTGGCACCCCGAGGTGAAGCATTCGCAGCACGGCCAGGCCGTGATCGAGAACTTCCTCTTCCGGGGCGCGCGGCTCGACCCGAACTGGACCACCCGCAACATCCTCGAGGAGCAGGTGGAGCGCATCCGCGAACAGATCGGCGACGCACGCGTCATCTGCGGGCTCTCCGGCGGTGTCGACTCGGCAGTCGCCGCTGCGCTCGTTCAGCGGGCCGTGGGCGATCAGCTCACCTGCGTCTTCGTGGATCACGGCCTTCTCCGCGAGGGTGAGGCCGAGCAGGTCGAGCGCGACTTCGTGGCCGCGACCGGCGTCAAGCTGTACGTCGCGAACGAGCAGAAGCGATTCCTCGACGCGCTGGCCGGCGTCTCCGACCCCGAGACCAAGCGCAAGATCATCGGCCGCGAGTTCATCCGGGCGTTCGAGGAGGCCGAGCGTGCCATCATGCGCGAGGCCGAGGCCGAGGGCGAGCCCATCCGGTTCCTCGTCCAGGGGACGCTCTATCCCGACGTCGTCGAATCCGGCGGAGGCGAGGGTGCCGCCAACATCAAGAGTCACCACAACGTCGGGGGCCTGCCCGAGGACCTTCAGTTCGAGCTCGTCGAACCGCTCCGGACGCTCTTCAAGGACGAGGTGCGCGCGGTGGGCGCCCAGCTCGGGCTGCCCGCGGAGATCGTCGGACGCCAGCCGTTCCCCGGCCCCGGGCTCGGTATCCGGATCGTCGGAGAGGTCACGGAGGAGCGCCTCGAGCTCCTGCGCAAGGCCGATGCGATCGCCCGCGCCGAGCTCACGGCGGCCGGGCTCGACAACGAGGTGTGGCAGATGCCCGTGGTCCTGCTCGCGGACGTGCGCAGCGTGGGCGTCCAGGGCGACGGGCGCACGTACGGGCATCCGATCGTCCTGCGTCCGGTCTCCAGCGAGGACGCCATGACGGCGGACTGGTCGCGGCTGCCGTACGATCTGCTGGCTCGGATCTCGAACCGGATCACCAACGAGGTGGACGGTGTCAACCGCGTGGTGCTCGATGTGACCAGCAAGCCGCCGGGAACCATCGAATGGGAGTAGGCGGATCCCGGAGGCGGGGCAACCCACCTCCGGTCCGCCCGGGCCGCGTTGCTATCCGCGGGGTCCGTGCGCTTTTCGGATAGTTTGGAAGACATGCCCATCTGGTCGAGATCAGCACGTGATAATGCAGGGAAGAAGGCTGTCGTGCCGGAGCAGGACCAGCAGGATGCGCCGGAGATGTCGGTCGGCAGGCCGCAGGAGGATCCGCAGGACCGTCGGCAGGAGGTCCAGCCGGAGGTCCAGTCGGATCAGCAGCCGGCGCCGTCCGCTGGCACCCCGTCCGCTGACGAGCCGTCCGCTGACACGCCGTCCGCTGGCACCCCGTCCGCCGAGACGCCGTCCGCCGACGAGCCGTCAGCCGGCACGCCGTCCGCCGACAGGTCCGCCGAAGAGTCCCTCGTGCCCTGGCTCGAGGGGCTCGGCCCGCAGGCCAGCGGAGACACCCTGCTCCACTTCCGGCCCTCGGCCGGCACGAGCATCGATCTGACGCACGCCCACCCGTCCGGACTGGCCCAGCTCCTCGCCGGGCGGCGCACGCGGCTGTCGACCCTGCTGCGCGACCCCGTGCAGTACAGCGCGGCCAAGGCCGCCGCCCGCGCCCTGCGTGCGAAGATCTTCGAGCTCGGGACCGAGCGGGGGATCGATGTGGGCTACCTCGCCGCGGGAACCGCATCGTGGCGTGCGGTGGACGACTCGGGTCGCTCCGAGACCCTGAACGCGCCCGTGCTCCTCACAGCGGTGTCCCTCACGGTCCACCCCTCGCAGGACGACTACGAGCTGCAGATCACGGAGCAGGCCCGGATGAACCCGGCGCTCGTGCGCCACCTGCGCCATCACCAGGGCCTGCAGGTGGATCCGGCCGGTATCGCCCGGCTGGCCTACGGCACGGCCCGCTTCGACCCCCACCCCGTCCTCGAGCGCATGCGAGCGCTGAGCGAGGGCGTCCGCGGGATGTCCGTCGAGCACCGGATCCTGGTCGCGACGTTCGCCGACCTCGCCGGTGTCACCGGTGACCCGGCCCTCCGCAGCGACCACCCGATCCTCGCCGCGCTGCTGGCCGCCGCCACCGGCGAGGGGGAGACTGCTCCGACGCTCGCCGCCGCGGCGGACGGACTCTCCTTCCCTCCTGCCGACGAGCGGGAGCCGGCCGACGAACTCCTGGTCCTCGACGCCGACCGCGCCCAGCAGGATGTGCTCGACCTCGTCACGGCGGGTGTCAGCATCGCCGTCGCCACTCCTCCCGGAACAGGCCAGACCCAGACCGCGCTGAACGTCGCGGCGCGGTCGGCGGCCGCCGGCAGGCGGGTGATCGTCGCAGCGGAACGCCGAGGCACCCTCAACGAGTTCGTGCAGGACCTCGACGGCCTCGATCTCGGGTCCCTCGTGCTCCAGGTGGGCAGCCAGACCGGACCTGCACAGCTGCGCGAAGCCGTCGTCCGCGCGCTGGTCCGCAACGAGAAAGCCGTCGAGCCGGAGCTCGGGACCCTCCACGCCACCCTGACCGGGCACCGTCACCAGCTGATGGAACATGTCCGGAGTCTCCACAACATCCGCAGCCGGTGGGGGTGCTCGCCCTACCAGGCCATGCAGTCCCTGGCGGGACTCACGGCGCTCGATCCCGCGCCGTCGACCACCGTGCGGCTCAAGCGGAGTGTGCTGGACTCGATCGCCGACCGCAAGGAATTGACGGAGCGCCTCCAGCGGGCCGCCGAGCTGGGCAGTTTCAGCAAGGCGTCGACCGAGAGCCCCTGGTACGGGGCGCAGCTGCTGAACCGCAAGGAGACCGAGCACGCCCACGCCCTGGCCGAGCAGCTCGCCACGGGGATCCCCGACCTCCGCGGCAAGGTGCAGCGCGTCGCCGAACACTCGCACATCACGCTCGGTGCAACCTTCAGGGAATGGGGCGAGCAGCTCGAACTCCTCGTCGCCGTCCGGGGGAGCCTCGACAAGTTCACACCCGATATCTTCGACCGTCCGGTGACCGACCTCATCTCCGCGACGGCGCCGTCGTCGTGGCGCAAGGAGCGCGACATCGAGATGAGCTCGATGACGCGGTCCCGCCTACGGCGCGTGGCCAAGGAGTACATCCGGCCCGGCGTCCACATCTCGGACCTCCACACCTCCCTTCTCGAGGTGCAGCAGCAGCGCACGCTCTGGACCCGATACGCGCTGACCGAACGGCATCCGCAGGTCCCGACGGGACTCGCGGAGATCCATTCCTCCTACCGGGCGGTCGACGAGCGGCTGGCGGAGCTGACCGCGATCCTGCGGACGACCTCGGGTCGCCCCGACCTCGCGGCGCTCGACCTCGACAGCCTCGAAGCGCTCCTCCGCGACCTCGCCGGTGACAGTGACACCCTGGAGACCCTGCCGGAGCGCACCCTGCTGCTCGACGAGATGCGCGAGCAGGGACTGGCCGATCTCCTCGCTGACCTCGCCGCACGGGAGATCCCCGCCGAACGCGTGGGTTCGGAACTGGAACTCGCCTGGTGGCAGTCCGCCCTGGAAGCGATGATCAGCGGGGACGACTACCTCGCGATGTCCGACGGCGACAGCCTGCGCAGGCTGGAGGCCGAGTACCGTCTCGCGGACAACGCCCACATCGCCTCCGGGCCCGCCCGGATCCGCTGGACCCTCGCCGAACGCTGGCGCACCGCCGTGGAGGCTCACCCGGAGGATGCCGGACGCCTGCGGCAGGAGCTCAAGGACGGCACCCTGACCCTCGAGGTCTTCGCGGGCCTCCACCAGGACCTGGTCGCGGCGCTCCTGCCCGTCTGGGCGGTCAGCCCGCTGACGATCAGGGGTGCGGTGCCCGACGGCTACTCCTTCGATGCCGCCGTCATCCTCGATGGCGAGTCGATGTCCCTGCAGAGCGCGGTGCCCTGCATCGCACGGTCGGCGCAGGTCGTGGTCTTCGGCGACGACCGCCTCGCGGGGCCCACACGCTTCAGCATCGAGGTGCAGTCCGCCGATCGCGCGTCCACCCTCGAGCCGCTCCCGAGCGCGTTCGACTCGCTCCGCGAGGTGCTGCCCGTGCGCGGGCTCACCGAGATCTACCGCGGGGTGGATCGCGGCCTCGATACGTACCTCAGCGAATCCTTCTACGGCGGCAAGCTGTCGCGGCTGCCCCAGGCCTCGGAGGTGACGGGGGAGGGCCGCGGGCTCGTGGTCGAGTACCTGCCCAACGGCACGGGCATGCCGAGTTCGGAGCACGACGGCGTGGAGAGCGTCGCCGTCGAGGTGAATCGGGTCGTGGAACTCGTCTTCGAGCACATCCGCCGCCGCCCGAGCTTCTCGCTGGCCGTCGTGACGGCCAGCGCTCGGCACGCTGCCCGGGTGGGGGAGGCGATCCGCCTGCAGATGGCGGAGTTCCCGTGGGCCGCGGACTTCTTCGTCCCCGGACGGGAGTCCTTCCGCGTGGTCCCCGTCGAGCGTGCCGGTGGGCTCGTGCGCGATGACATCATCTTCTCCCTCGGCTACGGCCGCACCCCCCACGGACGTACCCTGCATTCGTTCGGCCCGCTGTCCGGGCCCGACGGTCGCCGGAACTTCGTCATGGCGATGACCCGGGCGCGGCACCTGCAGCACGTGCTGACCTGCTTCGAACCGTCCGATCTGGACCCGGACCGGCTCACCACGGGAGCGCTGGATTTCTTCGAACTGCTCCAGCGTGAACTCGGTGGTGGTCCGGGGCACGCCCCTGCTGCCTCGGGCGGCAACGAGGACCCCCTGGTGGCGGACCTCGTGGACCGGTTGCGGTACCGGGGCGCCGAGGTGCGGGACCACTACGCCGGTGTCCTCGACATCGTCGCGGTGCGGCCCGCGGATCTCCGCCCGGACGGAAGCGCCGCCGCGGTGCAGGACGAGCGCCCCGCCCCGCTGGCCATCGAGTCCGACGGCACCGGCCGGTACGGCGCGATGACCGTGCGGGAGCGGAGCAGGCTGCGCCCCCAGGTCCTCGAGCGGATGGGGTGGCGGTACATGCCGTTGTGGACCATCGAGGTCTTCACCGACCCGGACGGATGCGCCGAACGGGCCGCGGCCCTGATCGGGCTTCCCCCGCGGAACACCTCCGACCAGCCGAGGACGCGAAAGGACGCCGCCAGGATGCGGAAGGACGAGCAGCACCCGGGCCGCGGGGCGAACGTGGGCCGGGAACCCGGCGAGGGGGACGACGCGGCCCCGGCAGTCCCGACGACAGCCGCCGAGGACGACCCGCGTTCGTGGGGCGACACCGAGGACAACCACGACGAATGGCTGAAGGAGCAGCGTCCGCCGCACTGGGGCTGACGGGTCGTATCGGCGCTCCCTGCACGTGCGCAGGCCGGGTGCAGGAGAGGGGACGACAGCCCGGCCATCGTGACCGGTCACGGAGCCGAGGTCAGTACGAGGTGGACATCGCCCGAGCTGGAGGACCCGGCGAGGGCCGCGGCGTCGTCCGCCTGCGCGGCCACGACCACGAGGCCGCCGTCGTCGTCGGCGCCGGGCCACGTGCTGCCGCCGCCTATCGGCGCGGTCCACAGGACCGCGACGGAGCGCGCCAGGACCGTCGAGTCGGCTGCGACGTCATAGCCGTTGCCGGTACTGAGGATGACGTCGACGAGCTGCCCGGGAGCCAGCAGCTGGACCGTCGCGGGGTCCGAGGGCCGGAGGGGGACGGCGACCGTGCCGGCCGTCGTGCCGGTCAGCAGCCCATCGCCCACGAGGGCGGTCGCGGGCACCGGCGCGCCCTGGGACAGGGGCGCGGCCAGCTGCTGGCCGATCACCTGCAGGGGCCGATCGAAGGTGTCGCCCGGAACCGCCTGCTCGGGGAGGGTGGTCAGGGCCACGTCCGCCTCGGTCAGGACCGTCCCGATGGACAGGTCACGTGAGGCACTGACGACAGTCCTTGTCCGATAGTCGTCGCCGACGGCCGCCTCCACCGCGACGCCGGCTGCCGCACTGAGGAGCAGGCAGCAGAGCAGCCGCTTACGGCGGTGCACCAGCCTGCGGAGGCGGGAGCGGAGCGGAACGCCTGCAGGGCGGGTCGACGTCATGCACGGACCCTAGGCGGGAAGCCGTGTCACCGGGCCCGGCCGGACGCTATGTGGACATCATCGGTGGCCGCGGTGTGCCGAGCGGCAGCTCGGTGCCGGGGAAGCGCCGCGGGCGGCAGCTCAGGACGCGGCTGCCGCAGCCCCGCTGCTGGTTGCTCCCGCGGTGCTCGGAGACGCGGTGGAGGACGAGCTGGATGCCGTCGAGCTCGACGCGTCGGAGGTCGGCTTCGCAGCGGAGCTCGCGGAGCTCGCGGAGCTCGAGCCGGCGTCCGTGCTGGTCTTCGTGTCCCGGGAGTCGTTGCGGTAGAAGCCCGAGCCCTTGAAGACGACGCCCACGCTGTTGAACTTCTTGCGCAGCGATCCGCCGCACTCGGGGCACACCGTGAGCGAGTCGTCGGAGAACGACTGCTGGATGTCGAAGGCGTGGCCGCAGTCCTTGCAGGCATAGGCGTACATGGGCATGGAAATCCTCCTGGACGAACAACGTGGTCCCCGGATGGCTCACCGACACTGCTTTGGCACTCTCCGGGGTCGAGTGCCAGTCTACACTGCGCGGTCTCGGGTCCCGAAGCGCAGCAGCCCGTCGGGCGTGAAGGCGCCACCCAGAGGCTGGTCGTAGGGCTCGGAGGGGACGGCGCCGGCGGGAAGGACCTCGGTCCGGTACACCATGCCCAGCCGCGGGACCGCCCCCGGTCCGTCCAGGGGACGGTCGGCCAGGAACCGGTCGTAGTAGCCCCCGCCCTGACCGATCCGGTTGCCCGTCCGGTCCACGCCGAGGGCGGGTACCAGGATGAGGCCCACGTCCGGCAGGTCGTCGAATGCGAGCCTCGGACCGACGGGCTCCTGGACGGGAGCGCGGACGGACCGCTGCAGCGCGACGCCGGGGACCCAGCGGACCCAGGACAGGCGGTAGGCGGGCTCGCAGACGGGCACGACGACGCCGAAACCGAGGCGGTGCAGTTCTCCGACGAGCCGTTCCGTGGCCGGTTCCGGGTCGACGCCGAGGTACGCGGCGACCGTCGGCAGGGGAGAGTCGAGGCGCCCGGCGGGCCGGTATCGGTCGGAGAGGTACTGCACCACGACCCGGCGCAGGCCGTCCGACTGGTCCTCCCGGTCCGAGGCCTGCAGGGTCGCCCGGGAGGCGCGGAGGGATGCGCGCAGGCCGGCCTTGTCCGTATCACGAGCTGAAGCGGTCATTCCACCATTGTGCGCAGCGCCCGAGGAATCCAGTGCCTTTTATGTAATGTGGTGCTCATGACTCTGCAATCACGTGTGACGAAGGCCGTTATTCCTGCGGCCGGTCTGGGGACCCGCTTCCTTCCAGCCACCAAGGCCATGCCGAAGGAAATGCTTCCTGTCGTCGACAAGCCGGCCATCCAGTACGTCGTCCAGGAGGCCGTCGACGCCGGACTGTCCGACGTCCTGATGATCACCGGGCGTAACAAAAGGGCCCTCGAGGACCACTTCGACCGCGTGCCGTTCATCGAGCAGACGCTCGAGGCCAAGGGCGATCACGACAAGCTGGCAGCGGTGCGCCGCCCCTCCGAGCTCGGTGACATCCACTACCTCCGCCAGGGCGACCCGAAGGGCCTCGGGCACGCCGTCCTCCGCGCCAAGCTGCACGTCAACAACGAGCCGTTCGCCGTCCTGCTCGGTGACGACCTGATCGACGAACGCGATTCCCTGCTCGAGACCATGATCGAGGTCCAGGCCCGGACCGGCGGCTCCGTGATCGCCCTCATCGAGGTGGACCCCGAGCAGATCAGCGCCTACGGCTGCGCCGACATCACGGCGATCGACGGCGAGAGCCACGTGCGCGTGAACCAGCTCGTCGAGAAGCCGTCCGTCGAGGATGCGCCGTCGAACCTGGCCGTGATCGGACGCTACGTCCTCCACCCGCGGGTCTTCGAGGTCCTGGAGACCACGAAGCCCGGTCGGGGCGACGAGATCCAGCTGACCGACGCACTGCAGACCCTCGCAGCAGCCGACGGGGAAGGCTCCGGCGTGTACGGCGTCGTCTTCCGCGGCCGCCGGTACGACACCGGCGACAAGCTGAGCTACCTGAAGGCCGTCGTGACCCTGGCGTCGGAGCGCGAAGACCTCGGTCCGGACCTCCGTGCCTGGATCAAGGACTTCAGCAAAGAGCTCTCGGACTAGCACGCCGTGTGGTCGGCAGCCAGCTGGCCCGTGACCCTCAGGACCGGATCCCTGGTCCTGAGGCCCATCCGCCACCGCGACAAGGCGGCGTGGACGGCCCTGCGCCGCCGCAACGCCCCGTGGCTGGCGCCCTGGGAGGCCTCGAATCCTGATCCGAACGGTTTCCTCCCCACCTATCACCAGATGGTGCGGTCGCTGACGTCCCAGGCCAGGGCCGGCTCGGCGCTGCCGTTCCTGATCACCGAGCAGGGCCCCGGTTCACGCGACGCCCGGCTCGTGGGGCAACTGACGGTCTCGGGGATCACCTGGGGCTCGGCGATGTCGGCCACGCTCGGGTACTGGGTCGATTCCGAGCGGGCCGGACGGGGGATCGCGCCGACGGCCGTGGCCCTCGCGACCGACTACTGCTTCGGTGATCTCGGTCTGCACCGGATGGAGATCAACATCCGCCCGGAGAACCGGGCCAGCCTGCGGGTGGTCGAGAAGCTGCACTTCCGGGATGAGGGCCTCCGCCCGCGCTACCTCCACATCGCGGGGCAGTGGGCGGACCACAGGAGCTTCGCCCTGACGGCGGAGGAGGTCCCGCGCGGGCTGCTGTCACCGTGGCTCGAGGGTGGGACTCCCCGTCCGGGCTGACGGATCCAATTCCGGAAGGAGCATATTAGGCTCCGACACACCGGCGGCAATGCCGGAGTCGTGGTACGACTGCTTCTACGGTTCTAAGTGTGGTCTTCTCCCTGGACAGCTCGTTGGTGCTCGCCGCAGTCGTCGGCGTGTGGCTGCTCTGGGTGGCGCCGATCGTGCTGCGAAGGACCAGGCCGGCCACCGCCGGCAGTACACCCCGAATGCCGAGAGCCAGGACCGACGTCCCCGTGGAGAACATGATGACAAGTAACGCGCCGCACGACGATGCAGCCGCCACAGGGGACGACGCCCTGCCGCCGGCACGGACCACGCCGGATGCCGATGGTGCGCCCGCCCGCTCGGTGGCCCCCCGCACGATGACGGTGACGCCGTACCGGGGTCGCATGGCCGTGGCGGCCGTGGGCCTCGTCGCACTCGTAGCCACCCTGGTCACCTTCGCACTCGCCCTGTTCGGAGCCGTCTCGCTGCTCCTTCCCCTCGCGTGCATCGCAGTGGTGGCCCTCGCCGTGGCCGCACTGCGTCTCCTCGCCGTCCGTGGCCGGCAGGCTCGCGTCAACCGTGCGTTCGCCCACGCCATGGCGCCGGTCCGCGAGATGGCCCCGGAACGCTCCGCGGTGGTGCTGCCCGCACCTGCCGCGCCCAGACGCCCCACCACGCTGTTCGACGCCCAGGAGACTGCCGCGCGACCCTTGTCCGCCATGGAGCTGCGGACCGCGGCACTCGCCGTGGCGCACGGTTCGTCCGTCGTGGATGTCCGCGCAGCGGCGTCGTCCACCACCGTGGACGCTGCTCTCCCGCCGGCCGGTACGACGGCGTGGGCGCCTGTCGAGGTGCCTCGTCCCACCTACGTGGACGCTGCGAAGGCGGAACGCCAGGCTCCCGCCCCCCTGGATCTGCCGGAGGCCCCGAAGCCCTCCACGAAGACCCCCATCAAGGCCTCCGAAGCCGCGGCTCGGGTTGCCGAAGCAGCGGAGGACGCCGAGGCAGCGGCCGTCTCGGCTCCCATGACGGGACGCATCAATCTCGACGACGTCCTCCAGCGTCGCCGCGCCTGACGCCTCCGTCATGGGGGCAGCCGGGCCGCGCTCGATGACGGTCGCACGCATTTAGGTCCCGGATGAGGGCGAGGGACGTACGCATCATCAGCGAGCAGGAGACCATCGCTCTCCTTGCATCCGATGCGCCCGGAGAGCTCCTGCAGACCACGCTCGCCGCCGCGGGGTGGGACCTCCTCTCCTGGCGACCGGGCCCGGTCCACCACCGCCCCGGAGCGGGGGTGACGGGCGTCTTCTCCATCGAGGTCCGTATGTCCGGCCCGTCCGGTCGCGGGCGGGGGACACCCGTCCCGACCCACGCCTGCATCACCTCGTCAGCCATCCCGCAGCCCGGGAACCGCGTCTCCTCGTTCTCCCGCAGGGGAGCCGGCGCACTGTCCGTCTGGGTGCACCCAGCTGATCCGCAGCTGCCCGGACTGCCTCTGGCCCTCGACCCGGTGCGCGTCACCCCGTTCGCCTTCGGCCGCGGGCACGCCGCCGACGCGACGGTGCTCGACCTCAGGAGCTACCGTCCGCTCCGGCGCGCCGTGGTCCTCGCGGTCAATGGGAGCGACCGCCGCTACCTGAAGGTGCTCCGCGCCCGGACGGCAGGGCCGCTCGCCGAACGGCACCGCATGCTGCGGGCCGCAGGGGTGCCCGCGCCGGTCCTCGCAGGGGATCCCCTGCAGGATGTCGTCGCGATGCACCCGGCGCCGGGTACACCACTCGCGGAGCTCCTCATGCGGACCGGAGCGGCGGACGTCGATCCCCACGCGCTGGTGCGGGTGCTCACAGCTCTGCCCGCGGCCGTCCTCTCCTTGCCGGAGCGACCCCCATGGGCGGCGCGGGTCCGGGACTACGCCGAGGGAGCGGTCGCGGCATTGCCCTCGGAGGCGGATCGCATTCGTCGCATCGCCAAAGGCATCGACCATGCGGTGCGTTCGACCGACGCCGGACCGCTGGTGCCCACGCACGGTGACTTCTACGAGGGCAATCTGCTGATGACGGACGGAGCCGTATCGGGACTCCTCGACGTGGATGCGCTCGGCCCCGGACACCTCGTGGACGACCTCGCATGCTTCCTCGGCCACATCGCGGTCCTGCCCGGGCTGCATGCCGGCTACGAGCACGTCCCCCAGGCCCTGCTGCGATTCCTGCAGGCGTTCGACCAGCATGTGAACCCCGCCGCCCTCCGGAGCCGCGCCGCGGCGGTGAGCCTGACCCTCATCGCAGGAGCGCGACGCCAGGCGGTGAGCGAGGGCGGCGTCATCGAGGCGCTCTCACGGCTGGACGTGGCCGAGCAGTTCCTCGTGGAAGCGAGGATTCTCGGCGCGGGGCGGTAGCCCGGCGTCGCCCTGATCGGATCCCGTTCGTCAGGAGGCGTCCACCGCTGGATCAGGCAGATTTGGCATACACGGCTGCGCTCATGACCTCGTAACCCACGAACGTCTCGTCGTTCCCGACCCAGGCATCGTGACCGGCGGGGATCGAATAGGCGTCGCCGGCGTGGATGGTGGCGCGGGTGCCGTCCTCCATCTCCACCTCGAGCGTGCCGGCGGTACAGATCCCCACGTGGTCGTTCTGGCAACTCTCGGTATGCACCACGGTCTTGACGGTTTCGGACCATCGCCAGCCGGGCTCGAAGGTGAACCGGCCGATCGTGGTGTTGCCGAGGCTGACCACGTCGACCTTGGTCCTGGGTGGACGGCGCTTCTCATCGGGATCGTCGAACGATCTGGATGCAAGGGCGTTGACAGTGATTGCGGACATCGTGTCCTCCTCGATGGGTGGGTTCTGACCATGTGTCCGGAGGAGAGACCAGGCGCTCCGGTATGAGGGTTCGGCGGGGCCGGGCCGGGGCTGGGTCGAACACGTGCGAGCGAGGCTAACAGCCTGCTCCCGGGCGTAGCGGTTGTCAATGCCGTGCGCCGACTCCCTCGGGAGGCCCCACCGCATCCCGAGGACATGTGATCCTCTACCGGCGAGTAGGGCCGCCAAGGACCGTGGACGGCACGCCACGCACGAGGGGACGATCGGGCGTAGGATTTACTTAGGTTGTTTAACAGAGGGCAACTCAGGGGTACCCGCGGGGGTGCCGCCACCTGTACGTCTCCACGAGTCGTTCCGGGCATCCCCGGGGGTACGCCGAAGGTGAGGTCGCTTCGGGCGGACTCTCTGCTGGGATGCGATCCTCGTGTCGTCACCCTCGACCCCGTGACCACGCGCCGGTGATACCAACCGTGCTTGTTTTATTCTGTGGTGGTTCGAACTAGGCTCCTTGGACCGCGGCTCAGCAGAAGGCCATGAAGCGGCGATCGTGGAGTTCATCGTGAATCCTCGTGCCCCTGAACCGGATCAGCCGTGCACCACCGTCCTTCGAGCAGGACGGTCCCGTAGGGCCGGCACAGTCGGGGCCGAGCGACGACATACCATGGCCGGAGCGCTGGTGTACGCCGTCCGCGACGTCCTGCCCGCTGCCGGCGCATTGGACGCCAAGGCCATAGCGCTGGAGCTCGACAAGGGCCTTCGGGCCTCTTGGGGTGCGGATCACGGCATCACCACCAGCGAGATGCTCGCCACCGCCCGTGACATCAAGACCAGCATCGGAAAAGCAGCCCTCGATCAGCCTCGCGGCTGCGGTCCAAGGGCGCCGTGACGGCGGCTCGTTGGTCGTCTCACCCTGTCAGGGCGGGCGTGCGCCGTAACCACCATTCGCCGACGGCTACGTGCATCGTGAATGCGAGCCAGAACGCGACACCGAACAGCGTCGTGTCCGGGGTGGCCGGCGTCGTCCCGCCGGACATCACCTGCTCCACAGCCTCGAAGACCCCCACCCAGATCCTGATGGTTCCGACGCCGATGCCGACGGCGAATGCGCGGATCATCCAGCGCCGGTGGTGCCGTACGTCATCCCGCCGGATCGCCCGGAACGCGAGCACGAGGCAGGCCAGGAACCAGCAGCCGAACACGACCGTCGCGGCGGCCTCGGGTGCCCCTCCCCAGGCGTGGGGCACGCCGAAGAGCAGCGCGAACAGCCCGGCGACGAGCGCGCAGGTGAGCAGGACGCGCCCGAGGCGCCGGTGCGCGTCGTAGTGCCGGGTGCGGAACCGACGCGAGAGTTGCAGTGGCGCTCCTACGAGGTACACGACGCCCGGCGCTATATGGAGGTAGGCCAACCACGGGTGGGCGACGTATCGTTCGGCGAAGTCGTCGCCGGGTACGGTGCCCGCGAGGATGTCGGGCCCGTCGATCATCACCCGGATCGCCGTGAAGACCAGCACGATGGTGGTCAGTGCGCCGATCGCGACGGCGGCGCCACGTACGAGCCTCGGGTGCGCAATCGCTGCCTTCTCCGTCACGACCGGGAGTTTTGCACACGGTGTCCGGGCGGTCAATGCTCGGCATGGCGTACAGGGCGCCCGTGGACCAGGGACAACAAGCCTGCCTCCGACCCTATCGAGCCCTCCGGAACGGGCGTACGGTGATGCTCGGGCCGACGACGGCGCCGGCCCTTCTCAGGAAAGGGAAACTCGTGATAACCAAGCGCAGAACCCGTACCGCCTCGTCATCCGCACTGTCGGTAGCCGTTTTGCTGATCATAGGATCGGCCCCGCCCGTCCATGCCGCCAATGACACCGACACCGCGCTACTTCGGGACGCCGTGTCGGCCGAGAACATCATCAGTCATCTCCAGGAGCTGCAGGCGATAGCGGACGCCAATGACGGCAACCGCGCCGCGGGCACCTCCGGGCACGTTGCTTCGGCTGAGTACATCGAAGGACAGCTGCAAGCCGCCGGATACGAGACGGACCGACAGTACTTCACGTACCCGAAGTTCGTCGTGGATCTTGCAGTACTGGCGCAGACCGCTCCCACGCCGACGACCTACACCTACGCCGATGAGTATGTCGACATGGCCTCCAGCGCTGAAGGCGATGTCACAGCTCCGGTGACCGCGGTCGATGTGAATCTCAGCGGCGACCGCGCCTCGACCAGTGGCTGCGAGGCCAGTGACTTCACAGGTTTTCCTGACGGGAATATCGCCCTGATCCAGCGTGGAACGTGTGACTTCGCACTGAAGGCGGCCAACGCGGCAGCTGAAGGGGCCTCGGCGGTCATCATCTTCAACCAGGGAGATGTGAATCCTGCCGATGACCGCTTCGGTGTCGTGAACGGCACGTTGGGCGAAGCAGGCTCGACGATACCCGTCGTGGGCACCTCCTTCGCGATCGGCGAGCAACTGGCTGCTACCGAGGGGCTCGAGATGCGGGTGGCCCTGGAGACCCACGAGGAGACGGTCGAGACCTTCAACGTCATAGCCGACACGGCCGGCCGTGCCGACCGGACGGTCGTCGTGGGCGCCCACCTGGACAGCGTGGCCGAGGGCCCTGGCATCAACGACAACGGCAGTGGCAGCGCGGCCATCCTCGAGACGGCCATCCAGATCGCGGAACTGGGCATCGAGCCGACCAACCGCACGCGTTTCGCCTTCTGGAGCGGTGAGGAGGACGGGCTGATCGGGTCCGACTACTACGTCTCCCAACTGTCGGCCAGGGACATCAAGGATCATGCGGTGAACCTGAACTTCGACATGGTCGCCTCACCGAACCCTGTCCGGTTCGTCTATGACGGCGACGGCGGAGCGTTCGGGGCTGAAGGCCCCAACGGGTCCGACACCGTCGAGGACGTATTCCTCGCATACTTCGCATCACAGGGCCTGGCGACGGCACCCACCGAGTTCGATGGGCGCAGCGACTATTTCGGGTTCATCGAGAACGGGATCCCTGCCGGCGGCCTGTTCACGGGCGCGGAAGGGATCAAGTCGCAGGAAGAAGCGGACGTCTTCGGCGGAACCGCCGGTCGTCCCTACGATCCCTGCTATCACGCGGCATGCGACACCATCACGAACATCGACCCGGTGGTCCTCGAGCAGATGGCTGACGCGATAGCTCATTCGACCCTCACCTTCGCCATGACGACGTCCGCTGTCAAGGGAACGGCGAAAGGCAGTGGCGGGAAATCCACGGGTGACTTCGCGTTCAAGGGCAATCACTCGAAGCGCTAGACCAGGCCAGGGTATGGGGGAAGGCCATGGACTCCGCTCCGTGCAAGGCCTTCCCCCGTACCTGCCGGATCGATGACGTGTGAGAGGCTCGATGACGCCGGGCAAGGGGCGGGATACAGGCCCGAGGGCTTCCTGTCCGTCGTCGTCCCCGGTGCCCGAGGAAGGGAAGTCCGTCATGGAGAGTGCATGGATCGGTGACTCCGATCTCGTCCGCGTTCTGGGCCGCACTCTCGGGTCACCAGGAGGAGCGAGCGCAGTGGCGGTGGTCACCCCTCAGCGTGAGATGACCGCGACGATCCGTACGGACCAGCACTCCACCTTCGAGATCGGGTCGATCTCGAAGGTGCTCACCGGCATGCTGTACCGGGACGTGACAGAACGCGGCCTCATTCCGCAGTCGACAGTTCTGCGGGAGCTGCTCCCACTCGAGGGCCACGGCGAGGTCGGCACCGTGAGCCTGTCCTCCTTGGCCATCCACCGGTCCGGTCTTCCGGGGTTGCCGCCGGGGATGCAGCCGCTTCGCCGGACCCTCGGATACTGGATCGGCGGTCGCAACCCCTACGGTGATTCACTGACCGACCTGCTGGACCAGACGCGCAACCTGCGCCTCGGCCCTCTTCGGTCCAGGTACTCGAACCTGGGGTTCCAGTTGCTCGGGCACGCCGTGGCGGAAGCAGCCGGCAGTAGCTACGGGTCCCTCCTGCAGGACCTCCTGGGCCCGGGGTTCCCGACTCCCACCCGCGCCGAGGACCTCGGGCCCTCGGACCTGCGAGGGTCCAACCGGCTGGGCCGCCCGATGGCCCCATGGGTCGGCGAGGCCATCGCGCCCGCCGGAGGCGTCCGGGCGACCATCAGTACGATGCGGGGCTTCCTCCGTTCGGTGCTCGACGGGACCGCCAGGGGTCTGATGGCCCTCGAGCCGGTTGCAGAATTCGCGCCCAGGGTAGGTATCGGGGCCGGGTGGATCACGCTCGAGCACCGCGGCCGCAGGATCACCTGGCACAACGGCAGCACCGGCGGGTTCAGCAGCTGGATCGGACTCGACCGGGACGCCGGTACCGGCGTCGTCGTGCTCGCGGCGCGTCACGGATCCGTCGACAGGTCGGGGTTCCGGCTCCTCACCGCATTCGCCACTCCCGGATCGGTGCCATCGCCCCTCGTCGCCGACGACGGGCCGGCCTGACCGGCAGCGCCGGGTCCGGACCGGAGAACGCATTCCGGTGGAACCTGTCAGTCCAGGCAGGCACGCACGTGCTGGTCGGCGCCGAGGACGGACTCCTACCGCGCGACGCTCTCGACGTCCCACCCGAGGACGCACCCGACCTGGCTGTGCAGTTCGTCCCCGGTGGTGCGCACTTCCTCGTCGATGACAATCCTGCCGGCGTCACCCGCGACCTCCGCGCGTTCATCGGGCTGCCCGCGCATGGCGGCGGCTGATCCCGCCGGTGGGATCTCCGACCGACCCGCCCCGCCTGGGGCAACCGCAGAAACGCCGGACGTCAGGACGTACTGACCCTGGTGTCCATGAGCAGGACGGGAGTGCCGTCCGCATCCGCCAGCTCGAGCCGCACGGTGACCGTGATCCCGGCGAGCGAGGTCAGGTGGGTGCCGCCGCACGGGATCTCCGCCCGCTCGCCGGGCAGGTCGCAGACCCACCGACGCCGGTCCGTGAGGCCCGGTCCGTCCGCGGCGATGCCGATCGGTGCCGCCGTCTCCGTCCATGCCGCGAGGGTGGCATTCACCGCAGCGGCTGCTGCTTCGGTGTCGAAGTCCTCCGTGCTGAAGCCCTTCCGCCGCAGGGACTTCCCCAGCCGGTACCTGTCCACCGAGCCGAACTCGCCGATCACCGTCGTGTCGATAGCGAGGGCGTCGAAGTTCGGGGCGCCGAGGGCGTCCGGCGCCACCTCCTTCTTCCAGCGGCCGGCCAGCGCACGGTTGAGGGCCAGGGAGGCGAGGTGGCAACCGGTGTGACCGGCGGACACCGCGGCCCGATAGGTGTCGTCCACCCGCACGACGACGTCGTCGCCCTCCGCGGGCGCTGCGCCCTCGACCAGGTGCACGACGACGAATGCCCAGCCCTCCGTGCCCCTCCGTACGGGTGATTCCCCGCCCAGATACAGGGAACTCCCGTCGGTGGCGCCCACCACGCAGTCGACCACCGGCCAGCTGTGGGAGCCCGAGGCGAGATCACCGCGGTCGGGCCCCTGGTCGGGCCAGGCGGAGTCGACGGGGTGGAATGCCGTGACGTCCAGCAGGACGGCACTCCGTCCGTCCTCGCGCGGCTCGACATGGAGGACGCGGGAAGCTGACTCGAGGGCACCCTGGGGGTAGGTGACGCGTGTGTCGGTGGTCGGCAGGGTCATGCTGCTCCTTCGGGTGGTGCGAACAGGGTGAGAACGGGGGGTACGGGGTCGCTCAGGTATCTGCGGAGCGCTGGGCGAGCCTCTCCAGCAGTGGCTCGGTGCGGTAGGGGATGTGCTCGTGCAGGGCGAGGACCGTCTCGGTGCGGATGACGCCCTTGATCCGCAGCACCGAGCGCAGGGCTGCCTGCAGATTGTGGGTGTCGGTCGCGGCGACCCTGCACCACACGTCCCCCCGGCCCGAGATCTCGTGCACCTCGAGGACCTGGTGGATGGTGCGCAGGCCGGCGATGACGGCATCGAGCTCGCGGTGGGACACCTCGATGGTGACGAACGCGACGACGTCGTAGCCGAGCGCCTCGAGGTCCAGTTCCCTCCCGCTCCGCCGCAGGGTCTCCGCGCGGAGGAGCCGCCGGATGCGGCTCTGCGCGGTGTTCCGGGCGACGCCGAGGAGCTCGCTCAACTCGCTCACCTGAGCGCGGGGGTCCCGCACCAGCTCGAGCAGCAGTCGCAGGTCGAGGTTGTCCAGCTTGCTCACGAAGCTCACTTCCCGTCAGTCGACTCCGCCCGTGTTGCGCACGGCGCTCAAAAGGGCGACGAGCTTTGCTGCAGGGCGGTCAGTGGGCTCCATCCTATAGAAGTCCGGGCATGATCCGGCCCCTGGGAGCGCCTAGGGTGGGCGCGTGCGAGCAAGGAGAAGTGGTGGGATGAGCGTCATCAACGAGCTCCGGATGAGGCCGGCGATGATCGAGCGACGGAGCTGGGACGCCTCCCTGGCCGCCCGTCTCGCGCTCGCGGTGACGGTGATCTCGACGCTCCTCATCGGGGCGAACCTCGCCACGCCGATCTATCCCCTCATCCAGGCCGAGCTCGGGCTCACGTCCTTCGCGGTCACGGTCGCCTTCGCGTCCTATGTCGTCGCCCTGATCGGAGGGCTCGTCCTCGCGGGTCACTGGTCCGACCACATCGGGCGGCGGGCGGCGCTCGTCCTCGCGGTCGTCCTCGGGCTGCTGGGTGCAGCGCTGTTCGCGATCGCCACCTCACTGCCGATGCTCGCCGCGGGGCGCGCGCTGCAGGGGGGTGCCGTCGCGCTCGCTACCGGCGCGAGTGCCGCCGCCCTCCGCGACCTCCTGCCCACCCGGCCCGACTGGGCTTCGCGCTTCACACTGCTCGCCTCCGCCGGGGGAGTGGCCGCCGGTCCCGTGATCGGGGGGCTCCTCTCGCTCCTGCCCACGCCGACGCGCACGCCGTTCGTCCTGTACCTCGTGGTGCTCGCGAGTCTCCTGGTGCCGCTCGTCCTCCTGAGGGCCCGGCCCGCCATCAAGCCGGCCGCGTCGGACAATCCGCTCGCGGCACTGCGGCCGCGCCGGCCGGCCGTGTCGAAGGACGCACGCCGTTCGTTCTGGACCGCATCCTCCATCGGGTTCCTCAGCTTCGCCGTCTTCGGCTTCACGCTGAGTCTCGCCCCCACCTGGTTCGCAGGCATCGCGGGAACGACCTCCCGGCCCCTGATCGGCCTCCTCGCGGCCCTCGTCCTCGGGTCGTCGGCCGTCAGCCAGGTGCTGTCCCCGCGCGGGCGCTTCGTGGCACCCGTGGGCCTCGCCGGCATGGCGCTCGGCGTCGGCCTCCTGCCCCTGGCCGAGGCGACGGGCAGCCTGCCGCTGCTCGTCGGAGCCTGCGTCATGGCGGGCTTCGGCCAGGGGATGGCCTTCCGGGTGGTCTTCAACGAGGTGTCGGTGCGGGTCGATCCGGCCCTGCACGCGCAGACGGTCAGCGCCGTGTACGTCCTCACCTACCTCGGCAGTGCCGTGCCGGTACTGGGGCTCGGAGCGGCCGCCGGCGTATGGGGACTGAACACCTCCGTCACGGTCTTCGCGCTTGCCATCGCCGCGGTCTGTGCGCTGCTCGCCGTGGGCTCACTGGTCCTGCGACTCCGCGCGACGCGCTAGCGACCGCCGCCCGCGGGGTCCGTACCGGGTCCGGTCCTCCTCTTTGTAGGCTGTAGGCATGTCCACCACCCCCGTGCCGCCCCGCCCGTCCCCCCTCCCCGGTGCGAGCGGGCCCGCCGCGGACGGTAACGCGCCCGGGAGGTCGGCAGGAGCGGTCGTCGGCCTCGACATCGGCGGCTCCAAGACCCACGGCGCGCTCTGGCTCGACGGTTCACTCGTGGCCGAAGCCAAGGCGGGCAGCGCCAACGTCCAGAACGTGAGCCCGGCGGAGGCGGCCCGGAGCCTCGAGGAACTCTTCCGCGACCTCCTGCCCGCCGGGGACGCCCCCACCATCGACCTTGTCGTCGCCGGTTCCGGGGGAGTGGACACCGCAGCCGACGCCGAGCGTCTCCGCGACCTGATCGCCCCGCACGCGCCGTCCGCCGCCGTCGACGTCATCCACGACACGCGGCTCATCCTCGCGGCCGGCGGTGCCCGGACCGGCATCGCCGTGATCGCCGGCACCGGCTCGGTGGCCTGGGGCGTCGGCGAGGACGGCCGGGAAGCGCGCTCGGGCGGCTGGGGCTACCTCCTGGGCGACGAGGGCAGCGGCTACTGGGTGGCGCGCGAAGCCGTGCGCCGTGCCCTGCACCGGCACGACCTCGGTCAGGACCCCGATGCCCTCGATACGGCGGTCCTCACGCTCAACGGGATCGACACCCCGACGGAACTGATCGGGCTCTTCCACTCGGGCGCCGGCCGGACCTACTGGGCGGCACAGTCCCGTGCCGTGTTCGACGCCGCCCGGGACGGTTCAGGGGACGCCGCGGACATCATCGACCGTGCAGCCGCCGACCTCACGCGCCTCGTGCTCGATGTCGCATCGGTGATCGGCGTACCCGGCCCCGTGGTCCTCGGCGGCGGCCTTGCCATGCACCAGCCGGATCTGCAGGCACGGTTGAGGACCCGCCTCGGGTCGGAGGGCATGACCGACGTCGTCTTCCTCGAGGAGGACCCGGTCATGGGGGTCCGATTCCTCCTGGGCCCCGATGAGGCCGCCTGAGCGGAGACCCCGGCACGATCGTGCGGTGCCCCTCCCGGGGCCCGCGGGACCAACGGCCCTCCCGCAGACCCATATGGGCTCTTGTCTGCTCCGAACACATGGTTAGACTCAGAACTCCGACAGCTTGAACTGACCGCTGCAGGCGTCGCCCTGCGGAAATCCAGACGGCAAGCCGGGCCCGCACCGAGTGGGGGCCCGCGGGTCACACCCGGCCGAGAAGCTCCTGCCACGAAAGGCACAGCTGACATGACCTCCTTCGAGCAGGACTCCGCCCGCCCCATGATCCGGTTCCGCAGCGTGACGAAGACGTACGACAGCGGGCGCCCCGCCGTGGCCGACCTCTCCCTGGACATCGACCGCGGCAGTATCACCGTGTTCGTCGGGCCCTCGGGCTGCGGCAAGACGACATCGCTGCGCATGATCAACCGGATGGTCGAGCCGACCTCCGGGCAGATCCTCCTGGACGGCACGGACGTCTCGCAGCAGAAGGCCGCGGAGCTGCGGCGTTCCATGGGGTACGTCATGCAGTCCTCGGGCCTCCTCCCGCACCGGACCGTGCTCGACAACATCGCGACGGTCCCGCGCCTCAACGGCGTCGGGAAGGCCGCCGCACGCAAGCGCGCCGGTGAACTGCTCGACGTCGTCGGGCTCGCGTCCGAGCTGGGCGGCCGGTATCCCGGGCAGCTCTCCGGCGGGCAGCAGCAGCGCGTCGGCGTGGCACGGGCCCTCGCGGCCGATCCGCCCGTCCTCCTCATGGACGAGCCGTTCAGCGCCGTCGACCCCGTGGTCCGCGCCGAGCTGCAGGAGGAACTGCTGCGCCTGCAGCGGGACCTCGCGAAGACGATCGTCTTCGTCACCCACGACATCGACGAGGCGACGATCCTCGGCGACAAGGTCGCCGTCTTCGCGGTCGGCGGCCGGCTGGCCCAGTTCGCGGCCCCCGAGGAGATCCTCCGCGCCCCGGTGGACGATTTCGTCGCGGGCTTCGTGGGACGTGACCGCGGTTTCCGCCATCTGTCCTTCCAGCAGGGGGACGGTGTCGCCATCCACCCGATCGAGACCATCGAGGTGGACCGTCTCGCGGACCCGACCGTCTCGGTGCGCTCGCCCTGGACGCTGCTCGTCGACTCCGAGGGTCGGCCCCACGGCTGGGTCCCGCAGGCGACGCGCGAAAGCATCACGAAGCAGGCCGAGGCGGTCCCGGGAGGCTCCCTCTACACGCGCGGCGACACCCTGCGCCGCGCGCTGGACGCCGCCCTGTCCTCGCCGTCGGGCCTGGGCGTGACGGTCGACGGCGACGGGCGCGCCGTCGGCGTCGTCCGAGCCGCGGAGGTCTTCGAGCTCATCGAAGCCGCGAGGCTCGACCGGGGCCGCTCCGACCACAACACGGCGGTGTAGCCATGGACTGGTTCCTCGCCAACCTGGACTTCGTCTGGCTGCACACGCGCCTCCACCTGTTCCAGGCCATCGTCCCGCTGCTCCTCGGCGTCCTCGCCGCCGTGCCCATGGCGCAGCTCGCCCGGCTCAACCCGGTGATCGGTTCGATCCTGCTGACAGGCTCGTCGATCCTCTACACGGTCCCGTCACTGGCGATGTTCGTGTTCCTCCCCGTGGTGCTCGGCACCAGGGTGATCGATCCCGTGAACGTGATCGTGGCGCTGGCCGTCTACGCCTTCTCCCTGCTCGTCCGGTCCACGCTCGACGCGCTCGATTCGATCGACGACGACGTGCGCCAGGCCGCGGTCGCCATGGGCTACAGGCCCGTGCGCCGGTTCCTCACCGTGGACCTGCCGCTGTCGCTGCCGGTGCTCTTCGCCGGCCTGCGCGTCGTCTCGGTCACCAACATCTCGCTCGTCAGCGTCGGCGCACTGATCGGCGTCCCGAGCCTCGGGACCCTGTTCACGGACGGACTGTTCCGGTCCTTCCCGACCGAGATCGCCGTCGGGATCGGCATCATCCTCCTGCTGGCACTCGTCCTGGACCTCCTCCTCGTCCTCACGGAGCGCATCCTGACCCCGTGGACGCGCAGGGTCTCCGCCGGCGGCAGGCCGGCGGACGAGATCGTCGCGCTCGAGGCGAAGGTGGCGGGCGCCTGATGGACTACTCGAGCAGCAACCTCTTCGTACAGATGGGGGAGTGGCTGACCGCTCCCGCCAACTGGGCGGGCGACCGCGGCATCCCCACGCGCGTCGTCGAGCACCTGGGCTACACCGGACTGACCATGCTGGTCGCCCTCGTGATCGCGGTGCCGATCGGGCTCTACGTGGGGCACACCGGTCGCGGGCGCGTCGTCATCGTCTCCGGCGTGGGGATCCTCCGCGCCCTGCCGACGCTCGGCATGGTGTTCCTGTTCGTGCTCCTCGCGGGCCTCGGCCTGATGCCGCCCATCTGGGCGCTCGTGCTCCTCGCCGTCCCCCCGCTGCTGAGCGGGATCTATGCCGGCATCTCCTCCGTGAACCGGACCGTGGTGGATGCCGCGCGGAGCATGGGCATGAGCGAACTCCAGATCCTGTTCAGGGTCGAGGTGCCCAATGGCCTGCAGGTCATCCTCGGCGGAGTCCGCGCAGCGGTGCTGCAGGTCATCGCGACCGCCGCCGTCGTCGCCTTCATCAACCTCGGCGGGCTCGGGGTCTTCCTCGTCGAGGGAACACAGCTCGCGGACTACGGACGCCTCTTCGGCGGCGCCGTCGTCATCACAGTCCTCGCGATCACCGTCGATCTGCTTCTGGGACTGCTGCAGAGATTCGCCATCTCACCGGGACTGCGCGTCTCCGGTCCGGGACGGGCCCAAGGATCTGGCCGGCAGAAGGCCGTCGCCAGTGCACAAGGAGGAACAACATGAAGAACCTGTCAGCACAACGCGCCGGGCGGCGCGCTTTGATGGGACTGGCTGGCGGCCTGACGGCCGCGTTGGCGTTGACTGCCTGCGGTGCCAACAGCGACCCCCAGGGTGAATCGGAGGACACCGCGTCCGCGTCCGCCGGCGGCGCCGTCGTCGTCGGTTCCGCTGACTTCCCCGAGAGCCAGATCATCGCCGAGATCTACGCCGGTGCGCTCAACGCGGCCGGCGT
This sequence comes from Arthrobacter sp. TmT3-37, assembly GCF_054510835.1. Taxonomy (NCBI): domain Bacteria; kingdom Bacillati; phylum Actinomycetota; class Actinomycetes; order Micrococcales; family Micrococcaceae; genus Arthrobacter; species Arthrobacter sp. TmT3-37. The sequence continues at coordinate 163,732 of NZ_JBTNDU010000001.1, read as the reverse complement.
CGAGGCGACGACCCAGCTCAACATCGGCTCGCGGGAGATCTACTACACCGCCCTCGAGGACGGCTCGATCGACATCATGCCCGAGTACGGCGGCAACCTGCTGCTGTTCGCCGATCCTGCCGCCACGGCGGAATCCGCCGAGGACATCGCCGCGGCGCTGCCCGATGCGCTCACCGCGAAGTCGCCCGACGTGAAGCTCGGTGTGCTCGAGCCCTCGGAGGCCGAGGACAAGGACGCGCTCGTCGTGACGGCCGCCACGGCCGAGAAGTACGACCTCACATCGATCGCGGACCTCGCGGAGGTGTGCGGTGAGATCACCATCGGCGCACCGAGCACCTTCCAGGAGCGCGCCTACGGCCTGCCCGGCCTGAAGGCGAAGTACAACTGCGAGCCCGGCGGCTTCGAGGCCATCAACGACGGCGGCGGGGACATCACGCTGAAGGCACTGCTCGACGACACCGTGCAGGCCGCCGACATCTACACGACCACGCCGTCCATCGAGGACAACGACCTCGTGGTCCTCGAGGACCCGGAGGACAACTTCATCGCCCAGCAGGTGCTGCCGCTCATCAACACCGACACCGTGGGCGATGAGGCGCAGACCGTCCTCAACGAGGTGTCGGCGCAGCTGACCACCGAGGACCTCCTGGCGCTGAACCGCGAGGTCAGCGGCGACGAGAAGCGCAACCCCGCGGACGCGGCCGCGGACTGGCTCGCCGACAAGGGGCTCGCGGGCTAGTTCAGCAGTACCAGGTCCGTCCAGCAGGGGCCCGGCGCCCGGCAGACATATGCCGCGTGCCGGGCCCCTGCTGTGGCATCCTGATCCAATGGCCACCTACAAGCAGTCGGAAAAGCTCCGTAACGTCCTCTACGACATCAGGGGGCCACTGCTCGAACACGCCATGACCATGGAGGCCCAGGGCCACCGCATCCTGAAGCTCAACATCGGCAACCCGGCGCCCTTCGGCTTCGAGGCGCCCGACGCCATCCTCGTGGACATGATCCGCAACCTGCCCGAGGCCCAGGGCTACAGCGATTCGCGAGGTATCTTCTCCGCGCGGACCGCCGTCGTGCAGTACTACCAGGGTCGCGGCATCAAGACGATCGACGTCGACGACGTCTACCTCGGCAACGGTGTCAGCGAGCTCATCACGCTCTCCATGCAGGCACTGCTCAACGCCGGTGACGAAGTGCTGATCCCCACGCCGGACTACCCGCTCTGGACCGCGTCCGTCGCGCTCGCCAGCGGCACCCCTGTGCACTACCTCTGCGACGAGGAAAACCACTGGTGGCCCGACCTCGAGGACATGGCCTCGAAGATCACGCCCAACACCAAGGGCATCGTCCTCATCAATCCGAACAACCCCACCGGATCGGTCTACCCCCGGCCCGTCCTCGAGGGGATCGTGCGCCTGGCACGCGAGCACGGGCTCATCCTGTTCGCCGACGAGATCTACGAGAAGATCCTCTACGACGACGCCGTCCACATCAACGCGGCATCGGTCGCGGGCGACGACGTGCTGTGCCTGACCTTCAGCGGCCTCTCCAAGGCGTACCGGATCGCCGGGTTCCGCAGCGGCTGGATGGCGATCTCCGGACCGAAGCGCGACGCCGCGAACTACATCGAGGGCATCAACCTGCTGGCCAACATGCGGCTCTGTGCGAATGTCCCTGCGCAGCACGCGATCCAGACGGCGCTGGGCGGGTACCAGAGCATCAACGACCTGATCCTGCCGGGGGGACGTTTGAAGCAGCAGCGCGACAAGGCCGCGCAGCTGCTCAATGCGATCGACGGCGTGAGCTGCGAGGTGGCCCAGGGTGCCCTGTACCTCTTCCCGAAGCTCGACCCCGAGGTCTATCCCATCAAGGATGACGAGAAGTTCGCCCTCGACCTCCTGAAGCAGCAGAAGATCCTGATCTCGCACGGCAGGGCCTTCAACTGGATCAACCCGGACCACTTCCGCATGGTCACGCTCCCGAGCGTGGAAGTCATCGAGGATGCCCTCGGGAGGCTCGCCGAGTTCCTGTCCACGTACCGGCCCTGACCGCAGGAGGGTCCATGTCCGTGACAGCCGACAGCAGTGCCGAGATGCGTCGCCTCCTCCTGGCGGGGCCGGACTTCTCGCTCGCGGGCGTGGATCCCCGGTCGACGCCGGGCTTCGACGGCGGCAAGAAGGAGGGCGCCGCATCGCTCTCCGCCGGCGCCGACACTCTCTCCTCCCTGCAGGCGAAGCTCTTCGCCGAGAGCCGGGCCGGAAGCGAGATCGCCGTGCTGCTCGTCCTGCAGGGCATGGATGCCTCGGGAAAGGGCGGCATCGTCCGTCACGTCGTGGGGTTGGTCGACCTGCAGGGAGTGCAGCACCACGCCTTCGCGGCGCCGACCGAGGAGGAGCGGCGGCACAGCTTCCTCTGGCGGATCCGCCACCAGCTCCCCGGGCCCGGGATGCTCGGAGTCTTCGATCGGTCCCACTACGAGGACGTCCTGGTCCACCGTGTGCGCGGACTATCCCCGGCGACGGAGATCGAGAAGCGGTACGGGGCCATCTCGCGGTTCGAGGATGACGTCGTGGCCTCGGGGACCCGCGTGCTCAAGGTCATGCTGCACATCAGCAAGGACGAGCAGAAGGACAGGCTCTCGAAGCGCCTCGATCGGAGGGACAAGTACTGGAAGTACAACCCCGGCGACATCGACGATCGCGGCTACTGGCAGCAGTACCAGGAGGCGTACCAGGCCGCGATCGAGCGGACGAGCACGCCCGACACGCCGTGGTACGTCGTTCCCGCCGACCGCAAGTGGTATGCACGCCTCGCCGTGCAGCAGTTGCTCACCGCGACGCTGGAGGACATGCAGCTGAGCTGGCCCAGGGCATCCTTCGACGTGGAGGTCGAGAAGCAGCGCCTCGCCGCCTCCTGACCGTTCTGATGCTGCGGACCGCAACCGTCCGCATCTGCTCCTAGCCTTGAGGCTCCACCACCGCCAGGAGGCTCCCATGGACTGGAAGATCGAACTCATCGCGCTGCCCGTCACCGACGCGGACAGGGCCATCTCCTTCTATCGCGACCAGGTCGGGTTCACGCTGGACCACGACCACCGTGTGAGCAGCAGCCTGCGCTTCGTGCAACTGACCCCGCCGGGGTCCGCCTGTTCGATCGCACTCGGCGAGGGCATCAGCGACATGGTGCCCGGATCGCTGCACGGCATCCAGGTCGTCGTACCTGATGCGGCGAGAGCCCGTGCAGGGCTGCTCGAACGCGGCGTCGCAGCGAGCGACGTGGACGCGCAGCCGTGGGGCCGCTTCGTCTACTTCGCCGATCCGGACGGCAACTCGTGGGCACTGCAGGAGCTGCTGCAAACCCCCGACGCGTAGCGGCGCCGCATCGGGCCCTGCCGGCCGAAGCAGGGCGACGGCCTGCTACTGGCCCTCGGCCTTGTCCCGCGCAGCCGCGAGCCGCACCTTCGCGCCTTCCAGCCACGCCTCGCAACGATCGGCCAGGGCCTCGCCGCGCTCCCACAGCGCCAGCGATTCCTCGAGGCTCACACCTCCGGCTTCGAGCCGCGAGACGACGGCGACGAGTTCCTCGCGCGCCTGCTCGTAGGACAGCGAGCCGACGTCGGACTGTCGCTGCTCGGGTGGGGTGTTCTCCGTCATGGCATCTTCCTTCTCCACGGTGTTCCTCGTCTGCTGGTCGGCCCGTGTCCGGGCCTGCTGTGGCTGTAGCGTCATGCAGGTTCGTGCGGTGCGGGTGTGCCCTGGGCGACGGCGCCGAACTGGCCGCCCGCGACCCGGACCCGCAGGACCTCGCCGGTCGGCACGTCCTCCGGCGTCCGCACCACGTGTCCGTCCTCCTTCTGCACCACCGCATAACCGCGGTCGAGGGTCCTCTGCGGCGAGAGGGAGCGTACGCGTTCCCGCAGGTGGTGCACGGCGACGGCACCGCGTTCCACCCCTGCGGCGGCAGAGCGCAGGGCGCGGGACCGGAGCCGCTCGATGTCGGCTTCCCGCACGTCGATCATGCCTTCGGGCTTCGCCAGGGACGGCCGGGAGCGGAGGTTCGCGAGGCTCTCCGCCTCCCGGTGCACGAGGACCCGGATGGAGCGTTCGAGCGCGGCACGCGCCTGCCGGATCCGGGCGAGTTCCTCGGATACGTCCGGGACCACGCGCTTCGCCGCATCGGTGGGCGTGGAGGCGCGGAGATCGGCGACCTCGTCGAGGAGCGGCCGATCCGCCTCATGGCCGATGGCGCTGACGACAGGAGTGTCCGCCATCGCGACCGCGCGGACCAGCGACTCGTCGCTGAAGGGCAGCAGGTCCTCCAGCGCTCCACCGCCCCGCGCGATGATGATGACGTCGACCCGGGGGTGGGCATCGAGCTCCGCGAGGGCTGCGGAGACCTGTGCAACGCTGCTCACACCCTGGACGGCGACCTCGCGGACCTCGAACTCGACGGCCGGCCACCGCAGGGCGGCGTTGCGCATCACGTCCTTCATGGCATCGGAATCGCGGCCCGTGATGAGCCCGATCCGGTGAGGCAGGAGCGGCAGCTGCTTCTTGCGGGCCGGTGCGAACAGCCCTTCCGCGGCGAGCGCCTGTCGCAGCCTCTCGATGCGCGCCAGGAGATCCCCGATCCCGACGGGACGGATGTCGATCGTCTGCATGGACAGCCGCCCGGTCTTGACCCAGAAGTCGGGCTTGAGGCGTGCCACGACCCGGGAGCCGCGATCCAGGGGCATGGATACCCGGTCCATGACGGAGCCGTAGACCGACAGGGAGAGGGAAACCTCCGAATCGACGTCGCGCAACGTGATGTAGCACATGCTCGCGCGGCGGTTGAGTTCGATGACCTGTCCCTCGACCCAGGCTGCCGGCGCCCGTTCGATGTGGGCCTTGAGCTTCTCCGACAGCAGATGGAGCGGCCACGGCGATTCGGGTGATGTCTCGGCTGCCGTGACCGGCACCGTCGATGCCGGCGGGGATGATCCCGCCCCTGCCGGTCGCGCGCGCACTCCCTCGCTCGTCATCCGTCTCCTGTCCTCGGCGGGGGAAGCCCCGCCTGCGCTGTCTGTCCTGTTCATCTGTACCATCCCGGACCCCCGGCGGCGGCTCACGGCATGGCTCTGTGCACTCCGGACGCATCCCCGCGGGCCACGATCCTCCGTGCCTCCTCATGGGGGAACCGGCATAATCGGTAGTTCGACCTCCAGCTAAGGATTTCATGCGGACCCTGCTCTCGGCCCTGCTGGCCCTTCTCGCGCTCGTCGTCGCGGCCGGCGGACTGGCGTCCGCGTGGCTCGACGAGAACCTCGTGGAGGAGTCCGGCTTCGTCGCGCTCGCTGCCCCACTCGGCGAGGACGAGGAATTCCAGGCGGCACTGACCGATTCGCTGGTCGAGGACGTGACGGCAGGTGCCGGATTGCCCGAACAGATCACGTCCTTCGTCGAGCCGCTGATCCGGGATGCTGCGGGCACCGTCACCGATGCGTCGGGATATCCGGCCGCATGGACCGAGACGCTGCGCGTGTCGCACTCCTTCACCTTCGCCCAGGCTCCCGATCCGTCCGAACCGGCCCCGGCCATCCTGACCCTCGACCTCGGTCCCGTCGTGGGTCTCGTCGCGGACAGCATCGGGGGAGGACTCGGAGTGGAGGTCCCGGTGCCGGAGGACACGTTGATCGAGGTCGGGTCGGTCGAGCGCGGCGGAGTGTTCAGCAGCGTCGCTGGTGCCGTGCAGGCGTGGGGGGTGTACCTCGCCGGAGCGGCCGTACTGGGCCTGCTGGCGCTGGTGATCGCTCGGCGACGGGGTACCACCCTCGCCCTCCTGGGCCTCGGGGTGGCGCTCATCGGGGTGGTCGGGTTCCTGGCGGGGGGCTGGATCCCCGCTGCCGCGGCTCGTGCGCCCGGGTCGAGCGCGGTGGCGGACGTGTTCGTCCGAGGGTTGGCGGAACAGGCCGGAGCAAGCGTCGCCGAGGCCGGCGTGCCCGTGGTCGTCGGTGGGCTGGTGGCCGTCGTGGTCGGCGCCGTCGCGCAACTGGCGCTCGGTGGTCGGCGTCGTCGGGACGATCGGCGCCCGGTGTAGGGCTCAGCTCACAGCGGAGAGGACTGCGATCAGCAGGTCGAGCAGCACCCACCCGGTAGAATCGGATCATGACCAGTACCACCGTTCAGGTCCCCATGCCCACCATCCCGCGCAGGCGTCGCTCTCCGGAGGACGTCCTCGCAGCCGCACCGGTGCCAGGGGAGAAGAAGGTACTGCTCGCAGCCCCCCGGGGTTACTGCGCAGGCGTGGACCGCGCGGTCATCGCCGTCGAGAAGGCCCTGGAGCACTACGGACCCCCGGTGTACGTGCGGAAGCAGATCGTGCACAACCTGCACGTCGTGTCGACGCTCGAGGCGAAGGGCGCCGTCTTCGTCGACGAGACGGACGAGGTGCCGGAGGGCGCGCTGGTCGTGTTCTCTGCTCACGGGGTCTCACCCGCCGTCGTCCAGTCCGCCGAGGACAGGGGTCTCCGGACGATCGACGCGACCTGCCCGCTGGTGACGAAGGTGCACAAGGAGGCCCAGCGTTTCGCGCGCGACGACTTCGACATCCTCCTGATCGGCCACGAGGGCCACGAGGAAGTCGAGGGCACGGCCGGCGAGGCGCCCGATCACATCCAGATCGTCAATGGGCCGGAGGACGTCGACAAGGTTCAGGTACGCGATCCGGAACGGCTCATCTGGCTCTCGCAGACCACACTGAGCGTCGACGAGACCATGCTGACCGTGAACCTGCTCAAGGAGCGCTTCCCGACGCTGCAGGATCCTCCGAGCGATGACATCTGCTACGCCACGTCCAACCGCCAGGCGGCCATCAAGAAGATCGCGCCGCAGACGGATCTCGTCATCGTGGTCGGATCGGCCAACTCGTCGAATTCCGTGCGACTGGTCGAAGTGGCGCTCGAGTACGGTGCGAAGGCGGCGCACCGCGTGGACTTCGCCAATGAGGTGAACGAGTCCTGGTTCGAGGGCGTGGCCACCGTCGGCATCTCATCCGGTGCCTCGGTCCCGGAGAACCTCGTCCAGGATGTACTGAGGCTGCTCGCTGAGTACGGCTACGGCGAGGTCGAGGAGGTCGTGACGGCCCAGGAGGACATCATCTTCTCGCTGCCCAAGGAGATCCGCGCCGCGCTGAAGGCGATGGGTGATCCGTCCCAGGGGCGCGGTGGCCGGGGCCAGCTGCAGGATCGGACGTCCCTCAACTGAGGCTCCAGGCACGTCCGTTGTTCAGGGTGGGCGGCACGACGGTACAGGGATGGATGCACCACCGCAAGGGCCTGGCGCCTCACCCGGTGTAGCATCTCCTGCCGCCGGCACCGCCGAATCCCACCAGGGTCTGCTGGGGCGGCGCCTGTCGGGACCGTCCGGGGAGTTGTCCCTCCGCCGGTAGGAGCGTGCCCGGCTACCCGTCGGTCCCGTCGAGCAGTTCGTGGGCGGTCAGGGAACGCGGCGTCGCGTCGATCGCCGACGCAGCGGTCCCGGAGCCCGCAGGTACGCTGCCGGCGCGCTGGGCGCGGGCGGTGCCGAGCAGGCTCACCTCCGCCTGTGCCTCATCCACTCCTCCCGCTGCCGCGTCGACGACGTCCAGGGATGCGGAGTCGAAGGCGCCGATCCGGCGTGCCGTGGGGAGCACCCTGGATTCGAGGGCGCCGACGAAGGAGTTGTAGCGCTCCACGGAGGTCTTCAGGGACGCTCCCAGACGGGTGACATGCCCGCCCATCGTCCCGAGGCGTTCGTACAGCTGCTTCGACAGGTCGAACAGCTCGCGTGCATTGTCGGTCAGGACGGCCTGCCGCCAGCTGAACGCTGCGCCCTTCAAAATGCCAAGAAGCGATACCGGCGATGCCAGGGCGACGTTGCGGGTGAAGGCGTAGTCGAGGAGTTCAGGGTCGGCCCGTAGCGCTTCTGCAAGGACCGACTCCACCGGGATGAAGCAGATGACGAGTTCGGGGGAGTTGGAGGCGCCTTCCCAGTACTTCTTGCGGGCGAGCGCATCGACGTGTGCACGCAGCGCCTTGCCGTGCTGCTTCAGCAGCTCGGCATGACGGGCTTCGAGGCCGGCTTTCTCGCCCCCTCCTGCGTCCGCCGCCGGTCCCACCAGTTCCTGAGCCTCGAGGAACGCGCTCAGGGGTACCTTCGCGTCGATGACGAGCTGCTTGTCCCCGGGCAGCTGCACCACCATGTCCGGGCGGGCGCGGTCGCCGTCGTTCCCGGTCGTGTAGGAGACCTGCTCCAGGAAGTCCACGCGCGAGAGCATTCCGGCAGCTTCCACGACGCGCCGCAACTGGACCTCGCCCCACTGGCCCCTGGCGCTGGTGCTGCGCAGGGCGCCGGCCAGCGAGTGCGTCGTCGAGAGCAGCCGGGCGTCTGCTTCGCGCGCTTCCTCGAGCTGCCGCGCGAGCTGGCCGTACTGTTCTATGCGGTCGCGCTCGAGCAGCCCGACCTGCCGCTGCACCTGGGTCAGTTTCTCCGCCACCGGTGCGAGGGCCCGCAGGACGTCGTTGTCCGTCGATGTCTTGCCCGTCAGTTCGCGGTTGTGCTGCTGCAGGAGATCGCGTTGAGCCGCGGCTGCCGCGAGCTCCGTCGTCGTGCTCCCCAGTCGGGCTGTGGCGTCGTCGAGCTCGCTGCGCAGCTCGTCGTCGCGCAGCCGTACTGCGCGGTACACCAGGAATGCACCGACGGCGCAGCCGATGAGGAAGGCGAGGAGGACGAGGAGGACGGCGGTTGTACTCATGCCCACACTGTCGCAGGAACCTCCGACAATCGGCGGACGCGACACCGCCGGTCGGTCCTCCGACGCCCGGTAGACTTGTCTCCCGTGGCTCTTACTATCGGCATCGTCGGACTGCCCAACGTCGGCAAATCAACACTCTTCAACGCGCTGACGCGCAACAACGTCCTGGCGGCGAACTACCCGTTCGCGACCATCGAGCCGAATGTCGGCGTGGTCAGCCTGCCGGACCCGCGCCTCGCACAGCTCGCCGAGGTGTTCGGGTCGAAGCAGATCCTGCCGGCCACCGTCTCCTTCGTCGACATTGCCGGCATCGTCAAGGGCGCGTCGGAGGGTGAGGGCCTCGGCAACCAGTTCCTCGCCAACATCCGCGAGGCCGAGGCGATCGCCCAGGTCATCCGTGTGTTCGACGACCCCGACGTCATCCACGTCGACGGCAAGGTGGACCCCCGCTCGGACATGGAGACCATCAACACCGAACTGATCCTCGCCGACCTGCAGACGCTCGAGAAGGCCATCCCGCGCGTCGAGAAGGAAGTGAAGATCAAGAAGCGCGAGGCCGCACAGCTGACCGCCATGCAGGCAGCGCAGTCCGTCCTCGAGCGCGGCGACACGATCTTCTCGTCGGTCACCAGCGACAAGCTCGAGATGGAACACCTCCGCGAGCTCAGCCTGCTCACCGCCAAACCGTTCATCTACGTCTTCAACGTCGACGACGCCGTGCTCGGCAGCGCCGAGCGTCAGGAGGAGCTGCGCCGGCTCGTGGCCCCCGCCGACGCGATCTTCCTCGACGCCAAGCTCGAAGCCGACCTCGTGGAGCTCGACGAGGCCGAGGCGCGCGAGATGCTCGAGATGAACGGCCAGGAGGAATCCGGCCTCGACCAGCTCGCGCGTGTCGGCTTCCACACCCTCGGCCTGCAGACCTACCTCACGGCAGGTCCGAAGGAGACCCGTGCCTGGACGATCAAGAAGGGTGCCACGGCGCCCGAGGCCGCCGGCGTCATCCACTCGGACTTCCAGCGCGGCTTCATCAAAGCCGAGATCGTTCACTTCGAGGACCTCATGGAAGCCCGGACGATGGCCGAAGCCAAGTCCCGCGGCAAGGTGCGCATCGAGGGCAAGGAATACGTGATGTCCGACGGCGACGTGGTGGAGTTCCGCTTCAACGTATAGCCCTTGCCGGCCCGGACCGTGGGCCGCGTGTGCGGGACTGACTCAGAGTGTGCTTTGCCGGTTGCACACGGTGAAGGCACGGAGGAGGAAGCGCCCCGTGCACGACGCGATCGCGAAGCGATCCGCCGATGACGCCGGCGGGTGGCCCGGTCCTGCACGGCGCCGGCATCGGAGGTCTCTTCCGCTGGGCGAGATCCTCTGCGAGATCTGGCGGGAACGGGTCACTCCGGCAGGCGCCGCCCGACCTCGTCCGCCTTCAGGCGCTGGCGCGCGGTGTTCAGTCCCGCTCCTACGGGTACATGGCCCGTGGCCGCTGCCAGTCCGAAGACGGGCATGTCGCTGTACACGCTTTCCCTGCCACCCGGCATCGTCTCGTATGTTTCGTGCCACACGCCGACATCGCCGGTGCCGGCGGATTCGCGCATGAACCGGCGCCAGGGCTCCAGGTGCGGCGCCGACCGGTCGGCCGCGAACCGCTGCAGATGCTCCGGGCTCTTCCAGTAGCTGACGATGATGGTGGTCCGGCCGATCCACTGCTGGTAGCTCAGAAGACCGGCCTCCGGCGTCGCGGCCAGATGGGCGAGCATCCTCGGCATGGCCGCGCCCACCCGTGCCACCGTCCCGAACTTCCACCATCGGTTGACGCGCATTCCAATCAGGAAGACCGTCACCGGGCCACCCTCGGGGTCTGCCGTGAAACGTCCTGCGTGCACTTGGTTCGTCATGTGCTTCTCCTGTCATAACGCTGTTATGAAACAGTGTTATGGAATACTGGTCCCATGGCAAGACCGATCGCCCATGACGAGACCTTGCGACGCAGGCTGCTCGACACCGCAGCCTCCCTCATCGCCCGCGACGGCGCCGCCTCCGTGTCACTGCGCACCATCGCCGCTACTGCCGGGACGTCGACGACGGCGGTGTATTCACTCTTCGGAGGCAAGGCGGAACTGTTGACTGCCGTACTCGACGACGGCTTTGCTTCCTTCGCGGCCTCCCAGCAGGAGGCCGCGGCGGGCGGCCTCGAAGCCCTGGGCCGGGCCTACCGGACCTGGGCGCTGGAGCATCCGATCCTCTACGGCCTGATGTTCGCCGGCCCTCTGGCCGGCCAGGTGCCGTGTCAGCCGACGCCGGCTGCCGCCGAGCCGTCGATCATGCCGTTGTTCAGCGCGGTTGCCGCAGCGTTGCCTGGAGCAGCGGATCATGAGATCGCCTCGATGGTCGGCGTCGTGTGGGGGCAGGTCCACGGGCTGGTGGCACTGGAGCTGGCCGGTGCGCCGGCGGCGGGCTGGACCTGGGGCGAGGCCTACGATGCCGCCATCCGGAAGCTCGGTCGCTCGCTGGGGCGCTAGGGACCCTTGATTCTCGAGGAGCCGGGGTGGCACGCTCCCACGGGGGGTCTCCCGCGACGACTGCATCCCCCCAAGACGGCACCATCGCTGATGGTCACGCCCGGCGGCACTGCCAGATCGACCCTGAACCACGCGCACGACATCGTGCCTGGCCGCACGAGCCGGGGTACGGGCTGGCTGCCCGGCCGAGCGTCAGGACCCGCGCGCCGGTGCAGGTGGTTCTGTTCAACTGGCGCGTGGTGCTCCGAGGAGGACGGGAGAGAGCGGCGTCCGGTGGAGGGTCATCGCGACGGCCCACGGCAAAGCCAGTGCCGCGATCAGCACCCAGAACGGCCGCTCCGTGTCGGGGACAGCGAGCAACCACAGCACGTAGGTGTGGGTCAGCACCACCATCAGGCAACCCGCGGCGAGCCTGGTGGACAGGACGTGGACCCGTGCCGGCAGCCGGGCGAACACGCCCTCGAGGATCAGGACGAGGCCGGAGCTGATGAGCACCGCCACGACGATGCTGAGGACCGGTGTGCCGAGCTCGTTGTACTTCATGTCCAGTGGCGCAGACACTCCGGCGACGACAGGTGTGGCCCCCGCGACGAGGCACGCTGCGCCGAACCGGATCGGCGCTTCCACCCGACTCCGGACGCGCCGGAGTCCCTGACCGGCGAGCAGGAAGATCAGCGCGGCGCCGGCAACCCCGAGCGACAGGGGGAGCCGGGCGAGGACGTCCCCGAACAGGTAGGTGACCGCCGTGATCGCCGCGATGAGTGCGACCCGGAGGGCAAGGGGAACCCGCTCCAGCGCCCGGAACATGACGGCCGAGACGAACAGGGCACTCATGAACCAGTAGGCACCGAAAGGCCCCGCGTTGAGGGACCCGCCGATGAGGGGCAGTGTCACGGCGTCGGTCGTCAGCGTGCCGCGCTTGATGTGGAGGGGGACGTGGACGAGGAGGGTCAGGACCAACCATGCGACGTAGGGCGTCATGATGGTCCTGAAGCGTTTCTTCGCCTCCGTTGCGACAGCCCCTCGTAAGTGCGGTTCGCGGTTCTTCCAGAGGTACCCGGAGAGCACGAAGAACGCGGGGACGTGCCAGGTGTAGAGGCCGGCGTCGATGAGCGGTCCCGCCCACACGTGACCGGTCACGACCGCGACGACCGCGAGGACGCGGAGGGCGTCGATGGCTCCGGATCGGGTCGACGGAGCAGCCGGTGCGCGTGTGTGCAGGGTCGCCAAGGATGCCTCCGTGGTCGAATCGGTCAGTCCCAACGGTAGACCAAGCCCCGCCGCCCCGTCGGATTCCGTCGCATCGACCGCCGACGTGTACTCCCGCTCCGCGAACCGCTACGCGGGAGCTACCGGACGGCCTGACCGACGCCGGCGGGAGCCCACCCGAGAGCCGGCCCCAGCTTTCCGGCGATGTCGGTGAGGATCTGGACGTAGTCCTCGTGGTCGAAGCTGAAGGGCAGGGCGAACGCGACCTCGTCGACCTCCTGGAACCCCGCGTGCGCGTACAGCTGCTCCGCGATCTCAGCGCTGGTACCGATGAGGTCCGGGGCGAACAGCATGCCCTTGGGCCCCTGCGGCGACCTCGTGCGGGGCACGCGTGCATCGACGTACCGCTGGTACTTCTCGCGCTGGTCCGATGACGCAGAGTCGGTCGGGATCACCACCAGGCCCTGCGAGACGCGGGCCGGACCAGGCGCGGCGGATGAAGCCGCGGCGGCTTCGCGGTAGGCGAGGATCTGGGCTTGCTGGATGCGGGCGAAATCCGGTTCCTGGTCCGGCTCGGGGAAGATCACGCTGCTGGAGAGCAGATTGAAGCCGTTGGCCCCGGCCCAGACTGCCGATCTGCTGCTGCCCGCTCCATACCAGAGACGTCGACGCAGTCCGGGGGAGTGTGGCTCCACGCGGTCGGAGAACTCCTCGACGACGCCCTGCCGGCCGGAGAACTCCCGGACCGGCTCCCCCGCGATCATCCGGGCGAACCGTTCCACGCGTGCGTAGCCGAAGTCCTCCAGATCCGCCGAGTCCGGGTACAGCTCGTCCTTCACCGTGTCGTAGTGCATTGGTTCCCCCACGCTCAGGCCGGGGTTGATCCGCCCACCGGCGAGCAGGTCGACGGTGGCAAGGTCCTCGGCCAGGCGCAGCGGATTCTCCCAGCCCAGCGGGGTCACCGCGGTGCCGATCTCGATCCGGGAGGTCCGCTGGCTCGCAGCGGCCATCATCGCGATCGGGGAGGAGATCCCGAACTGCAGGTGACGGTGGCGCAACCAGGCGCTGTCGAACCCCAACCGTTCTCCGAGTTCGATGATCCGCAGGGTCGACTCATGCCCGGCGGCCGGATCCACCGGATCGAACAGGCCGATCGTGAGGAAGCCGAGCTTGCGCAGCGGGCGAGGACTGACGGGCATGGCTTCCTCCGGAAGATCGGGTCAGTGGACGACTGATCCCAGCCTATGCGCCGGATGCCACGCCGGCTGGGAGAACGGGGAGGGCCGGCTCCTCACCACATGCGGCTGTTCGTCTCCGAGACGAAGCCGCGCCCGTCCGAGAACCAGTGGATGGTCGGGCTGTTCCGCGCGGTCGGCGTCGTGAGCTCGGCGAACAGGTCGGCGTTGAAGCGATTGCTCAGCTCGGGGGAGCTGAGCACCGTCTCCCTGGTGATGACGAAGACCGGCCCCTTCAGGCCCCTGCTCTGGATCGACAGGTGCACCTCGGCATGCTGGTCCAGCCGGACCTTGAGCGCTCCGATCGCCGCCTGGACATCGGCGTCGTCGTCCCAGACCGCCGCGTGCTTGTCCACGAAGAGCCACGCCATCCCGCTTCACGTCCGTCCCGTGTCGTCGACAGTGCGCCGCTGCAGCTTCCTCGCACGACGGCGACACCCGGCCGGCGGTGCCGGCCTCCCCAGCAAAACACCGCGCACGGCGCCATTTCAAGCAGGAGTTGCCCTCAGCACGCCGGGGACCGAAGGGACGACCAGGTGTTGCCGCAGATGCAGTGGCGAAGGCCTGTGACCATTTGGTTGCAGCTCGATAACAACACTCGGGCGGATGTCCCAGAGATACCTGTTGGTAACAAAGTGCACTTAGGCTTTTGCTCACGTGAGTGGCGTCACCCTCTCGGGTCGCGTGTCGGCTGTCATGCAACACCGCGTGAAGCTGGAACCACACTATGAATTAGGAGGCGGAATGCGTTTCGGACGTACTTCCAAAGCTTTGGGCGTCGCTGCTGTCGCAGCACTCGCATTGAGCGCCTGCGCTGCCAACACGGGTGCTGAAGCACCCGAGGAGAGCGCCGAGGGCGAAGCGACGGGCGGAAATATCCGGGTCGTCGAGGTGAACGGCTTCAGTTCGTTCAACTCGAACAGTTCCGAGGGTAACTCGGACATCAACGGCCGGATCGCCTATGCGACCCACTCCGGGTTCGTCTACATCGACAATGACCTGAAGGTCGTCAAGAACGAGGAATTCGGCTCCATGGAGGTCCTCTCCGAGGACCCGCTCAGCGTCAAGTACACGGTCAACGAGGGCGTCAACTGGTCCGACGGCGAACCGGTCGACGGCGGAGACCTGCTGCTCTCGTGGGCCATCGGATCGGGATACTTCAACGACTCCACCACCGACGAGGCGGGTGAAGTCGTGTCGGGTGCGACCTACTTCGACTACGCGGGCGACACAACTGGTCTCGCCCTCACCGAGCTCCCGGAGATCGGCGACGACGGCCGCTCGATCACGCTCAACTACTCCGAGCCCTTCGCCGACTACGAGGTCGCCTTCGGCCTCATGAGCGAGGGCGGCATCTCGACGCCGGCGCATGTCGTGGCCGAGAAGGGCGGCCTCGCCGACGAGGACGCGCTCATCGAGCTCATCGAGACCACGCCGGCAGGCGACCCTGAGAACCCCGTCGAGCGCCCCGAGGTGCAGGCACTGGCCGATTTCTGGAACGCCGGTTTCGACACGAAGTCGCTGCCGACCGATCCGTCGCTGTTCCTCTCGAACGGTCCGTTCATCGCCTCGGCCATGACTCCGGACCAGTCCATGACGCTCGTTCGCAACGAGGACTACACCTGGGGTCCCATCCCGAAGGTGGACGAGATCACCGTCCGCTACATCGGTGAGGCTCCTGCCCAGGTCCAGGCCCTGCAGAACGGCGAGGCGGACATCATCGCGCCGCAGGCGTCCGCTGACACCGTCGAGCAGCTGGAAGCCGTCGAGGGCGTCACCGTGTCGCGGGGCAACGAGCTGTCCTACGACCACCTGGATCTCAACTTCAGCGGCGTCTTCGCAGACGAGAGCGTCCGCGAAGCCTTCATGAAGACGGTGCCCCGCCAGCAGCTGGTGGACTCGATCATCAAGAAGCTGAACCCCGACGCGGCGCCGCTCGATTCGCAGCTGTTCCTCGCCGACCAGGAGCCTTACGAGGAGGCCGCCTCGACCAACGGGTCCGACGCCTACGACGAGGTCGACATCGAGGGCGCGAAGGAGCTGCTCGACGGGGCGACACCCGAGGTCCGGATCATGTACAACCGCGACAACCCGAACCGCCTCAACTCCTACACGCTGATCGCGGAGTCGGCCTCGCAGGCCGGCTTCAAGATCGTCGACGGCGGGCTCGGTGCCTCCGACTGGAGTGCGGCGCTCGGCAACGGCACCTACGATGCGACCATCTTCGGGTGGATCAACTCGGGTGTCGGTGTGTCCGGCGTACCGCAGATCTTCAAGTCGGGCGCAGGCTCCAACTTCAACGGGTTCTCGAGCCCCGAGGCCGACGAGCTGATGGACGAGCTCGTCGTGACCACGGATCCCGACAAGCAGGACGAACTGCAGGTCCAGATCGACAAGCTCATCTGGGACTCGAAGTACGGACTGCCCCTGTTCCAGGTGCCCGGTGTGGACGCGTACAGCGACAACGTCAGCGGCATCGAGTACATGCCGAACCAGACCGGCATCTGGTGGAACCTCTGGGATTGGGAAATCACCCAGTAGCTCGACCACCGGGACACCCGCTCTGAGCGAGAAGGCGCCGGGACAGGAGAACTCGCCTGTCCCGGCGCCTTCGTCTGTGCCGCCTGCAGCGAGGGTGCCGCCCGGTCGGCGCCCGAACAGAGGTTCCCGGAAGTGCGGAATCGGGCGCGTCCCGGCGGCCTGAAACCCTGCACTACACTTCTGCGATAGCACGGGAATGACCCATCGAATCCGATATTGAGGCTCGAAATCTATGGTGACCTACATCGTTCGGCGTCTGGTGACGGCCGTCCTCATCCTGTTCGGTGCGTCCTTCGTGGTCTACCAGCTCACGGCGCTCTCCGGCGATCCGCTCGAGGAGCTCCGGGCCAGCAACGCCCCGAACCGGGAGCAGCTCATCCAGGCGCGGACGGAGCTTCTCGACCTCAACACGCCGGCTCCGCTGCGCTACTTCGGCTGGCTGGCGGGTGCCGCGAAGTGTCTGATCCCCTTCGCGGCGACCTGCGACCTCGGAACGAGCATCCAGGGTGAAGCCGTGACCACGGCGCTCGTCCGCGCGATGGGCAACACCATCACGCTCGTCACCACGGCCACCGTACTGGCGATCATCATCGGTGTCTCGCTGGGCATCATCACCGCGCTGCGCCAGTACAGCGGACTGGACTACGGCGTCACGTTCATGTCCTTCCTGTTCTTCTCCCTGCCGATCTTCTGGCTCGCCGTCCTCCTCAAGGAGTTCGGCGCCATCGGCTTCAACAACTTCCTCGCCGATCCCCGGATACCGGGTTCGACGATCCTCGTCGTCGCCATCGCCAGCGGCCTCATCTGGGCGCTGTTCGCCAGCAGGTCATGGAAGCGCAAGGGGATCGCCTTCGTCCTGGGCGCCGTCGTCGCCGCGGCGCTCCTGTTCGTGCTGGACCTCGTCGACTGGTTCTCCTCGCCGGGGCTCGGGCCGATCGTCATCCTCGTCACGGGCGTCGGTATCGCCTTCGGCATCGTGCTGCTGACGGCGGGGCTGCGCAACCGCAAGGCCCTGTACTCGTCGCTCATCATGGTGGCGATCGGCCTGGTGGCGTACTACGTCGTCAACCCGATCCTCAACGCCGCGACGATCTGGATGATCGTCGTCCTCGCGATCCTCACGGTGCTCGTCGGCATGGCGGTCGGCTACGTCATGGGCGGGTACGACCGCGGTCAGAGCATGCGGGCAGCGGCCATCACCGGCCTGCTCATGGGCCTGCTGATCGTGGTGGACCGCTTCATGGTCACGTGGCCGTCCTACGTCAGCAACTCGCGCGTGCGGGGGAGGCCGATCGCCACCGTGGGCGCCGAGACGCCCGGGCTCGAGGGGACCTTCTGGGTCACGGGTCTCGACACGTTCACGCATCTGCTCCTGCCCACCCTCGCACTGCTGCTCGCCTCGCTCGCGAGTTACAGCCGGTACTCCCGCGCATCGATGCTGGAGATCATGAACATGGACTACATCCGCACGGCGCGCGCGAAGGGCCTCAGCGAGCGGACCGTGGTCATGCGGCACGCCTTCCGCAACGCGCTCATCCCCCTCGCGACCCTCGTCGCGTTCGACATCGGCGCCCTGATCGGCGGTGCCATCATCACGGAGCAGGTGTTCGCCTTCGCAGGGATGGGGCAGCTCTTCGTGCAGGCGCTGCAGCGCACCGACCCGGATCCGATCATGGGCTTCTTCCTCGTGGCCGGCATCCTGGCGCTGGTCTTCAACCTGGTGGCCGACATCGTGTATTCGTTCCTCGATCCTCGTGTAAGGGTGAAAGCATGAGCACTCAGACTCCCTCCGACCTGCCCGGCGGAGAAGCGGGGACCATCACCGGTCCCACCCACCCCGCCCCGGAGGCCGAGGCGAAGGGCCTGTCCCAGGGGCAGATCGTCCGCAGGAAGTTCTTCGACAACACGGCCGCGATCATCAGCCTCATCGTGTTCGCCATCATCTTCGTCCTCGCGTTCACGTCCGTCGGTTTCGCGGGCATCCC
The DNA here is from genome assembly GCF_054510835.1 of Arthrobacter sp. TmT3-37. NCBI lineage: Bacteria > Bacillati > Actinomycetota > Actinomycetes > Micrococcales > Micrococcaceae > Arthrobacter > Arthrobacter sp. TmT3-37. The sequence continues at coordinate 145,474 of NZ_JBTNDU010000001.1, read as the reverse complement.
CGGCTGGTGGAAGTACAACCACACCGAATTCGTCGCCCTGCTCAACGGCGGTGCCCCGACCGTCACCGGGCCGTTCAGCTGGGGTGAGCACCCGTTCGGGCAGGATTCCATCGGTCGCGACTACTTCGCGATGACGATGCGCGGGGCGCAGAACTCGATCATCATCATGTTCCTCATCGGCGCTCTCGCGTGCCTCGTCGGCGTCGTGGTCGGGGCGTGCTCCGGCTACTTCCGGGGCTGGACCGAGGCGGTGCTGATGCGCTTCACCGACATCATCATCATCATCCCCCTGGTCCTGATCGCGGCGACGCTGGGCGAGTCCGTCAACCGGTTCGTCGGCAGCGGCGCCCAGGTGTGGCTGCTCGGCATCTTCCTCGGCCTGATCGCCTGGACGGGCCTCGCCCGCCTGGTCCGCGGCGAGTTCCTCACGCTGCGGGAGCGCGAGTTCGTCGACGCGGCGAAGATCGCCGGCGCGTCCAACACCCGCATCATCTTCAAGCACATCCTGCCGAACGCCGTCGGTGTGATCATCGTGAACACCACGCTGCTCATGTCCGCGGGCATCCTGCTCGAGACAGCGCTGAGCTACATCGGGTTCGGCGTGAAGGCACCCGATGTGTCCCTGGGCCTGATCATCAGCCAGAACCAGGAGGCGTTCCAGACGCGTCCGTGGCTGTTCTGGTTCCCCGGGCTGTTCATCGTGCTCATCTGCCTGTGCATCAACTTCATCGGCGACGGACTGCGCGACGCCTTCGACCCGCGGCAGAAGAAGTTCAACGCCAACCGGGCCAAGGACGCAGAGAAGCCCGCCGCGGCGTGAGGAGCTTCCTAGGACGCGAGGTTCAGCGACGCGGCGCCCGCGGCGACAAGGACGACCGCCACGGCGAGATGCGGGAGATTCCAGGAGCGTCGGGCGCGTTCCGGGTGGTCGACATCGAGCGCGCCGCTCTCCACCAGGTCCTGCCAGCGCGAGCGGACCAGGTACGCCGCGTAGCCGGAATCCGTGTTCTTGAGATCGCCCGGGCGGATGGACCCTCCGGGGCCGTAACTCGTGGACGGCAGATTGGTCACGTGCTCGGGCTTCCCCGCGTGGGTTCCCCAGACTCCCGGAGCAGGCGCGGCCCAGGCGGTGAAGGCACCGGTGGGCGTCACGAGCTTCAGGGCGTACTTGGTGTCCACATCGATCAGCGCGGCCCAGGGGACGCGGACGGTCGCCAGCGGGTTGCGGAGGGTCACGGCGTCCTCCGCGAGGACGACCGCCGGGTACCAGAACAGCCACCAGCCGAGGTAGGCGATTCCGACGAGCGGCCAGCCCGCGAGCAGGCCGCCCGCGCCCTCGGTCGCCACGACCGACGCGAGTCCGCCCGCAGCGACGAGGACAGCGACCCCCGTGAACCAGACACCGGTGCGCGGTTTGAACACGGTGGCCCCTGCCACTTCCCTCGAGCTCTCCATGGCTCAATAGTCCCAGCACCGCAGCCGCGCGCGGCAATCCAGGAGGCTGCGCGCCCGCGCGGTGCCTCCGTCACGAAGGAGATCCCCTCATGAGTACCCAGGTAATCGGCGGCACCGGTGACACCGGCGCGGACCGCGACGCGTCCCAGGGGCCCGTGCTCGAGGTCCGCAACCTCAGCGTCGACTTCGGCGTGGACAAGAAGTGGGTCCCGGCGGCGATCGACCTCAACTACGAGGTGAGGGCCGGCGAGGTGCTGGCGATCGTGGGGGAGTCCGGCTCGGGCAAAAGCGCCAGCTCCATGTCGCTGCTCGGGTTGCTGCCCTCCAACAGCCGCGTCACGGGTGAGGTGCTGCTCAACGGCAAGTCCGTGCTGACGATGTCGCCGGCGAAGCTGCGGCAGATCCGCGGCAACGACGTCGCGGTCATCTTCCAGGAGCCCATGACCGCCCTGAACCCCGTGTACACCGTCGGGTTCCAGATCGTCGAGACGCTGCGCCTGCACAACGAGATCTCCCCGGACGAGGCCAGGCAGCGGGCGTTGCGCCTGCTGCAGATGGTCGAGCTTCCGGATCCCGACAAGGCGTTCCGCTCCTACCCGCACCAGCTCTCCGGCGGCCAGCGTCAGCGCGCGATGATCGCCCAGTCGCTGTCCTGCGACCCCAAGCTCCTGATCGCCGATGAGCCGACCACGGCCCTCGACGTCACCGTGCAGGCCGAGATCCTCGACCTCATGCGCAACCTGCGGAACCAGCTCAACAGCGCGATCGTGCTGATCACGCACGACATGGGCGTGGTGGCGGACCTAGCCGACAGGATCGCCGTGATGCGCAAGGGACGCATCGTGGAGACGGGCACGGCGGAGCAGATCTTCAACGCTCCGCAGCACGAGTACACGAAGGCGCTGCTCGCCGCCGTGCCCCACCTCGGACAGGGGGACGGGGACGACGACGTCGACATCACCGCGGCGCTGGCGGCGGCGACCCACACGGAGCTGCAGACGATCGATCACGACGAGCTGGAACGGCGTGAGCAGGAGGTCCTCGCCCAACTCCCGGCCGAGGACGCGGTGGCCCCTCCGGCCGCCGCGCCGGTGCTCGAGCTCGTCGACGTCGCCATCGAGTACCCGAAGCAGGGTCGGGTCCCGGCCTTCCGGGCGGTGGAGGGCGCGAACCTCACCGTCTACCCCGGCCAGGTCATCGGGCTCGTCGGCGAATCGGGCTCCGGCAAGACCACCATCGGCAGGGCCGCCGTCGGCCTGCTGCCCGTGGCGGCCGGGTCGCTGAAGGTCGTGGGTACCGACATCTCGGGTCTCCGGCCCACGTCCAGGGAGCTCGTGGCGGTGCGGCGCCATGTCGGGATGGTGTTCCAGGACCCGTCGTCGTCGCTGAATCCCCGGTTGCCGATCGGCGAGAGCATCGGCGAGCCGATGTTCCTCGCGGGTGAGGCCAAGGGCGGTGAGCTGCAGAAGCGCATCGAGACGCTGCTCGACCAGGTGGAGCTGCCGCGCTCCTACCGCAACCGGTATCCCCACGAACTCTCCGGCGGTCAGAAGCAGCGCGTGGGCATCGCGCGGGCGCTGTCGCTGAAGCCCAAGCTGATGGTCGCGGACGAGCCGACGTCGGCCCTGGACGTGTCCGTGCAGGCGAAGGTCCTCGAGCTCTTCCAGAACCTGCAGCGCGAACTCGGTTTCGCCTGCCTGTTCGTCACCCACGACCTCGCCGTCGTCGACGTGCTCGCGGACTACATCTGCGTGATGAAGCGCGGACGGATCGTGGAGCAGGGCACCCGTGACCAGATCCTCCGCAGCCCGCAGGACCCGTACACCCAGCGGCTGCTGGCGGCCGTTCCGCTGCCCGATCCGGCGAAACAGCGCGAGCGCCGTGAACTGCGGGCGAAGCTCCTGGCGTCGACCGACTAGCCGCCCCGCACCGGCGAGGAGCCCGTCCTGCCTACCGGCGGGGCGGGCGCTCCCGTGAGCTCCCTGCAGGTCCCGCCGTGGCCGGCGCTGCAGGGATCCGCCGCGTCGTCCTGCCGCCGGTACAGAGCCGGAGTGCCAGTTCCCGCACCCGTTATCAAAGCGTGATGCCGCGCCCTTCTCCCCGCTGGCCTGCGGAAATACTGGAACGGCTGCCGAAGCTGAAAGCCGGCTGGGAGCCTTCCCCGACAGGATGTTCAGGGAAGCAACAGAACGGGCATAGAATCTTCCGGTGTGAGTTGGCTCTCGCTACCTGCGGGACAACTATCCGGCCACATCAACGCCGGAACGACCCAAATACCTAGGAGGCGGAATGCGTTTCACGCGCACTTCCCAAATGCTCAGCGTCGCGGCCATCGCCGTTCTGTCGCTGAGTGCATGCGGCGGCGGAAGCACTGAATCCAGCACGGGCGGCGGCACCACGGACGCCGTCATCGTGGTGGACGGATCCGAGCCCCAGAACCCGCTGATCCCCACCAGCACCAACGAGGTGGGTGGCGGAGCGATCCTCGACCTCATCTTCGCGGGCCTGGTCAGCTACGACGCCGAGGGCAAGCCCCAGAACGAGATGGCAGAGTCCATCGAGACCGAGGACGCCCAGAACTACACGATCACGCTCAAGGAGGGCAAGACCTTCACCAACGGTGACCCCGTCACCGCGAACTCCTTCGTGGACGCCTGGAACTACGGCGCCGCCGCGAAGAACGCGCAGCTCTCGAGCTACTTCTTCGAGAGCATCGAAGGCTACGACGAGGCCAGTGCCGAGGGCTCCACCGTGGAGACCATGAGCGGCCTCACCGTCGTCGACGACCGCACGTTCACCGTCAAGCTGGCCCAGCCCGAGTCCGACTGGCCGCTGCGCCTCGGGTACAGTGCGTTCTTCCCGCTGCCCGCCGCCGCCCTCGAGGATCCTGCAGCCTTCGGCGAGAACCCGATCGGCAACGGTCCCTACAAGTTCGCGTCCGAGGGTGCCTGGCAGCACAACCAGCAGATCGAACTCGTGCCGAACGACGAGTACGAAGGCCCCCAGGCCGCCCAGAACGGCGGCGTGACGTTCAAGATCTACCAGAACGACACGACGGCCTACCAGGACCTGATCTCGGACAACCTCGACGTGCTGAAGACGATCCCGACGAGCGACATCAAGAACTTCAAGAACGACCTCGGCGAGCGCTCCATCGAGTCGCCCTACGCGGGTAACCAGACGATCGCCGTGCCGTACTACCTCCCGAACTGGGAGGGTGAGGCGGGCAAGCTGCGGCGCCAGGCGCTCTCGATGGCGATCAACCGTGACGAGATCACCGAGGTCATCTTCAACGGCGGTCGTGAACCTGCGAAGGACTTCACCGCTCCCGTCCTCGAGGGCTACAGCGCGGACCTGCCGGGCAGCGAGAACCTCGAGTACAACCCGGAGGAGGCCAAGAAGCTCTGGGCCGACGCCGAGAAGATCGCGCCCTACGACGAGTCGCAGCCCCTGACCATCGGCTACAACGCCGACAAGGGCGACCACAAGACGTGGGTCGAGGCCGTGGTGAACAACATCAAGAACAACCTGGGCATCGAGGTCGCGGGCAAGCCGTACGCGACCTTCAAGGAAGCGCGTACGGAAGCCACGGAGGAGACCCTCACCGGTGCCCTGCGTGCCGGCTGGCAGGCCGACTACCCGTCGCTGTACAACTTCCTCGGACCGATCTACGCCACCGGCGCCGGATCCAACGATGCCCGCTACAGCAACCCGGAGTTCGACCAGGAGCTGACCGACGGACTCGCCGCCAGCTCCGTCGAGGAGGGCAACGAGGCCATGAACAAGGCCCAGGAGCAGCTCCTCGAGGACCTCCCGGCCATCCCGCTGTGGTACCAGGTCGCCCAGGGCGGCTGGAGCAACAACGTGGACAACGTCGAGTTCGGCTGGAACGGTGTTCCGCTCTACTACGCCATCACCGGCAAGTAACCCGTAGCGGTCCCGGGGCCTGCCCGGCACAGGGCAGGCCCCTTTTCCGTGCCAACGAAAAGGTTTTCCACCTCATGAGCAACCCCCACCCGCGTCCCGTCCGGACGCACGCCGCACCGGGAGGTGCGCACTGATGGTCTGGTACATCGTCCGACGCTTCCTGCAGCTGATCCCGGTCTTCCTCGGCGCCACCCTGCTGGTGTACTTCCTCGTCTTCAGCCTCCCCGGCGACGCCACCGCCGCCATCTGCGGCGAGCGTGGCTGCACCCCGGCCGTCGTCGCGGGTCTCCGCGAGCAGTACAACCTGGACCAGCCCTTCTGGATCCAGTACCTGCTGTACCTCAAGGGCGTGCTGACGTTCGACCTCGGCACCAACTTCTCGGGCCGGCCGATCGCCACCATCATCGCCGAGGTCTTCCCGACCACGGCGAAGCTCGCCGTCATGGCCCTGGTCATCGAGGCCGTCTTCGGCATCGTCTTCGGCCTCATCGCGGGCCTGCGCAAGGGCAGGCTGTTCGACTCCTCCGTGCTCGTGCTGTCCCTGATCGTGATCGCCGTGCCCATCTTCGTGCTCGGCTTCCTGATGCAGTTCCTCATCGGGGTCAAGCTCCAATGGACCAACCCGACGGTCAGCGGTGACGCCACCTTCACGGAGCTCCTGCTCCCGGCGGTCGTCCTCGGCCTGGTGTCCTTCGCCTACGTCCTGCGCCTGACCCGTACCAGCATCATCGAGAACGTGAATGCGGACTATGTCCGCACGGCGACGGCCAAGGGCCTCAGCCGCCGGCGCGTCGTCGTCGTGCACGTCCTCCGCAACTCGCTGATCCCCGTGGTGACCTTCCTCGGAGCCGACCTCGGCGCCCTCATGGGCGGCGCGATCGTCACCGAAGGAATCTTCAACGTCAACGGCGTCGGCAACACCCTCTACCGTGCCGTGCTGAACGGAGACGGACCGATGGTCGTCTCGATCGTCACGTTCCTGATCCTCATCTTCTGCCTCGCGAACCTGCTGGTGGATCTCCTGTACGCGTGGCTGGACCCAAGGATTCGATATGCCTGAACCAACACCCACCTCCACCGGGACGCAAGCTCCCACCGAGGCACCCACCCCCGTGGCACGCACCAAGAAGTCCGCCTACCCGATCGAGCACTTCGTGGCGGACCCCGACGAGACACCGGTGCGGGCAACCGACAGCGCGGTGTCCGACGCCGCGCCCCGCAGCCTGTGGGGTGAGGCGTGGCGCAGCCTGCGCAAGCAGCCGCTGTTCCTCATCAGCGCCGTCCTGATCCTCGCAGTGGTCTTCGTGGCGCTGTTCCCCGGCATCTTCACGAACGAGCCGCCGAACGAGAACTGCCTGCTCGAGAACTCCGACGGCGGGCCGGCCCCCGGCCATCCGCTGGGCTTCACCGTGCAGGGCTGCGACATCCTCTCGCGCGTCGTCTACGGCACGCAGTCCTCCCTCACCGTGGGTCTGTTCGCCACGCTCGGCGTGGTCCTCATCGGAGGGCTGATCGGCGCGCTGGCCGGCTTCTTCGGCGGCTGGGTGGACGCGGTCCTCGCCCGCGTGGGCGACATCTTCTTCGCCCTGCCGCTGATCCTCGGTGCGATCGTCGTGGTGCAGCTTCCCGTCTTCCAGCAGAACCGCAACGTGTGGACGCTGGTGGTCATCCTCGTGACCTTCGGCTGGCCGCAGATCGCGCGCATCACGCGTGCGGCGGTCATCGAGGTGCGCAACGCCGACTTCGTGACGGCCGCGCGGTCCCTCGGCGTCTCGCCGCTGGGCTCCCTCGTCAAGCACGTCATCCCGAACGCGCTCGCACCGGTGATCGTCATCGCGACGATCTCCCTCGGCACGTTCATCGTGGCGGAGTCGACGCTGTCGTTCCTCGGCATCGGACTGCCGCCGGACGTCATGTCGTGGGGGAACGACATCTTCTCCGCGAAGCCGTCGCTGCGCAGCAACCCCATGGCCATCTTCTGGCCGGGCCTCGCGCTGTCGATCACCGTTCTGAGCTTCATCATGCTGGGCGACGCCCTGCGTGACGCTCTCGATCCGAAGGCACGCAAACGATGAGCCACAGCACCAGCAACGCAAGGGCCGCAGCGCCGTCGGGCATGCCGCAGCCGCTGCTCGAACTCCGCGACCTCGCCATCACCTTCTCGACGTCGAACGGGGACGTCCCGGCGGTGCGCAACGCGCACCTGACCGTGATGCCCGGCGAGACCGTCGCGATCGTGGGGGAGTCGGGCTCCGGCAAGTCGACGACGGCGCTCGCCGCCATCGGCCTCCTGCCGGCCAACGGCCGCGTCTCGAACGGCAGCATCATCTTCGACGGGGAGGACATCACCTCCGCGTCGGAGAAGCGCATCATCGAGCTCCGGGGTTCCTCCATCGGCATGGTGCCGCAGGACCCCATGTCCAACCTGAACCCGGTGTGGAAGATCGGTTTCCAGGTCAGGGAGACCCTGAAGGCCAACGGCCTGCCGAGCGGCCCGCAGGACGTGGCGAAGGTGCTCTCGGAGGCGGGCCTGCCCGACGCCGAGTCGCGCGCGAACCAGTACCCGCACGAGTTCTCGGGCGGCATGCGCCAGCGTGCCCTCATCGCCATCGGACTGTCCTGCCGTCCGCGGCTGCTCATCGCCGACGAGCCGACGTCGGCCCTGGACGTCACCGTGCAGCGGCAGATCCTCGACCACCTGGACACCATGACCGAGGAGCTCGGCACCGCCGTGCTGCTCATCACGCACGACCTCGGCCTCGCGGCCGAGCGCGCGCACAAGGTGATCGTCATGTACAAGGGGCAGGTCGTCGAGGCGGGTCCCGCCCTCGAGCTGCTGACCAACCCGCGCCACCCCTACACGCAGAAGCTCGTGGCGTCCGCGCCGTCGATCGCGTCCCGCCGCATCGAGTCGGCGAAGCGGGCCGGCATCGAGACGGAGGACCTGCTCGCCCCGGCGTCAGCGAAGAGTGCTTCACCGGATAAGGTGATCGAGGTCGAGGACCTGACGAAGGTCTTCAAGATCCGCGGGAACTGGGGCAAGTCCACGGAGTTCACCGCGGTGGACAAGGTGTCCTTCTCGATCGCACGCGGCACCACGACCGCCGTCGTCGGCGAGTCCGGCTCGGGCAAGTCGACCGTCGCGAAGATGGTCCTCGGGCTGGAAGGGGCGACCTCGGGCAGCATCCGCTTCGACGGCGTGGACATCACCACGCTCGGACGCAAGGAGATGTTCGACTTCCGCCGCCGTGTGCAGCCGATCTTCCAGGACCCCTACGGTTCGCTCGATCCGATGTACAACATCTACCGGACCATCGAGGAGCCCCTCCGTGTCCACGGGGTGGGGGACGCGAAGAGCCGGGAGAAGAAGGTACGCGAGCTGCTCGACCAGGTGGCACTGCCGTCCGCGATGATGCAGCGCTTCCCCAACGAGCTGTCCGGCGGCCAGCGCCAGCGCGTGGCGATCGCCCGCGCCCTGGCCCTGGACCCGGAGGTCGTGATCTGCGACGAGGCCGTCTCGGCGCTCGACGTGCTGGTGCAGGCGCAGATCCTGAACCTGCTCGCCGACCTGCAGTCCGATCTCGGCCTGAGCTACCTCTTCATCACCCACGACCTCGCGGTGGTGAGGCAGATCGCCGACTCCGTGGCCGTCATGGAGAAGGGCAGGCTCGTCGAGCAGGGGACCACGGACGAGGTGTTCGACAACCCGAAGACCGCCTACACGCAGGCGCTGCTCGCGGCGATCCCCGGCGCCGGACTCGTGCTGCCTCCCGAGGTCGCATAGCGGCCCACCACGACGGCGCCCACCGCGCCGACCGGAGGACGACGGCGGCGGTTCCCTTCCCGGGGGCCGCCGCCGTTGTGCGCCCACAGCGAATCCGGACGCCGATTGACAGGGCGCATTAGGTCTGTTTTTACCTCTCGCCTAGACTGGTAGGAGGGCGCGCACTGCAGCCGCCGTCACTTTCCCCGCAGTTGATACTGAATTGAGTCCTTACGCATGTCTGAAACCACAGGCAACACCGCTGTCCGCAGCGATCTCCGCAACGTAGCCATCGTGGCCCACGTTGACCACGGAAAAACCACCCTGGTCGATGCCATGCTGAAGCAGACCAACTCGTTCGCTGCGCACGGCGACGTCGCCGACCGCGTCATGGACTCGGGTGACCTCGAGCGCGAGAAGGGCATCACCATCCTCGCCAAGAACACCACGGTGTTCTACGACGGTCCGTCCGCCAAGGGCGAGACGATCACCATCAATGTCATCGACACCCCCGGCCACGCCGACTTCGGCGGCGAGGTCGAGCGCGGCCTGTCCATGGTCGACGGCGTCGTCCTCCTCGTCGACGCGTCCGAGGGCCCGCTGCCCCAGACCCGCTTCGTCCTCCGCAAGGCCCTCGCGGCCAAGCTCCCCGTGGTGCTGCTGGTCAACAAGACCGACCGCCCCGACTCCCGCATCGAGGAGGTCGTCAGCGAGTCCATGGACCTGCTCCTCGGCCTCGCCTCCGACCTCGCGGACGAGGTCCCCGACCTCGACCTCGACGCGATCCTCAACGTTCCCGTCGTCTACGCCGCCGCCCGCGCCGGTGCCGCCTCGCTCGAGCAGCCGGCGGACGGCACCGTGCCGTCGAACGACAACCTGGAGCCCCTGTTCCAGACGATCATCGAGCACATCCCCGCACCCCGCTACAACCCCGAGGGTGTCCTGCAGGCACACGTGACCAACCTGGATGCCTCGCCGTTCCTCGGCCGCCTCGCCCTGCTGCGCATCTTCAACGGAACCCTGCGCAAGGGCCAGACCGTCGCCTGGGCCCGCCAGAACGGCGAGCTGAAGACCGTCAAGATCACCGAGCTCCTCGCCACCAAGGCGCTGGACCGTGTTCCCACCGACTCCGCCGGACCCGGCGAGATCGTCGCCGTCGCCGGTATCGAGGGCATCACCATCGGTGAGACCCTCACCGACGTCGACAACCCCCAGCCCCTGCCGCTCATCACGGTCGACGACCCCGCGATCTCCGTGACCATCGGCATCAACACCTCGCCGCTCGCCGGCAAGGTCAAGGGCGCCAAGGTCACGGCACGCCAGGTCAAGGACCGCCTCGACAAGGAGCTCATCGGCAACGTCTCGCTCCGCGTCCTGCCCACCGCACGCCCCGACGCGTGGGAGGTCCAGGGCCGCGGCGAGCTCGCACTGGCCATCCTCGTGGAGCAGATGCGCCGCGAGGGCTTCGAACTCACCGTCGGCAAGCCCCAGGTGGTCACCAGGACCATCGACGGCAAGATCCACGAGCCGATGGAGCACATGACCATCGACGTCCCCGAGGAGTACCTCGGCGGCGTCACCCAGCTCATGGCCGCCCGCAAGGGCCGGATGACCAACATGGCCAACCACGGCACCGGCTGGGTCCGCATGGAGTTCATCGTCCCGGCGCGAGGTCTGATCGGCTTCCGCACCCGCTTCCTGACCGACACCCGCGGTGCAGGTATCGCAGCGTCGATCTCCGAGGGCTACGAGCCGTGGGCCGGTGACATCGAGTACCGCACCAACGGTTCGATGATCGCCGACCGCGCAGGCGTCGTGACCCCGTTCGCGATGATCAACCTGCAGGAGCGCGGCTCCTTCTTCGTGCAGCCCACCTCCGAGGTGTACGAGGGCATGATCGTCGGCGAGAACTCACGCGCCGATGACATGGAGGTCAACATCACGAAGGAGAAGAAGCTCACCAACATGCGTGCGGCCTCCTCCGACACCTTCGAGAACCTGACCCCGCCCCGCAACCTCACGCTCGAGGAGTCCCTCGAGTTCGCCCGCGAGGACGAGTGCGTCGAGGTCACGCCGGAGTCCATCCGTATCCGCAAGGTCATCCTCGACGCCAACGAGCGCATGCGCGCCTCGCGTTCACGCGCCCGCGCCTAGCTCCACCAGCACCATGGCACACGACGACGCCGGCGCCTCCCCAGCGGGGGAGGGCCGGCGTTCGGCGTTCCCGGGGACGGGGGACTCCGGCCCGATCTCACGGGCGGACCCGTCCGTGCCGGACGCATCGGCCGCCGGACGGTACGGGAGCGACGACGATCGACGGGCGGCTGCGGCCGCGGCCGCGGCTCCAGGCGCCCGGCCCGGGTCATCGGGCCCCGCGACGTCCGCTCCGGGCCGCCTCGTGGCCGTGGTGGGGGCTGTCGTCGCCGGGATCACGGCAGCGGTGTTCGGGACGCTGCTGCACGCGCACGTGCTCTTCGTCGCCGGTACGGCGCTGCCCGTGGGCGCGGTGGCCGCACTGGCGCTCGCCGGCAGCCTGTTCCTGCTGAGCGGGCTCTGGGCGCGGAGCGTCGCGATGACGGCGGTGGCAGGAGTGGTCGCGTACGGCGTGGTCGCCCTGCTGTCCACGTCGTCGAAGACGCTGATCCTCACCGGCTCGTCGGAGGTCGCCCCGGGGACCGCCGCCGCGGGCAACCTCTGGCTCTTCGGTGTGCTCGCGATGACGCTCGTCGCCGTGACGCTGGGCGCCGTCGTGCTGCGTCCGCAGCGGCGCCGCTAGCAGTCCGCGGAGTCAGTCCGCGGTGCGGTCCAGGTGGTGCGCGAGCATGATCGAGGTGGCCGTGCCGTCCTCGTCGGGGTCCCGCCGGGCGTACTCCTCGAACACGTCACGAATGCGGCCCATCATCTCGGCGCGGTGCTCGTCGTTGAGCCGGACGCCGAGGCGCCAGACGTCGATCTCGGACGGCTGCAGGCCCTCGATCTCCTGCAGGAACGTCTCCACGAGCACGGGCGCCGCATTCGGGATACGGCTGTGCCAGGACAACCCTGTGGCGCGATAGGGGATCTCCTTGGCGCCACGGTTGCCGGTGCGGGCGTCGTCGGCCGCGAGGAAACCGGTGGACAGGAGCGTGCGCACGTGGTGCAGCGCCGTCGCCGGATTGAGATCCAGCGTCTCGGCGATCTCCTTGTTGGTCCTCGCCTTATGGAGGCACAGACGCAGGATGCGGAGCCTGACAGGGGAGCTGAGCGCCCGGCCTCGGGCCTGGAGATCCTCGTCTGTGTCCATCCGCCGATTGTACGGGACTTCGACCTATCGATTGATAGGTCCCAATCACTGTTACGCCGTTCCCCGGCGGGGGGCCCTGCGCGCCGGAGCCGGCGGCACCGTCTTCGCGGCCGCCACATCGGAGAGGAGGACGACGTCGTCCCCCCTGCGGGTGCGCACGGTGCAGCTGGTGCCGTCCCGCGCGATCAGGTCGCCCAGCGAGTCGGTGAAGCCGTCGTCGAGGCGGCGCCGCACGACGACCCTCGTATTCAGGGGGAGCGAGGCGAGGAGGTCGAGGGGGCTCTGCACCCGTCAAGGGTAGACCTCCGGGCGCGTCGGCGCGGCCGACCCCGGGCGGGGAGCGGGTGGTCCTGCCGGAGGGAGGCGTTGCGTTAAGCTGGAGACCGCACCTCGGGTGCGCAGCCGACCCAGCTCCAACGAAAGGCGTGGGAAGTGACCTACGTAATCGCGCAGCCATGCGTGGACGTCAAGGACAAGGCCTGTATCGAAGAGTGCCCTGTCGACTGCATCTATGAGGGCGAGCGGTCGCTCTACATCCACCCCGACGAATGCGTGGACTGCGGCGCGTGCGAGCCCGTCTGCCCGGTGGAGGCCATCTACTACGAGGACGACACTCCCGAGCAGTGGGCCGAGTACTACAAGGCGAACGTCGAGTTCTTCGACGACCTCGGCTCGCCCGGCGGTGCCGCGAAGGTCGGCAACACGGGCTTCGACCACCCCATCATCGCGGCCCTGCCGCCCCAGAACCAGCCCGCGTAGGTGGTGGCCGGGGAGCCGAAGCCGTTCGGCCTGCACCTGCCCGACTACCCCTGGGACGCGATGGCGCCCTACCGGGCGGTCGCCGCCGAGCACCCGGCGGGCGTGGTGGACCTGTCCATCGGGACGCCCGTCGATCCGACCCCGGAACTCATCCGGTCCGCGCTGGCCGCGGCCGCCGATGCGCACGGGTACCCCACCACGCACGGCACCACAGCGCTGCGGGAAGCCATCAGCGCCTGGTTCGCGCGCCGCCGCGGCGTGCCGGGCCTGGATCCCCTCGACATCCTGCCCACCGTCGGGTCCAAGGAACTGGTCGCGTGGCTGCCGCTCCTGCTGGGCCTCGGCGAGGGGGACGTCGTCGTCCGTCCCACGGTGGCGTACCCGACCTACGACATCGGAGCCCATCTCGCGGGCGCGACGCCCGTCCCGGCCGATTCCCTGGCGGAACTCCCCGGGGACGTGCGCGCCCGGGTGCGCCTCGTCTGGATCAACTCGCCGGGCAACCCCACGGGGGACGTGCTCGACGTCCACGCCCTGAAGGCGATCGTCGACGACGCCCGCTCCCTCGGAGCCGTCGTCGCATCGGACGAGTGCTACGGGGAACTGGGCTGGGGCGCCTGGGATCCCGCGGAGGGCGGCGAACCCGTGCCCAGCGTCCTCGACCCACGGGTCTCCGGCGGCTCGCACGAGCTCCTGCTGGCCGTCTACTCACTGAGCAAGCAGTCCAACCTCGCCGGGTACCGTGCTGCCTTCACGGCCGGCGATCCGGCGATCATCGCCAACCTCGTCAACTCGCGCAAGCACGCCGGCATGATCGTGCCCTATCCGGTGCAGGAAGCGATGCGCGTGGCGCTCGGTGACGATACCCACGTGGCGGAACAGAAGGACCTGTACCGGCGACGCCGTGCCCTGCTGGTCCCGGCCCTCGAGGCCGCCGGATTCACCATCAGCGGTTCCGTGGCCGGCCTGTACCTCTGGGCGTCCGACGGCGAGCCCACCTGGGACACCATCGGCCGCCTGGCCGGGCTCGGCATCCTCGCGGGCCCCGGCGCCTTCTACGGGGATGCGGGTTCAGGTTTCATCCGGGTCGCGCTCACGGGCAGCGACGAGAGGATCGAGGCGGCGGTCGCCCGCCTCGCCGACCTGGTCCGCTGAGCGGCGCTGGTCACCGGTGCACGGCGAAGGGCAGCAGGATTAGTGATCGGGCCCCGCTGGCGGTAGCGTTTCAGCTGAATGTGCGTTTCCCGGAGTGACGTGTGTCCTCCTGTGTTGCGATGACGATATGTGGCGACGACCTCGCTCCAGCTCCTGAAGGAGAATCGATGACCGAGCAGAATGCTGCTTCCCTGCACTACGGCGGTGGCGAACTCAGCCTCCCGCTGGTGCCCGCCGTTGAGGGCAACAACGGCTACGACGTGTCGAAACTGCTGAAGCAGACCGGCCAGGTCACCTTCGACCCGGGCTTCATGAACACAGCGGCCACCACGTCCGCGATCACCTACATCGACGGCGACGCCGGGATCCTGCGCTACCGCGGCTACCCGATCGAGGAGCTCGCGAAGAACTCGAGCTTCCTGGAGGTCTCCTACCTCCTCATCTACGGCAACCTGCCGACACCCGAGGAACTGTCCGCGTTCGACGGACGGATCCGCCGCCACACCCTGCTGCACGAGGAGCTCAAGGGCTTCTTCGGCGGGTTCCCCCGCGACGCGCACCCCATGCCCGTGCTGTCCTCGGCCGTCTCGGCGCTGTCCACGTTCTACCAGGACTCCCTGGACCCCTTCGACGACGAGCAGGTGGAGCTCTCCACGTTCCGCCTCATGGCGAAGCTGCCCGTCATCGCGGCCTACGCGCACAAGAAGTCCATCGGCCAGCCGATGCTGTACCCGGACAACTCCATGAACCTCGTGGAGAACTTCCTGCGGCTCTCCTTCGGCCTGCCGGCCGAGCCGTACGACCTCGATCCAATGATGGTCAAGGCCCTGGACCTGCTGCTCATCCTGCACGCGGACCACGAGCAGAACTGCTCCACGTCGACGGTCCGCCTCGTGGGCAGCTCGAACGCGAACATGTTCGCGTCGGTCTCCGCGGGCATCAACGCTCTCTTCGGCCCGCTGCACGGTGGCGCGAACGAGGCCGTGCTGAACATGCTGCGCGACATCCAGGCCAAGGGGATGCAGCCCGAGGACTTCATGGAGAAGGTCAAGAAGAAGGAAGACGGCGTGAAGCTCATGGGCTTCGGGCACCGCGTCTACAAGAACTACGACCCGCGCGCCAAGATCGTCAAGGCCACGGCCCACGACATCCTCAACAAGCTCGGCGGCAACGACGAACTGCTCGACATCGCCATGCGCCTCGAGGAGAAGGCGCTCGCGGACGACTACTTCATCGAGCGGAAGCTCTACCCGAACGTCGACTTCTACACGGGGCTGATCTACAAGGCGATGGGCTTCCCGGAGAAGATGTTCACCGTGCTGTTCGCGATCGGGCGCCTGCCCGGCTGGATCGCGCAGTGGCGCGAGATGATGCAGGATCCGCAGACCAAGATCGGGCGCCCGCGCCAGCTGTACACGGGCGAGGGAGAGCGGCACTACCCCGCGATCTGAGCCGCGGGACGAGCTTTCCCGCACCCGGTACGGAAACGGCCGCCCACCATCAGGTGGGCGGCCGTCGTCGTTCCGGGACGAGGAGGTCAGGCGACCGGGGCCGTCGCGTAGCCCTGCGGGTTGTTCCTCTGCCAGCGCCAGTGGTCCTCGCACATCTCGGCGAGGGTCCGCGTCGCGGACCAGCCGAGGTCGGCCAGGGCGGAGGAGGGGTCCGCGTAGCTCACGGCCGCGTCGCCGGGCCGGCGGGGAGCGAACTCGTAGGGGATGTCCCGGCCCACCGCGGCCGAGAACGCCGTGAGGACCTCGAGGACGGAGGAGCCGTTGCCGGTGCCGAGGTTCCACGTGTGCACGCCGCCGCGCGCCACGAGGTAGTCGAGCGCGGCGAGGTGCCCCTCGGCGAGGTCGACCACGTGGATGTAGTCGCGCACGCCCGTGCCGTCCGGCGTCGGGTAGTCGTTGCCGAACACCATCACCTTCTCGCGCCGGCCGACGGCCACCTGCGCCACGAACGGCAGCAGGTTGTTGGGCACGCCGGTGGGGTCCTCACCGATGGTGCCCGAGGCATGCGCGCCCACCGGGTTGAAGTAGCGCAGCAGGGCGATGTTCCACCGTGGGTCGGCGGCACCGAGGTCCGAGAGGATGTCCTCGATCTGCTCCTTGGTGCGCCCGTAAGGATTCACGGCGTCCAGGGGGAGCTTCTCGGTGAGGGGTACCTCCTCGGAAGCACCGTACACGGTGGCGGACGAACTGAAGACCAGCGTGCGCACGCCGGCATCGTCCATCACACGCAGCAGGTTCAGCGTGCCCCCCACGTTGTTGGAGTAGTAGTACAGCGGCTTCTCGACCGATTCACCCACGGCCTTCAGGCCCGCGAAGTGGATCACGGCGTCGACCTTCTCCTCCGCGAAGATGGACCGCAGCCGGGGCTCGTCGAGCAGATCGGCCTGGTGGAACGTGGGCGTGCGGCCGGCGAGGGCCGCGACACGCTCGAGCGAGGTCTCGGTGGAGTTCAGCAGGTTGTCGACGACGACGACGTCATGGCCGTGTTCGAGCAGGGTCAGGACGGTGTGCGAGCCGATGTAGCCACTGCCACCGGTAACGAGGATCTTCATGCTTCCATCCTAGGTCGGCGTCCCACCCGACTCTTCCACCGCGTCGTCCTCCGGGCCGTCCTTCGCGTGCGGTTCCATGAGTCCAGCGAAACGGACGCGGCTCTGGAGCGGCCGCGGGTGCGGGGTCTACTCTGGGAGCCAGCCCGACCGGTCCCGAAGGAGGCCCATGTCGTACCCCGGGTACAGCACGTACTTCACCGTGGACACCTCCCAGGTGCTCCTCGTGGCGCTCTACCTGCGGGACTGCGCCGGGCTGCGGGGGGTCGGACTCCCCGCGCTGCCGCCGGTCGTCCCGTCCGTGCGGACGGTCGAGACCCGGCGGCTGACCGAGCAGGCGGGTGGTGACACGGCACCGCGGGTCGAGTGGGAGGCGTGGTGGCACAGCCTCCTCGGAGGCCGTATCAGCGACGCCGTCCTGCCCCTGCCGCCACGCTTCGAGGCGCTGGACGGCATGGAGGCGCTGAAGGCGCTCATGCGGGCCCACGTCGGGGCAGCCATGGACTGGGCCGAGGAGCGGTGCGCGGAGTATGCCCTCCACACGGGGGCGAGGGGCGCCGACAGCATGGAGTACCTGCTGGCGCGGATCGTGCAGGAACGCGAGCTGGAACTGGGCCGGGACGCCCGCCACTTCACGCTGCAGGTCGTCGAACTCCCGCTGGGCGTCCACCGCGCGTGGTGGGTGGAGCCGGACAAACTCCTGATGTGCCAGGAGCTGTTCGACGACGAGCGGTCCTTCCGCAGCTATGTGGAGCCGGTGGTCAGGGTGCTCGCCTGAGCCGTTGGCCGGTCAGGGCGTCATCCCTGCGACGGTGACGACCAGGGTCCCGGGGTCCGTCGGCGTCGGAGTCCACCCGCCGTCGGACCTCACCCATTCAAGGCCCCCGTAGGCGACCGAGGTGATGTGCAGATCGGCGGCGTTCGCGACGGCCCACTGCGCGGCCGCCCAGCCCGTCGTCCCGCTCACGCCCAGGGTGAGGGTCCTCCCGTCGGCGACGCCCCCGAGCGGCCCGAAGACCTCGTCGGCGGCGTCGGACACCGCGATGGTGTCGCCGTCCGCGGCCGGTTCCCGGAGCGTGCAGTCGAGGGCGGCAGGGGAGTTGCCCGTCAGCGCGGAGGCGAAGGCGCGTCCTTCCGGCTCGTGGTCCGCGTACGCCTCGGGGTAGGCGGACCGCTGGACCGTCTGCGCCGCCTCGGTGATGGGCAGCGTCTCGTAGCCCGGCACCTCCACCAGGGCGTCGTAGAAGGCGCCGGTGGCGTAGAGCGGCGTCATGACCTGCTCCTCCGTGCCCCAGCCCTGCGAGGGCCGCTGCTGGAACAGCCCGCGGGAGTCGGGGCCGGCGTCGTCCCCGTAGCCGATGTTCTCGAGCCGCGACTCCTGGATGGCCGTGGCGATCGCGATGGACGCCGCCCGCGCAGGCAGGCCGCGCTGGACGGCGACGCCGGAGATCAGGGCGGCGTTCCCGGCCTGCGTCGGGCTCAGCTCGAAGGTATCGGCGCCCACCGTGGCACTGCAGCGTTCACGGACCAATACCTCGCTGTCCTGGAGCTGGTCGAGCGCGAGGACGCCACCGCCGACGACGACGATCCCGAGGGCGGCGAGCATGGCACCGGTCCGCAGCCGGCGCCGGCGGCGACGGACAGCAGCGGAGGGGGGCCGCGGCACCACGGGCTAGTTGGCGTGCAGGGCCGGGTTGAGCGCGATCCCGTCGCCGGTGCGCGGACGTGCCTCGACCGCACCGGTGGCGGAGTTGCGCAGGAAGAGGATGCCCGGTTCACCTGAGAGGTCCTTGGCCTTCACGAGCGTCCCGTCCTGAAGGGTCACCTTGGTGCCGGCCGTGAGGTACAGGCCGGCCTCGACCACGCAGTCGTCCCCGAGGGAGATGCCCACACCGGACTCGGCGCCGAGCAGGCAGCGCTCACCGATGGTGATGCGTTCCTTGCCGCCACCCGAGAGGGTGCCCATGATCGAGGCGCCGCCGCCGATGTCGGAGCCGTTGCCCACCACCACACCCGCGGAGATACGGCCCTCGACCATGGAGTGGCCGAGGGTGCCCGCGTTGAAGTTCACGAAGCCCTCGTGCATCACGGTGGTGCCGTCGGCGAGATGGGCACCCAGGCGGACACGATCGGCGTCGGCGATCCTCACGCCTGCCGGCACCACGTAGTCCACCATGCGCGGGAACTTGTCGACGCCGTGCACGGCCACGGGTCCGCGCGCCCGCAGGGCGGCCCGGACGGTCTCGAAGCCCTGCACGGGGGCCGGTCCGTGGTTCGTCCAGACCACAGTGGCCAGGAGCCCGAAGATGCCGTCGAGGTTGATGGTGTTGGGCTCGACGAGCCGGTGGGAGAGCAGGTGCAGCCTCAGGTACGCGTCCTCGGTCCCGGCCGGGGCGTCGTCCGGATCCACGGCGAGGTCCACGACCCGCTGGGTCACCAGCCGCGCGTCGTCGGACCCGGAGCCTGCGAGCGTCTCGAGGGTGTTGCGCAACCCCTGCTGCGCGGCGGCGTCCATCGGATCGGCTCCGAGCCAGGGGGCGGGGAACCACGTATCCAGGACGGTGCCGTCCGAGGCCACCGTCGCGAGGCCGATGCCACCGCCCACACGCTGGGAGGCTCCGGGCAGGGAAGGGCTGGGCGTAGGAGGAGTCATGGGCAGCAGTCTACCGAGGGATAGGGTTGCAGCATGATTCAGACACCCTCCGTGGAGCTCGACCTGGCCTCCGACGTCGCCCAGCTCACAGCCCGACTGATCGACGTCGAGAGCGTCTCGGGCAACGAGGCGGGCATCGCCGACGCCGTCGAGCGGGCCCTGCGACCCCTGCAGCACCTCGAGGTGGTCCGCGACGGCGACTGCGTGCTGGCGCGGACGCGGCTCGGCCGCGCCGAGCGGGTCATCCTCGCCGGTCATCTGGACACCGTTCCGCTGCCCACCACCGCCGGGTCGAGGGGGACGGTCCCGTCCACCTGGGACGGGGATGTGCTCTTCGGCCGGGGAGCGACGGACATGAAGGGGGGCGTGGCCGTGCAGCTCGCGCTCGCCGCCGCGCTCACCGCGCCGAGCCGCGACATCACCTTCATCTTCTACGACCACGAGGAGGTCGAGGCCTCGCTCAGCGGGCTGGGCCGCGTGGCCGTGTCCCATCCGGAGTGGCTGGAGGCGGACTTCGCGGTCCTCCTCGAACCCACGGACGGCACGGTGGAGGGAGGGTGCAACGGCACCGCGCGCTTCGACGTGCGCGTCACCGGGAAGGCATCGCACTCCGCCCGCGCCTGGATGGGGGAGAACGCCATCCACGGCGCCGCCGAGATCCTCGTCCGGCTCCGCGACCACGAGCCGGCGACCGTCCATGTCGACGGGCTCGACTACCGGGAGAGCTTGAACGCGGTCAAGATCAGCGGCGGCACGGCCGGCAACGTGATCCCGGACAGCACGGTCATCGAGGTGAACTACCGCTTCGCGCCGGACAAGACGCCCGAGCAGGCGGAGCAGTACGTGCGGGCGCTGCTCGAGGGCTTCTCCGTCGAGCGGACCGACGCCGCCGCGGGAGCGCGGCCCGGTCTCCACCATCCGGCGGCGGCGGCCTTCGTGGCGGCTGTCGGCGCCGAACCGAAGCCGAAGTACGGCTGGACCGACGTCGCGCGGTTCAGCGCCCTCGGCATACCGGCGGTCAACTTCGGTCCGGGCGACGCACTGCTCGCGCACACGGACGACGAGCACGTGCAGGCCGACGCGGTGCGCGCATGCCTCCGCGCCCTGACCACCTGGCTGTCCTGACCCGACCACACACGACGAAGGGCCCGGCTGGTGCCGGGCCCTTCGTCGTCCACGGATGTGGTGCGGTGCCTCCTCAGGTGGAGGCGGCATCCATGGCGATGGCGCCCTTCGCGGCCGGCTTGCGCCCCTTCGTCCGGAAGCTGAGGAGCGTGGAGAGCCGGGTCGCCAGCGTGGAGAGCGCGAAGTTGATGGCGATGAAGATCGCTGCCGCGACGAACAGCGACGGGATCACGTTGCCCTCGCCCACCCCCAGGCGCCGCGTGAACTGCAGCAGCTCCGGGTAGGTGATGATGAAGCCCAGCGCGGAGTCCTTCAGGATCACCACGAACTGGCTGATCAGGGCCGGCAGCATGGCGATCAGGGCCTGCGGGACCTCGATGGAGCGCAGCGACTGGTTCCGGGTCAGGCCGATCGCCATGCCCGCCTCGCGCTGGCCCTTCGGCAGGCCGTGGACGCCGGAGCGCACGAGCTCGGCGATGACCGACCCGTTGTAGAGCGTCAGGGCGATGATCACGGCGATCAGTGGTGCGTCCTGCGGCTGGACGGCGCCCGAACTGCCGAGCGCCAGCCAGAAGAAGATCATCATGAGCAGCACGGGGACCGCGCGCAGGACCTCCACGACCAGGCCGGCGAACCAGCGGATCGGCGCGGCGTGCGAGAGCCTCCCGACGCCGAAGATCAGCCCGAAGAGGACCGAGGTGACGATCGAGATGCCGGCGGCCTTCAGGGTGTTGAGCAGCCCGGGCAGGATGAAGAACTCCCAGGTCCTCGACTCGAGGAAGGGTGACCACATGCTCCCGGTCAGCTGGCCCTTGTCCGCCAGGGCGGAGACCACCCAGGCGAGGATGCCGAGGACGACCAGCACACCCACGATGTTGCCGATGAGGATGTTGCGCCGGGCGCGCGGGCCGGGGGCGTCGAACAGGACCTGTTGGACGCTCATCGTGCCACCGCCAGTTTCCGTGAGGCCCAGGTGGTCAGGAGACCGATCGGGATCACCAGGATCACGAAGCCGAGGGCGAAGGTGAGGAAGATCGGGATCACGAGGTCCGACCGGAACTCGATCATGGTCTTCATGAGGCCGGAGGACTCGGTGGCGACCGAGCCGGCCGCGGCGACGGTCGAATTCTTGATGAGGGCGATCAGGACGTTGCCGAGCGGGGCGATCGCCCCGCGGAACGCCTGGGGCAGGATGATGAGGCGCGCGGCGGGGAGGAAGCTGAGTCCGATGGCACGCGCCGCTTCGGCCTGGCCGAGCGGAACCGTGTTCACGCCGCTGCGGATCGCCTCGCAGACGAAGGCGGCATGGTAGAGCGCCAGTCCCACGATCGCGATCCGGAACAGGCTGAGGTTGAGGTCACTCGCCAGGCTGATCTGCATGACGGAGAACAGACCGAGGAACCCGAACGCGAGGATGATCGTCAGCGGGGTGTTACGGAAGATGTTGACGTAGGCCGCCCCGAACCACTGCAGGCTGGGGATGGGGGAGATACGGAACAGTGCCAGCACCGTACCGATGGCCAGGGCCCAGATGGCGGCCCAGAACGACAGCTGGATGTTGACCCAGAACGCTGCGGGCACGTCGTAGGTCTCGAACAGCGACAGGTAGTTCTCCACGGTTCACCTCTTTCCTGGTGGGGAACATGGCATTGGTGGGGTGGTCCGTGCGGACCACCCCACCAATGATTGCGGTGCTACGCGCAGGGCGCCGGGGTCGGCGGGTTCAGCTCTGCGTTGAAGGTGTAGTCGGCACCCTCGGTGTTGCTGGTGATCGCTTCTTCCCAGGCACCGTCGTCAATCATCTTGGTGATGGCCGCATTGATGTCCTCGCACATGTCGCTGCCCTTGGGGAGCCCGACGCCGTAGTTCTCCTCGGAGAACGTGTTGCCGACGACCTTGAACTTGCCGGCGTTGGACTCCTGCGCGGCGAGGCCGGCGAGGATGATGTCATCGGTGGTGACGGCGTCGATCTGGCCGCCGCCCATCGCGGTGACGCACTCCGCGTAGCCGGGCTGCTCGACGAGCTGCACCCCGGGGTACTGGTCCTTGATCTTCTGGGCGGAGGTGGACCCGGTCACGGAGCACAGGTTCTTGCCCTCGAGGTCCTCGGGGCCGGCGATGTCGCTGTCCGTGGGGACGAGGAGGTCCTGGCCGGCCACGAAGTACGGACCGGCGAAGTCGACGGTCTCCTTGCGGGTGTCGGTGATGGAGTACGTCGCGAAGATCATGTCCACCTGGCTGTTGGACAGCAGGTTCTCGCGGTTCGCCGACGGGGCTTCCACGAACTCGATCTGCTCCTCGGTGTACCCGAGCTCGTTCGCGACGTACTTCGCGACGTCGACGTCGAAGCCCGAGTAGGAGCCGCCCTCGTCGTAGCCGAGGCCCGGCTGGTCGAACTTGATGCCGATGCGGACGGTCTCGGCGCTGCCGCTCTCGCCGCCCTCCGACTCGGCGCTGTCGCCGCCGCCACAGGCGGACAGCGTCAGTGCGGCCACCGCAGCTACCGCGGCTGCTGCATATCGGGTCTTCTGCATTGGTTCTCCTTGCGTTGGGGCCTTCCGGAGGCCTTCTGGTATGCGGATGGTGCGGGGGGTCAGTGCGAGAGGATCTTGCCGAGGAAGTCCTTGGCGCGCTCGCTCTGCGGATTCGTGAAGAACTCCTCAGGCGTGGCCTGCTCCATGATCTGGCCGTCCGCCATGAAGATCACGCGGTCGGCGGCCCGGCGGGCGAAGCCCATCTCGTGGGTCACCACGATCATGGTCATGCCCTCCCTCGCGAGGGCCACCATGGCGTCGAGGACCTCGTTGATCATCTCCGGGTCGAGCGCCGAGGTGGGCTCGTCGAACAGCATGACCTTGGGCTTCATGGCGAGCGCACGGGCGATCGCGACGCGCTGCTGCTGCCCCCCGGACAGCTGCGCCGGGAGCTTCTGCGCCTGGTTGTCGACGCCCACGCGCTTGAGCAGCGACATCGCGAGCTCCTTCGCCTCGCCGCCCTTCATGCCCCGGACCTTCACCGGACCGAGCGTGACGTTCTCGAGGATCGACTTGTGGGCGAAGAGGTTGAACGACTGGAAGACCATCCCGACGTCGGCGCGGAGTTTCGCCAGGGCCTTGCCCTCTGCGGGGAGCACCTTGCCGTCGATGGTGATCTCGCCGTTGTCGATGGTCTCGAGCCGGTTGATGGCGCGGCAGAGCGTCGACTTCCCGGAGCCGGAGGGGCCGATGACAACCACGACCTCACCGCGGGCGACGTCCAGGTTGATGTTCCGAAGGACGTGCAGGTCCCCGAAATGTTTGTTCACGTCCCGGAGGGAGACGAGGGGAGTTCCCGAGGACGCGGGCGCAGCCGGTTGCGGTTCACTTGTCATGGGAGAAATCTAGCGAACTATTCCCTGCCAGCAATACACAGTGGGGTAAAGGCACCGATTGTGATTAAAGAGCAATCAAAAGCCGCCCGCCGGCCTTTCCGTTGGCTAGCCTAGGGAAATGTCTCCCTCCCAGCACCCCTCGGCCAGCAGCGACACCGGGACCACCACCGTGCACGACGACGGCGCCCTTGCCGGACCGGGGCGGTCCGCAACCCCCGACACGGACGGCACGTCCGGCAGTCGTGCGACCGATCCCGCGGGAGCGGGCCGGGCCACCCGACGGAAGGGCTCGGTCGAGTTGAGGCGCGGCCAGGCGACGGTCCCGCAGTCGGACAACATGCTCCTCGACGCCGACGAATCCGGAGGCTTCACCCGCACCGACCCGTGGCGCGTGCTGCGCATCCAGAGCGAGTTCGTGGAGGGCTTCGGGACGCTGGCGGACCTTGGTCCGGCCATCAGCGTCTTCGGTTCGGCCCGGACCGCGCGCGACTCCTCGTACTACGCGATCGGCGAGGAGGTGGGCCGCAGGCTCGTGGAATCCGGCTACGCGGTCATCACGGGGGGCGGTCCGGGCGCGATGGAGGCGGCGAACAAGGGCGCCTGCGAGGCCGGCGGTACCTCCGTGGGCCTGGGCATCGAGCTGCCCTTCGAGCAGGGGATGAACGAGTGGGTGGACCTCGGCATCAACTTCCGCTACTTCTTCGCGCGGAAGACCATGTTCGTCAAGTACGCGAGCGGTTTCGTCGTGCTGCCGGGTGGCTTCGGTACCCTCGACGAGCTGTTCGAGGCGATGACCCTCGTGCAGACGGGCAAGGTGACCTCCTTCCCGATCGTGCTGATCGGGAAGGACTACTGGCGCCCCCTGGTCGAATGGATCGAAGGCACCCTGCTCGCCGAGGGCACCGTCTCCCGGCAGGACCTCTCGCTGCTGCAGCTGGTCGACACCGCCGAGGAGGCCGTGCGGATCGTGGCCGCGTCGGCCGGTCACGATCACCGCGGCTGAGGGTTGCTCCGGAGGAACTCTGACACCATAGCGCTGTGACTATCTTCCTGGTGATCTTCGCCATCCTGCTGGTGGGAGGGACCGCGGTCCTCGCCTCGGGGCGTCCGCTCCCTGCGGCCCTGCACGGGTTCGCACCGGGTACCCGCGCCGACGGGCCGGACGCCGCGGCCGTCGCCCGCACCGGGTCCGGCACCCCCCGGGTGCAGGGGGACGGGTTGGGACTGGTGGAACCGGTGGCGTCGCTGCCGCCCGTCCTGCTCCCCGACGTGCCCGCCGCGGCGGATGTCGATGCCGTCCGCTTCGGTCTCGGCCTCCGCGGCTACCGGATGGACCAGGTGGACGAGGTCCTCGACCGGCTGGCGGCGGCGCTCGAGGAACGCGACGCCCTCATCGGGGACCTGCGCTCGCGGCTCGCCGCGAAGGACGCCGGATGACCGGCATCGCGGTCCCGGGATCGGACGGCCGGCTCCGGTGCGGCTGGGCGGTCTCCAGCGCGGAGTACGAGCGGTACCACGACGAGGAGTGGGGGAGGCCCGTCCCCACCGAGGCGGGGCTCTTCGAACGGCTGAGCCTCGAGGCGTTCCAGTCGGGCCTGAGCTGGATCACGATCCTGCGCAAGCGGGAGGCGTTCCGCACGGCCTTCGCCGGCTTCGACCCGGCGGCCGTGGCACGGTTCGGCCCCGGGGACGTCGAGCGCCTGATGAACGACGCCGGTATCGTCCGCAACCGGCAGAAGATCGAGGCCACCATCTCGAACGCGGCGGCGCTGCTGGCGTTGCCGGACGGCACGACCCTCGGATCGCTGCTGGAGGCCCACCGACCCCTGCAGGAAGCCGTGCCCGCGACCCTTGCGGACGTCCCTGCCATCACGCCCGAGAGCACGGCACTGGCCCGGGAGCTCCGCAGCTTCGGCTTCCGCTTCGTGGGACCGACGACGGCGTACGCGATGCTGCAGGCCACGGGCTACGTGGACGACCACCTCCGCGACTGCTGGGTCCGGGTGGCGGCAGGGCCGGCGGTGCTCACCTCCCCGGCCGATCCGGCCGACCCGTCCGATCTGGCCGACCCGGCCGACCCGGCCGACCCGGCCGACCCGGCCGACCTGGCCGTCGCCTCCCCGACCGTTCCGTGAGCAGCACGGGGACGGCCGGGGTGCGCCGGGCATCGCTCCGCCGGGTGCCCTGGCCCGTGTCGGTGCTGGCGGTCTTCCTCGCCGGGCGCCTCGTCTCCACCGTGATCCTCCTCCTCGCTGCGTCGCGCCAGGGCGCGAGCCCCTGGTCCGGGCCCTCACCCGCCTACGGCACCTTCATCGACTACTGGGACAGCGGCTGGTACGAGCGCATCTTCACGGAGGGCTACCCCTCCGATCTGCCGCGGGACGCCGGCGGCACGGTCCTCCACAACCAGTGGGCGTTCCACCCGCTCTTCCCGGGACTGGTCCGCGCGCTCGATGCCGTCACGGGCCTCGGCTGGGGGATCCTCGCGCCCTCCGTGTCCATCGCGGCCGCTGCCGGTGCTTCCCTCGTGGTGTACCGGCTGTTCCGGCTCCGCTCCGACGCCGCGGGGGCCCTCGCGGGCGTCGCGGTGGTGTCCTTCGCGCCCGTCGCCGCCATCCTGCAGGTGCCCTACGCGGAGTCGCTTCACCTGCTGCTGCTCGCCTCCGCGCTCTACCTCGTCGCCACGCACCGCTACTACGCGGCGATGCCCGTCGTCGTGCTCATGTGTTCCGCGCGTCCTGCCGGAGTGCCGTTCGCCATCATGGTCGGGATCCTGTTCCTCCACGCGCTGCAGGTCGCGCACCGGTCGGACGGCGCCGCCGGGCGCAGCGCCGCAGGGCGGGTGCGGCCGCTGTTCCTGCTGGGGGTCGTCGCCTCGCTCTCCGCCGTCGCATGGCCCGTCGCCGCGTGGGTGGTCACCGGCCAGCGCGACGCCTATGTCGCGACCGAGACCGCCTGGCGCGGAGAGGCGCTGGCACCCTTCGTGCCGTGGTTCGAGGCGCCGGCCGCCGTGCTGGGACCCGCGGCGGGAGCGCTGGTGGTCGTGGCGCTGGTGATGGGCGGCGTCGCCCTCTTCCTCTCGCCGGCCGTGCGCTCGATCGGGCTGGTGCTCGGCGCCTGGTGCGCCGGCTACCTGCTGTACCTCGCGGCGTTCTGGGATCCGCAGTCCAGCACCTGGCGCATCCTGCTGCCGCTCTTCCCCCTGGCGCTCGCGGGCGCACGCCTGGGCGGCGGCCGCGTCCTGTGGGTGCTCCTGCCGGTGTCGGTGGTCCTCCAGTTCCTCTGGGTGGACTGGCTGTGGGCGTGGACGCCGTCCGGGCCGGACGGTGATTATCCACCCTGAGTGTGATCCACGCCGCACCTGAATTAGCAGGAGCAGGCCTTGTGCTGAATAATGAAGGGGATGACGTGCACCACCGGGACCCTCATCGGGCCACCGGGTCAGGCGCACCGTTTACTGTCGCGCTGCCGCTGACCGCGGTTGCGCCCTGTTGAAAGGGACACTCCCCATGGCTGCCATGAAACCGCGTACCGGCGATGGACCGATGGAAGTCACCAAGGAAGGGCGCAGCCTCATCATGCGGGTGCCGATCGACGGGGGCGGACGCCTGGTCGTCGAGCTCAACGCGGAAGAAGCGGGCAAGCTCAAGGACTGCCTGCTCACCGTCACCACCTAGGCGGCAGCGCCGTCAGGCGCGCTGCTTCACCGCCAGCAGGAGCCCGGTCCCGGTCGGCAGGAGCGCCGACACGAGGGACTCGTTCTCCCGGATGATCCGGCCGACCTGGCGCAGTGTGTTGGTCGACTGCTCCCGGACGGCCGGCTCGGCCACCCGGTCCTGGTCCAGGGCGTCGTTGACGATCATGATCCCACCGTCCTTGAGCAGGCGTGTGGCCTGCTCGACGTAGGCCGGGAGCCCGGGCTTGTCCGCGTCGATGAAGACCAGGTCGTACGCGCGGTCCGTCAGGCGCGGGAGGACATCGGCGGCGCGGCCCGAGATGGTGCGCGTGCGGTTGGACGGGATGCCGGCCTCCGAGTAGGCCTCGCGCGCGGCGCGGAGGTGGTCCACGTCGGAGTCGATCGTCGTCAGCACCGCGTTCCGTCCGAGTCCCCTCAGCAGGCAGACGCCGGACACGCCTGCGCCGGCGCCCACCTCGACGGCGGTGCTCGCCTTCGACGCCGCAGCCAGCACGGTGAGCGCCGCGCCGACCGCAGGCGTCACGGGGGTGACACCGAGTTCGTGGGAGCGGTCTCGGGCCCGAAGGAGGATGTCGTCCTCGTCGGGGAGTCCTTCCGTGTAGGACCAGCTGCTGTGTTTGTCGGCGGCCATGGACGTCCGTTCTATGGTTCTCGGGGATGCGGGCTGGAAGGGGCGGAAGCCCCGCCCCAACCCTACTGTGCGGCGCAGCAGGACTTCCATGCGGCGCGTCCTGTACCGGGGCGGACGGTGCGTGACCCACGGCACCGGGGGAGAGCGACGTCCACGGATCTGCCAGCGAGTTCCCAGCTTGGTACGAAAGACTTTTCTCTCGGGACATCCAGCAGCAGCGCAGTCCCGAATCCCCGGTACTCCCGCAGGTCGTGCGCCCGCGGGACGCAGCCTGTTCGGGATTCGCGGCGAGAAGGGGAACATGATGTCTAGTGTCAAGGCGGGGCAGATCGCCGTGGAGGCCGGCACGGGCGCGGACGAGCCGCTGCTCGACGAGCACGGCAACCCCTGGGTCGCACCATCCTGGGAAGAAGTCGTCACCAACTACTCACCGAAGGTCTATCGCCTCGCGTACCGGCTCACGGGCAACAGGTTCGACGCCGAGGACCTCACCCAGGAGGTCTTCGTGCGGGTCTTCCGTTCCCTCGCGAATTTCAAGCCCGGAACGCTCGACGGCTGGCTGCACCGCATCACCACCAACCTGTTCCTCGATCAGGCCCGACGGAAGACGCGCATCCGGTTCGACGGACTCACCGAAGAGGCCGAGAGCCGCCTCCCGAGCAAGCACCCGGGCCCCGAGCGCAGCTTCGAGTTCAACAACCTGGACATCGACGTGCAGTCGGCACTGGAGGAACTGCCGCCGGACTTCCGCGCAGCCGTCGTGCTCTGCGACCTCGAAGGCCTCGCCTACGACGAGGTGGCGCAGGTGCTCGGGGTGAAGCTCGGTACCGTCCGCTCGCGCATCCACCGCGGCCGCACCATGCTGCGGGAGAAGCTCGCCCACCGCGACCCGCGCCGGTCGGGCGGGAACGGTCCCGCCCTCGGCGTGCCACGGATCGCCGGTCTGGGCTAGGCCGATGCTGCATCCCCATCGCTCGCTACAGGACCTCGTCGACGGTGAGTTGTCCGACAGGCGCCGCATCGCTGTGGAGCGCCATGTCTCCCGCTGCGCCTCGTGCGCTGCGGGCGTGGCCCGGCTCCGACGTCTCAAGAGCGCGCTGCTGGGACTGCGCAACCCGTCACCCGACCCGGACCTGCAGCGCAGGCTGCTGTCGCCCGGGTTCGGGTCCGCCGGGGTCCAGGAGCGGACCGGCTCGAGTGCGGCCTTCGTACGCGCCCATCACGAGCGCACCGGTCCCGTCCGCAGCCGCCGCACGCTGGTCGCCACGGCCGGTGGGTCCGCCGCCGTCGTCGCCGCGCTCCTGGCCAGCGCCTACGTCATCGGATCGGAGACCCGGCCCGCGACGGTCGCCGAGGCCGGCGGCACCACCGCGTTGCGCGCCGGCTGGGAGGCCGTGGCACCCCGGACGCCCACCTACCTGGACACCGACCAGCTGGAGACCCTGCGGGCCGGCGGCTGGTACTGCCCGGAACTCGAATCGCTCGGCTTCGACCTCCGCAGCGCCGAGGGCATCACCGTCGACGGCACACCGACCCTGGAACTCGTCCTGGAGAACGACGGCGACACCGTGACCGTCTACGAACAGCGAAAGGTCGGCGGCGCTGTGGATGCCGCTGCTCCGCCGCTGAACGCCGTTACCGGGAACATCGTGACGCAGGACGGCTTCGAGCACGTCGGCGGTGCAGGCCAGGACGTCTGGGTCCTCTCCGGCCGGCCCTGGCAGGTAGTCCTCGATTCGCCGTCGGTCACCTACACCGTGGTGTCCGACCTGCCCGCGGCCGCCATGCCACAGACGCTCAGCCAGCTCGTGACGGCGGAGCACGCCCAGCTCGCGCTGGCGCCGCAGGGCGGGGACGACTCCATGGTGGAGCGCATCCTCCGCGGTCTCTCGACGATCACCCACCCCGAGGAGAACGGCGGCTGACCGGCGGTGTCGCCGGTCCGTGACTCCCACGGGCACGGCCGGCCCGCGGTGGCGGCGAATGTGGTCGGCGCAGGCCGGGAAGGTAGTCTTTTCACGTGTTGGGAATCAACGGCCTCGAACTCGTGGTCCTGGCGATCATCGCCGTCATGGTGCTCGGCCCGGAGCGTCTTCCGGAGTACGCCGCCCAGCTCGCCCGTCTCGTCAAGGGCCTGCGCCGCATGGCCTCGGGTGCGCGCGAGCAGCTCCGGGAGGAAGTCGGTCCGGAACTGGACGAGGTCGACTGGCGGAAGCTCGACCCACGCCAGTACGATCCCCGCCGGATCATCAAGGAAGCCCTCCTCGACGACATCGAGGACGTCTTCAAGCCCGTGAGCAGCGGCGCCCCGAAGGCCGCCCCTGCTCCCGCGGTGGCAGCTGCCGGTGCCGTCCGCCCGGATGCGACCGTGCCGTTCGGCCCCCGCCTCGGGACGGGGCAGTCCGCTCCGTACGACCTCGAGGCCACCTAGACCCGGGGATGGCGCTCCGCTCGGCGGCGGCTCTCGTCAGCGCGGGCTGAGCGGCAGCTTCAGGCCGTCCAGGCCCCGTGGGCGACGGGCGAGCACAGCGGCGATGGCCTCCAGCTCCGCACGGGCCCTCGAGCCGTCCCGGCCGAGGACGAGAGGAGTGCCGGCGTCGCCGCCCTCGCGCAGGGCCACCTCCAGCGGGATGCTGCCGAGCAGGGGGACCTCGGTGCCGAGCGTGTCCGTCAGCCTCGCTGCGAGGGTGCTTCCACCTCCCGCGCCGAAGAGTTCGAGCCGCCCGCCGTCGGGCAGCTCGAGCCAGGACATGTTCTCGATGACGCCGGCCACGCGCTGACCGGTCTGCGCGGCCATGGCGCCGGCGCGTTCGGCGACATCGGCGGCAGCGCTCTGCGGGGTCGTGACGACCAGGAGCTCCGACGACGGCAGCAGCTGGGCCACGGAGATGGCGATGTCGCCCGTGCCCGGCGGCAGGTCCAGGAACAGGGCGTCCAGGTCACCGAAGTACACGTCCGTCAGGAACTGCTCGAGCGCCCGGTGCAGCATCGGCCCGCGCCAGGAGATGGGCTGGTTGCCGTCGACGAACATGCCGATGGAGATGACCTTCACGCCGTGGGCGACGGGCGGCAGGATCAGCTCGTCGACGCGGGTGGGCTGCTGCGTGATGTCCAGGAGGGCGGGGACCGAGAACCCGTAGACATCGGCGTCCACGATCCCCACGCGGAGCCCCTGCGCCGCCATCGCGACCGCGAGGTTCACCGTCACGCTCGACTTGCCGACACCGCCCTTCCCGCTGGCGACCGCGTAGACGCGCGTGAGGGATGACGGCTCGTTGAACGGGATCCCGCGGCGGCCGCCGGCGCCCTTCAGCCGCTCCTTCAGGGCGTCGCGCTGGGCCTGGTCCATCACGCCGAGCTCCACCTCGACGTCGTCGACGCCCTCCACGACGGACAGGGCGGCCTCGGTGTCCCGCCGGATGGTGTCCCGCAGGGGACACCCGGCGATGGTCAGGAGGACCCGGATCCGGACGGTGCGCCCCTTGACGGCGACCGCGTCGACCATGCCGAGTTCGGTGATGGGACGGCGCAGCTCGGGGTCGATCACCGAGGTGAGGGCGTTCCGCACGGCCTCCTCGACGGGCAGGGCGGCACTCACCGGACGGGTTTCCTCCCGGCGGGCTGGACCTTCGGCAGCGCCACCGTACTCTCCGAGGGCTTCCGGGGCCTGCGTTTCTGCAGGGTCAGTTCCTGTCCGTCGGTCGTCTCGAGCAGCTCTTCGAGGACGGAGCGCAGCTCGGACCGGACGTAGTCGCGTGTCGCCACCTCGCGCAGGGCGATGCGCAGCTCCGCGATCTCACGCGTGAGGTACTCGGTGTCGGAGAGGTTCCGCTCCGCCCGCTGGCGATCCTCACGCATGGAGACGCGGTCGCGGTCGTCCTGGCGGTTCTGCGCGAGAAGCAGCAGCGGTGCCGCATAGGAAGCCTGCAGGGAGAGCATCAGGGTCAGTGCCGTGAACCCGAGGGCCGCGCTGTCGAAGCGCAGGTTCGCCGGAGCGACGGTGTTCCACGTCAGCCAGACCGCGACGAAGACCGTCATGTAGAAGAGGAACTGCGGCGTGCCCATGAAACGGGCGATGTTCTCCGTGCCGCTGCCGAAGCGGTCCGGGTTCGGTCGCAGGCGCGGGAGGAAGCGCTTGCGCGTCTCGCGCGGCGTATCCAGTCCGCGTGAATTCGACCTGATCCTCTCAACCACGGCGGTCACCTCGTTTCGGTCCGGATGTGTCGTCCTGGGCCCGCCAGTCGTCGGGCAGCAGGTGATCCAACACGTCGTCGACGGTCACGGCGCCCACCAGCCTGCCATCGGCGTTGACCACCGGCAGCGAGTTCAGGTTGTAGGTGGCGAGGATCCTCGACACCTCGCTCACGTTCGCCTGGTCGCCCACGGCCTCGAGGTCCGTGTCGATGATGTTGCCGAGCGGCTCGGGTGGCGGGTAGCGCAGCAGCTGCTGGATGTGCACGACGCCGAGGTAGCGCCCCGTCGGCGTCTCGAGCGGCGGGCGGCAGACGAAGATCGAGGAGGCGAGGGCCGGGGTCAGCTCCTCCCGGCGGACGTGCGCGAGCGCCTCGGCGACGGTCGCCTCGGGAGGGAGGATGACGGGCACCGTGGTCATGAGCGAACCGGCGGTGTCCTCCTCGTACTCGAGCAGGCGGCGTACGTCCTCGGCGTCGTCGGGCTCCATGAGCTGCAGGAGCTCCTCCTTCTGCGCCTCGGGAAGCTCGTTGAGGAGATCGGCCGCGTCGTCGGGGTCCATCTCCTCGAGGACGTCGGCCGCGCGCTCGCGGGTCAGGGACTGCAGGATCTGGACCTGGTCGTCGTCGGGCAGTTCCTGGAGGACGTCCGCGAGGCGGTCGTCCTGGAGCTCGCCGGCGACCTCGATGCGCCGTTTGTCGTTCATCTCGTGGAGCGCGTCGGCGAAGTCGGCGGGCTTGAGGTCGTCGTGCTGGGCGACGAACTGGGTGGCGCCCTGCGGTTCGTCCGTGGTGCCGTGGAAGGCGTCGAGCCAGTCGATGATGAGGCGCTCGCCGCCGCGACGCAGGCCGCGCAGGGGGGAGGTCGATCCGCCGCGTCGCACGAACAGCTGGGAGACGTGCCAGTCGCCCGCACGGTTGCGCTCCATCGCGATGTCCTCGACGACGGCGCTCCCGCTTCCGTCACGCAGGGTCAGGCGTCGGTCGAAGAGCTCGGCCACCACCAGCATCTCCGCACCACGCTGCTCGAAGCGGCGGAGGTTGACGAGGCCGGTGCAGATGATCTGGGACGGGTCCATCGAGGTGATGCGCGTCATGGGGACGAACACGCGCTTCTTGCCGGGAACCTCGACCACGAGGCCCACGACCTGCGGAGGCCTGGTCGGGCCGCGGTCGAGGACGACGGCGTCCCGGAGGCGGCCGAGGCGGTCACCCAGGGGGTCGAACACATCGAGCCCCAGCAGTCGGGCGACGAAGACGCGGGTCGGGTTGTTAGTCACAGCTCTAGGCTATCCGCCGCCGCACGAGGGGACGGCATCGGGACGGCATCGCGACGGTCGGTCGGACCGCCGGCGGTGGTACGGCATCTGCGGCGGGCCCTCCCTGCCGGTGGCGGGGGAGGCGGGAGTTCACCGCGGGCGATACTCCTCCCACGTGATCGAGCAGTACGCAAGAATGGGATGCATGTCGACACCACCTCTCGGAACCACTGCCTCCCGCGACCTGGGCCGGGTGCTGCCCACGGGCGAGACCATCGGCCGGTACACGGGGTACCTCGATGCCCAGAAGGCCGTGGACTACCTCGCCGACCACAAGTTCGCGGTCGAGCGGGTGGCGATCATCGGCAACGATCTCAAGACGGTGGAGCGCGTCACCGGGCGCCTCAGCTACCCGCGGGTGGCGCTCGGCAGTGCCGCGACCGGCGCCTGGTTCGGCCTCTTCGTGGGTGTGATCCTGAGCCTTTTCGCCGGAAGCGAGACCGGCGTCACGATCACGTCGTCGATCGCGCTCGGAGCGATCTTCTGGCTGCTGTTCGGCGTCATCACCTACGCGTTCCAGCGGGGCAAGCGTGACTTCACCTCCACGAGCCAGGTCATCGCGACGAGCTACGACGTCATCGTCGATCCGAGCGTGGCGGCCGACGCACGCCGGTTGCTGCAGCAGCTCCCGATGAACGGGCAGGCCCAGCACCCCGGCGCGAACCCCTCCGCCTGGGGCCAGGCACCCGGGCAGACATCCGGCCAGGCGCCCGGCCAGGCCCCCGGGCAGGGGCCCGAGCGGCCCGCGTCGTGGAACGATCCCTTCCCGGGGCAGCAGCAGCCGCAGCAGGCGGGGACGGCCGAGGGGCAGACCGCCGGTCCCGGCACGAGCGGTCCGCGCAGGGGGCAGTTCCCCGACCTTCCCGACGGCCGGCCCCAGTACGGTGTGCGCGTCGAGGACCAGCCCGGCGCGCCGGGGGCCACGGAGGCCCCGGTGCAGTCGGCGGACGGCGGGCAAGACGGTCCCGTGGAGGACGGACGGCCCGGGACCCACGGCTCCAGCTCGGCCGGGGGACCGCACCAGGGGTAGCAGCGGCCGGACAGCAGCGGCTGGGGAGCGACCGACGGCGCCGCCGGACGGCGCCGGAGAAGGCAGTTCCAAAGAAGGCAGGGACCCTCGGGTCCCTGCCTTCTTTCATGAACGGGGTGGGCTTCCGCCCCGGGGCTATTCGCCGGTGCTGCCCCAGATGCCGGCCATCCAGTCCTCGACGTCCTCCGGGCTCCGGGGCAGGGCCGCGCTGAGGTTGACGGGCCCGTCGGCGGTCATCAGCACGTCGTCCTCGATGCGCACGCCGATCCCGCGGTACTCCTCGGGGACCGCGAGATCCTCCGCCTTGAAGTACAGGCCCGGTTCGATGGTGAAGACCATGCCCTCGGTGAGGATCCCGTCCAGGTACAGCTCGCGCTTGGCCTGCGCGCAGTCGTGGACGTCCATGCCGAGGTGGTGGCTCGTGCCGTGCGGCATCCAGCGACGGTGGTGCTGCCCCTCGGGCGAGAGCGCCTCGTCGAGGGATACGGGGAGGAGTCCCCACCGGTCCAGGTTCTCCGCCAGGACCGTGACGGCCGCGAGGTGGACCTCCCGGAACTTCCGGCCCGGCTGTGCCGCGGCGAAGCCCGCATCGGCGGCATCGAGCACGGCCTGGTAGATCCTGCGCTGCGTCTCGCTGTACCGCCCGTTCACGGGGATGGTGCGCGTGATATCGGCGGTGTAGAGGCTCTCCGCCTCCACCCCGGCGTCCAGCAGCAGCAGTTCGCCGGCCCTGACCTGGCCGGTGTTGCGGATCCAGTGGAGCGTCGTCGCGTTGTTCCCCGATGCCGCGATGGTGTCGTAGCCGAGGTCGTTGCCCTCCTCGCGGGCCCTGGCGAAGAACGCGCCTTCGACCACGCGCTCGCCCCGGGGATGGGTGATGGCCCGGGGGAGGGCGCGGACCACCTCGTGGAACCCGCCGACGGTGGCGGCGACCGCCGCCTCCATCTGCTCGATCTCCCAGGCGTCCTTGATGAGCCGCAGCTCGGACAGCGCCTCGGCGAGCACCGCATCGAGGGCGTCCGCCTTCTCGAGGTCCACTCCGGTGTTGATCCGGGAGGTGTCGACGAGCGCATCGGCATTGAAGTCGACCTCCCGGAGCAGGCGGATGCTCACCCCACCGATCTCGGGTACGCCGGCATCCTTCGTGATCGCCACCTCGAGTTCCGCGAGGTCCGCCGTCGCGAGGGCGAGCTGGGCCCGGATCTGCGCCATCGAGAGGCGCTGGCCGATCCAGAACTCGCCGTAGCGCGCATTCGCGTAGAACTCGGCGCTGTCGCGTCCCGCGAGTTCCCGGAAGTACAGCGTGGCCGCGTGGTTCCCGCCGTCGTCCCCCGTTCCCTGTTCCACC
Organism: Arthrobacter sp. TmT3-37; assembly: GCF_054510835.1. NCBI lineage: Bacteria > Bacillati > Actinomycetota > Actinomycetes > Micrococcales > Micrococcaceae > Arthrobacter > Arthrobacter sp. TmT3-37. Next base: position 109,209 of record NZ_JBTNDU010000001.1, on the reverse strand, counting down.
GGTTCGAGGACCAGCACGGCGTCGGGTTCGTGGTCGAGGCCGAGGCCGGTCAGGTGGGCGAATCCGGAGTGCGGGCGGTAGCGGTAGTCGGTGTCGTTGGAACGGACCTTGAAGGGGCCGGCCGGGATCACGATGCGCTCGCCGGGGAAGCGGTCGGAGACGGCGCGACGACGGCGGGCGGCGTGCGCCGCGACGGGCGCTGCGGCCGGGAGGTCCTCCGACGCCGGAGCCCAGCTGCTGGCCATGAAGGCCTTGAAGGCGTCCGAGTCGGGCCGCTGGGAGCGGTTCTCGTTGCGGTCGGACAGCGGCTGGCCCTCCGGCGAGTCGGTGGGGTTTCGGGATGCGGGGGCGGTGTCGTCGGTGCTCACCCCGCCATCGTCTCACCGTCGCCGTACCGCGGGAAAGTCCGTGCCCCGCGGCGACGCCGTGCCGCAGGCAGGCCGGAACCCCGCCGGCGCGTAGATTGGGTCCGGTGAGAATCGACCTGCACACCCACTCCAACGTCTCGGACGGCACGGAGGACCCCGATGTCCTGATCGCGTCCGCCGCCGCCACGGGCCTCGACGCCGTCGCCCTCACCGACCACGACTCGACGGCGGGCTGGGACCGGGCAGCGGCGGCGGCGGCGACGCTGGGCATCACCTTCGTCCCCGGCATGGAGGTCTCCTGCCGCACCGACACCGGCATCAGCGTGCACGTGCTGTCCTACCTCCACGACCCGGAACACGCCGGCCTCCGCGAGGAGATCGGGAAGTCCCGCACGGCGCGCCTCACGCGCGCCCGCCGCATGGTCGAGCTCATGTCCGAGGACTTCCCCATCACCTGGGACCTGGTCGAGGAGCATGTGACCGAGGGTGCGACCGTGGGCCGCCCCCACATCGCCGACGCCCTGATCGCACTCGGCATCGTGACCACGCGGTCCGAGGCCTTCGACCGCATCCTGACCGCGCGTTCCCCCTACTGGGTCAGCCACTACGCGCCGCATCCCGCACACGCCGTCGCCCTCATCCGCGCCGCCGGCGGCGTCCCGGTCTTCGCGCATCCCTCGGCCTTCAACCGTGGGGCGGTGGTGGGGGGCGCCGTCATCGACGAGATGATCGACGCCGGCCTCCTGGGACTCGAGGTGGAGCACCGCGACAACCCGGAGGGCGCACGAGGAGAACTGCGGACCATCGCACGCGAGAACGGGCTGCTGGTCACCGGCTCCAGCGACTACCACGGAAGCGGCAAGCCCAACCTGCTGGGCGAGAACGTCACGACCCGTGAGACGCTCGAGGCCATCGCCGGGCTCGCAACGGGGACGCCGCTGGGCTAGGTCCTCCGGTCCGCCCCGGATCCTGCGGCCCCCGGACCCGGAGTACGCCGGACCCGGCAGCCGGCCGTACGTGGTCAGATCCAGGGCGCCAGGCGCTCGCGCATGACCTCGATGGCCTGCGGGTTCCTGTCCACGCAGACGAAGCGCCGGCCGAGCTTCCCGGCCACCGCTCCGAGGGTGCCCGACCCCGCGAAGAAATCCAGCACCCAGTCGTCCTTCCGGCTGCTCGCCGCGACGGCGCGCCGGAGCAGGCCCTCGGGCTTCTGGGTGGGGTAGCCGGTCTTCTCGCGGCCCGTGGGGGACACGATGGTGTGCCACCAGACATCCGTGGGGAGCTTGCCGAGCGCAGCCTTCTCCGCCGTCACGAGTCCGGGCGCCATGTACGGTTCGCGGTCGACCTCGTCGCTGTTGAAGTAGTACGCCGAGGGGTTCTTCACGTACACCAGGATGTTGTCGTGCTTCGCGGGCCACCTGCGCTTGGCCCGGGCACCGTAGTCGTAGGCCCAGATGATCTCGTTCAGGAAGCAGTCGCGCCCGAAGAGGACGTCCAGCATCACCTTGGCGTAGTGCACCTCGCGGTAGTCGAGGTGGAGGTAGAGGGTGCCGTCGTCGGCGAGGAGCCGCCACGCCTCGGCGAGCCGGGGCACGAGGAAGTCCCAGTAGTCCTCGAAGGCGTCGTCGTAGCTCGCGAGCATGCCCTTGACGGTCGAGTAGGAGAGCCCCTTGAAGCCCACGCGGTCGCCCGCGCCGTCGACAGCCCGCACCATGGTGGTCTGCTGGCGGCGCTGCGCGCGGCCGGTGTTGAACGGGGGATCGACGTAGATCATCGTGAAGGCCGCATCCGGCAGCGTCGCCAGGTACTCGGTGTTGTCCGCGTGCACCACGAGGTTCGCGCCGTCCGCCCTCCAGGTGGGAGGCGCGGACGGCGCAGGGAGTCCGGTCACCGAGGGCTAGTCCTCTGCGCCGCCGGCCGGCTTCGCGACGACCTCGCCGTTGCGCCGGCGCGTGCGGCTGCGGCGCTGCCGGTCGCCCGCGGGAACCTCGGCGTCGGAGCCGGGACGACGGCGGTGTCCGCCGGACTCGACGGCGTCACCCGTGGGTGCCGATGCCGCCGGTGCAGCAGGTGCGTCCGCGGAACGGTTACCGCCCCGACCACGGCTGCGTGGGCTGCGCGGGCCGTCGGCGGAGTCGCCGGCCGTCCCACCGTCGCGGCGCTGGCCGCCGCGTCCGCCCGAACGCCCGCGTCCGCCGTCGCCCCCGGCACTGTCGGGGCGTGCACCGCCGCCGCGCTTGCCGGTCTCGCCCAGGTCCTCCAGGACCTCCGCGTTGATGCCGGCGAGCTTGCGGTCCTTGCGGGGCAGGCGCCCCTTGGTGCCCTCGGGGATGTCGAGATCGGTGTAGAGATGCGGCGACGAGGAGTAGGTCTCCACGGGCTCCGGCGTGTCGAGGCCGAGGGCCTTGTTGATGAGGCCCCAGCGGGGGACGTCGTCCCAGTCGACGAAGGTGACCGCGGTGCCCTTCTTGCCGGCGCGGCCCGTGCGGCCCACGCGGTGCAGGTAGGCCTTCTCGTCCTCGGGGCACTGGTAGTTGATGACGTGCGTGATGTCCTCGACGTCGATGCCGCGCGCGGCGACCTCCGTGGCCACGAGCACGTCGATCTTGTCGCCGCGGAAGGCACGCAGCGCCTGCTCGCGGGCACCCTGGCCCAGGTCGCCGTGGATCGCGCCGGCCGCGAAACCGCGGTCGATCAGTTCCTCGGAGAGCTTCGCCGCCGTGCGCTTGGTCTTGCAGAAGATGATGGCGCGGCCGCGGCCCCGGGCCTGCAGGATGCGGGCCACCACCTCGGCCTTGTCCAGGTTGTGCGCCCGGTAGATGACCTGGCGGATGTCCTTCTTGGTGATGCCCTCGTCCTCGGGATCCGCGGCGCGGATGTGCGTGGGCTGCGTCATGTAGCGGCGGGCCATCGCGATGACGGGGCCGGGCATCGTGGCCGAGAACAGGAGGGTCTGGCGCACGGGAGGGGTCGCGGCGATCAGGGTCTCGACGTCGGGCAGGAAGCCGAGGTCCAGCATCTCGTCGGCCTCGTCGAGCACCACGATCTTGACGTTCTTGAGCACCAGCAGTTTCTGCCGGTACAGGTCGATCAGGCGGCCCGGTGTCCCGACGACGATCTCGACGCCCTTCTTGATGGCCTCGATCTGGGGCTCGTACGCGCGGCCGCCGTAGATGGTGACGATGCGCGCGTTGCGCTTCTTCGCCGCCGTCGTGAGGTCGTTCGCCACCTGGACGGCGAGCTCTCGCGTCGGCACCACGACGAGGGCCTGCGGGGCGCCCGGGACGGGGAGCTTCTCGTAGCCGGCGTCGTCGGGACCGACGACGCGCTGGATCGCGGGGATGCCGAAGCCGAGGGTCTTGCCCGTGCCGGTCTTCGCCTGGCCGATGATGTCGTGGCCGCCGAGGGCGATCGAGAGCGTCATCGCCTGGATGGGGAAGGGGTGGGTGATGCCGGCGTCGCTCAGGGACTCGACGATGTCGGGGCGGACGTTGAAGTCCGCGAAGGTCTCGGCGACGGCCGCGTGCGGCTCCTCCGTGGTGACCAGGGTCTCCTCGACGTCGATGGCGTCGGAGGAGTTGTCCGCGACGAGGTGGTGCGTGTCCGTGGCCGGGGTGTTGTCTGCGTTCGTGTTGTGCACGTTCTACCGTTCATTCAGGCCGAGCGGCCGCCGAGGCTCGACGCCGGGATGGATCCATCCTGTGCGGAGCGTATCGGCGGGCGCGGGGCGTCCAGTGGAAGCCGATCGCGGGCTTGCAACTGCGTGCGGGCTGCGGAGGGAGACCTGCGCCCGCGGGAAAACTCGGGATCGAGTAGGTACTGCGGGTTATCGACGGATTGATAACGACCGGGCATCCATTACTACACCCTCAGCCTACCCTGCCGGTCCGTGCGGGGCCTCATCGCAGGTCCCGCTGGGGCGCGTCCGTCGGTTTGACCTCGAAGCGGAGACGCCGCCGGGCGATGTCCGCTTCGAGCAGGACCACGGTGACGCGCTCTCCCGCCACGAGTTCGCCGTAGCACTTCGCCTCCAGCGGGGGTTCGGTGACCTGCACCGTGCCGGACAGGCGCGGGGCCTGCCGGCCGGGCGCGTCCTCGACGGCGGGCGGGGAGCCCTGCAGGACGACGGCGGAGAAGGCCTCGCCGATGCGGTTGCTCAGCAGCGCGGCCTGCACGGCGTCCATCGCCCCGGAATCGAGCCGCGAGGCCGTCTGGTTCGAGGACGCCATCAGCGCATTGAGGTCGGGGAGGGCGGCACGCACCCACTCCGGGACCTCCTCGCCGGCGCACAGCGCTGCGCACGTGACGAGCACGAAGCGGTCCACGAGGCGGCGCAGGGGGGCGGTGGTGTGCGCGTAGGGCGCCGCGATGGCCGACTGCACGACGGCGTCGGGTACCGCGCCGTCGAACGCGGTGTAGCCGGCGCCGCGGAAGAGCGAGGCCGCGGCGTGCATCAGGGCGAGCTGCCGCGGGTCGGCGACGTCGAGCGTGCGCAGGAAGGCGCCGTACGGCATGTCCGGGGGCCAGGGGTGCTCGAGTGCCTCCGACTGGCGGCGGAACTTGCCGAGTGCGCCGTCGTCGGGCTCGGGCATGGTGCGCAGGATGCCGATGCCGCCGTCGATCATCATGCGGGCCGCGGCCATGCCCGTCATGAGCGAGATCTGCGCGTTCCAGTCCTCGCACGGAAGGGACGGCTCGGTGATGATGGCGTAGCTCTCGCCGTCGTGCGTGATCTCCTGGCGCGGCAGGTTGAGGCTCGCCCCACCGCGGTCCAGTTCCTGCTGGATGCGCCGGAGCCCGATCTCGCGGAGGAGGAGGAGCTGCTCGTCCGCGGTGCCCGCGTCGATCGCCGCCTGGACTTCGGCGTAGGTGAGCTGGCGGCGGCTGCGCACCGTGGCTCGGCGGACGGTGACGGACCGGACGACGGCCCCGGCGTCGAGGTCGAAGTGCCACACGAAGGCAGGGCGGTCCTGGTCGGGAAGGAGGCTCGCGGCGTCCTCGGAGATGGTCTCCGGGTGCAGGGAGATCCGTCCGTCGGGCGCGTACAGGGTCTGGCCGCGGAGCCTCGCCTCTGCGTCGACCGCGCCCCCGGCCCGGACGAAGAGCGGTACGTCGGCGATGGCGTACCAGACCTCGTAGCCCGCGTCGGGTCCCTGCCCGGGATCGTCCGACCTGCCGGACCCGGCACTGCGCGCCAGGTGGACGGCCTGGTCGAGGTCGGTGGAGCCGGGCGGGTCGATGGTGAGGAAGGGCAGGTCTCGCAGGTCGGCGTCCGGCAGGCGGGAGGCCGCTACGGCCCCGGCCGCCTCGCGGAGCACGTCCTCCGGGAAATCCTCACGGATGTCGAGTTCCTCGCGGAGGGACCGCAGCGACTCGGTGAGCCGTTGCTGGGACTCGCGGTCCCTGAGGTCCATATGCTGTGCTGGCACACGCCTTACGGTAGTGCACGTTCACGACATCGGGCAGGGCGGATGTCGTGAACGTGTCCGCGCCGTCAGGAAGGCGGCGGGCGGAGGGAGTCCACGGCCTTGAGCACACGGCGTCGGCGCGTGTCCGCGCCCCTCGCCTGGACGATGGGCAGCACCAGGGCCTTCCTGCGGCTCACGGACAGCGCATCGAACGCGTGGACCAGCGCCGGATCGTCGGACAGCGCGACGGCGAGATCCTCGGGGACGTCCACGGTGCGCTCCTCGGTGTCGAGGTCCAGCCCCACGGTCACCGTCCGGCCGGCCTCGATGCCGGCTGCCGTGCGGTGCTCCGCGCTGACCGGGATCATGGGGCGCCCGTCCATCGACCCGACGGTGGTGCGGTACGTGTAGGTCCCGATCGTGACGCGCACCGGGGGACGCCTGCCCCCGCCGAGCGCGGCCAGGACCTGCTCGGGCACCTGCAGCCCGGTGGCCGTGCGGCCCGAGAGTTCGAGGACGGCGGAGAAGTCCACGGGTGCCTGCCTTCCATCCGGCTGCGCACCGGAGCGTCGGGAACCGGACAGCAGCGGGATCCCGCTGTCCGGACTGGGACGAGCCTAGGCGGCGTCGCCGTTCCGCAACAGGTGCCGGGCGCCGTACGGCGGGTTGCCCCACCCCTGCGATTGCGTACTCTTAGCAGAATGAACAACGGCTCCACCGACCGCACGGCCCTTTCCACGACCGGGCAGGACCGTGCCGTGTCGCCGGCCCCTTCGGCGGTGCGCACGACGCGCCCGGAGCCTCCGACGGCGTCCGACGGGCAGGACGCCGTGGTCCGGCCGGCAGCGGGCGGCCCCGCGCCCGACGCCTTCTCCGACCCCCGCTACGCCCGCTTTGTCACAGACCTGCTCGGTGTCATCGCCTACGGGGAACTCTCGGGCTTCGAGCGGTTGTCGTCGGACGCCCGTTTCTCGCCCAGCCTCGCGGACCGTGCGAGCCTCGGTCGGCTCGCGGTCCGGGAGTTCGAGCACTTCGAGTCGGTGACGGCCTTCCTGGGCCGGCGGGGCGTGTCCGTCGAGGACGCGATGACCCCGTTCCAGGCATCCATCGATGCGTTCCACGAGCGCACGCGGCCCGGCGACTGGTACGAGTCGCTCATGAAGGCCTACGTCATCGACGCCTTCTCCGGGGACTTCTACCGGGCCCTGGCCGACAGCCTCGACCCGGCCACCCGCGAACTCATCGGCGCCATCGACTCGGGCGAAGGCGCCGCCCACCTGCAGCGGCGCCTGAAGGAGGCGCTCTCCGACGATCCGCGCCTCGCCTCGCGCCTCGCGCTCTGGGGGCGCAGGCTCGTCGGGGAAGCCCTCACGCAGGCGCAGCGCGTCGGTATCGAGCGTGAGTACCTGGCGGGACTGCTCTTCGCCGCCGAACCCGACCACGCGCAGCACACCACGGCCCTCTTCGCGCAGCTCACCCGCAACCACTCGCGGCGCATGAGCGCACTCGGACTCACCGCGTAGTCCGGCGCCCCGCACAGGAGGACCCGCGGGCCACGCCTTCCGGCGTCGCCCGCGGGTCCTCGTCCGCGTCCTGCTGTCCGCCCGGGACTAGAGCGCGCCGAAGCCCACGCGGCGGGTCTCCTCGGCGCCGATCTCGACATAGCCGAGGACCGACGTCGGAACGATCACCTGGCGGCCCTTGGAATCCTTGAGGCGCAGTTCGGTACCGCCGCTCATCGCCGCGGCCACGAGCTCCGCGATCGCGTCGGCGCTCTCGGCGGAATCGAGGATGATCTCCCGGTTGACGTTCTGGATACCGATCTTGACTTCCACGGCGCATGCCTCCTGTGTAGTGAACCTGTGATTCGTACCGAAACCTACTCTAGATTTCCTTGGGGAAGCGGCTGATTCCGCGCCAAGCTAAACGGTAGATCAGCTCCGCGGCGGCATCGATGTCGAGGCTGCCGTCGGTCTCCAGCCAATATCTGGCGCTGATCTGCGCCATCCCCGCCAGGCCGCGGCCCAGCAGCGTCGCCTCCACCAGGGACAGCTGGGTGTCACCCGCGATCACACCGGCGATGTCGTTGGCGAACTGTGCGTTGAAGGCCTCGAGCCGGCTGCTCACGTCGGGCTCGTTGCTGATGTCCGACTCGAAGACGAGGCGGTGCGCCCTGCTGTCCTGCGCGATGAACTGGAAGTAGGCACGCATGGTCGCGTGGACGCGGAGCTTGTTGTCGTCCGTGGACCGCAGGGCATCGACGAGCAGCTGCGTCAGCTCGGCGAGGTGGCTGTCGAGCAGGGCCAGGTAGAGGTCGCGCTTGCCCGGGAAGTGCTGGTAGAGCACCGGCTTGCTGACCTTGGCCGCGACGGCGATGTCGTCCATCGCCGCGCCGTGGTAGCCGCTCCCCACGAAGACCTCCTGCGCCGCTGCCAGGAGCTGCCGGCGGCGTTCGTCCCGCGGCAGCCGGAGGGACTTTCCTGAGGCGGTCGGTTCTGCACTCACGTAGGGCGATCCTCGGTTCAGCGGTCGGTGGACGTCCGCCCAGTTTACCCACCGGTCTCCCGGTCCACCCGTTCCGGGTCGCGGGTTGTCCCCGTCCCCGCACGCCGGTCGCTGGCCGGTGCGCGGGGAAGCGGAATACCCTTGGGCATGACCGCTTCCCCGTCGTCGCCGCCCGTTCCCGCACCCGTTCCCGCACCCGTGTCCGGCGCCGCTGAGCCCGCGGCGGAACCGATCCCCGAGCCGTCGGAGCGATGGCAGGGAGGGGCGCCAGGACTGCCTCCGCTCGTCGACGCGACCGGGAGCCTGACGCAGGAGGAGAGCTCCCGCTACTCCCGGCACCTGATCATCCCCGGTTTCGGGCCCGACGCGCAGCTGCGCCTCAAGAACGCGCGCGTGCTCGTGATCGGGGCCGGCGGTCTCGGCTCGCCCGCGCTGCTCTACCTGGCTGCGGCGGGGGTGGGGACGCTCGGCATCGTGGACGACGACGACGTCGAGCTCTCGAACCTGCAGCGCCAGGTGATCCACTCGATGCCCGACATCGGACGGTCGAAGGCCGAATCGGCCCGCGACAGCATCCTGGCGCTGAATCCGCTGGTCGGCGTGGTCCTGCACCGGGAACGGCTCGACCGGTCCAACGCCCTGACCCTGTTCGCCGGCTATGACCTCATCATCGACGGCACGGACAACTTCGCCACCCGGTACCTCGTGAACGACGCCGCCGCGATCCTCGGCAAGCCCTACGTGTGGGGATCCATCCTCCGGTTCGACGGGCAGGTCAGCGTGTTCTGGCAGGATCATGGACCCACCTACCGCGATCTCTATCCCGAGGCGCCGCCGCCGGGATCCGTGCCGTCCTGCGCGGAGGGAGGCGTGCTGGGCGTGCTCTGCGCGCAGATCGGCTCCGTGATGGTCAACGAGGCGATCAAGCTCATCACGGGGGTGGGCACCACCCTCCTCGGCAGGGTGCTGGTGTTCGACGCGCTGGACATGAGCTGGCGGGAGGTGCGCGTGCGTCCCGACCCGACGGCGGCGCGCATCACCGAACTGATCGACTACGAGCAGTTCTGCGGGTTGCCGCCTGCCGGTCCGACCGCCGCACCGGACGGTCCCGGCGGCGAGGACCGGGTCCCGACGATCACCGTGGACGAACTCGCGCGGCTCCTCGCCGAGCGGTCCGCGGGCACGGCCGATTTCGAGCTGCTCGACGTCCGCACCCCGGAGGAGTACGCCATCGTTCACATCGACGGCGCGGTGCTGGTCCCGAATGAGACGATCCTCGACGGCGACGCCTCCGTGGACACCGGCCGGACCGTCTACGTCCACTGCAAGTCGGGCGTCCGGTCGGCCGACGTCGTGCGCTTCCTCCGGGGGCAGGGGCACCCGGACGCGCGGTCGGTGGACGGCGGGATCATCGAGTGGGTCCGCAGGATCGAACCTGCGAAGCTGACGTACTAGGCGGACGGATCAGGGGCCCGTCCCGGGCGTCCGCCGACAGCGGCAGGGGACTAGGCGCTGCGGGCGGGCCGCTCGTGGTCCACCGGGCACACGGCACCGTCGGCATGCGTGTGGTGCAGCCGGGCGGCCGGGACCACGGCGGCGGACGCGGTGGCTCCCTCGGCGGTCGCCGGGGCGGCGGGCGCCTTCGGGGCGGCGGGCGCGATGTCGATCCCGTACAGGGCCTCCAGCGCGGCGGTGTAGTCGTCCTGGCGTCCCTCGGCGGCGAGTTCGCGGGCACGGACGGTCGGTACGTGCAGGAGCTGGCGGACCATGCGCCGCAGGGCGAACTCGACCTCCTCGGCAGCCGCGGTGCAGCCGTGCTGCGCCCTCACGCGTTCCATCTCGGAGTCGAGCACGGCCTGGGTGTGCTGCCGCAGCGCGACGATCGCGGCGTTCATCGCCCGGGTGTTCTGCTGCTCCTCGAAGGACCGCGCGGCCTCGCGCACGAGGTCGCCGGCCTGCGCGAGGGCGTCGGCCTGCTCCTCCGGTGCAGCTGCGCGCACGGACTCGAGGGTGATGAGCTCGACGTCGTCGAGGGTGCCGACGGCGGGATCGAAGTCGTGGCTCAGCGCCAGGTCGATGACCACGAGCGGGCGGTTGCTGCCCTCGCGGACCCGTTCGATGTCGGCGGCGTCGATGCGTGCGTCACTGCCGCTGCACCCGATGACCACGTCCGCCCGGCGCATGGCACCCGGCAGGTCCGCGACCGCGACGGCCGTCCCGCCGCGTGTGGCCACGAACGCGTCCGCGCGTCCCGAGGACGAGAAGACGGAGATGTCGGTGCAGCCCCGATCCTTGAGCGCGGCCATCGTGGCCCCCGCGTAGGCGCCGGTGCCGAACAGCACCACGGCCTTGCCGGACCAGTCGGCGTCGTCGGAGATGTCGCCCGCCAGTTCGAGGGCGACGGAGACGATCGAACGCCCGCGGCTGCCGAGCGCGGTCTGTGCCCCGACCTCCTTCGCGGTCTTCGACGCCGCCTGGAAGAGGCGTACCAGTCCGCCGCTGGCCGCTCCCGAGCCCTGGGCCTCGGTGAGTGCACGCCGGACCTGTCCGGCGATCTCGCGCTCCCCGATCACGGCGGAGTCCAACCCGGCGCCGACGGCGAACAGGTGTTCTGCGACGTCCTGGCCCGTGTGCGTCTCGAAGGAGGCGGACACCGACTTCTCGGGGATCCCGGAGTACTCACTGATGGTGGAGACGATCGCGGACCGTGCGGCCTCCACGTCGTCCTCCGACGGGGCCTCCGCGTAGATCTCGAACCGGTTGCAGGTGGCGAGGACCACGGCGCCCGACACCGACCTGTCGTCGGCGAGCGCGACGGAGGGGACCTGGGGCGCCCCGACGCTCAGTCGGGCAACGGTTTCCAGGTCGACGTTCGAGTGTGTCGCTACAAGTGAAAGAAGTACCACAGCCCCTCAATCATACCGAGAACGACCCCCGTTCCCTGAATAGGTGATCCTTACCGGCGCTTGCAAACCGCGGAATCCTGCGGGATCGTGTCCCTCCACGAGCAGGTGATGTTGCCCACGCCCGGCCCGGCGCCCGGCGGCCCGGTTAACCATCGGCCGGGATCTTCGGCAGAATCTGCGGTATGGACCTTGGAGCATCGCACCCGCTGGTCGACGGACGCACGTCCGGCTCGGCCCTCATCTCCGCGTATCGCGGGCTGACTCCGCACCGCCGGCCCGTGTGGTTCATGCGCCAGGCGGGACGGTCCCTGCCCGAGTACCGTGCGCTGCGGGAGGGCACGAACATGCTCGAGTCCTGTCTGGACCCGGAGATGGCGTCCGAGATCACCCTCCAGCCCGTCCGCCGGCACGACGTCGACGCCGGCATCTTCTTCTCGGACATCGTGATCCCGCTCAAGCTGGCCGGGGTCGACGTGGACATCGTCCCCGGTGTCGGTCCCGTCCTCGGCAAGCCCATCCGGTCCGCAGTCGACGTGGCGGCCCTGCCCCGGCTGACCGACGAGGCGCTCGAGCCCATCCGGCAGGCCGTCGCCCTCACCGTCGCCCAGCTCGGCTCCACACCGCTCATCGGATTCGCGGGTGCCCCCTTCACCCTGGCCGCCTACATGGTGGAGGGCCGGCCGTCACGCGACCACCTCGGTCCGCGCACCATGATGCACTCCGACCCGGACACGTGGCGAGCGCTGACGGAGTGGGCCGCGGATGCCTCGGGCATGTTCCTCCGCGCCCAGCTGGAGGCCGGTGCGAGCGCAGCGCAGCTGTTCGACTCGTGGGCGGGCTCGCTGGGGCTCGCCGACTACCGTCGTTCCGTCGCACCGGCGTCGCGCCGCGCCCTGGACCACGTCCGCGGCCTCGGGGCACCCCTGATCCACTTCGGCACCGGAACCTCGGAGCTGCTCGTCGCCATGCACGAGGTGGGAGTGGACGTCATCGGTGTCGACTACCGCCTGCCCCTCGACGAGGCCGGCCGTCGGCTCGGCGGGACCGTTCCCCTCCAGGGCAACATCGACCCGGCCCTGCTCCCCGCACCCTGGCCCGTCCTGGAGCAGCACGTCCGCGACGTGCTCGAGGCCGGTTCGTCGGCTCCGGGCCACGTGGTGAATCTCGGGCACGGGGTCCCGCCGGAGACGGACCCGGACGTCCTGACGCGCGTCGTCGAGCTCGTCCACTCCGTGGAGCCGTAGGCATGACGAGGCGCGGGGACCGCGACGGGGCTGCCGGGCCGCACGGGGACCCGATGGCGCAGGAGCGGGTCCCGCGGCGCCGGACCGTCGTCGTGATCGGCGGGGGCATGGCCGGCCTCGTGGGCGCCCGCACGCTCCTGCAGCGGGGCTTCCACGTCACCCTGCTCGAGCGGTCCGGCCGTTTCGGAGGGACCGTGGACGGACGCGTGCTCGGCGGTCTCCAACTGGACAGCGGTGCCGAATCCTTCTCCACCCGCTCCGCCACCGTGCCCTCGCTCGCCGAGGAACTCGGGCTGGGCGACCGCATCGTGGCCCCCGACGCGACCGGCGCCTGGGTGCAGCTCCCCGGCAAGGACCTCGCGGCCTCGGCGCAGCCGCTCCCCAGCTCCGGGGTGCTCGGCATCCCCGCGGATCCGTCGGATCCCTCCGTCACCGCGGTGATCGGCCGGGCCGGCGCCCTCCGGGCAGCCCTCGACAGGGTGCTGCCGGTGGGCCCGCTCGCGACCCGCACCAGGGTCAGCCTCGGTGAGCTCGTGCGCACCCGGATGGGGGATGAGGTCCTCACCCGCCTCGTGGCGCCCGTCGCCGGCGGCGTGTTCTCGGCGGACCCCGACGACCTCGACGTCGACTCCGTGGCACCCGGGCTGCGCGCCACCATGGGTCGCCTCGGCTCCCTGGGAGCGGCGGCCGGAGCCCTGCGGCAGGCGGCGCCGGCCGGTGCCGCGGTCGGCGGTCTCGCCGGAGGCATCGCGCAGCTCCGGGACGCCCTCGTGGCGGAACTCGTCGCTGCCGGCGCCGACCTGCGCACCGGCGAGCAGGTCACGGCGATCACCCGCTCGGGCGCGGCGTGGACCGTGACGACGGAACACTCGATCCTTGCGCGACGGATCCCGGCCGACGGCGTCCTCGTCGCGACCGAGGGCCGTGCCGCCGTCGACCTCCTCGGTCCGGCCATCCCTGCGGTGGCCGGCGAGCGGCCGGACCCGGTGCCGGGCGTCGCCCTGGTCACGCTGATCGTCGACGTCCCCGAACTCGACGCCCGCCCGCGCGGCACCGGTGTGCTGGTGGCCCGCGGCGTGGAGGGAGTCGCCGCCAAGGCGCTGACGCACGCGACCGCCAAGTGGGCGTGGCTGCGCGACCAGGCCGGACCCGGCTCGCACGTGCTCCGGCTGTCCTACGGACGCGTGGGGGACACCCCGGCCGATGTCGGACTGGCCACGCCGGACGATGCCCTCTACCGCCACGCGCTCGTCGACGCCTCGTCCCTGCTCGGCGTCCCGATGCAGGAGGCGGATGTGCTCGACTGGGACGTGGTGCGCTGGGCCGGTGCCCTGCCCCACGCCTCCGTGGGTCACCGGGAGCGCGTGGCACGCATCCGTGCGCTCGTCGCCGACCAGTCGAAGTCCCTCGCCGTCACGGGCGGCTGGCTCGCCGGGACGGGCCTCGTCGCCGTGATCGACGATGCCAGGGCGCGCGCCGGCGTGCTCGCCGACGCCCTCGATGCGGCCGCTCCCGACGCCCCGATGTGACATTCCTCGCTTCTACCGCGTGTAGAAGAAGAGGATTTCGGATCGTCTCCGGGCAGGGGGCAAACTAGTACCATGACTGAGCTAACCGGTAGCAGGCCCGCCCACGCTCCACAGCAGACCGGGGAGGGCGCCGACGCCCCCGGTGAGCTGTTCTACACACTCTGGACCGTCTTCCGGCGGGGAACCGCGACGACGGACTCCGGCACCCCGCTCGAGGAGGTCCTCGCCTTCTTCGAGGAGGACGGCGTGGTGCTCCGCGGTTTCTACGACGTCTCGGCCATGCGCGCCGACGCCGACATCCTGGTCTGGCTGCACGGCCCCCGTCCCGAGGCGCTGCAGGCCGCGATCCGCAGGCTCCGCCGCACCGGGACGTTCGCCGGGACCTCCATGGTGTGGTCGGCGATGGGGGTCCACCGCGACGCCGAGTTCTCGAAGTCCCACAGTCCGGCCTTCTCCCGCGGGGTGGCGCCGGCCGAATGGGTCTGCGTGTACCCGTTCGTCCGGTCCTACGAGTGGTACATCCTCCCCACCGAGGAGCGCCGCGAGATGCTGACGGACCACGGGATGAAGGGCCGCAAGTACCCCCAGGTGATCTCCAACACGGTCTCATCCTTCGCCCTCAACGACTACGAATGGATCCTGGCACTCGAGGCTCCCGACCTCGTGGACCTCGTGGACCTCATGCGGTACCTCCGGGAGACGGAAGCACGCCGCCATGTCCGCGAGGAAGTGCCCTTCTACACGGGCCGGCGGATCCACCACGACGAGATAGCAGAGGTGCTCAAGTGACGACACAGGCTTTCAACCCACTCGACGGGGTCGACGCGGACGGGCGCATGGCCCCCAAGGCGTACGACGCCGTCGTGCTCGCCTCCTTCGGCGGTCCCGAGGGGCAGGACGACGTCATCCCCTTCCTGCGGAACGTCACGCGCGGCCGCGGCATCCCGGACGAGCGCCTCGAGGAGGTCTCGCACCACTACCGCGCCTTCGGCGGGGTCAGCCCCATCAACAGCCAGAACCGCGCGCTCCGCGCCGCCATGGAGGCGGAACTGCGCCGGCGCGGGATCGACCTGCCCGTCTACTGGGGCAACCGCAACTGGGAGCCCTTCATCGCGGACACGCTGCAGGAGGCCTACGACGCCGGCCACCGCAAGGTGCTCGCCGTCACCACGAGCGCCTACTCCTGCTACTCGAGCTGCCGCCAGTACCGTGAAGACCTCGGGATGGCCCTCGTGAAGACCGGCCTCGAGGGACGGCTGGAGGTGGACAAGGTCCGGCAGTACTTCGACCACCCCGGGTTCGTGGAGCCCTTCGTCGAGGGCGTGGCGGCCGGGCTCGCCACGGTCCGTGCAGGACTCGCCGAACAGGGCACGCCGGACGCGCCCGTGCACATCATGTTCTCCACACACTCGATCCCCATGGGCGACGCCGAGGCGGCAGGACCCCGCAACGGGGAGGGCGGCCCGGCCCACGAGGAAGGCGCCTACGTGGCGCAGCACCTCGCGACCGCCCAGGCCGTGCTGGACAGGATCCCGGAGTCCGAGGGGGTCGAATGGTCGCTGGTCTACCAGTCCCGCTCGGGTGCACCGCACATCCCGTGGCTCGAGCCGGACATCAGCGACGCCCTCCGGGACCGCTACGAGAACGGGACGCGCGGGGCCGTCATCGTCCCGCTCGGATTCGTCTCCGACCACATGGAGGTGGCATGGGACCTCGACACCGAGGCGATGGAGACCTGCGGTGAACTCGGGATCGTCGCCGATCGCGTGCCCACCCCGGGCACGCACCGGAAGTTCGTCGAGGGCCTGGTCGACCTGATCCTCGAGCGGACCATCGACAACAACATCGCCGACCGCCCGTCGGCGACCGCCCTCGGCCCCTGGTACGACGTCTGCCGACCGAACTGCTGTGCCAACCGCCGCGGCGAGAAGCCGACCATCGCGGCGGTCGACTCCACCGTGGGGACGCCGCTGCCCAACCCCGGTACCGAATGACCGGGCACATCCGGGTCGGGACGCGGGGCAGCGCCCTCGCGATGACGCAGACGACGACGGTCGCGGAGCGGGTCTCGGACCTCGCAGGGCTGCCCTACGACCTCGTCCGCGTCCGCACGGAAGGGGACGTCTCCAAGGGGTCGCTCTCGCAGATCGGCGGCACCGGCGTCTTCGTCGCCGCCCTCCGGGACGCACTGCTCGAGGAGCGGTGCGACATCGCCGTGCACTCGCTCAAGGACCTGCCCACGCTCCCGGCTCCAGGGCTCACCGTGGCCTCGGTGCCCGAGCGTGAGGACGTCCGTGACGCCCTGTGCGCACGGGACGGACTGACGCTCGCCACGCTTCCCGACGGCGCACGCGTGGGCACCGGTTCCCCGCGGCGCGCCGCGCAGCTGCGGTCGGCGCGGCCGGGGCTCGAGGTCGTCGACATCCGCGGGAACGTCGACACGCGCCTCGGACGCGTCGCCGGACTCGTGATCGGTGCGCCCGGTGACCTCGACGCCGTCGTCCTCGCCGCGGCAGGACTGCGGAGGCTGGGACGCCAGGACGCCATCACGGAGCTGATCGACACCGACGTCATGCTGCCCGCGCCCGGCCAGGGCGCCCTCGCGGTCGAGTGCCGCGAGTCGGAGCCGACACCCGAGCTGCGCGGAGCCCTCGCGGACTACGACCACCTGCCGACCCGGCTCGCGGTGACCGCGGAGCGCGCGGTCCTGCTGCAGCTCGAGGCAGGCTGCGCGGCACCGATCGGCGCCCTCGCACACCTCCGCGGCGACGAGCTCGCGCTGGAGGCCGTGGTGTGCAGCCTCGACGGCCGGTCGATCCTCCGGCTCACGCGCTCGGCACCCGCGACGGACGCCGTGGCCGCCGCGCGGCTCGGGCTCGAACTCGCAGAGGAGCTGCTGGCCGCCGGCGCAGCCGACATCGCGCCGCTGAACAGCTAGGCCCGCATGACCCACGATCGGGCGCTCCCGTCGGTGCTCATCCTCCGGCACCCCGAGCGGTCCGCCCGGATCGCCGATGCGCTCCGCGCGGCGGGCCTGCGTGTGTTCGCCCTGCCACTGACCGACACCGAACTGCCCGCGGACGTCGCTGCCGTCGCCGCGGAACTGGGTGCGCTCGGCAGGGGGGCGTACGAGTGGCTGGTCGTGACCAGCGGGAACGCCGTCCGGGCGCTCGAGCTCGTCGCGGCGTCCGGGCCCACGTCCCTCCCGGAGCTGGTCCGCGCGGGCGGTACGAGGGTCGCCGCCGTCGGCTCGACCACCGCGCGCCTGCTGGCGGACTCCGACATCGAGGTCCACCTGGTGCCGCGGGACGCGTCGTCGGCCGGCCTGCTGGGTGAGTTCCCGCACGGTACCGGCGCGGTGCTCGTGCCGCAGGGGGACCTCGCCCCGGGGGACCTGCAGGCCGGCCTCGCCGGACGCGGCTGGGCAGTCCGTCGTGTGGAGGCCTACCGCACCGTGCCCTACCCCGCCGACGCGGCGCGGCGGGTCCCGGCGATCCAGGAGCCGGGAGTGCAGCCGCCCCTGCTGTCCCGTCGGGATCTCGCCGCGCTGGCCGCCGATGCTGTCCACCCCGCCGTCGTCTTCACGGCGCCGAGCACGGTCCGGCAGTTCCATGAAAAGCTGGGGAGCGGGCCACTCGCCTTCTTCCCGGTCGCCATCGGGCGCACGACGGCCGCAGCCCTGCGCGCGCAGGGCTGGGAGCCGGGAGCGACGGCGGCGGAACCCACACCGCAGGGGATCGCCCGGGCCGTCCGGGAGGCCTTCTCCCGGGCCGAACCCACCTACCTGCACCCGCACCACTGAACGGAGATCAGCCATGAGTTTCCCCCAGCACCGCCCGCGGAGGCTGCGCTCGACGCCGGCCATGCGACGCATGGTCGCCGAGTACCGTGTCCATCCGTCCGAGCTGATCCTGCCCGCCTTCATCCGGGAAGGACTCGACGAGCCCGTTCCCATCCTGTCCATGCCCGGCGTGGTGCAGCACACCACGGACTCCCTCAGGCGCGCGGCGTCGGAAGCCGTGGAGCGCGGCGTCGGCGGCATCATGCTCTTCGGCATCCCCGCGCACCGTGATGCGACGGGCAGCGCTGGCATCGACCCGGACGGCGTCCTGAACCGCGCGATCGCGGATGTCCGCTCCGAGGTGGGCGACGCCCTCGTCGTGATGAGTGACGTGTGCCTCGACGAGTTCACGGATCACGGGCACTGCGGCGTCCTCGCGGCCGACGGCTCCGTGGACAACGACGCGACGCTCGGACTCTATGCGCAGATGGCCGTGGAGCAGGCGAGGGCCGGTGCGCATATCCTCGGCCCGTCGGGCATGATGGACGGCCAGGTGGCCGTCATCCGCCAGGCGCTCGACGAGGCCGGGCACCAGGACACCGCGGTGCTCGCCTACGCGGCGAAGTACGCCTCCGCGTTCTACGGACCGTTCCGCGAGGCCGTCGACTCCCAGCTCACGGGTGACCGCCGGACCTACCAGATGGACGCGGCGAACCGCCGGGAAGCGATCCTCGAGGTCGAGCTCGACCTCGAGGAGGGCGCCGACATGGTGATGGTCAAACCGGCCATGAGCTACCTGGACATCCTGGCCGACGTCGCAGCGATGTCGCCCGTCCCCGTCGCCGCCTACCAGATCTCGGGGGAGTACGCGATGATCGAGGCCGCGGCCGCCAACGGCTGGATCGACCGCCGCCGCGCCATCGAGGAGTCCGTGCTCGGCATCAAGCGCGCCGGCGCACAGATGATCCTCACCTACTGGGCCTCGGAGCTCGCGCTCTGGCTCGACGAGACCGACCACTAGAACCAGCCAAGGACCGTCATGACGACTTCTGAGAACCTGTACGAACGCGCCCGCGCCCTCATGCCCGGCGGCGTCAATTCCCCCGTGCGGGCCTTCGGGTCCGTCGGCGGTACCCCGCGCTTCCTCGTCGACGCCCACGGGGCCTACGTCACCGACGCCGACGGCACGGAGTACGTGGACCTCGTCTGCTCGTGGGGACCGGCCCTGCTCGGGCATTCCCACCCGGACGTCATCGCGGCCGTCCATCGCGCCGTCGACCACGGACTCACCTTCGGTGCCTCGACGCCCGCCGAGGCGGACCTCGCCCAGCTGGTGAAGGAACGCGTGCCCGCCGTCGAACTCCTGCGCATGGTGTCCACCGGTACCGAGGCCACCATGACGGCGGTACGCCTGGCGCGCGGCTTCACGTCGCGCAACCTGATCGTGAAGTTCGCCGGGTGCTACCACGGGCACGTGGACAGCCTCCTCGCGTCCGCCGGTTCCGGCGTGGCGACCCTCGCGCTGCCCGGTTCGGCCGGTGTCACGGAGGCCACGACGGCGGAGACCCTCGTCCTGCCCTACAACGACGTCGAGGCCGTCGAGGAGGCATTCCGCACGCACGGCGAGCGTATCGCCGCCGTCATCACGGAAGCGGCCCCCGCGAACATGGGGGTCGTGACCCCGGCTCCCGGTTTCAACGCCTTCCTCAGCCGCATCACCTCCGAGCACGGGGCCCTGTTCATCGTGGACGAGGTCATGACCGGATTCCGCACGCATGCCGGTGGCTACTGGAAGCTCACCGGAGGGGCGGACGACGCGGAGCACCCGTGGACGCCCGACCTGCTGACCTTCGGCAAGGTGATCGGCGGCGGCATCCCCGCGGCGGCGCTCGGCGGTCGCGCGGACGTGATGAACTACCTCGCTCCGATCGGGCCGGTCTACCAGGCCGGCACCCTGTCCGGCAACCCGATCGCCATGGCGGCAGGCGTCGCCACCCTCACGGCGGCCACGCAGGACGTCTACCGGCACGTCGACGCCCGCTCGCTCGAGGTGGGCGACGCCCTGTCGGCGGAACTGTCGAAGGCCGGCGTCGACCACTCGATCCAGCGGGCGGGGAACCTCTTCAGCGTCGCGTTCGGCACCGCCGAGCACGGCGTGTGGAACTACGCCGACGCGCAGGGACAGGAGGCGTTCCGCTACGGGCCGTTCTTCCACTCCATGCTCGACTCGGGCGTGTACCTGCCGCCCTCGGTGTACGAGGCCTGGTTCCTCTCCGCGGCGCACGACGACGCGGCGATGGAGCGCATCCACGCTGCGCTTCCCGCGGCGGCGCGGGCGGCAGCCGAGGCCGTCCCGGTCGACTAGCCGGGCGGTCAGGCGGGAGTGGCCACCGGATGCAGCGGCGGAGTCGCGGCGTCGGTGGGCCGGACAGTCTCGAGGGCGGGTCCGACAGCGTGTCCGGCAGGCTCGACGCCGGGTACGTCGGGCTCGACGACCGGCCAGGCCCGTTCGATCACCGCGGTCGGTTCCGTCCGGCGCAGGTACTCCTCGAAGCCGGCGGCCTGACGTTCGGCCCAGCCGATCAGCGCGGCATGGAGCTCGACGGCGGGCCGGCGCAGGAAGGCGTACCGTTCGGCGAGGACCCGGGCCACCTGCAGCGTCGCGAGGACGTCGGCCGCGGAGGTGTGGGCGTTCTCGAACCGGATGCCGTAGTGCTCGCAGAGCGCCGTCAGCGTCCGTTTGCCGCGCCGGTAACGATCCGCCTGCTTGTCCAGGATGAACGGATCGATCACCGGCATGGGAGGGGGGACCGCCACGGCGTGGCGGCGGCCCTCCTGCGCGAGCACCGTGAAGTCGTACCGCGCGTTGAAGGCGAGGACGGGCACGCCGGCGGTGAAGAGCCGGGCGAGGACCGCGGCGATGCCGCGGACCACCTCGGCGGCGGGCAGGCCGTTCGCCCGGGCGTGGGCCGTCGTGACCCCGTGGATCGCAGCGGCGTCGTCCGGGATCTCGATGCCCGGATCCGCCAGCCACTCGTGGTGCTCGAGCACCTCCCCGGCGCCGTCGACGAGCACGATGGTCGCGGTGACGACCCGGGCCGTCAGCGGGTCCCGTCCCGTCGTCTCGAGGTCGAAGGCGGCCCTCGGACACTCATGCCAGCTGGTCATGGCCCCACGGTACCGGCGGGGTCCGACCAAACGGCCCCGGCGCCCCGTTCCGCGGGCCGGGCTAGGGTTGGCGGATGCAGCCACGAGTCCATGGCGTCGCTCCTGCCCGCAGCGACGCCGTCGTCCCCGGTCCTGTGCACCGCCGGCACGGTAGTCCCGCGGTGTACGCGGAGGCGGTCCTGCGCATCGCCGAGCTGATCCCGCAGGGCATGGTCCTGACCTACGGCGACGTCGCCGAACTGTTGGAGGCGGGCGGGCCGCGCCAGGTGGGGAGGGCGTTGTCGCGCAGCACCCGCGCCGTCCCGTGGTGGCGCGTCCTCCGGGCCGGAGGGCTGCCGCCCCGCGGACTGGAACTGGAGGCCCGTGCACGCTACGACGCCGAGGGCACCCCTCTGTCGGTGCCGTCGGTGCCGTCGGTGCCGTCGGACCCGGGGGACTACCGCGTCGACCTGGGGCGTGCGCGGTGGTCGCCGTCCGGCGGGGAACTGGCCCTGGTGGCCGCTGTCGGCGCGTCCCTGAGCCACGCCGGGCCGTAATGCAGGACACCCCCGCGCATGCCCTCGATTGTCCGTGGGATGTGATGGTCTAGGACCATGACCAGCACCCTCCATGACGCCCCGACGGCGTCCTCCGGCACTACCGTCGCCGGGCCCGCCGCGGACCCGGCGGACGGCTACGACGCCGTCCTCGAGTCGCTGCGGGACGTCTCCGGCCAGGTCCTGGTCCTCGGCGCCCCCGGGAGCGGGAAGTCCTCGCTGCTCACGGACCTCGCGGTCCTGCGGATCGGGGAGGGGCGCGTGGATCCCGAGGGGCTCCTCCTCCTCGGCCCCACGCGTGCCGCCGCGACGAGGCTCCGCGACGAGCTCACCGCCAAGCTCGAGCGCAGCATCAGCACCGCCCCTGCCCGCACCTGGGCCTCCTACGCCTTCGATCTCATCCGCCGCGCCCGGGCCGAGGGCCGCACCCCCGCCATCACGAGGCCGCCCCGGCTCCTGTCCGGGGCCGAGCAGGACCTCATCATCAAGGAACTCCTCTCGGGGCACGGACGCGACGGAGCCCCCGAGCTCGCCTGGCCCGCGAGCCTGGCCCTCGCGCTGCCGACGCGGGGCTTCCGGCAGGAGATCCGCGACCTGTTCGACCGCGTGAGCGAGTACGGCGTGCCGGCCGACGACCTGGCGGCCTGGGGCGAGCGGTTCGACCGGCCGGACTGGGTGGCGGCGGCCGCGCTGTACCGCGAATACCGCGACGTCCTCGACCTCCGCATGCCCGAGGCCTTCGACCCGGCGGGAATCCTCACGGCGGCACGGGAGCTCCTCGAGACCGACCGCGACTTCCTCGACAGGGAGCGCAGACGCCTGCAGCTCGTGCTCGTCGACGACTACCAGGAGGCGAATCCCGCCGTCCACGCACTGCTGGGCCTCATCGGAGCGGGCAAGGACGTCGTCGTCACCTCCTGCCCCGACACCGTGGCACAGGGCTTCCGCGGAGCGCGTCCCGAACTGACCGGGCGTCTCTCCACCCTCTTCCGGCGGGGCGGCGGCCTGACGACGGTGACCCTGCCCGCGTCGCTGACGCTGCACGGCCGGCTGGCCAAGGCCTGGAGCAACGTCGCCGCGCGCATCTCGACCACGGGCGTGAGTACCGCCTACCGGTCCCAGCCGCACCGGCCGGAGGACGCCGACGCGGACGCGGACGCCCGGCAGCATCCACGCCAGGACGCCGCGCCCGACGACGTGACGGCGGGGCGCGGGGCGCCCGGCCCGACGGTGTCCGCCCATGTGCTCGACAGCGCCTTCCACGAGCAGCGCTTCGTCACGCAGCGGGTGCTCGAGGCCCATCTGTTCGGCGGACGCAGCCTCGACGACATCGCCGTCATCGTCCGGAACGGCGCACAGGTGTCCGCGGTGCAGCGCTTCCTGACGGCGCAGGGCATCGCCGTCAACGTGCCCGCGGCGGAGACGGCCATCCGGGAGGAACCCGCCGTCCGTCCGCTGCTGGACCTGTACGCGGTGGTCGTGGGACGCGGTGAGCTCGACACCGAGCTGTGCATCTCGCTGCTCACGTCGCGTATCGGCGGCGCGGGCAGCCTGGACCTCCGACGCCTCCGCCAGGTCCTGCGGCGTACGGAACTGCAGCAGGGCGGGGGCCGCACGAGCGACGAGCTCCTGACAGCCCTGTTCGCCTCGCCCGAGGAGATCGCCGCGCTGCCCTCCGAGGGTGCCCCCGTGCGGCGCCTGCACCGGATGCTGGACGCGGGGAGGGCGGCGGCCGCCGATCCCGGGAGCGATCCGGAGACCGTCCTGTGGGCGCTCTGGTCGGCCTCCGGCCTCGCGCAGCAGTGGTCGGGCGCGGCCCTGTCGGAGGGCCCGTCGTCGACGCGCGCCGATCGGGACCTGGACGCGATGATGGCCCTGTTCCACACGGCGGAACGCTTCGTCGAACAGATGCCGGGTGCGGATCCGGGCCTGTTCCTCGACTACATCCTCAGCCAGGACATCCCCATGGACACCCTCGCGCAGCGCACCACCCGCCAGGCCTCGGTGTCGGTGCTCACGCCCGCGAGTGCGGCCGGTCGTCACTGGCCCCTCGTGATCGTCGCCGGTGTGCAGGACGGTGTCTGGCCGAACCTCAGGCTGCGCGGCGAGCTCCTCGGATCCGGTGAGCTGCGCGCGCTGCTCGACTACGGCGAGTCGTTCCGGAGCAACCGGGACCCCGTGTCCCTGCTGCAGGACATCCGTTTCGACGAGTTGCGCACGTTCTCCCTCGCCGTGTCCCGCGCCACCCAGGAGCTGGTGTGCTGCGCGGTCGCGTCCCAGGACGAGCAGCCGTCCCAGTTCCTCGACGTCCTGGATCCGCTTCCTGCCGGCACCGCCGAGCGGGCACGGACCGAGGTCCTGCGACCGGTCACGCTGCGCGCCCTCGTCGCCGAGCTGCGCAAGTTCGCCCAGGACCCGCAGGCCGGCGCCGCACTGTCCGGCGAGGCGGTCCGGCATCTCGGCCGGATGGCGGTCCTCGAGCCGCCGGTACCGGGTGCGCACCCGGCCCAGTGGTGGGGCGTCCTGGACCTGAGCAGCGAGGAGCCGGTCGTCCCCGAGGACCAGCCCATCCCCGTGTCGCCCTCGAAGGTCGAATCGGTCCTCACCTCACCCCTGAGCTGGTTCGTGTCCGCGGCCGGAGGGGAGCGGACCACGGACTTCGCACGGTCCCTCGGGACGCTCGTGCATCAGATCGCGCAGGACATGCCGGAGGCGAGCGGTACCGAGTACGTCCGGGAACTCGAACGGCGCTGGCCGCAGCTCGGCATGAAGGATTCGTGGGAGGGCCAGTCCGACTTCCGGCGGGCCGAGGGCATGGTGCGGAAGCTGGCGGCGTACGTGCTGTGGATGCGGCAGGCGGGCAGGTCGCTGCAGGCGACCGAGGTCGACTTCTCCGTGGACCTCGACATGAGGATCGGGGGTGCGGACAGGATCGCCCGCCTGCGCGGCCAGATCGACCGGTTGGAACTCGACGCCGACGGCAGGTTCGTGGTCGTCGACCTGAAGACGGGGAAGAGCGCACCCGTCGGCGCGGACATCGCCCGTCATCCGCAGCTCGCGGCCTACCAGACCGCCGTCGCCTCGGGCGCCCTGCTCGACACCCCGGACGGGGACGCCGGCAACGGGCCGGCCGATGGCGGTGCGACGGCCGGTGCCGGGTCCCGGGAGCCGGGTGGTGCGTCCCTCGTGCAGCTGGGGACCAAGGCGAAGGGGATCTCCGTCCAGGAACAGCCACCCGTGGGTCCCGAGGACGCGTGGGCGCGGACCATGATCGAGGACGCCGCCGTCCTCATGGCGGCCGCGACCTTCGACACCATCCACGACCCACGCCGCTCGGGCTTCGGCGGGAGCGGCTGTCGCCTGCCGGAGATCTGTCCGCTGTGTGAAGAGGGAAAGCAGGTGACGCAGTGACGGCCGAGCCGCGTGCAACCCCGACCTATTCGGCCCGGCGGCTGGCCGAACTGCTCCATGCCGACCCGGATGCCCCGGTCCAGTACCCGACGGAGGACCAGGCCCGCGTCATCGAGGCTCCGCTGGAGCCCCTCCTCGTCATCGCCGGAGCCGGTTCGGGCAAGACCAAGACGATGGCGGACAGGGTCGTCTGGCTCGTCGCCAACAACCTCGTGCGGCCCGAGCAGATCCTCGGTGTCACCTTCACCCGCAAGGCGGCGGGCGAGCTCGCGTCCCGCGTCCGGCAGCGGCTCGCGCAACTCTATACGGCACTCGCCCACGACGATCGCGACACCGCAGGTGGGGATGCGCTCGACCGGCTCGATCCCGCCATCTCCACCTACCACTCCTTCGCAAACGGCATCGTCCAGGACTACGGCCTGCGCATCGGGGTCGAGCGGGATTCGGTCATGCTCGGCACGGCCCAGTCCTGGCAGCTCGCCCACTCCGTCGTGGAGGCGTACGACGGCGAGTGGGAACACTTCACGGCCGCCAAGAGCACGCTCGTGAAGGCGGTGCTCGACATGGCCGGCGAGTGCGCGGAGCACCTCGTCACGCCCGGGACCGTCCGGGACGAGCTCCGTCGCCACATCGATCACGTCGTCGCCCAGCCCTACGTCGCAGGGTCCACCAGGGCCGCCACGCAGAAGGTGCAGGAGCTGCTCGACAAGCTGCGCACCCGCGTCACCGTGACGGAACTCGCGGAGCGCTACGCCGCCGCCAAGCTCGCGCGCCGCCAGCTCGACTTCGGCGACCTGGTCTCCCTTGCAGCGCGGATCGCCCGGGACATACCGGAGGCCGGGAGGATGGAGCGCGAGAAGTACAGGGTGGTGCTGCTCGACGAGTTCCAGGACACCTCCCACGCCCAGATGGTGCTGTTCTCGAGGCTCTTCGCGGACGGTCGTTCCGTCACCGCCGTGGGCGATCCCCACCAGTCGATCTACGGCTTCAGGGGAGCGTCGGCGGGGCAGCTGGCCACCTTCCGTACTGCGTTCCCGCGGGTGACCGGCGAAGGGCGGGCACCGTCGGAGGTGGCCCACCTGTCGGTCGCGTGGCGTAACTCGACCTCGATCCTCGAGGCGGCGAACACGGTGTCGGCGCCCCTGAACGTGCCCGCACCATGGCTCCGCAACACCACGGTCCAGCAGGTCCCCGGACTCGTCGCGCGCCCCGGGGCGCCACTGGGTGAGGTGACGCTGGGGCGTTTCCTCACCGATGCCCCCGTCGGGGGCGCCGACGCCGCCGAGGAGGCGGTATCGCCTGCCGGCCCGGCGGCCCCGTCCACCCTGAGCGAGGCGGAGGCGGTGACGCGGGAGGTCCTGCGCCAGCGCCGCCGGAGCTTCGAGACCGACGACGCCGGGAACCCCCTCCGCCCGACGATGGCCGTGCTGTGCAGGGGACGCAAACAGTTCGAGCCGATTCGTCGGGAACTGGAGCGTGCGGGCGTCCCGGTTCAGGTGGTGGGCCTCGGCGGCCTGCTGCGGACCCCCGAGATCGTCGACCTGCTGGCCACCCTCAGGGTGCTGGGCGACCCCGACCGCTCGGACTCGATGCTGCGGCTCCTGGCGGGAGCACGATGGCGGCTGGGACCGGCAGACCTCATGGCACTGGGCGACTGGTCGAGGCAGCTCGCCCGTACCCGCGAGGCGATGTTCAGGCGCGGCGACGCCGCAGGGGAGGAGCTCGACGACGACCAGAGCCGGGACGCCGTCGTCGCACCGGACCTGGCCGAGGCCGGCAGCCTGGTGGAGGCCGTCGACCACCTCCCGCCGGCCGGGTGGGTGTCCTCCTCCGGCCGGACGCTGAGTGATCCCGCGCGACGGCGGCTCGATGCCCTCCGGCGAGAACTGCGCGCCCTCCGCAGCTTCGTGGGTGACGACCTCGGCAGCATGATCGGCGAGGTGGAGCGCACCATCCTCCTGGACATCGAGGTGGCCGCCAAGCCGGGGGTGAGCATCCACGAGGCACGCCGTAACCTCGATGCCTTCACGGAGGCCGTCGCCGGATTCGTCTCCACCGCCGAGCGGGTCGACCTCCCGGCATTCCTCGCATGGCTCGAAGCGGCGGACCAGGAGGAGGACGGGCTGCCCGTAGCGCAGCTCGAGGCGAGCAGGGACGCGGTGCAGCTGCTGACGGTCCATGCCTCGAAAGGGCTGGAGTGGGACGTCGTGTTCGTGCCGGGACTCAACGAGGGTTCCTTCCCGAGCGGGAAGGACTCGCGCTGGAGCAGCGGGGACTCCTCGATCCCGTGGCCGCTGCGCGGCGACGCTGCCGAGCTGCCGCACTGGGACTGGGAGCAGCAGGACCAGAAGGAGTGGCTCGCCAGCGAGAAGGACTTCACGGAGGAAGCCAGGGCGCATGCGGAACGGGAGGAACGCCGGCTCGCCTACGTGGCGTTCACGCGGGCCAAGCACGCCCTGGTCTGCACATCCTCGTCCTGGGGCGGCGGACGGTCCAAACCCTCGGCTCCCTCGGCCTACCTGAACGATCTGGTGACCCTCGCGGAGGCCGGTGCCGCGGGTTACACCCTGCCGCACTGGCTGCAGGAGGAGCACCAGGGCGACACGAACCCGGCCAATGCCCGGCCGGAACGGGCGAGCTGGCCCTTCGACCCGCTCGGGCCCCGGCGGAGCCCGATGGAACGCGCCGCACAGGCCGTCCTGGAGCAGGCCGCAGCCCCCACGCTGGAGGTCGACGTCGATGGGGGGCGGTGGGGTCGGGAGGTCCGCCTCGCACTGGCGCGGCAGGCCCGCGAACGCGAACGGTTGCCGCTCACGCTGCCGTCCCACATCTCCGCATCCACCCTCGTGGAGCTCCGGGAAGATCCCGAGGCGGTCATGCAGCAGCTGCGGCGCCCGCTCCCGCGCCGGCCCGGTACGGCGGCCCGCAAGGGGACGGCGTTCCATGCCTGGATCGAGGAGTTCTACGGCTCCGGCGGCATGCTCGACCTCGGGGAGTACCCGGGCGGGGCGGACGTCTACGTGGACGAGACACTCGGCCTGAAGGACATGGCCGCCATCTTCGAGAGGTCCGAGTGGGCCCTCCGTGAACCCGCCGCCATCGAGGCCCCCATCGAGACGAAGATCGGCAGCATCGTGGTGCGTGGCCGGATCGATGCCGTCTTCCGCGATTCCGACGGCGGATGGGACCTGATCGACTGGAAGACCGGCCGCCCGCCCTCCCCGGACCGCCGCGCTGCCAAGGCCGTGCAGTTGGCCGTGTACCGCCTGGCCTGGTCGAGGCTGAAGGAGGTGCCGCTGGACACGGTCCGGGCGGCCTTCTTCTACGTCGCCGACAACCTCGTCGTGCGCCCGCACGACCTCGCGGACGCAGCGGAACTGGAAGCCATCATCGCAGCGGCGGACACGGCGGCCGGCTCCTGACCCTCAGGCCGGGGAGGGGCCGCGCCGTCCGTCCGAGGCCCGGAGGTGGATGGAAGGGCTGACCGGCCGTACTGCCGGCCACCTCGTCGGCGCTGCACCGCGGGACGCCCTGACGAGGGCGAGGCCCTGGCGTCAGCTGCCGAAGGACACGATCGGCAGTGCCGAGGTCGCCACGTCGTCCGGGGAGCCGGCCACCGGTCCGCTGCTCCGGAGCAGGGTGACCTTCGTCGACGTACCGGCGGACCGCTGCCGCCCGGCCGTCAGGCGCAGGTAGGCCGGTGACGCTCCGGACGGCGTAGCCGGATCCGCCTCGCCGGGTCGGTGCCCGGACCGGTCCCCTGAGTGGTCGCCCGAGGGGTCTCCGGACGAGTCTCCAAACGAGTCTCCGGAGGAGCCGTCGCGGTGCCCGGAGGGGATCGACGCCTGCATCCGGGTGGGGTCGGACCCGCGGTCCGCCGCGGGTGCGTGCGGGTCGTAGGCGTGGCTGCCGGTCCGGTCCTGTGGGGCGTGGCCGGTGCCGGAGCCCGACCGCGGGTCCTGGGCGGGGCCGTCGTGCACCGCCCCGTCGCGGGGTTCGCGGACGGGATCACCGGCGCCGGTCCCGACGCCGTCCCGGTGGCCACCGGCCACCTCCTCGGCTCCGGGGACGGCGTCCCGATCCTCCCGGTGCCCGTGCTGGTCGTCGTACGCGTCGGTGCCGTGCTCGTTGCCCCATTCGAGGCGCACCTCGTGGGCGTGCCGGGCCCGCTCGGCAGCTTCGTGCTGCTCACGCTCGATGGACTCGACGTCCGCCTCGAGGGTGGCCAGCATCTCCTCCGCCTCGTGGACCATCGCGGCATCCTCGAGGGCGACGCCGCGTACGAGCCACTGCGCGAGTGCGAACTCGGCGGCGAGCGCCGCCCGCCGCCACAGGTGGGGGTCGACGGCGGTCGCCCTGGCCTGCGCATAGGCCGCATGGACGGCGTCGACGAAGGGGGCGTCCTCGGCGGCTGCAAGCCAGGCGAAGTCCTCCGCGGGATCGCCGATGCACAGGTCCGTCCAGCCCGTGACCGCCGACACGCGGCCGGCGGCGACGAGGAGGTGGTCCTCGTGCAGGTCTCCGTGCACCACCGTCGGGCTGAACCGCCACAGGGCGACGTCCTCCAGTGCGTGCTCCCACCGGCGCAGCAGGATCGACGGGATCTTGCCCGTGGTCGCGGCCTGATCGAGTTCGTTCAGCTTGCGCTGGCGGTACTCGTCGGCCTCGTAGCTGGGCAGGTCCGCGCGCTGCACCATGTCCTTCGGCAGGGCATGGATCGCGGCGATGGCCCGGCCCACTTCCTGTGCCATCGTGGTCCCACCGGCGGTGAGTGCCTCCAGCGTCCTGGTGGTCCCGGCGAGGTGGGAGTACACGAAGGTGCTGAGCTCACCCTGGCGGACACTGCCGGCCATGTGCGGGATGAGGAAAGGGAGTTCGGCCTTGACGGCCGGGGTGAAGGCGCGGAGCGCCTGCAGTTCGGTCTCGAGCCGCATGCTCGCTTCGGCATGTTTCGGCGAACGCACCCGCCACTGCTTCCCGGCGTCGTCGACCAGCAGCGCCGAGTCGAAATCGGCAGCATCATCGGGAGCACCGGCGACCCCTGTCGGAGCCAGGCCAGGTACCGCGGCGCTGGCGATGGCAGCAAGTTCCATGGGTGTCCGTTTCACACCTTCCACCGTAGGGCGTCCCGCGGCAGCCGGAGCCGTTCCGGCGCGGCGAGTCGTCAGATGCACCACTCGTCTTCGCGCTCGCACTACTCCTCCACCCCCCACTGCGCAGAATGTGTTTTGGGAGAGTGAGAACGTACCGTAGAAGCATGATCGATCCCCTCCGGACACTCGTGCTGCCACCCCTCGGATCGCTGCCGCTCTCGCGGGCCGATGCGGACCGCGACGGCGACTCGAGGACGTCCGAGAACCTTCTCGACACCCTGTGGGCCTCGCCGGGGACGAGGGTGCTCGCCCTCGTCCGGGGGAAGGCGCCGGTGCAGGGGAGCGCGCTCCGGCTGGTCGCGCCCGCACAGGTGGAGCGGCCCGACCTGCTCGTCTACCTGGGGCGCATCAACGAGGGCGCCCCGGATGCCGGGCGCAGCGTGGTCCTCGCGGTCCTTGCCGAGGAGGACACCTCCCTGGCGCCGCCCGAGCAGTGGCTCGGTCTGCGGGACATCGCCGCGTCCCTCGATGCCCGCGATGCCGGCCTGTTCGTCGAGGCGGCCGCCATCGCGAACTGGCATGCGACCCACACGCATTGCCCGCGGTGCGGCACGCCGACCGAGGTGCGCGCCGGCGGCTGGGTGCGCCGGTGCCCCACGGACGACTCCGAGCACTACCCCCGGACCGACGCCGCGATCATCGTCTCCGTGATCGACGACGACGACCGCCTGCTGCTCGGATCCGCCGTCGCGTGGCCGGAGGACCGCTACTCGACCCTCGCAGGATTCGTGGAACCCGGCGAGTCGCTCGAGGCCGCGGTGATCCGCGAGGTCGGCGAGGAGTCCGGCATCGAGGTCGAGGCCCCGCAGTACCTCGGATCGCAGCCCTGGCCCTTCCCCGCGTCCCTGATGCTCGGTTTCACGGCGCGCGCCGTCACGACCGACGCCGTACCGGACCGGGCGGAGATGCGGTCCGTGCGGTGGTTCACGCGCGAGGAGCTGTTCGCCGAGGTGCGCGACGGCACGATCGCGGTCGCGGGTGGCATCTCGATCGCCCGCGCCCTGATCGAACGCTGGTACGGCGGACCGCTCGACGAGGAGCCGTCGGAGGCGCGTCCCTAGTGTCCGGACTATTGCTCGAGGAGAGCATCCTCGAGGGGCTCGACGACGAACAGCGCATGGTGGCCAGCTCCCTCTCCGGTCCTCTGTGCGTCCTGGCCGGGGCCGGTACGGGAAAGACGCGGGCCATCACCCACAGGATCGCCTACGGTGTGCACACCGGTGTCTACAAGCCGCAGCAGGTGCTCGCGGTGACCTTCACAGCGCGTGCCGCGGCGGAGATGCGCACGCGGCTCCGGGACCTCGGCGCGGGTGGCGTCCAGGCCCGCACGTTCCATGCCGCAGCCCTCCGCCAGTTGCAGTACTTCTGGCCTCAGGCCGTCGGCGGACCCCTGCCCGCCCTGGTCGACCACAAGGCGCAGCTGATCGCGGAGTCGGCGCGGCGGCTCCGCCTGTCGACGGACCGCGCCGCGATCCGTGACGTGGCGGCGGAGATCGAATGGGCCAAGGTCTCGATGCTGACCCCGGATGCCTACGCAGCGGCCGCAGCGGGCCGGGCGGAGCCGGCGGGGATGGACCTCACCACGGTGTCGCGGATCTTCTCGGCGTACGAGGACCTGAAGATCGACCGGAACCTGATCGACTTCGAGGACGTCCTGCTGACGACCGTCGCGATCCTCGAGGAGGACGAGAAGGTCGCCGCCACCGTGCGGGCCCAGTACCGCCACTTCGTGGTCGACGAGTACCAGGACGTCTCCCCGCTGCAGCAGCGCATGCTGGACCTGTGGCTCGGGGAACGGCGCGAGCTGTGTGTCGTCGGTGACGCCAGCCAGACCATCTACTCGTTCACGGGTGCGACATCGCGCCACCTGCTCGACTTCACCAAACGCTACGAGGGTGCGCAGGTGGTCAGGCTTGTCCGCGACTACAGGTCCACACCCCAGGTGGTCCGCGCGGCGAACACCCTGCTGGCCGCACGGAGCGGCGAGGTGGACCGCCGCGCGACCGGCACCACCTGGTCCGCTCCGCTCGAGCTGGTCGCCCAGCGACAACCGGGGCCGGAGCCCGTCTTCACCGAGTGCAGCGACGACGAGGCCGAAGCGGCCGAGTGCGCGCGGCGCATCGGCGTGCTGCTCGACCAGGGCGTGAAGGCGAGCGAGATCGCCATCCTCTATCGGACGAACGGGCAGTCGGAGGCGTACGAGCAGGCACTGGCGAGTGCCGGCATCGGGTACCAGCTGCGCGGCGGCGAGAGGTTCTTCCAGCGCCGCGAGGTCCGCGACGCGCTCCTCCAGTTGCGCGCTGCGGCACGCACGCAGGGCGACGACGACGTCCCCCAGCAGGTACGGGACGTCCTCGCCTCGCTCGGCTACACGTCCGTGGCACCCCAGAACTCGGGGGCGGTACGGGAGAAGTGGGAGTCGCTGGCTGCCCTGGTGGGCCTGGCCGACGAGCTCAACCGCGTGCGGGGGCCGGAGGCGTTCACCCTGCAGATGTTCGTCGCCGAGCTCGAGGAGAGGGCAGCGGCCCAGCATGCCCCGACGGTGCAGGGCGTCACCCTGGCGTCGCTGCACTCCGCGAAGGGGCTGGAGTGGGACGCCGTCTTCCTCGTCGGGCTGAGCGAGGGACTCATGCCCATCTCGTTCGCCGACACGCAGGAGGCCATCGACGAGGAGCGCCGGCTGCTGTACGTGGGGATCACCCGCGCGCGTATCCACCTCTCGATGTCCTGGTCCACGTCACGCTCCCCGGGCGGTCGCGCCAGCAGGAAGCCCTCACGGTTCCTCGATGCGCTGCGTCCGGCCGGCACGGGACAGGCATCCTTCCGGCAGCCGCGAGCGAAGGCCACCCGCAAGGCCGCCGGGCCGGCCGTCTGCCGCGTGTGCAAGCGGCCGCTCCTCACCGGCTCGGAGCGGAAGATGGGACGCTGCAACGACTGCCCGGCCACCTACGAGGAACAGACCTTCGAAGCGCTGCGCGCATGGCGGCTCGTGGAGGCCCGCGACAAGGACGTGCCCGCCTTCGTCGTCTTCACGGACGCGACCCTCGTCGCCATCGCCGAGGCCCGGCCGGAGACCCTCGACGAACTCGGGGGGCTGGCCGGTGTCGGCTCGGCAAAGCTCGAGCGGTACGGCGAGGCCGTTCTCGAGATCATCAGTGACAACGCCTGACGCCCCGGGGCGGCCGGACGGGTCGCGTCTGCCGGTCGAGGTGCGGCGATCCGCACGCCGGAAGCGCACCGTCAGTGCCGATATCAGGGACGGGGTGATCCGCGTCTCCATCCCGGGACACTTCTCGGCGAGCCAGGAGCACCACTGGGTCGAACGGATGGTCGAGCGGATGTCGGCGAAGTACCTCGCGGCCCCCGCCCTCGAGGACGACCCGACCGCGCTGCTCCGGAGGGCCAGGCACCTCGCGGCGCAATACCTCGGTGGCAGGGGAGTGCCGGCGACGATCGGCTGGGTGACCAACCAGAATTCCCGCTGGGCGTCCGCCACCCCCGCGCACCGGTCCATCCGCCTGTCGCACAAGCTGCAGGGCATGCCCGACTGGGTCGTCGACTACGTCATCCTCCACGAGATGGCGCACCTCGTCGAACCCTCGCACAATGCCGTGTTCTGGGAGCTGCTCACCAGCTATCCACGCACCGAGACGGCGAAGGCGTTCCTCGACGGGGCCGCCTTCGCCGCACAGCGCGGTCTTCCTCCGACCGGGCAGGACGCCTTCTAGCCGGTGGCAGTGCAGTCCGCGCGCTCAGCGCGGTCCGTCGCCGTCCGCCGCCGATCCGTCCGTGCCGCTTCCGTCCTCGTCATCCGCGGTCCCGGGTGCTGCTTCCCCGGAGTCCCCGTCGGAGGCGTCGTCCTGCGGCTCGAACCCGCCCGCCAGCAGACGCTGCAGGGCGGCGTCGACATCGGCGTCGGAGGACTCGATGAGCTTGCGGCGCCCGGAGAATCCCGCCGGGTCGTCGAGGTCCTCGGCCGTGGGCAGCAGATCGGGGTGCTGCCAGAGGGCGTCGCGCCCGTCGATGCC
The DNA here is from genome assembly GCF_054510835.1 of Arthrobacter sp. TmT3-37. NCBI lineage: Bacteria > Bacillati > Actinomycetota > Actinomycetes > Micrococcales > Micrococcaceae > Arthrobacter > Arthrobacter sp. TmT3-37. Next base: position 75,172 of record NZ_JBTNDU010000001.1, on the reverse strand, counting down.
GCGCTCCTCGGTCAGGTGCGACCAGAGGGCTGCGGCGTCGCGCAGCCTCCGCGGCCTCAGCTCGAGGCCGACGAGCGATGCGAACGCGTGCTCGGCCGGTCCGCCGGTCGCCCGGCGGCGGCGCAGCATCTCGCGCAGCGCACCGGCGGAGGGGAGATTGGCGGCGGCAGCTGCGGTCGTCTCGTCGACCCAGCCCTCGACGAGGGCCAGGGTCGTCTCGAGGCGGATGAGCGCGGTGTCCTGTTCGGGCGTCCGTCCGGGCATGAAGACACCCTGCGAGAGGGCGCCCTGAAGGCTCTCCGGATTGGTCGGATCGATGTCCCTGGCGGCTTCCTCGATCTTCCCCATGTCGATGTGGATGCCCCGGGCGTAGCGCTCGATGCTGCCGAGGAGGTGCCCCGTGAGCCAGGGGCTGTGCGTGAAGAGGCGGACGTGGGCGGCCTCGCGGACCGCGAGGAAGAGCTGCACCTCCTGCTCGGGGATGTCGAGGCCCTCGCCGAACGCCGCCACGTTCGCGGGCAGCAGGGCCATGCGCCCTTCGGCGAGCGGAACTCCGATGTCCGTCGATCCGACGACGTCCTTGGACAGGGCGCCGACCGCCTGTCCGAGCTGCATGCCGAACATCGCACCGCCGACGTTCTGCAGCATGGAGGCGGGGCCGCCCATCATGCCCATCATCGACTTCATCTCGTCCGGGAGCTGCTCGGAGATGACGTCGGACAGTGCCTTGGCGATGCTCGTCGCGACAGGCTCCGTGAGGCGGCGCCAGGTGGCCATGGTGGCCTCGACCCACTCCGCGCGGGACCAGGCACGACCGAGCTGACCGGTGCTCGGGAAATCGGTCACCGGGTCGAGCCACAGTTCCGCGAGCTTCAGGGCCTCGTCCACACTCCGTCGCTGGAGCGCGGTGACCGAGGGGTCGTTGTCGGCCGCGGCGACGCGACGCGCCTGTTCGTGGGCCATCTGCCAGTTGACCGGCCCGTCGCTCGTCGTGGAGAACATGGCCTGGACCTGCTGCATCATCATGGCCATCGCCGCCGGATCGGAGGGCAGCCCCGCGGCCTTCGCGATCTCCTGGGGATCGATGCCGCCGGCCCCGCCTCCGAACATCTTCGACAGCATCTCGGACAGCGGGTCCTGGGGCGTGTCGTCGTCGCCGTTCGAGGGGTTGGATGGGTTGGTCACTGATACCACCGGTCCTGGGAGTAGCTTGGCGGGTCCGGGCGGGAGGGCGGTGCCACTCCTGCCGGTTGTGGAAGACACGCTACCGGCCGTGCCCTGCCGGTGTCCCTCGCGCCGTGCACCGTTCGCTGAGGGCAAAGCAGCAGGGGCGAGCGGCCCTGGGAGCGTACGCGGACGCGGCGACGCGCGGTCGACGTGCAGGGAACGCCCAGGGAGCGTGTCGGCGGGAACGTCTACTCTAGGTGTGCCGGTGTCGTGCGGATCGCCCCACCGCGCTGCCCGCGCAACGCGCCCTACAGGAAGAAGCACCGTGACGCAGCCCGTCCACGTCGAGACGTTCAGCCCGGAGGAGCCCACGCGGCCGAGGGACCCCCGTTTCCGTGCGATGGCGGTCTCGGGGGGGCTGGCCGTCGTCCTGTGCACGGCCGCGGTCCTGCTGCCCTCGCCCTATGTCATCGAGTCGCCGGGGCCGACCTTCAATACGATCGGCGAGGTCGACGGACAGCCGCTCATCCAGGTGGAGGGCACCGAGAGCTATCCGCCCGAGGGCGAACTCGACCTCACCACCGTGTTCGTCAGCGGAGGGCCGAACGGACCGGTGAACGTCCTCCAGACCTTCCGGGCCTGGGCCGATCCCCATGAGACCGTGGTGCCCGAACAGCTCGTGTACCCGGAGGGGACCACGTCCTCCCAGGTGGAGGAGCAGAACGCCGTCGCGATGACCTCCTCCCAGGAATCCGCGATCGCCGCCGCACTGTCCCACGAGGGCATCGACTTCACGGAAGAGCTGTCGGTCGCCGGACTCGCCACCGGCTCCGCGTCGGAGGGGCTCCTGCGCGAGGGGGATGTCCTGCGGACCATCGACGGCGAGGCGATCGGGAACATCGGGACGCTGCGCTCGGCCCTGCGCGAGGCCGGAGGGGCGCCGGCCGCCCTGTCCATCCTCCGGGACGGCGCGCCGCTCGATCTCTCCGTGACGCCGAAGGAATCGCCGGAGGGCGACTTCCAGCTGGGCATCCTCCTCGCCTCGACCTTCGACTTCCCCTTCGACGTCACGATCCAGCTCGACAATGTGGGAGGGCCCTCCGCCGGGACGATGTTCGCACTCGGCATCATCGACACCCTGACCGAGGGGGACCTCACCGGCGGACGGCACTTCGCGGGAACGGGCACGATCGACTCCACCGGAGCCGTGGGGCCGATCGGCGGGATTGCACAGAAGCTCGTGGGAGCACGGTCCGGCGGCGCCGAGTTCTTCCTCGCGCCCGCAGCCAATTGCGACGAGGTGACCGGCAACATCCCCGACGGCCTGACGGTCGTGAAGGTCGGGACGCTCGGGGACGCCGTGGATGCCGTCGAGGCCCTGGGAGCGGGCGGGGACCCGGCCGGGCTGCCCTCCTGCTGAGCGGAGGCGCCGACGTGTCCGGAGGACACAGTTCAGGAACGATCCCGGGCGGGTGCGCAGACGACGGGAACCTAATTGGTCGGGCCAGACGTGAACAGGGCAGAATGAAACCACGAAGGGCGTGACTGCACGCTGTCTTCTGCCCGGGTCCGGGCTGGGGAGCGGAGCGGAAGACCGGTCATCGTGACCCGCAGCAGCTAACGATGAGGTAGATGTGACATCCGGACCAGACCGTCCGTTCGGCAGTAGGCCGAGCCCAGCAAGTGCAGCAAGAAGCCGGCGCCGCAGCCCGCTGATCCCGACGATCATCGTCGTGGCGGTGATCGTCATCGCCTTCGTCTATCTGTCCCAGGTCTACGCGGACGTGCTCTGGTACCAGCAGCTCGGGTTCCTCGAGGTGTTCGTCACCGAGAACCTGTCGCGGATCGTCCTGTTCCTCGTCGCGTTCCTCGTGATGGCCGGCGCGGTCTTCTTCAGCCTGCGCATCGCGTTCAGGAGCCGGCCCATCTACGCCCCCGACAGCGCCATCCAGGACAACCTGAACCGCTACCAGGCGCAGCTCGAGCCGATCCGCCGCCTGCTGATGCTCGGCATCCCCGTGGTCCTCGGTGCGTTCGCCGGCACGGCCGCGTCCTCCCAGTGGCAGGAGGTGCTCCTCTTCGTCAATCAGGAGCCGTTCGGCAAGTCCGACCCGGAGTTCGGCATGGACTACGCGTTCTACATGTTCACGCTGCCGTTCCTGAGCTTCGTGACCGGCTTCCTGATCAGCGTCGTGATCATCAGTGCGATCGCGACCGTCCTCACGCACTACCTCTACGGCGGCATCCGGCTCGAGGAGAAGGGCCTCTTCACCACGAAGGCGGCTCGGATCCAGATCGCCGTCGTCGCGGCGCTCTTCCTCGTGCTCCAGGGCGTCAACTACTGGCTGGACCGCTACGACACGCTGCTCAACCAGGGCACCTGGGCCGGTGCGCTCTACACCGACGTGAATGCGGTCATCCCCACCAAGGCCATCCTCGCCGTCGCCGCCATCATCGTGGCGGTCCTCTTCGTCGCCTCCGCGTTCATCGGCCGCTGGCGCCTGCCGCTGATCGGCACCGCGATGCTCATCATCACCGCCCTCCTCGCGGGCGGGGTCTATCCCTCCGTCGTCCAGCGATTCCAGGTGCGCCCGTCCGAGCTCAGCCTCGAGGGCGAGTACATCGACAGGAACATCGACATGACGCGCGAGGCGTACGGCCTGGACGCGGTCGAGGTCGAGGCCTACAACCCCGAGGACGTCCCGCAGGCGGGAGCCCTGGGCGACGACGGCGAGACGACGGCGAACATCCGCCTGCTCGATCCGAACCTCGTCTCCGACGCGTTCAGCCAGCTGCAGCAGTTCCGCCAGTACTACCAGTTCCCGGAGACGCTCAACGTCGACCGGTACGAGATCGACGGTGAGGTGCAGGACACCGTCATCGCGGTCCGTGAGCTCGACACCAACGGTGTCCCCGCGGGCTGGGTCAACGAGCACGTCTTCTACACCCACGGCTACGGCGTGGTGGCCGCCGCCGGTTCGACCGTGCAGCCCGATGGCCGCCCGTCCTTCCTGCAGTCCGGCATCCCCTCCACGGGTGTGCTCGGTGACGAGTCCACCTACGAGCCGCGCATCTACTTCGGCGAGGACTCCCCCGAGTACTCCGTCGTGGGAGCACCCGAGGGGCAGGCGCCGGCCGAGATCGACCGCCCGCAGAACGAGAACTCCGACGACGAATCGCGCACCACCTTCAGCGGCGAGGGCGGGCCGAATGTGGGCAACGCCTTCAACCGCCTCGTGTACGCGCTGAAGTTCCAGTCCACCGACCTCCTGCTGTCCAACCAGGTCAACAGCGAGTCCCAGATCCTCTACGACCGTGACCCCGTGGAGCGCGTCCGCAAGGTCGCTCCGTACCTGACGCTCGACGGCAACAGCTACCCGGCGATCGTCGACGGGCGCGTGAAGTGGATCATCGACGGCTACACCACCAGCGCCAACTTCCCGTACTCGACGCAGCAGGAACTGGAATCGGCGACACAGGATTCGCAGACGGCCGAGGGCCTCGCCACCGCACTGCCCGCGGAACAGGTCAACTACATCCGCAACGCGGTCAAGGCCACGGTCGACGCCTACGACGGCTCGGTCAGCCTGTACGCCTGGGACGACCAGGATCCGGTCCTGAAGTCGTGGCAGAACGTCTACCCGTCCTCGCTGCAGCCCTTCAGCGAGATGTCGGCCGACCTGATGGCGCACGTCCGCTACCCGGAGGACCTCTTCAAGGTGCAGCGCGAGCTGCTCGCCCGCTACCACGTCACCTCGACGGACGAGTTCTACAACAACAGCGAGGCGTGGAACGTACCGGCCGATCCGGGGGAGAGCGCCGACGGCGCGGCGACGACGGCGGCGACGGACCGCCAGCCGCCGTTCTACCTGACGCTGCAGATGCCCAACCAGGAGGAGGCCGCGTTCTCGCTGACCACGCCGTACATCCCCTTCGTGCCCGCCGGACAGACCCCGAGGAACGTGCTCTACGGCTTCCTCGCGGCGAACGGCGACGCAGGGACGGGCGAGGACGGCGTCAAGAGCGAGAACTACGGCCGACTGACCCTGCTGGACAGCTCAGGCCGTGACTCCGTGGTCGGCCCCGGCCAGGCGCAGAACCTGTTCAACTCGGACACCACCGTCTCGCAGGAGCTCAACCTGCTGCGCCAGGGTGCGTCCGAGGTCATCAACGGCAACCTGCTGACCCTGCCCATCGGCGGCGGGATCGCCTACGTCCAGCCGGTCTACGTGCAGTCCTCGGGCAGCTCGTCCTTCCCCGTCCTTCGACGGGTCCTCGTGAGCTTCGGTGACAACGTCGGCTTCGCGCCGACCCTCGCCGAGGCACTGGACCAGGTGTTCGGCGGCGAGTCGGGAGCGACGACGGGCGACCAGGAGAACGTGGGCGAAACTCCGGAGGATCCCGCGACGCCTCCGGTGGAGGGCGAGGGCGAGGGCGCCACGCCGACGCCCACGCCGACCCCGTCCGAGGGCGGAACCCCCGGCGGTGCCACGGGTGACCCCGGGGCCGACCTCCGGACCGCGCTCGACGACGCCAACACGGCGATCCAGGACGGCAACGAAGCTCTCGCGGACGGTGACTTCGCAGCCTACGGCGAAGCGCAGGACCGCCTGCAGGACGCGCTGCAGCGGGCGCTGGACGCCGAGGAGCGTGTCTCGGGGACCACCGGGGAGTAGTCCTCGGAGGCCGGGCAGCTGCTCGATTTGCCTCTTGGCCCCGCGGCCGGTAACGTTAGTTACACGCCGCGGGGTGGAGCAGTTCGGTAGCTCGCTGGGCTCATAACCCAGAGGTCACAGGTTCAAATCCTGTCCCCGCAACGAAGAAAAGTCCGGTCCACCACTCGGTGGGCCGGACTTTTCGTTTGCCCCGCCGCAGGTCCCGGCCGACGTCCGGTCCGATACACCCCTCCCGCGCCCCCGGCACCGCTGTCGGGGGCGTGACCAGGGTCGGGGTAGTAACTCAGGCCGGTCAGCCCTTCGACAGGGCCTTGTAGGCGCTCAGGGCCCGCTGGCGACTCTCCTTGAGGTCGACGACGGGATCGGGATAGCCCGGGGCCGTCCCCTTCCACGGTTCATGGATGTTGTCCGCGTCCGCCAGTTCCGGCACGAACCGCACGAGGTACCGTCCCTCGGGATCGAACTTCCTGCTCTGCAGGACGGGGTTGAAGATGCGGAAGTAGGGGCTGGCATCGGCTCCGGATCCGGCCACCCACTGCCAGCTCGCTGCATTGCTCGCCGCGTCGGCATCGACGAGGCAGTCCCAGAACCACTTCTCGCCCACGCGCCAGTCGATCAGGAGGTTCTTGATGAGGAAGGACGCCGTCGCCATGCGGACGCGGTTGTGCATCCAGCCGATCTCCCACATCTGGCGCATGCCGGCATCGACCAGCGGGTAGCCGGTCCGTCCACGCTGCCAGGCTTCCAGCTCCGACCTCGTGGAGCTCTCCCAGGCGAAGGCGTTGAACTCGGGCCGGTAGTTCACGGTGGCGAGCTCGGGATTGAAGTACAGGAGCTGCCAGCTGAACTCGCGCCAGCCGAGCTCGGAACCGAAGACGCGGATGTCCTCGGCCGTCGAGCTGTCCTGATGGTCCTGGGCCGCGTGCCAGACCTCGAAGGGGCTGATCTCGCCGAACCGCAGGTGCGGCGACAGCATGCTGGTGCCCTGCACCCCCGGGCGGTCGCGGTTGTCCTTGTACCCGGAGGCGGCGCCGTCGAGGAAGTCGTCGAGCCGGGCGTGCGCGCCGGCCTCTCCCGGCGTCCAGGTGCGGCGGAGGCCCTCGGCCCAGTCCGGCGACGTGGGAAGCAGGCCCCAGGCGCCGAGGTCGTCCGAGGCCGGCGCGGGGCCGTGAAGGTGGTCCGGCGCGGGCAGCGGCCTGCGGGGAGGGCGGAAGGACAGGCAGGCGCGCCAGAAGGGCGTGAAGACCTTGTAGGCCTCGCCGGAGCCCGACGTGACCTCCCAGGGCTCGAACATCAGGTTCGCCTGGAAGCTCGTCACCTCGCGGCCGTCGTCGGCGAAGGCGGCCTTCAGGGTCGCGTCCGTGGTGCGCTCGACCAGGCCGTAGCGGCGGTTCCACACGACGGCACGGGCGGAGCACTCGTCCACCAGTCGCGGCAGGACCTCTCCCGCCGGGCCGCGCCGCAGGACGAGCGGCACACCGAGTTCCGCGAGGGACGCGGTCAGTGCCGCGAGCGAGTGGTGGAGCCACCATCTGGAGGCACCGCCCAGCGGACGGATGCCCTCGGTGTCCTCGTCGAGCACGTAACAGGCGACGACGTCGTCCCCGCTCTCGGCAGCGGCCGCAAGCGCCGGATTGTCGGAGACGCGCAGGTCGTCACGGAACCACACCAGTGTCACAGCCATCTGCTCAATCTACCCGCGTGCACCGACACGCGGGCTCCTGCACCAGCAGGGGAACCGCAGCCGATGGCTGCGGTTCCCCTGGCGTGCCGACCGGGTTGGGGCCCGATCAGTAGGTGATCTCGCCCGTCGTGGACGGTGTCTTGGCGTCCGTGGCGGTTCCCGCGCCCTGTCCGATCGCGGACTGCGAGCCGGAACCGGACTTCAGGGCAGCGAGGCGTGCCTCGATCTCGGTCTGCTCCCCGAGGTCCTCGAGGCTCTCGAACTGCGCGTCGAGGCTCGACGACGCGAGCTCCTGCTGTCCGCGGACCTTCGCCTCCTCGCGCCGGATCTTCTCCTCGAAACGGCCCACCTCGCTCGTCGGGTCCATGAAGTCGATGCTCTTGACGGCGTCGTGCACCTGCTGCTGCGCCTGGGCCGTGCGGGCGCGGGCGATCAGCTGGTCCCGCTTGGCCGTGAGCTCGCCGAGCTTGCCCTTCATCTGGTTGAGGCCGTCCTTGAGCTTGTCGACGATCTCCGTCTGCGACGCGATGGTCGGCTCGGCACCCTTCGCCTCGTTCTCCGCCGCCATCTGGCGCTGGATGGCCACCTTCGCCAGGTTGTCGAACTTCTGTGCGTCGGCCGTGTCGCCGGACGTGCGGTACTCGTCCGCCTTGCGGGACGCCGCGAGGGCCTTGTTGCCCCAGCTGCGAGCGTTCTCGACGTCCTCGTTGTAGTCGTCCTGCATCATCCGCAGGTTGCCGATGGTCTGCGCGACAGCGCTCTCGGCCTCGGCGATGCTGTTGGTGAAGTCGCGGACCATCTGGTCGAGCATCTTCTGCGGATCCTCGGCCTGGTCGATCAGAGCATTGATGTTGGCTCGGGTGAGCTGGGCGATCCTGCCGAAAATTGACTGCTTTACCATTGATTTTCCCTTCGATTCTTCGGAAATAGTGCCTGAGTCTGCTGCGGGAGGCTGTCGGAGCGGCCTAGAAGTCGCCGCCGCCACCTCCGAAGTCGCCGAAACCGCCTCCACCGCCGTCGAAGCCGCCGAAGCCGCCACCGCCGAAGCTCCCGCCGTCGCCGCCGAAGCCGCCACCGCCGTCACCGTAACCGCCACCGAACCCACCGCCGAAGCCGCCGCCGTTGAGGATGGACCCGAGCAGGATGCCGCCGAGCAGGGCGCCGCCCATGCCGTCGCCGCCCCGTCTCCCGTACATGCGGCCCATCCCCATCCCACCGCGGCCGAAGCCCTCGACGTCCTGTTCCGCGAGCTGCGCGGCGTGGTCGGCGAGCAGAGCTGCCTGCTGGGCGTGGGAGAGCGCGGTCACGGGATCGGATCGCTGGAGGTCGACGGCGTGGTCGAGGTTGCGTTCTGCCTCGGCGAGACGCGTACGCGCCTCACTGCCGACGCCGCCGCGCCGCGCCCGGATGTAGTCGGCCGTGCCCGAGATGCTCGACTGCGCGGCGATGATCGCGTGCTGCAGCGAGTCCTGGGCGCGACGGGAGTTCTCGGCCTGGTCGCGGACGCCGCCGAGGGCGGCATCGAGCTGGGCGTGCGCGGCTTCGAGGCGCTGCAGCAGGGCGAGCGGATTGCTGCGCGCGTTCTGGCGCTCCTGCCGGACGGTCGTGACGGCGGCCTGGAGGGCGGCGACGGGACCGGCGAGGTCGCGGTACTGGCCGGCGCGGTCCATCGCCGCCGCCTGCGCGAGGTCCTGCTCCGCCTCGGGGAGCGCACGTTCGAGCTCGCGCTCGGCCCCGGCCAGTTCGTCGGCCCGCTTGTCGATGGCATCGAGGAGGACGGTGCTCTGGTGGACCGCCTCCTCGGCTGCACGCACCGCGACGACGGTCCGTCCGGTGTCACCGGCGGCCATGCGCGACTGCGCTTCGGAGGCGGCGCTCTCGACGAAGGAGAGGCGCTCCCGAGCCTGCTCGATGTTGTCGGCGACCTGGGAGGTCGCCGTCTCCAGGTAGCGGCCCTGCAGTGACCGGAGGGACTGCTCGGCCGCCTCGAACCGGCGGCCCGCATCCGCCGCGGCGGACTGCGCCCTGCGGAGCGCCTCGGGGGCGTTGCGCTCGAGCTCACGCAGGGCGTCGAAGTCCTCCTTGTGCGCCTGCAGCGAGGCATTCACGTCCTCGCAGCGGCGGATGATCTCCCCGAGCCACTGGCGCTGCTGCTGCTCCGTGTCCGGGATGTGGTCGTCGAGCTGCTGCTGCAGCTTGAACGATTCACCCATGTGCTGCTTGGCGGCGGCGATGTCCTGCGAGAACGTGGTGATGGCCTCGCTGCCGTACTGGGCTTCGGCGAAGCCCAGTTCCTGCTCGCTGGACTTGATGGCGTCGTCGGCCGCCACGAGCAGGCTGCCGGCGCGCTTGCGCAGGTCCTCGACGCTCAACGAGGCGAGCGGGTCGACCACCTCGCCCTCGGCGGAGGGCACGGGCCCGTAGCCGTATTCCTCGCGTTTGCGCTGAGCACTGCCACCGCCGCGGTTCTTGAGCAGCAGGTACCCTCCTGCGCCCGCGACGGCGACGAGTCCGCCGACGAGGGCCAGTCCACCGAGGGCGCTGCCGCCGGTCGTGGTTCCGCCGGTCGTGGTCCCTCCCGCTCCGCCGTTGCCGGTCCCCGTCAGGGCATCCTCCGTGCCCTCGACGGCGGCGAGGCCGGCCTCGGCGAAGTTGCCGGCGCGCAATTCGGGCTGGATGTACTCGTCGTAGAGCGCCTGGCCCTGTCCGCCGATCTCCGATCGGTTGCCCGGCGCGTACCCCGCCTCGCCCTGCTCCACGCCGACGGCGAGGACCGCCTCGTCGGCGCTCGACGCGTTGAGGCCGGCGGTGGCGGACGCCCACTGCTCGGCTCCGGCCGGATTCTCGAACGTGTCGACGTACGCGACCCGTACGGTGAATCCCTCCTGCGAGCGCAGGTCCTCGATCGCGGCCTCGAGCCGGCTCTCCTCCTCGGGAGTGAGGACCCCCGCGGTGTCGGTGACGTAGTCACCGGAGGGGAAGGTGACCGGTTCGTCGGCCAGAGCCGCGGTGCTCGACAACAACGGAATCGCCACGACGGCGCCCAGGACAGCAGAGACGCGGGTGCGCCTGCTCATCATTCGCATTTCCGACCCTTCAGCATGTCCCCCGGACCCGACCGGTCCCAGGACTGGGGTCGGCGGACGCCGGAGGCTCCCTGTCCTCCCGATTCTATGGTTGGGGTCCGGGAGCGTCCACCACCACATCTATGCCCCTAGCGAAAGGGGCCCCGGATCGGACGGGGAAGGGCGGAGGATACTGGGAACGCCCGGACCTGCCGTCCGGGGCGACCGTCCCAGCTCCAGCAACTTCTCAGAAACCGCACAGCGAATGCATGCTTGAGGCTCAGCGAAGGTTGCCATGATGTGGTCAACAGCAACGAAAGGACCTCCCATGAACGAGCAGCCAGGCTTCCAGGGCGACGCCGAACGCCCGCTCCCTCCGCAGCCCCAGAACCCGCCGTCGTGGGGGACGGGTCAGGACAACCGGCAGTCACCCGATCAGCGGGACGGCCGGCCGGCGGACCAGGACGGCCGGCAGTCCGATCGGCAGCACCACGGATCCGCGCACGATCCGTCGGTCTCCCACCCCGCCTATGCCGGGCACCAGCCCTTCTACGGCGAGCAGGGCGGTGGCTTCGGTCCGGGAGGAGCGAACCACGGCGGACGGACCGTGGTGAAGGACCGCAGGCGGGTGGGTCTCGCCACCTTCGCCGCGGGGGCCCTCGTCGCCGGGCTGATCGGCGGTGGCGTCGCGACGGCCGGCTTCAACGCACTGGACGACGACGGCCCCACGGGTACCGCGCAGTCCGTGCCGGAGTCGATCGTGGTGAACAACACCGACGACGTCAACACCATCACCGGAGCGGCCGTGACGGCGTCTCCGAGCGTCGTCACGATCGCCGTCAGTGGTGGCGGCGCCAGTGGCTCGGGCTCGGGCATCATCCTCGACACGGACGGGCACATCCTCACCAACACCCACGTGGTGACCCTCGGCGGACAGGTGTCCGACCCGACGGTGGAGGTCAAGCTGAACGACGGCCGCGTCTTCGCGGCGACCGTGGTCGGGACCGATCCCCTCAGCGACCTCGCGGTCATCAAGATCGACGCCCCGGACCTCACGGCCGCCACGCTCGGCAACTCCGACGAACTGAACGTCGGCGACACCGCGATCGCCATCGGGGCTCCCCTCGGATTGAGCGGCACCGTCACCGACGGCATCGTCTCCACCCTCAACCGCACCATCAGCGTGGCGTCCTCGGCCGTGCCGGAGGAGACCCCGGACAGCTCCGAGTCCGAGGACGGCGAGGGTTTCAACTTCCTGCCGCCCGGTGGGTCCGGTGAGCAGCAGACCCAGTCCCAGGGCTCCATCTACCTCAATGTCATCCAGACCGACGCCGCCATCAACCAGGGCAACTCGGGCGGTGCGCTCGTGGACGCGGACGGGAAGATCATCGGCGTGAACGTCGCGATCGCGTCGGCCGGTTCCGGCGAGTCGACCGGGAACATCGGTGTGGGCTTCTCGATCCCGATCAACTACGCCGAGCGCATCGCCGACGAGATCATCGCGGACGGCGAGGCCACGCACGGCTTCCTGGGCGTCAGCGTCACGCCGTCGGCCGGTGACGGGTCCCAGACCACCTCGACCTTCTCGTCCGGTGCGCTCGTCGAGTCCGTCGAGCCCGGGTCGCCCGCGGAGGAAGCCTCCCTGCAGGTCGGAGACGTCATCACGAAGGTGGGCAACTTCCCGATCAGCGATCCACAGTCGCTGACGGCGGCCGTGCGGATCCAGACGGTCGGCCAGCAGGTACCGGTGGAGGTCATCCGGGACGGGGACACCCGCACCGTGGAGATCACCCTGGCGCAGGTACCGACGCAGTAGGGACCAGCCACGAGCAGCAGGTGACAACCCGGAAGGCGGTCCCGTCTCGGGGCCGCCTTCCGGGCGTCCACAGCACCTCGGCAGGCAGCGCCTGGCCCGGAAGCGTCACCCCGCTATGGTTAGCTAGTCGATGGGAAGATCCCCGGACGAGGAAGGTCATCAATGGACGAGGCCACAGGAGGCGGACTGCGCATCGCGGTCCTGGTGAAGCATGTTCCCGACGCTCAGTTCGACCGCCACATCAGCGGGGACGACCTGACCACGGTACGGACCGAGAGCATCCTCTCCGAACTGGACGAGTACGCTCTCGAAGCTGCGCTCCAGCTCGTCGAGGCGAACGGCGGCGCGACCGGCGGCCACCGGGTCACGGCCATCACCATGGGGCCCGCCGCCGCGGTGAACGCGGTCAAGAAATCCCTCCAGATCGGCGCCGACGACGGCGTCCACCTCACGGACGAGGCGCTCACGGGCTCCGACGCCTCGGCGACCTCGAAGGCCCTGGCAGCGCTCCTGCGCCACCTCGGCCCGTTCGACCTCGTCCTGACGGGCATGGCGTCCACCGACGGGGAGACCTCGCTGGTGCCGGCGCAACTCGCGGAGCGACTCACCCTGCCCCAGGTGACCTTCGCGGCCTCGCTCGACCTGGCGCGCGAGGATGGCGGCTGGAGCCTCACCGCCCGCCGCGACAACGACACGTTCGCCGAGACCATCGAGGCACCCCTTCCGGCACTCGTGTCCGTGACGGACCAGATCAACGAGCCCCGCTACCCGAACTTCAAGGGCATCATGGCGGCGAAGAAGAAGCAGATCCAGGTCCTGTCCCTCACGGACGTCGGCCTGCAGCCGGACGAGGTGGGCTTCGCCGGGTCCTGGACGAAGGTCGAGGCGGCTGCCCCACGGCCGCCACGCAGCCAGGGAACCGTCATCACCGACGAGGGCGATGCCGGCATCCGGCTCGTCGACTTCCTCGCGGGACAGAAACTCCTCTAGTCCGCCGACCGCACGACCGATCCGTCCAGGAGACCCCCATGACCACCGTCCTCGTGTTCCTCGACCACCCCGGAGCGAGCCTCGCCAAGAGCGAGCGCGAACTCCTGTCCCTGGGGGCCTCGCTCGGTGAGGTGGTGGTCGCCCTCGCGGACGAGGCCGGGCCGGCCTACCTCGACGGCGTGGGCTCCTACGGGGTGCGGGAGTACTACCGGCCCGAGACCGCCGCCGTCTCCGAGGTGCTGGTCGCGGGAAAGGCGGCATTCCTGGCGGCAGCCGTGCGTGCCTCCGGTGCCGGGGTCGTGCTGCTGGGCAACGCCTACGAGTCCAAGGAGATCGCCGCCCGGCTCGGTGTGCGGCTCGAGGCCGGTGTCATCACCGACGTCGTCGCACTGGACAGTGACCTCACGGCCACGAAGTCGGACTTCGCGGGGTCCTACACGGTGGAGTGCCGGGTGACCACGGATGTGTCGATCCTGACGGTCAAGCCGAACAGCTTCGAGGCCGTCGAGGCCGGCCCGCCGTCGTCGCCCCGCGAGGTACCGATCCCCGTGGAGCTGCCGCTGGCCGCGGCGCGGGTCACCGGACGCGTGGACAAGCCGGTCAGCGGCAGGCCCGACCTCAGCGAAGCACGCGTCATCGTTGCCGGCGGGCGCGGAGTGAACGGGAACTTCGGCCCGCTCGAAGAGCTCGCGGATGCCCTGGGCGGTGCGGTCGGTGCCTCGCGTGCGGCGACCGACGCCGGTTGGATCGAGCATTCCGCCCAGATCGGGCAGACCGGCAAGACGGTCTCGCCCCAGCTCTACATCTCGGCGGGGATCTCCGGCGCGATCCAGCAGAAGGCAGGGATGCAGACCTCCAAGGTGATCGTCGCGATCAACAAGGACGCCGACTCGCCCGTCTTCGAGATCGCAGATTTCGGTATCGTCGGTGACCTCTTCACGGTGCTGCCGCAGGCCACCGACGAGATCCGGAAGCGCGGCCTGTAGCGGTGACCCGGAACGGTGACCCGGCAGCTCCGGAGCGGGTGCTGGTCTTCGCGGCACACCCCGACGACATCGACTTCGGGGCGTCCGCGACGATCGCGGGCTGGACGGCCGCCGGGACGTCCGTCAGCTACTGTATCCTCACGGACGGAGACGCCGGCGGGTTCTCCGCGGAGGACCGTCCCGGCATCGCGGGCCTGCGCCGTGAGGAGCAGACCGCAGCGGCGGAGATCGTCGGCGTCACCGATGTCACGTTCCTGGGGCAACCCGACGGGTACCTCGAACCCACGGACACCGTGATCCGCGCGATCGTCCGGAGGATGCGCGAGGTCCGTCCCGACATCGTGCTGTCGATGCATCCCGAGCGGAGCTGGGACCGGATCCAGAAGAGCCACCCGGATCACCTCGCCTGCGGTGAGGCCGTCACGAGGGCCGTCTACCCGGCCGTGGAGAACCCGTTCGCCTACCCCGAGCTCGAGGCGGCCGGGATCAGGAGTTTCCGCGTGCCGTGGCTGTGGTTCTACGGGGGACCGGCGCACCTCGAGAACCGTTTCGTCGATGTGACCGGCTCGGAGGACGTCAAGGTCGCCGCGATCACGGCGCACCGGAGCCAGCACCCGGACGTGGAGCGGATGCAGGCAAGGGTGCGCGACATCCTCCGGGAGAACGCCCGGCGCGGGGGCCTCCCGGAGGGGCGCAGTGCCGAGTCCTTCCACGTCGTGGGTATCAACACCGACGAGACGATCGCCGGGTTCTAGTCCCGCGGCAGGAGGGCCCCCGGCGACGATCGGCGGGGGCCCTCCTGCTGTGTCGGTGGATCACGCTCCGAGCGGGATCTCCGCGACGATCGGCAGTGTCGGCGTCGCCGAGCCGCCCTCGGGTTCGACGGTGATGGCGATCGCACTGAATCCGCCGATCTCCGAGAGCTCGGTGACCTTGGTTCCCGCGACATCCTCACCGGACATGGTCCCCACCGACACCGGAGCCGTTCCGTCGGAGGGGATGCGCCACATCTGGTAGACGAATCCTGCAGCCGGCGCCGGGACACCGCTGAGGGTCACGACAGCCGCGTTCTCCTCCCCGGACACCGCGAGGTCGGCCACGCCGCCGGCGGCCAGCGTGAGTTGCTCCGTCCGGACGTCGGACGCCTGCATCACCTGCTGCTCGACCGTGGTCTGCTCCAGGTTCTGGGCGATCGTGACGCCACCGACGGCGATGACCACGGCCGCAGCAGCAGCGACCACCCAGCGCCCGGCCCGGGAGGACATCGACGCCTTGGCGGCGCGACGCCGGGCGAGGTCGTCCTGGCCTGCGCCGTGCTCCGCCTGCTGGACCCCCTCGGCCCCGGGACTTGGAACGGCTGCCAGGCCCGGTCGGGGGAGCGAACCGGTCGGGGCCGCTGATCCGTCGCCGGACTGCCCGGCTCCCGGGAGCTGTGCGACGATCCGTTCGAACAGATCCGCCGGCGGTTCCACCTCGCCCGCTGCGTAGACGGAGGTCACCGTCTCCCGGCAGGCACGGACGCGATCGGCGAACGTCGCGCTGGTCGCGGAGTCCGTCTCCTCCAGGAACGCCTCGATGATCCGGCGTTCGTCGGAGCTGATGGCATCCAGCGCGTAGAGCTCGGCCCACTCGAGGAGGTGCCCGCGGGCCAGATCGGTGGCGAGGTCATCGGCGAATTGTCTGTTCATATCCCTGTCCTGCATCTCAGGCCACCCCCAAACATGTCTTGAGTCGGAGCAATCCGTCACGGATCCTCGACTTGATGGTCGGCACCGCGACCCCGAGCTTCTCGGCCACCTCGCGGTAGGTGAGCCCGCCGTAGTAGGCCATCCTCACCGATTCCTGCTGCGTCTCGGTGAGCGTGTCCAGACACCGGACCACGCTCTCCGCCTCGAGCCGCTGCGTGACCGTGTCGACGACGTCGTCGTGGTCGATGGTCTGGGTGGCCGCGCCGTAGCGGGCCTCCCGGTCCGTGGCACTCTGCTCGGAACGTACCTTGTCCACCGCACGGCGGTGCGTGAGGGTCATGAGCCAGGCCATCGGGCTACCCAGCTCCGGATTGAAACGGTCGGCGGTGTTCCAGACCTGGAGGTAGACCTCCTGGGTGGCGTCCTCGCTCAGGTCGGCATCGACGAGCACCCGCCGTGCCAGGCCGTACACGCGCTTCGACGTCTGTTCGTAGAACAGGGCGAAGGCCGTGCGGTCCTGCCGCGCGACCCGCAACAGCAGGTCGGTCAGGGTCGGGCCGGTGCCGCGATCGACGGCCACCTCGTCTGCTGCTGTAGCACGTGGGCTGACCCGGCTTGCTCGTGGCGTTTCCATAGGGCTCCAGCATAAAGCGCTGGTCGTGCCAATCCGAACAGCGCCCGGGAGATCGTGCTGTGGGGCGCGTCGTCGTCCCTGCTGCAAAAGCACCATCCCACCGCCCTACCCGTTCCGTGGTTTTCCTCTGTCACCTTTTCTTCGGAGCAGGGAGGGTCCCGGATGGTTCGCGGCGCTAGTCTTCGGGTGCGTACGAGCCGACGGCGATGAGCGAGTCGGCGTTCAGGACGAAGTCGGCGCCGAGGCGTCCCACGAACTCCTCCCGGATCCGCTGGAGGGAGTCGGAGTCGTCCGGCAGCAGTCCGCGGTAGCCGCTGCCGAGCGCGAGGGACCACGCGTACTCGGGTTCCAGGGGCACCGTCAGGTCCAGCTTCTCGACCCTGACGTCCGTCAGGCCCCGGGCGCGGAGCCATTCCTCGAGGCGCTCGCGGGACGCCAGCTTCCTGCAGTTCTCGACGAAGACGGGACTGGCCGACGGGGCGGACGCACCGCCGGACGTGGTGCGGATCGTGTCCAGGAGGATCTCACCGAACGGCTCGAGGGCTCCGTCGTCCCACGCACTCATCGCGACCCGGCCACCCGGTCGCAGGAGGCGGACGATCGAATCCATGCCGGCGTCCATGTCGTCCAGGAGGAAGACCCCGTAGCAGCTGAGCACCGCGTCGTACGGGGCCTCGGGTGTCCAGTCGGCCGGGTCGGTCCGGTGGAAGGACACGTTCCCCAACCCGAGGGCCTCGGTCTTCGCTTCCGCCAGGTCGAGCATCGCCGACGAGCGGTCGACGGCGTCGACGTGGCCGTCCGGCCCCGCGAGCTGTGCGGCAGGAACGGTCCCGGTACCGGTCCCGGCGAACACGTCGAGCACCCGCTCACCCACCAGGATGTCGGCAGCGGCGACGACGGCGTTGCTCACCGGGTTCCACACGGCCGGAGCGAGGCGGTCGTAGTCCTCCGCTCCGCCGTCGGGCAGGATTGCGGCATGGCGAGCGGGCATGGGGGCTCCTAGGCGTGGATCATCGCTGGGCACCTGCGAAGTCCTGTTGACGCCAGGCTTCGTAGAGGACGATGGATGCGGTGTTGGCGAGGTTGAGCGATCGTCGTGAGGGCAGCATGGGTACGCGGACGCGTGCGGTCACACGGGGGTCGTGCTTCACCTCGTCCGGCAGGCCGTCCGATTCCCGGCCGAACATCAGGACGTCGGTGGGTTCGTAGGTGATGTCCGTGTAGGAGACGTCCCCGTCGGAGGTGTAGGCGAAGACCCGCCGGGGCTGCAGCGCGCGCCAGGCGTCGTCGAGGCTCGCATGGACGTGCAGCACCGTCAGGTCGTGGTAGTCCAGCCCGGCCCGCTTCAGCTTGGAGTCCTCGAGGCTGAAGCCCAGCGGTTCCACGAGGTGCAGTTCCGCCCCGGCGACCGCTGCGAGGCGGATGGCGGCCCCGGTGTTGCCGGGGATCTCGGGCGTGTGGAAGAGGATGCGGAACACCGTTCCATCCTAGCTTCCGGCTCCGGCGAGCAGGCGCGCGAGCGCGGGCAGCTGCACCACGTTCGGTGTGGGGCCCGACGCCAGGAAGGACCGGACGGTGCGTACCGTGGTGCCGGCGTTCACCACCTGCACGACGGCGGGCGAGGACCGGTCGAATCCCGGCGGGACGTCGATGACCGGCGCGAACGGATTGTCGGGTGCTCCGTGGACCACGACCCACCCCGCGACGTGGAAGTCCGGGAACAGCTCCTGCACGGCCCGCACGGTCGCCGGCAGCTGGAGTTCGACCGGGCGGCCCTGGTGGCGCAGCGACCGTCCGTCCCACGCGAAATTGCCCGGCGAGGCGGTGAAGGAGTCGAGAACGGCCATCCGGTAGCCGGCGAGCAGCACATGGCCCGCCGTCGTCCTGGCCCTGTCCTCGAACTGCACCCCGTTGACGAGGCGCGCCGCCGGGTAGGTGGGCAGCAGTGTGCGCTCGAGCAGGGCGGCGGTCCGCAGCTCTCCCTCCAGCCTGGCCCGGGCGCCGGACGACAGGCGGGCGAACATCCCCGGCTGCCGGGGGACGCCGGAGGCCTGCCGGCCCGCGAGGAGCAGGGGGACGACGGGAGGCGCCGACGGGGAGAACGGCGGCACGTAGACGGGCGCTGACCTCGCGGCGTCCACGTCCTCGACCCTCGTCCGGGTGGCTCCCTGCGGGCCCGCCGTCGCGTTGCGGGTCGAGGCTGCAGGGGGTGCGGGGGCGGGGCGGCCGCGTCCGGTGTCGGAGTCGTAGCGTTCCCGGCGCTGGGGGTCGCTCAGCGTCTCGTACGCGACGGCGACGTCATGGAACTGGGAGGCTGTTCCCCCGAGATCGGGGTGCACCGCGCGCGCCGCGCGACGATAGGCGTCCTTGATCTCCTTGGTCCCGGCTTCAGGGGGCACGCCGAGGATGTCGTAGTACGACTTCCGTGGGGGCTCTGCCATTCCTCCGGCCTTTCCGGGCGTTCCGATCCGTTGCGTGGGTACTCCCGGCGGCGCGTGGTGCGGGAGGCGCCCCGGTACTCCGAGACTAGAGGCACCGGCGGTCCCGGGCCAAAGCAACAGGACGCCGCTCCGCTCCGATCGGGTACGCGCCGGCACCGCAGGTATCTGACGGGTCCAACGCGGGACGCAGGCGAACAGTTCGGTCCTGCGGCACCCCGGCCCGCCCGGTCCCGATCCCGGGATGCCGGGATGCCTGGACCCGCGCGCCGGACGGGCCGGGGTGCGACTCAGGATGCGCGCCGGTACAGCGTGTAGAGCGCCGAGTCCTCGGTGAGCAGAGAGGAGAGCACGAGCGCGACGGCTCCGTCGGGGCTGTCCCCGGCGGAGATCCGGGGTCCGTCACCGCCGGCGAGCAGCGGACTGATCGAGAGGCACAGCTCGTCGACGGCGTCCGCACGGGTGAAGCTGCCCAGCACGGCGGGGCCGCCCTCGCACAGCACCTTCCCCAGGCCGCGGCGGCCGAGTTCGGCGAGGACGGATCGGGCCTCCACCGTGTCGGAGCCGCAGTCGACGACGTCGGCGACGTCCCCGAGTGCTGCCCGCCTACCGGCCGGGGCGTCCCTGCTGGTGAGGACGAGCGGGCGCACCGGGGCGTTGCGGAAGAAGCCACTGGACGGATCGAGGTCGAGGCTCCCGGAGATGACGGCGATGGCGGGGTGACCCGCGAGGCCGCGCGCCGCCCGCCACGCCCGCGCGTCCCCGTCCACGAGGTCGCCCTCGTAACCCTCAGCCCGGACGGTGCCGGCCCCCACCAGCACCACGTCGGCGAGGCGTCGCAGGACCGTGAAGATCCGCTGGTCGCCGTCGTTCCCCAGACCTGCGGAGAGGCCGCCGCTCGTCGCGGCACCGTCGGCGGCCGCGACGAAGTTGAACCGGACATAGGGCCGGTCGACCGCGGGATACGCGTAGACCCGGTGCAGCGCGGCGTCGTCGACCTCGTCGGGCGACGGCGGGAGGAGGGAGGTGATCACGGCGCCGCCGGTTCGTTGACGTCGCCCATGTTGTGCCGGAGGTAGGCGGGTTCCCGCCACCCCAGGACCGCCTCGGTGAGATCCACGGCGGCGCGGGACGCGGGGACGTTGTGCATGCGGACGACGCGGGCCCCGCCGAGGATGCAGATCACGGCGGCCGCGAGCGAGCCCTCCACGCGGTCACGCTTCGGCCTGTCGAGGGTCTCGCCGATGAAGTCCTTGTTGGACACCGCCGCCAGGGCGGGGAAGCCCAGGCCCGCGATCTCCGCGAAGCGGCGCGTGAGCTCGAGCGAGTGCAGCGTGTTCTTGTTGAGGTCGTGGCCCGGGTCCAGCAGGATCCGGTCCTCGGGGATGCCGAGCCGCACGGCGTCGTCCACCTTCCGGAGGAGGAAGTCCGCGACCTCGCGGACCACGTCGCCGTAGGTGGGCCGCGGGTACACCGAGCGGGGCTCGGCCAGGCTGTGCGTGATGACCAGGTGCGCGCCGGCCTCGGCCACCACGGCCGCCATGTCGGGGTCCCGCAGCCCCGTGGTGTCGTTCACGACGCTGGCTCCTGCGGCCAGCGCCTGGCGGGCCACCTCGGGCAGGAAGGTGTCGGCGGAGATGATGACGTCGGATGCCGCGCGCACGGCGCTGATGACGGGGACGATGCGGTCCGCCTCCTCCGACGCCGGGATCGGGTCGCCGGGCGCGAAGGGCGCTCCGCCGATGTCCACCCAGTCCGCGCCGTCGGCGACCGCCTGCAGGGACGCATCGACGGCGGCCTGGAGCGCGAAGGTCGTCCCGCCGTCGTAGAACGAATCCGGCGTCCTGTTGATGACGGCCATGAGCGCGATCTGGCGGTCGAAGTCCAGCGTGCGGGGACCGAAGTCACGCACCGCGTGGCGGAACGCCGGACGGTAGGTCCCGGAGGATGACGGAGGCGCTGCTCGACTGTCCACCCTGCAGTTCTACCACCGCGGGCCGCGTGCCCGGCTCGTGGTCCGGTGCGTGACGCGGACCACCGGAATCGGCGGTACGGCGTGGCGCCCGTAGAATCGGGGCATGCCCGTGTATGTCGACCACGCGGCGACCACGCCCATCTCGGCGCCGGCGCTCGCCGCCCTCACCCGCGAACTCAGCCGGAGCGGTAATCCTTCCTCCCTCCATGGCTCCGGTCGGCGTGCCCGGCGGTCGGTGGAGGACGCACGGGAGACCATCGCAGCGGCCGCGGGTGCACATGCATCCGAGGTCGTCTTCACCTCCGGCGGGACCGAGGCCGACAACCTCGCGATCAAGGGACTCTACTGGGCCCGGCGGGCCGCCGCCCCGGAACGCAACCGGATCCTCTGCAGCACCGTCGAGCACCACGCCGTGCAGGACACCGTCGAGTGGCTCGAACGCCACGAGGGCGCCGAGGTGGTGTGGTTGCCCGTGGACGGGACCGGCGTCGTCTCCCTCGAGGCGCTGCGGGCAGCCCTGGCCGAGGCGCCGGAACGGACGGCGCTCGTCACCGTCATGTGGGCCAACAACGAGGTCGGCACCGTCCAGCCGGTCCACGCCGTCGCCGCGGAGGCCGCGCGCTACGGGGTGCCCGTCCACAGCGACGCCGTGCAGGCGTTCGGGTCCGTCCCGGTCTCCTTCGCGGACTCGGGACTCGCCACCATGGCCGTGAGCGCGCACAAGATCGGCGGCCCCGTGGGCGTCGGCGCCCTTCTCGTGGGGCGCGCCGTCACCCTCACGCCGGTACAGCACGGCGGAGGGCAGGAACGGGACATCCGGTCCGGCACGCTCGACGGCGCGGGGATCGCGGCGTTCGCCGCGGCGGCCGACGACGCCGTCGCGCACCTGGGTGACGAGGGCCCCCGGCTGGCTGCGCTGCGGGACCGCCTGATCGACGGCATCCGCCGGGAGGTGCCGCAGGCCGTGCTCCGCGGCGTGGACCACCCGGCACCCGAGGGGACACGGCTGCCCGGCAACGTGCACTTCACCTTTCCCGGCTGCGAGGGGGATTCGCTCCTGTTCCTCCTCGACCTCGCGGGCATCGAGTCGTCCACCGGCTCGGCGTGCACGGCAGGTGTGCCGCGGCCGTCCCACGTCCTGCTCGCCATGGGGCTGAGCGAGGACGAGGCCCGGGGCGCCCAGCGGTTCAGCCTGGGGCATACATCCACCGCCGACGACGTTGACGCCGTGGTGGCCGCCATCGGTGGTGCCTACGCACGGGCGCGCGCCGCAGGCATGGCAGGACACGCATCATCCATCCGAACAGCAGGAACGGGTTTTTTCTCATGAGGGTACTGGCAGCGATGAGTGGCGGCGTCGACTCCGCAGTGGCGGCGGCGCGCGCGGTGGAGGCGGGGCACGACGTCGTCGGGGTGCACCTCGCGCTCTCGCGCATGCCCGGCACGCTCCGGACGGGCAGCCGCGGCTGCTGCACCATCGAGGATTCGCGGGACGCGTGGCGCGCCTGCGACATCCTCGGCATCCCGTACTACGTCTGGGACTTCTCCGAGCGCTTCAAGGCGGACGTCGTCGACGACTTCGTGGCCGAGTACGCGGCGGGACGCACGCCCAACCCCTGCATGCGCTGCAACGAGCGCATCAAGTTCGCGGCCCTGCTCGAGAAGGCCCTCGCGCTCGGGTTCGACGCCGTCTGCACCGGCCACTACGCCAAGGTCGTCGAGGACGCCGACGGCAATCCGGAACTGCACCGGGCGGCCGACTGGGCGAAGGACCAGTCGTACGTGCTCGGTGTCCTGACCCACGAGCAGCTCCGGCACTCCATGTTCCCGCTGGCCGAGACGCCGTCGAAGGCTGAGGTCCGCGCGGAGGCCGAGCGGCGCGGTCTCTCCGTCGCGAACAAGCCCGACAGCCACGACATCTGCTTCATCCCCGACGGGGACACCCGCGGCTGGCTCGAGGAGCGCATCGACCTGACGGAGGGCGACATCCTCGACGTCGACGGGGAGAAGATCGGCAGCCACCCCGGTGCGAACGCCTTCACCGTCGGCCAGCGGCGCGGCCTCAAGCTGGGCACCCCCGCGGCGGACGGCAAGCCCCGCTTCGTGCTCGAGATCCGGCCCAAGCAGAACGAGGTCGTCGTCGGACCGGAGCACCTGCTCGCCATCGACGAGATGCGGGGGATCAAGGTGTCCTGGGCAGGCCTGCCCATCGACGAGGTGCTCACCGGCGAGGAGTTCGACTGCATGGCGCAGGTCCGGGCGCACGGAGACCCGGTGGCGGCGCGCGCCTCCGTCGGATCAGCCGACGGCGCGCCGCAGCTCGTGGTCCGGCTGGTCGAGCCCATGCGCGGCGTGGCACCGGGCCAGACGGTCGTGCTGTACCAGGGCACGCGCGTCCTCGGGCAGGCGACCATCGACTCGGCGCGCTCCGCGCTCCGCCCCGAACCGGCGGGCCTGCAGGGCTAGTCGCGGTTTCCGGACGCCCCACGGCTTCTGCTTGACTGGAGTCATGACGCACCCACGCAGCGGCTTCGACCCGGCAGCCAGTTCACTCGCAGGAGACGTGGCCCCCGAGGTCATGGCCGAACTGCTCTCGGTGAGGAGCTCGATCGACAACATCGACGCCACCCTCGTCTACCTGCTGGCCGAACGCTTTAAGGCGACGCAGCGGGTGGGTCACCTCAAGGCCGAACACGACCTCCCCGCCGGTGATCCGCAGCGTGAGGCGGCGCAGATCGCCCGGCTCCGCATGCTCGCGGAGGAGGCGCAGCTGGACCCGGCGTTCGCCGAGAAGTTCCTGAACTTCATCATCTCCGAGGTGATCCGGCACCACCAGGCGATCTCCGAGAACCGCAAGCCCTCCACCGGCCCCGCGGCCGACACGTCCTCGACCGGTGCCGCAGGGGAGCACGGCGTCCATGACTGACGCCGACCGGCGGCCCGTCGGCGCCACGGCTGCCGGTGACTGGCCGGGGACCGATCCCCTCGAGGCGAACCGCGCCGCCCGCGGTGAGCTCGGCGGTGCGAACCTCCCCTTCCTGCCGTCCTTGCCCGGTCGCGGGCCCGGCAGCGACGCCGTCGGGCGGACCCTCGGCATGCTCGTCGAGCTTCCCTTCGACCTGCAGCCGCACGGCTGGCGGCTCGTCCAGCGGCCGGGCCGCGACCAGCGCCGGGCGGAGTCGGCCCTGTCCTCCGACATCAATGCCCTCGGCGACATCGCCGGCGCGGAGGAACGCCCCGCGCCCCGCCTGAAGCTGCACCTGCAGGGCCCGCTGTCACTCGCCGCGGGGGTGCACCTGCACAACGGTGAGCGGGTCCTCGTCGACGCCGGGGCGCGCCGCGAGCTCTACGAGTCGCTCGCCGCGGGCGCCGCGGACCTGGTCCGCCGCGTCACCTCGGTGGCGCGGGGAGCAGAGCTGGTGCTCCAGCTCGACGAGCCGGATGCCGGAGCCGTCCTGGCCGGACGCGTGCCCACGGCGAGCGGCTATCGGACGCTTCGCGCGGTCGACCGGCGCGAAGCGACCGAGGCGTGGGACTCCGTGACGGCGTCGGCGATCGCCGCCGGAGCACATGGCACCGTGCTGGCCACCGGCGGCGGCGGCGACGTCGTCCTCGACGCGGCGCGTGCCGGCACGGCGGCGCTGTGCCTGGAGGGTCGGGGGATACCCGATCGCCACTGGGAAGCGCTCGCGGAGGACGTCGAATCCGGCCGGGAGCTGTGGCTCGGGGTCCTCGATCCCGCGGCGGACCTCCTCCAGGTCCGCACCCTCGTGGAGTCCGTGCTGGGCCCCTGGCGGCGGGTCGGGCTGCCCGTCACGGCACTCTCGGCGCTGACGGTGACCACACTCCCGGGGCTGTCCCGCCGGGCACCCGCCGACGCCGTCCGGGCCGTCACCCGGATGGCGCAGGTCGCCGACGCGTTGGAGCAGGTGCGGGCGGAGGGCTGATCCGCCCTGCCGACCCTCCCGGACGCCGTCAGACGCGCTGCTCCCAGCGCGCGGGCCGGGCCTCGACGGGCAGCACGCCGTCGAACTCCTCCACGACGTAGTCGAACCGCCCGGCGTACACGAGCAGGGTCCCGAGCTGGCGGTGCACGACGCGGGTCTTGATGCGGAACGAGCCCGCCGCGTCGTCCCACCACTGCTCCACGTAGGCGAGCGCCCCGAGGGCATCGGGCAGCGGGAGGCGCACGCCCGCGAAGACGCGGGTCCGTGACGACACCATGCGGATATACCCCTCGTCGGTGGCGCTGCAGGCCAGCAGCGTGGCCATCCGGCGGTGCCGGCCCACGTAGTCGGTCAGGATGCCGTCCTGCAGGGACGTGGTGTCCTCGAAGATCCGCAACGTGGTGCCGAAGTCGAGTTCACGCCGGGCGGTGAGGGCCGGGCGCCCGAACGGGTCGACGTGGGGGTAGTTCCGGATGGTGAACGGTACGTCGCCGGCGTACTCGGGGAAGAACGCGTTCTCGAGCGCGGTGAGCCGGAACGCCGGGCGCGCGAACCAGGCCGGGCAGCCGGCGACGTCGAACACCCCGCGCCCGTGGCCCGACAGGCCGCTCTCCGTGGAGAGGCCGAAGTAGTCGCGCAGCTCCGGCTGCAGGCGGCCGAAGTCGCTGCCCATCGCCTCCTGGTAGATCGAGGTCATGCCGCCCACTTCCTTTGCTCGGGCACTCAGTCAACCACGGGGACCACCGGTTGCATGGCGGTCCGGGTGAACCGGGTCGCTCGAGGCGCCCCCTCTCAGAGACGCCCGGCTGCCTTGAGCCTGATGTACGTGTCGGCGAGCAGCGGCGGAAGCTCCGCGGGAACCGCGTCGACCACCTCCGCACCGAGCAGCCGGATCTGGTCCGCCACGGCCGCGCGGTCCAGGAGCGCGCGTTCGGCCGCAGCCGCCCGGTAGGTGGCCGCGGCCGTCGAGCGGTCCGCACCCATCTCCTCGAGCCTCGGGTCGCGCACCGAGGCCACGACGACGACGTGACGTCCGGTGAGTCCCGGCAGTGCGGGCAGCAGCCCCTCCTCGACGGCGCCGGAGTCCAGGGACGTCAGCAGCACCACGAGGGAGCGGTGCGGTGAGGCCGCACGCACCTGGGCGGGCACCCGCGACCAGTCCGCCTCGATGAGCTCCGCCTCCAGCGGCGCCATGGCCGTCACCAGGGAGCCCAGGAGGTTCCCCTTCGCCGTCGAGTCGACGCGTGCGCGGACCCTGCGGTCGAACGCCAGGAAGTGCACCTTGTCGCCGCCCCGCTCCGCGAGGACGGACAGCAGCAGCGCCGCTTCGATACCGGTGTCCAGGCGTGGTTCGTCCACGATCCGCGCAGCGGACGTGCGCGAGGTGTCGAGCACGACGACGACGCGCCGGTCGCGCTCCGGCCGCCACGTCCGCACCACGGTGTCGCGCCGGCGGGCCGTGGCCCGCCAGTCGATGGACCGGACGTCGTCGCCCCGGACGTAGTCGCGCAGCGAGTCGAACTCCGTGCCGGCGCCGCGGATCTGCACCGCCGACTGGCCGTCGAGTTCACGCAGCCGGCGGAGCTTGGACGGCAGGTGACGCTTGGAATGGAAGGGCGGGAGGACCCGGAGCACGCCGGGGGCCGGGATCGTGACCTGCCGGGCCGCGACCCCGAGCGGACCGGCGCTGCGGATGGTGACCGTCTCCACGCGGAGGATCCCGCGCCGGGCCGGACGCAGTGTGACGGCCAGGCGCCGCGCTTCGCCCGGCGGTACGGCCACGGACTGCTCCGGGTCGACGGCACCGGCCGACGGCTGCCACGCCTCGCGGACGGTGCCGCGCAGCGGTCGGCCGGTGTCGTTGCGCACCACCAGGGCGCTCCGGCACTCCTCGCCGAGACGGACGCTGTCCGGCAGCACCCGGGTGATCCCCACCCGGCGCGGCGAGGCGGCGAGGGCCAGGTCGAGTGACCCGACCGCGGCGAGGAGGGCGGCCCACAGCAGGATCGACGTCGTGCCCGGATACAGGATCACGGGCACGACGCCGAGCAGCGCCAGCAGGACGAAACGGCCGGTGATGACCACGGCGAGCTCCTCTCGGGTCCGGGCAGGGATCCTGCCCGGGACGTGCGTGCGGGGTGCGCCGCTACCGCGGGACGGGGACGGTGCCGAGGATGCCGCCGAGCACGTCGTCGACGTCGACGCCGTCCATCTGGGCCTCGGGCCTGAGGGCGACGCGGTGCCGGAGCGCCGGGAGGGTGAGGGCCTTGACGTCGTCGGGCGTCACGAAGGACCGGCCGGAGAGCCATGCCCATGCACGGGAGGTGTTGAGCAGCGCGGTGGCACCGCGGGGGGACACCCCGAGCTGGAACGACGGGGACGACCGCGTCGCACGGACGAGGTCCACGATGTAGGCCAGCACCTCCGGGGCGATGGCCACGCGGGCCACGGCGGCCCGGGCGCGGTCGACGTCCTCCGCGCCGGCGACGGCCCGCACGCCGGCGGCACCGAGGTCGCGTGGATCGAAGCCCACGCTGTGGCGGCGGATCACCTCGATCTCGTCCTCGCGCCCCGGGAGGGGCACGGTGAGCTTGAGGAGGAAGCGGTCGAGCTGTGCCTCGGGCAGGGGATAGGTGCCCTCGTACTCCACCGGGTTCTGCGTCGCGGCGACGAGGAACGGCGCCGGCAGGCGGCGCGAGACGCCGTCGACGGAGACCTGCCGTTCCTCCATCGCCTCCAGCAGGGAGGCCTGTGTCTTCGGCGGAGTGCGATTGATCTCGTCGGCGAGCAGGATGTTCGTGAAGACGGGACCTTCCCTGAAGGTGAACTCCGAGGTCTTGGATTCGTAGATGAGCGAGCCCGTGATGTCGCCGGGCATGAGGTCCGGCGTGAACTGGACGCGCTTGGTGTCGAGGTCCAGTGCGGTGGCGAGGGTACGGACCAGCAGGGTCTTGGCGACGCCCGGGACGCCTTCCAGCAGCACGTGCCCGTCCGCCAGGAGCCCGATGAGGAGGCCGGTCACGGCCGCGTCCTGACCGACGATCGACTTGCCCACCTCGTCGCGCACCCGCAGGAGCGCGGCGCGCGCGGATCCGTCGTCGGGCACCGCCTGCTGCGGGGCCTCCGGCGCACGGTCCTGGACGCGCGTCCCCTGGTGGGCACCGCCCGCCGTCGTTCCCGGCTGCGCCTCCAGGACGCCGTCCTGCCGGTCTGCGGATCGGTTCATGATGGAATCTCCTTCTCGAGGTCGAGGATCTCCTGTGCCCACAGCACAAGCTCGCGGTTCGTGGTCGGTGTGTGGTGGAGCAGTCGTCGCTCGAGCTCGATCCGGGGACGGCCGCCCTGCCGCGAGGCCGCGTCGAGGACCTCCACGGGGGTCGCCGAGCGGTCCACGCGGAGGCGGCGCGCGAGCCGGGCGAGTGTCGCGGCGCGCAGGTTCGCCGCGGCGTGTGCCACAGAGCCGGAATCCTGGTACAGCCGCGCACGTCCCTCCGCGGTCTCGGCTGCACGCACGACGACGGGCAGCGGCTCGGCCGCCAGCGGTCCCAGCCGGCGTCCCCGCCACAGCATGGCCAGGACCGAGCAGGCGAGCAGCCACACGAGCAGGTGGTCGACCCAGGCGGGCAGCAGCGTCAGCGGGTCGATGCCCTCGCCCGAGGCCACGACGTCCGCGCCGGTCGGTTCGTACCAGACCAGCGTCGGGAACGACCCCAGCACCCCGAGCGCGAGGGCCGCGTGGCCCTCGTCCGGCATCATCTCGTTGGACAGGATCCCCGGCGCTCCCAGGACGGCGACGGAACCGTCGGCGCTCGTGACGTACAGTCCGCCCTCCGTACCGCCGATCGTCGTCGGGAAGCACTCGAGGATGCCGGAGTAGGCCGTTCCGGTCATCGACAGGGTGCCCGCCGCCGTCGCATCGGGATCGGAGCAGTCGGCCTGCAGCCCAGGCTCGTCGTCGCCGAGGTCGAACGGCACGGCACCGAGCTGCTCGAAGCCGTCGTCGAGGGCCGAGAGCTGGCGCGCGCCCGGCGCGGCGAGGACGGCGAGGTCCGCCTCCTCGCTCAGGTGGGCGACCTGCGCGGCGCTGAGGTACGCCTGGGCGTCATTGAGGAACAGCGTCGCCGGGCCCCCGTCCAGCGCCTCGAGGGCGTCCTCGTAGGAGGTCGCGCGGACGACGTCCACTCCCTGCGCCGCGAGTACCTCCGCCACCGCTCGCGCACCGTCGGGTGCCGGATTGCCGGGGGAGAGGGGGCGGTCGTCCTTCTCGGGTCCGGGCAGCAGGTTGAGCAGGACGATCACCGCGAGCACCAGCGCACCGATGATGACGGGTCGTGCGCGGCGCAGGCGCGACCTCGCCGTGCCGGCTGCGGAGCCGCCGTCGCCCATCACCTCGCCCTGCACGGGATGCGGCTCCGCCGGCGAGCCCGGGAGGACCGCGCCCGGCGCTCCGGGGTCCCTCTCGGTGCGCGTCACCGAGGCGCCGCCGTCGTCGTGGTGCCCGTCGCCCGTTCGGGCCGCTCGGACGACAGCAGCCCCTCGATGCCGGCCGCCCGCCGATGGTCCTCTTCCGTGGCCGTGCCGCTGCCGTAGTGGGTCTCGTTGAACAGCTCGGCCAGCCACGCGGCATCGGCCGATCGCGCCGGGAAGGCATCCCCGAGCTGGACGGCGGCCTCGGTCGCCGTCCGGCCGGGCTGTTCCTCGATCACCAGGCGCTCCTCCGCCGAGCGGATGGTGGCACGCAGCAGTTCCGCGACGGCGCCGGTCCAGTCGGCCTCCGCGGCGAGACCGGCGGCGCGGCGGCGATGGTATGCGGCCGAGCGCCTGACGTCGCCGTCGAACACGGCGGCGTCCCGTTTCTTCCCGCGCGCGTTCAGGCGGGGCTTGATGAGCAGGACGGCCACGACGATGACGAGTGCCGCGCCGATCGCGACGACGACCGTTCCCGGGCCGGCTCCCAGTCCGCCCATCCCGTCGAGGAGCCGGGCGATGCCACGGAGGAGGTCGCCGAGGATCCGTTCGACGATGGAGGGCTGGGCTTCGACGTAGGCAGGCTTCGCGAGTTCTTCCTGGAGGAGCCGGCGGGCCTCGTCGGCGTCGGGCGCGGGGAAGGGCCGCCCGGTGGTCACCGGCGGCCCCTGCCCGGCGCCGGGGTGGTGCGCGTCGGCATCAGGCGGGCCCCCCGGGCTGGTGGCCGAAGGAGGCGGTGCCGCCGGGGAGGATGTCCGGGTGCCCCGCTCCGGCCTGTTCGTGCTCACGCAGGAGGACGACGTCGAAGCCTTCCCGTCGCATGCGGAGATCGACGTACAGCAGTGCGGTCACGCCCGCCTGGAAGGCGTAGCCGATCGCCGTGAAGAGAGCCGCGATGGCCTGGGTGGCGATCAGGAGCGGGAGCGAGTCCAGGGCATCCGGCGCGGCGGACGCGCTGGAGCTGAAGCCGAAGAAGAGGGACACCGCGAAGGTGAGGGGGGTCGAGATGACGGAGCCGATGATCGAGACGATGATGCTGGTGAGGAGCACGATGCCGAACGTCCGCCACCAGTTGCCCCGGGTCAGCTGCCACGAGCGCTTGACGGCCGTCCAGGGCCCGATGCCCTCGAGCATGATGGCCGCGGGTGCGACGGCGAGTTTGATGCCCGCCCAGACCAGTGCCGCCATGCCCGCGAGCACGAGGGGCACGATGACCAGGGCGGAGTATTCCGCCAGGCCGATGATCGCGAGCGCCGAGATCCCGACCACCACCACGAGGCCGACGAGTCCCGCGGCGACGGACAGGAGGCCGAAGCCCAGCAACGGGAGGATGCGGCTGCGGGAGAGGCGCCACGCCTGACCGAAGGAGGTCCGCTGGTTGATCACGGCCCGTGCCAGGGGGATGACGAGGATGCCCTGGAGCACCAGCAGCGCCGCGGCGGACACGATGCCCGCGACGGAGGCGAAGACGCCGAAGCCGGCGAACGCGCCGATGATGCTGTCGGGCGTCGGGTTCTGCGACTCGAACACCTCGAAGGACGACAGGACGTTCCCGAGCATGAGCACGGTCACCAGGGCGACGACGGCCTGCAGCAGGATGGCGATGCCGAAGGTGGCCAGCGGGTTCCTGCGGCAGGCCTGGAAGGCACCGTCGAGGATCTCGCCGAGTCCGAGGGGCCGCAACGGGATGACGCCCGGCTTCGGCGGGGCCTGGTACCGGGGGGCCCGGGGGAAGGGCTGCCCTCCGGAGGGGCCGTTGCCCCAGGGTGCGCCCGGGGCCCCGTAGCCGCCCCAGCCCGGCGCCCCGCCCGACCCCGGTGCGGGATAGGGGCCGGGCGCACCGAACCTGCCCGGTGCGCCCTGGTGCCCGGAGGGATCGGATGGCCGGTCCCACGGGCTGGACGGCGGTAAAGGGGCGCCGGGCTCTTGCGGCATGCCGGGGGCCGGACGGCCGGGCGACTGCCAGGCGGGCCGGTCCTGCCGACGGGGTGCCGACGCGCCGGGGGGCTGCCACGGCCCGGACCGACCCGGGACCGGTTCTCCCGGTGGTCGCGACCGCGGGTCGCCACCGCTCCCGTCCTGCCCCGCGGGAGGTGTCCCGCCGGCCGGCCCATTCGTCGAATCACTCATTGCGCCCCTCCGTCGATGCTGCCGGGACGCATGCGTTCAGCTTCCCCTCCTGCATCATAGTGAGCCGCGCCACCATCGGCAGGAGCCGCACGCACCACGCGTGTGCCGTCCGTCCCACCACGCCGTCGCCGGGGTGGTGGGACATTGTGCGCCGAATGGGACAGTATGGGGGTATGAAGGCTCGCATACTGGTCATCGACGATGATGAGGCCCTGTCCGAAATGATCGGCATCGTCCTCCGCAACGACGGCTTCGACCCGGTGTTCTGCGCCGACGGCGCCGCGGCGCTCGGCGTCTTCCGCTCGTCGCACCCGGACCTCGTCCTGCTGGACCTGATGCTCCCGGGCATGGACGGCATCGAGGTGTGCCGCCAGATCCGGAACGAGTCCGACCTCCCCATCGTGATGCTCACGGCGAAGTCCGACACCTCCGACGTCGTCCGCGGGCTCGAGTCGGGGGCCGACGACTACGTGCCCAAGCCCTTCAAGCCGGCCGAACTCGTCGCCCGTGTCCGCGCCCGGCTGCGCCCGGCGGAGTCGAAGGCCCCGGAGACCCTGCGCATCGGGGAGGTGAGCATCGACGTCGCGGGCCACGAGGTGACGCGGGCCGGCGAGCGCGTGTCCCTGACCCCCCTGGAGTTCGACCTGCTGGTCGCGCTCGCCCGGAAGCCCTGGCAGGTGTTCACGCGCGAACTGCTGCTCGAACAGGTGTGGGGCTACCGCCACGCCGCCGACACGCGACTCGTCAACGTTCACGTGCAGCGGCTGCGCTCGAAGATCGAGCGTGATCCCGAGGCACCCGAGATTGTCCTGACGGTGCGTGGTGTCGGCTACAAGGCCGGACAGGGCTGACGCGGCGGGCGCGGCCGATCGCGCTCCCGGTTCCCCCTTCTCTTTTCCCGAGGTCCCGCGGCCTTCCTTAGCCTCCGGCGTAGGCTCCGCCGACCCCACCGCGTCGGCTTCCGCGCCCGCAGCGGCTCCGGGTGAGCCCGTCGCCCTCGACGTGCGCGATGCACGGGACGGCGACCGGGCGTCCGGCGGCAGGGCTCCCGGCTCGCTCGCCGCCGCCGGTCCCGAGGTCGTCGCACGGCTCCGCGCGGGGCTGGTCCGACTCCGGGCCCTGCTGCGATCGATCGCCAGCCACTGGCGGCGATCCCTGCAGTTCCGAACCGTCGTCGCGACGATGCTCCTGGCATCCGTCTCGTTCGTCGCCGTCGGCGGCTTCCTCTCCAACCAGATCGCGAGCGCGCTCTACGACGAGCGCTTCGACCAGTTCAGCGCGGAGGCCGGTTCCGCCCTCGTCGACACGAAGGCGGTCTTCCGGGACTCCTCGGCGACGGACCGGGACACGACGAGCCGGTTGGTGCTCGATTCCGTGAACGCCCTGGTGGGCAGCGAGACCGATGCGCCGCGGCAGTCGATCCTGGTGCCCATCTCCGGGGAGGGGCTCTTCATCCCGACCACCGTCAGCCAGGACGGCGCCACGGCGGGCATGCTCCCTCCCGACCTCCAGTCGGCGGTCCGCGACGGCCAGGACATCTACTGGGCGCCCATCACCATCCCGGTGACGCAGGACGGCGACCAGGACGCGCCGGGCATCGCCTTCGGCACGCAGGTCCAGCTGCCACCCGAGCGCAGCCCCTACGCCCTGTACGTCTACTACGACCTCTCCTCCATGCAGTCCACGCTCGACTACATCCACGGTGTGCTGTGGCTCGTGGGACTGGTCCTCCTGCTCGTCATCGGTGGCATCACCTGGTACGTGACGCGCAGCGTCATGCTGCCGGTGAGCCACGCGGCGTCGGTGTCGGAGAAGCTCGCGTCGGGTCAGCTGCAGGAGCGCATGGAGGTCAGCGGTGAGGACGAGGTGGCCCGGCTCGGGGCGTCCTTCAACCACATGGCGGGCAGCCTGCAGGACCAGATCACGCAGTTGGCGCAGCTGTCCCAGATGCAGCAGCGCTTCGTGTCCGACGTGTCCCACGAACTCCGGACGCCCCTGACCACCGTGCGGATGGCGGCCGAGGTGCTGCACGATGCCCGGGACGAGTTCAATCCGGTGAACAAGAGGTCCGCGGAGATCCTGTTCGACCAGGTGGAACGGTTCCAGGCGCTGCTCGCCGACCTGCTCGAGATCTCCCGGTTCGACGCCGGTGCAGCCGTGCTGGAGGCCGAGTCGGTCGATGTCGTGCAGCTCGTGCAGCATGCCATCGACGGGGCGCGGCCACTCGCGGAACGGCTCGGTTCGGACCTCCGGATCGTCTCCGCGGAGACCGAGTGCATCGCCGACGCGGACGGACGTCGTATCGACCGGATCCTCCGCAACCTGATCGTCAACGCGCTCGAGCACGGTGAGGCGCGGCCGGTGGAGATCCACATCGCCTGCAATCCGGAGGCGGTCGCCGTGGCGGTCCGCGACCACGGCATCGGGATGACGCCGCTCGAGGCCTCGCGCGTCTTCGACCGGTTCTGGCGGGCGGATCCCGCGCGGGCGCGGACCACCGGTGGCAGCGGCCTGGGCCTGTCGATCGCGACCGAGGACGCCCGGCTTCACCACGCCTGGCTGGAGGCATGGGGCATGCCCGGCGAAGGAGCATGCTTCCGGCTCACCCTGCCGCGCAACGAGGGCGGGGAGCTGACCTCGTCGCCGCTCGCGCTGCCGCCGTCGGGCCCGCCCCGCGCCCTTCCTGCCGGTGGCGCCATGGACACGGCCCCGGCAGAGGATGCCGGGAGTGGAACGAGGGAGAGCAGTGCCAGGAACTAGCACGATGACACGGAACCGGCCCGGCCGTCGGCCCGGTGGCCCGGGTGTGCCGGCGCGGGTCCTCGCCGCACTGCTCGCGCTCTGCTTCCTGCTGGTGGCGGGCTGCTCGGCCATCCCCACGCAAGGACCGGTCGGCGTGATACCGGCGGCCGAGGGTGAGCCGGACGCCGTCGCACCCGCCTTCGATCCGCAGGGTCCCGCGTCCGGCGCGACGCCCGAGCGGATCCTTCGTGACTTCATCACCGCGGGCACGGGTGCGGGCGACGGCTACAGCGTGGCCCGCCAGTACCTGACGCCGGAACTCGAGAAGACCTGGAAGCCCGAGGAGCGGATCGTCCTCTTCCGGTCCGACCCCCGCGTGGAGAAGCGCGAAGCCGAAGGCGTCTACCAGATCCAGCTGGAGACGACAGGCACGGTGGACGGCCGGGGGCTGCGGACCAACAGTGCCGTCCCGGCGACCGAGACGCTGGGCGTGCGCATGGTCCAGGTCAACGGGGAGTGGCGGATCGGGGAGATCCCCGACGGGATCATGCTCGCCCAGAGCAGTGCCCAGGACCTCCTGATCTCGCACGACCTGTACTTCTACAGCAGCAACTACCGCTTCTGGGTGCCCGATGCGCGGTGGTTCGTCCGCAGGACCGGCGTGACCGCGAGGATCGTGGGCGCCATGCTGGCCGGCCCTGCTCCCTACCTGCAGGGCTCGGTGACCAGCGCGTTCCCCGAAGGGGTCACGCTCGCCCGGGACTCCGTCCCGATCACCTCCGGCAGGGCCTCGGTCGAGCTCTCGTCCGAGGTCCTCGAGAACGCCACCGACCTCGGCCTGCAGCAGATGAACCAGCAGCTGCAGGTCAATCTGCTGGGCCTCAACGACGTCACCTCCGTGGAGATGACCAGCGGACGGCCCATCGAGCTCGGGGCGACCTCCGCGGACCTGGTCGTCCCCGAGCTGACCCCCGACGTCGGCGGCGAGCAGGTCGGTATCGCCGGTGGCGAGCTGGTGCGGGTCCGCAACGGCGCCGTCGTACCGATCGAGGGACTGCCCTCCGTCGCCGGGCTCCAGCCCCGTGACCCGGCGGCATCGGTCTCCGGAAGTGCCTACGCCTTCGTGAACGCGGACCGGACCACCCTGTACGTCACCGCTCCGGGCAGCCAGGCACGCAGCGTCGGCAAGGGCAGCGCCCTGACGCAGCCCTCCTTCGACCCGGAGAACTGGGTGTGGACGACCCGGGCCGTCGCGGGACGCCGTGAGGTCATCGCCATCCCGCCGGGTGGGACCGAGGCGAACGCCTCCGTCCTGGCCGCCGGCTGGCTCGGTGACCGGACCGTGGAGGAGCTGCGGGTGTCGCGGGACGGGTCCCGCGCGCTGGTCGTCACCGAGCGGGGCGGAACCAGTGAGGTACTGCTGGCCGGCATCATCCGCTCCACCGAGGGCGTGCCGCAATCGCTCACCACGCCGCTCACGCTGCCGACCGACGGGACCGTCGACACGGCGAAGTGGGCCGGCCAGAGCACGATCGTCGCGTCGTCGACCGGCGCGGACGAGGAGGCCACCCCGGTCATCCTCCAGCTCGACGGCGAGCAGGAGACCATGGCCGCACTCGACGGGGTCCTCGGCATCAGCGCGGGCTCCGACGCCGAGGACACCTTCTACGCGCAGGCCGGCAGCACCCTCTACCGGCGCATCGGCAACAGCTGGGTGGACGAGCAGCTCCAGGTGCTCGACCCAGCCTTCCCGGGGTAGGGCCTTCCCCGGGGTAGGTCCGGCTCCACCCGGGGAGGGATGTCCACATAGCGGGAACCGGCGTTCGCCCGCCGGCGCCGGCGTGATGGCATGGGCCCATGCGAGCTGCCGTCCTCTCCCCGGTCCTGGACAGGCTCGTCTTCGGACGGACCTGCCGGCGGCTCGCCCGCGCCGTGTCCGCCTTCGGTGCCCTGCTCCTGCCGTCGTCGTGCGTGCTCTGCGGCGCGTGGGACACGTCGCTGTGCGGCGGGTGCCTCGCGGCGTTCCGCAGGGCGACGGCGCGTCCCTTCCGCGCCGACGGCGGCGCGGAGTCGCTCCCGGACGTCGAGCTGGGCGCGCCGGGGGAGAACGGGCGCCTGCTGCCCGGGCCGAGCCACGGACCGCTGCCCGTACTCGCCGCTGGCCGGTACGGCCGTGCCGTGTCGGTGGTCCTGCTGGCCTACAAGAACCACGGCCACGTCGACCTGGCCGCACCCGTCGGGGCAGCCCTCGCGGGCGTCCTCCACGAAGCGGCCCGTGCCTTCCGGGTCCCGGAGCCTGCCGGGGCGCAGCCCGTCCTGGTCGTCCCGGTGCCGACCCGCCCGTCGTCCCGACGGCGGCGCGGCTACGATCCGCTGATGCTCCTCCTGTCCAGGCTCGACCGTGCGGGACACCTGCCCGCCTCCGCGGTCCTCGCCCCCTGCCTGCGGCAGGTCCCGCGGTTCGCGAGGTTCGCGGCCACCGTCGGACAGGGCGGGATCCCCTCCCTCCCGGCGGCGCTCGCAGGGGTGCGGTCGGGGTGGGGCGGCGGGCAGAAGGGCCTCGGCCGACGGCGGCGCCGTACGAATGTGCTGCACACGATGGAGGTGCCCGCACGCAGCCGGGGTGCCCTGGCCGGGAGGGACTGCATCATCGTCGACGACGTGCTCACCACGGGTGCGACCATCGGGGAGGTCCACCGTGTACTGGTGCTCTCCGGGGCACGCGTGCTCGGCGCGGCCGTCATCGCCGCGACGTCCTCGCCGGTCGGGGACGCCGCCCGACGCGTGCAGGTGCCCCCGGCCGCGCCACCGATGGTGTCCTGAGAGGCGGCCGTCAAGCCACCGCAAGTTTCGGAGCACCAAGGGATGAATAACGGACAGTCGTGAACTACCGTGAAGTACGGGTACCAGACAGTGACGACACGTACCCGTCGGCGGTGGCTATGCATCTCGCCAGGCCGCCGTCGTGTCACCTAGTGATGTGGAGGGCACCATGGAATTTGTGATCAATGGTCGGAACCTGGCGGTATCGGACCGTTTCCGTGAGTACGCGACGGAGAAGATCGACAAGATAGAGCAGCTCGGCGACAAGGTACAGCGCGTCGACGCGAAGATCACCAAGGAACCCAGCGCACGCATGGCGGACACCTCGCTCACGGTCGAGCTGACCGTCCTCTGCAAGGGCCCGGTCGTCCGGGCCGAGGCCTCCGCCGCCGACAAGTTCGCCGCCTTCGATCTCGCCTACGGGAAGCTCCTGGAGCGCCTGCGCCGGGCCCGCGACCGGCGGAAGGTCCACCACGGCCGGCACACGCCCGTGGCCGTCAGAGTGGCCACGGCCGACCTCGAACCGGCGGATCCCGCGCAGCCCATCTATCTCGAGACGCCGGTCATCGAGCCGACCTCGCACGAGCCCGTTCCCCAGCCCGCGACCGAGCCCGAGGACGTCGACGCCTACTCCACGCCGGACGACGTCCCTGCCGGCGACTCTCCCGTGCTGATCCGCCGCAAGGTCTTCTCGGGTACTCCCATGACGCTCGATGACGCGGTCGACAACATGGAACTGGTCGGCCACGCCTTCTACCTCTTCGTCGACTCGGCGACGGGCGCACCGTCCGTGGTCTACCGGCGGCAGGGCTGGACCTACGGCGTCATCACCCTCGATTCGAAGTGCGCCGAGGGGACCGAGGAACCCCATGAGGAACTCCTCGCCTACCGGGCGAAGGAAGCAGCGTCAGCCTAGGAACGACCACCCCCGCGCCGGCTCCCGCCGGTCGCGACGACCGATACGGAACTGCCCCCGCCCTGCGCGGGGGCAGTTCCATGCAGGAGCCCATGCCGAACCTCACCACTGCGCAGGCCCGGCGCATCGTCCTCGCCGCCCAGGGCCTGCATCGCCCCCGTCTCCGGGCGCCGTTGTCCCGCCGCGCCGTGAACTCCGCCGTCCAGCGCCTGCAGGTCCTCCAGATCGACTCGGTGAACGTCCTCGCCCGATCGCACTACCTGCCCCTGTTCTCTCGCCTCGGCTCCTACGACCGCAAGGACCTGGAAGACCTCTACTCCACGGGACCCCGCACGCTGGTCGAGTACTGGGCACATGAGGCGAGCCTCGTTCCCCCGGCGTTGTTCCCACACCTGCGGGTATGGCAGCGGCGCACCTGGATGGGAGCGGCCGGCGTGCCGGACGCACTGCGCCAGGCTCTCGAAGCCGCCATCCGCGAGCTCCTCGACGAGGGGACGCCGCTTCCCGCCTCGGAGATCCAGCGACTCCTCGGAGCGGACATGACACGTCCCGAGGACGGCTGGGGGTGGCGGTGGACCGCAGCGAAGCGGGTCCTCGAGGATCTCTTCGCGCGGGGCGAGGTGGGATCGGCGGGACGGACGGCCCAGTTCGAACGCCTCTACGCGCCCATCACCCAGGTGCTTCCCGATGCGTCTCTCGCCACGGCGGGACCGGACCGGACCGACGCCCTCGCCGTCCTGGCCGAGCGCGCGCTGGGAGCCCTCGGCGTCGCACCCGCCCGCTCGGTCGCCGACTACTTCCGGACACCGGTCCGGGAGACACGGGCCGTCCTCGACGGGCTCGCGGGCGCCGGTGTCGTGGAGACCGTCGTCGTCGACGGAGGGACGGAACCCTGGTACCTGCACCCGGCGGCGGCCCTGCCCCGCCAGGCCAGGGGCAGGGCGCTCCTGAGCCCGTTCGATTCCCTCGTCTTCGAGCGCGACCGGCTCCACAGGCTCTTCGACGTCCACTACCGCATCGAGATCTACACCCCGGCGGAGCGGCGCATCCACGGCTACTACGTGCTGCCCTTCCTGCTCCGCGACACCATCGCGGCCCGGGTGGACCTCAAGGCCGACCGGACAACCAAGCGCCTGCTGGTCCGGGCCAGCCACGTCGAACCCGGCGCCCCCGGGGACACCGCCGCCGAGCTGGCCGACGAACTGCGCCTGCTCGCGCAGTGGCTGGGCCTGGTCGAGGTCGTCGTGGAGGATCGCGGGAACCTCGCGCCATCACTCGCCGCTCAGGTCGGCACGTTACTCTGAGCGGACACGCGGTCCCGCGCCGCCGGGCAGGGACGCAGGGAACGGGATCGGGATCCCGAACGTCCCTCACGTAGACTAGATACGCCATCTTTGGGCAGCATCAGATTGGGAGCAGATACCAGTGCCATCACTTCTTGAACGAGTACTACGCACCGGCGATAAGAAGACACTGAAGCGACTCCGCAACTATGCCGACGCGATCAATGTCCTGGAGGACGAATTCCGCGGGATGACCGACGCAGAGTTGCGCGGTGAGACCGATCGGCTGAAGAAGCGCCACGCGGACGGCGCCACCCTCGACGAGCTGCTGCCGGAAGCCTTCGCCGCCGTGCGCGAGGCGTCGAGCCGCACACTCGGGCTCCGCCACTTCGACGTCCAGCTGATGGGCGGCGCCGCCCTCCACCTGGGGAACATCGCCGAGATGAAGACCGGAGAGGGCAAGACCCTCGTGGCGACCGCCCCGGCCTACCTCAATGCGCTCACCGGCAAGGGCGTCCACGTGGTCACCGTCAACGACTACCTGGCCGAGTACCAGTCGGACCTCATGGGCCGCGTCTACCGGTTCCTCGGGCTGACCAGCGGCTGCATCCTGTCCAAGCAGGATCCGGCCACCCGCCGGGAGCAGTACGCGGCGGACATCACGTACGGCACGAACAACGAGTTCGGGTTCGACTACCTGCGCGACAACATGGCATGGAGCGCCGCGGAGCTGGTGCAGCGCGGCCACAACTTCGCGATCGTCGACGAGGTCGACTCGATCCTGATCGACGAGGCCCGCACGCCCCTGATCATCAGCGGTCAGGCCTCCGGCGACGTGAACCGCTGGTACAACGAGTTCGCGAAGGTCGTCCAGAAGCTCTCCGTCGACACCGATTACGAGGTCGACGAGAAGAAGCGCACCGTGGGCGTCCTCGAGGACGGCATCGAGAAGGTCGAGGACTACCTCGGCATCTCCAACCTCTACGAGTCCGCGAACACGCCGCTGATCGGGTTCCTGAACAATGCCATCAAGGCCAAGGAGCTCTTCAAGCGCGACAAGGACTACGTGGTCCTCAACGGTGAGGTCATGATCGTCGACGAGCACACCGGACGCATCCTCGCCGGCCGGCGCTACAACGAAGGCATGCACCAGGCCATCGAGGCGAAGGAGGGCGTGGAGATCAAGGCTGAGAACCAGACCCTCGCGACCGTCACGCTGCAGAACTACTTCCGCCTCTACGACAAGCTCTCCGGCATGACCGGAACGGCCGAGACCGAAGCAGCCGAGTTCATGTCCACCTACAAGCTCGGTGTGGTGCCCATCCCCACGAACAAGGACATGGCACGCAAGGACCTGTCCGACCTCATCTACAAGAACGAGGTCGCCAAGTTCGACGCCGTCGTGAAGGACATCGTCGAGCGCCACGAGAGCGGCCAGCCGGTCCTGGTCGGTACGACGAGCGTCGAGAAAAGCGAGTACCTGTCCAAGCAGCTGGCGAAAGCGGGCGTCCGCCACGAGGTGCTGAACGCCAAGAACCACGCGCGCGAAGCCGCGATCATCGCGCAGGCCGGCCGCAAGGGTGCCGTCACCGTCGCCACGAACATGGCAGGCCGCGGCACCGACATCATGCTGGGCGGCAATGCCGAGTTCAACGCCGTGGCGGCCCTCGAGAAGCTGGGACTCGATCCCGCGGACAACCCCGAGGAGTACGAGGCCAGGTGGCCCGACGCCCTCGAAGCCGCGAAGGGAGCGGTCAAGGCCGAGCAGGACGAGGTCCGCGAGCTGGGCGGCCTGTACGTGCTCGGTACCGAGCGCCACGAGTCGCGCCGCATCGACAACCAGTTGCGCGGACGGTCCGGACGCCAGGGCGACCCCGGCCGGTCACGCTTCTACCTGTCGCTGACGGACGACCTCATGCGGCTGTTCAACTCCGGGGGCGCCGAGCGCATCATGAACAGCGCCACCATGCCTGACGACGTCGCCCTCGAGTCGAAGCTGGTATCCAAGGCGATCGAGAACGCGCAGGGCCAGGTCGAGGGCCGCAATGCCGAGCAGCGCAAGAACGTCCTGAAGTACGACGACGTCCTGAACCGCCAGCGCGAAGCGATCTACGGTGACCGCCGGCGGATCCTCGAGGGCGGCGACCTCAAGGAGAAGGTGCAGTTCTTCCTCGAGGACGTCATCACGGCCATGGTCGACGAGGCGACGGAACAGGGCCACGGCGACGACTGGGACTACGAGCTCCTGTGGACGAACCTCAGGACGCTGTACCCCATCACGCTGACCGCCGACGAGGTCATCGAGGAAGCGGGTGGCAAGTCGAAGCTGACGCGCGACTTCCTCCACGACGAGATCCTCTCCGATGCCAAGCTGGCCTACCAGGCGCGTGAGGAGGCCCTCGGCGAGCAGACGATGCGGGAGCTCGAGCGCCGCGTGGTCCTCTCGGTGATCGGCAGGAAGTGGCAGGAGCACCTCTACGAGATGGATTACCTCAAGGAGGGCATCGGCCTCCGCGCGATGGCCCAGCGCGACCCGCTGGTCGAGTACCAGCGCGAGGGATTCATCCTGTTCCAGGCCATGATGGAGTCGATCCGCGAGGAGAGCATCGGGTACCTGTTCAACCTGGACGTCGAGGTCTCCGCCCCCGCGCAGACCGGGCTCCCGGGGGTCACCGACGGACGCGGCGTCGTCCAGGCTCCGACCATCAAGGCCGCGGGGCTCGACGCACCGGCGAAGCCGGCCACCCTCAACTTCACGGCGCCCAATGCGCAGGGCGACGCCGAGATGCACGTGGAGCGTAACAAGACGCAGCCGGCTGCGGCGGGCGGCAAGAAGGCCCGGAAGAAATAGTCAGCCGATCTCCAGGGCGGTCACCCGCCACGCCCCGCGCCGTAGCTCTATCCGAAGAGCGACGGCGCGGACGCGTTTCTGGTCGAAGGCGACCACCGACGCCTCGAAGACGCCCGGACCGACCGGACATACCCTCGCCGAGCGGACGACGATGTGCCGGTGTGCGCTCGCCGCGGGCAGGCCCGCAGGGGACGCCTGTGCAATGCACACGCATCGGACCAGATTCGTCCTCAGCTGCAGCCGTTCGTAGTTCTCCTGATCGAGCCACCGCGCCATCTGCTGCAGCGGGCGTGATCCGCCGAGCACCTCGAGGGCGCCCTGGGCGACGGACCGGGCGATGCCCGAGATCCTGCGGGACAGCTCCTGGTCCTCAGCGGAGACTCGGTCGCTGCGGGCAGAAGGACCGCCGGGGAACGAATCGGGCGCTGTCCCGATCCCGGGCCGCAGGGGTATCACGGGAGCCGGCACCGCGGGCTGTCCGGGCGGTGTGAGGAGCGGACGCGGAGCTCCGCTGACCTCGGCGAGCTGCGCTGTCGGACTGCGGTGGAGCTGGGTCGTAGCGGGCATGGCGGATCCTTTCCTCGGACGGGTACCAGGACGTGCTGATCGACCGGCTGTGCGTCGCCGGGACGGGTGGCTGATCGGGGCCGGCCGTGCCGCGATGGCTGATGCGGCGGAGTTCAGGGGAACGGGGCGTGCAGGACCTGGCCGGGCAGAAGGAGCGATGGATCGTCCCCGATGACCGAACGGTTCGCGGCGAACCAGCCCGGCCAGGCTTCTGCGACGTCCGCCGCGGTCGCGAGCGGTCCGAGCCTGGCCGCGACGATCGACCAGAGCGAGTCCCCGGGTGCGACGACGACCTCGGCCGCGCCGACCGGCGCCCTCGTCGCCGGTCGGACCAGGAGGCTCCCGTCGGCCGGCATCGGCGCCGGCTCCCAGCTTGGCGGGACCGGGGACCCGGGTGGCTGCCCCGTCTGCTGCCCGTCCGCGACGGCGGGGGAGGGGGTCGGCACCCAGTAGGGCGAGATCCCGCCCTCGGTGTCGCCTGCGGTGTCGCCCTCGGTGTCGCCTGCGGTGTCGCCTGCGGTGTCGCCTGCGGTGTCGCCTGCGGTGTCGCCTGCCGTGTCGGTGCCGGGCAAGGAAGCCGCAGGAGGTGCGCCGGTCCCCGTCGGCCCGCCGACGTCGGACGCCGTGCCGCCCGGTGCTGCAGAGGCCATGGCAGGCAGCGCGAGGAGGTTGATGCCGAGCAGGACGGCCGCGAGACGGCGCATGACCGGGGGAGCGCATCCCGCAGCGAGGTCCGCGGCGGCCGGCCGGCCGTGCCTGCGCAGGAGTTCGGCCACGACGGCGGCTCCGAGCGCGAGCACCCACCATGCGAGGATGACCACCCCGAGCGCGGCCAGGCCGATCCCGAGCGTACTCTCCAGCCCGGAGCGGCCCGACGCCGGCCGGGTCCGGAGCAGAACCGAACCGGCGCCGGCCAGCACCAGGCCGCACACGAGGATGATGCCTGCCTGGACGACTGCGGAGGTCTTCATCGGCTCGATCCCTTCCTCGTTCGTGTCAGTTTGATACAGTTTGGTTCTGTTTGTCTACAACTGATTCTCTGGATGTTCATTGCGGAAGGTTGACCCCTGCAGCACTGCGACCTACCGTGGGGCGATGCGCTGGGATGCCCTGTTCGCCGACCTCGAATCGCAACTGCACGCGGTGGCCTCCGCCCAGCAGGAGAGCGAGATCCGTGAACGCACGCGCGGGGAGCAGGCCCGCCTGACACTGGTGCAGCGCCTGTCGGGGCAGGTCGGGCGACAGGTCGGTGTCTCCACGCGAGGAGGCCGCTCGGTCACCGGGGTCCTCACGAATGTCGGCGCGCAATGGCTCGCACTGGCCGTGGAGGGACGGTCGGTCGTCGTGCCGCTGCCCGCCCTGCGGACCGTC
Source organism: Arthrobacter sp. TmT3-37 (assembly GCF_054510835.1). NCBI lineage: Bacteria > Bacillati > Actinomycetota > Actinomycetes > Micrococcales > Micrococcaceae > Arthrobacter > Arthrobacter sp. TmT3-37. The sequence continues at coordinate 30,956 of NZ_JBTNDU010000001.1, read as the reverse complement.
CGGACGTCCGGCCGTGCGGTCGGCCAGCCCCTGTCGGGGATCGAGGCGAAGCTCGGGCTGGGCCCGGTGCTGCGCGCCCTGTCCCGGGACAGGGCGCAGGTGGCACTGTGGGTGACGTCCGCGGATTCCGGCTACTTCGGCGTGATCGACCGGGTGGGCTCGGACTTCCTGGAGTTGGCGCTGATCCCGCGTGGGGACGAACGACGCGCCGCAGAGGTCCGCGAGGTGCTGACAGTGCCCTTCAGCTCCATCGACACGCTCGAGTCGGAGTCGTCCATCGAGTAGCGGCGCGCCCGTTGCCGGCACGACACGCGGAAGGCCCTGCGGCCGGTGGTCCCGTCCCCGTCGTGGGGGGAGGAGATCAGGCGAGCGGAGTGCTCCCCGCCTCGCTCCTCAGCGCCGACGCGGTCCTCTCGTACGCCTGCGCGATGTACTCCTCGAGGACGCGCGTCTCCACGCGCCACTGGCCCCGCCCCCCGACCTGGATCGCGGGCAGTTCACCGGACCGGACAAGGGCGTATGTCTGGGACGAACTGATGTTGAGCACCTCGCCCACATCGGCGAGGGTGAGGAAACGCCGCTCGGCCACGGGTCCGCCTTTCCTGGTTGTTCCGGTATGCGTCCAGTGTGCCACCGGGCCCGGTCGCTGATCCGGATTTCCACAGTTTGTCCCGATTCGGCGCCGACCGGTTCCCTTGGTGGTTCCCGTGCACAACAATTGCTGCCAGGAGGGGCCGTCCGCCGGGCGGCACAGGTTCTCTGGGGGCGACAGTGAGTAGTGACGCACGCGTGGTGCACCTGCAGGGTGAGGCCCCGCGGCTGAAGAAGCCGTCCTGGAAGGACCCGCGCCTGCTCATCGGACTGATGCTGGTGCTCGCGTCGACGGCCGGGGTCATCGCACTGCTGGAGAGTCAGGACAGCACCACGGAGGTGTACGCGGCACGGGAGGACATCCCCGTCGGCTCCGCCCTGTCGCTCGAGGACGTCGTCGCCGTGCCGGTGAATCTCGGGGACTCCGCCTCCGCCTACCGGCCGGTCGACGACGGCTTTCCCGACGATGCCGTCGCGACGAGACTCATTCCGCAGGGTGAACTCATCCCGGCGTCCGCGATCGGCAGCGCCGATGACCTCGACCGCAAGCCCGTCGGCCTCACCGTCGAGGATCCGCTGCCCTCCGGTACCGCCGCCGGTGACAGGGTGGACGTCTGGGTCTCCCTCCGGGCGGACACGAACACGTACGAGGAGCCGCGGTTGCTGCTCGAGGCCGCCGAGATCGCCGAGCTGACCGTCGGGGAGTCGGCCCTGGGCGGAAGCGCGTCGACCCTCGTGCAGGTCCTCGTCGAGGACGCCGCCATGCCCCAGTTGCTCGACGCGCTCTCCAACGAGGCCCGGATCGCCGTCGTCCTCGATCCCGGGGCCGGATCGTGAACATCCCCGTCCTCACGCTCGGGCCGGCCGCGAGCGCATGCGTCCCCGGGCTCGAACGCCTGAGGGGTCCGGTCACGGTCGTCCGCCGGTGCGAGGAGCTCGCCGAACTCGTGGCCGCCTGCCAGTCCGGTCTCGCACGCGCCGTGATCATCGCGTCCGGCGCCGTCGAGCTCACCGCCTCACTGGTCGACCGACTGCGGTTCGCGGGTGTCGTCGTCGTCGTGCTGACCGACGGGTCACCGGAGGGTCCGGCGATTCTCGACGGAGCCGAATACGTCGCCGCATCGGTGGACCCCGCCGCACTGGCAGAGGCAGTGTCCCGGGCGGTCGACAGGTTCGACGCCGGATCTGCCGGTTCTCGGGGATCGCTCGCCTACGCCGACCCGCGGGACGTGCCCGACGTCGCCGTCCCCGTGCCGGCCGATCCACCGCAGGCGCCCGGAGACGGACGGATCACGGCGGTCTGGGGGCCACCCGGCGGACCGGGTCGCACCACGGTGGCCCTGAACATGGCGGCCGAGCTCGCCGCGGCGGGAACGTCGGTCCTGCTGATCGATGCGGACACGTACGGTGCGAGCATCGGTGCCGCGCTGGGGCTCCTCGACGAGTCGGCGGGGCTCGCCCAGGCCTGCCGGATCGCGGACCAGGGCGGCTTCGACGGTACGGCCCTCGCCAGGATCGCCGTGAACGTGGCTATCAAGGGCGGCCGGCTCAGGGTGCTGACGGGCATCACGCGGCCCGACCGCTGGCCCGAGCTGCGCCCGGCCGCCCTCGGTCAAGTCCTCGAGGCAGCCCGATCGATCGCCGACGTCACGATCGTCGACTGCGGATTCTGCCTGGAGACGGACGAGGAGCTGAGCTTCGATACACTCGCACCCCGCCGCAACGGTGCAACGCTCCGTTGCCTGGACGCCGCCGACTCGGTCATCGCCGTCGGGGGAGCGGACGCGGTCGGCGTCCCCCGCCTGGTGAAGGCGCTCGCCGAACTCGCGGACGTGGTGCCGACCGCCGCACCGCGCGTCGTGTTCAACAAGGTGAGGGCCACGGCCGTCGGCCGGGCACCCGAGAACCAGCTGAGGGAGGCATGGGAGCGCTTCGGGCCGGCGGCGGGGATCTCGGCCTTCCTCCCCGTGGACTACGCGGCCGTCGACCAGGCGCTCCTCGCGGGTACGGCCCTGCTCGAGACGGCACCGGCCTCGCGGCTCCGGCTCGCGATCGCCGAACTCGCCGAGGTGCCCGTCGCCGGGAAGCGGAGGGGCGCCGGGACAGAGACCCGGCGACGTGAAGTTTTCCGGCAACCCCGATAGGCTTCCTTGGTAAGAGGTCGCAACGGAGCGGCCTTTCATTTCGTTACGGAGGCCATCCCCATGTCGTCTGGATCCAGGACAACGGATCAGTTCAGCTCGGACACGTCAGGGGAGGAATTCGTAGAGCACTATTTCGAGCATCTCGCACTCGAGGACGCTGCCGGCTACGCACCGATCGACCTCCGCCAGCGCGCCTTCGCGCACCGCGATCTCGCCGGGTCCCGCGAGCCCGGAACCGCCGCCGTCGGTGTCATCGACCAGGGCGCCTCGAGCATCGTGATGATCGTCACCGACGACATGCCGTTCCTGGTCGACTCCGTCACGGCGGAGCTCGTGCGGCAGAACGCGGCCATCCAGCTGGTGGTCCACCCGACCTTCGTCGCGGTCCGCGACGAAGGGACCCACGCGCTGGCAGCACTCAAGCGCGTCCCGTCCACGGCCGGCGCCTCCAGCGGTGACACCGCCGCCCTGCCCAACGTCGGGGACATGATCGGCATCTCCGGCAGGGCCGCCCACATCGAGTCCTGGATGTCGGTCGAGGTCTCGCGACTTCCCGACGCGGCGGCCCGGGACTCGATCGTCGACGGACTGCATCGCGTGCTGGGTGATGTCAGGTCTGCCGTCGAGGACTGGCCCGCCATGCGCGACATGGTGCGCTCCATCGAGTCGACCCTGGGCTCGATCGCGGGGGCCGAGGACATCCCCGACCTGCGGCAGGCACAGGAGCTCCTGCAGTGGCTCGACGACGGCAACTTCACCTTCCTCGGCTATAAGGAGTACGACCTCGTGACGGACGAGGGAGGCGCCGACGCCCTGCGGGTCCGCGACGGCAGTGGACTGGGCCTGCTGCGGAACGGGACCGGCGGAGGGCACCTCCAGCAACTCACCGCGGCGGGCCGCGCGAAGGCCCGTGAACGCCGCGTCCTCGTCATCACGAAGGCCAATTCACGGTCGACGGTGCACCGCGCGGCATACCTCGACTACATCGGCATCAAGAGCTTCGACGCGCAGGGCAACGTGAACGGTGAGCGCCGCTTCATCGGACTCTTCGCCACCAGCGCCTACACCGGCTCGGTCCGCAACGTCCCCCTGGTCCGCGACAAGGTCACCGAGGTGCTGCGCCGATGCGGCTTCCCGTCCGACTCGCACTCGGGGAAGGATCTGCTGTCCATCCTCGAGACCTACCCGCGCGACGAGCTCTTCCAGATCGAGGTCTCCGATCTGGTGTCGACCGCACTCGGGATCCTGCGGCTCCAGGAACGCCGGCGGACGCGGCTGTTCCTGCGCCCGGACGTCTACGGACGCTTCATGTCGGCCCTCGTCTACCTTCCCCGCGACCGGTACACCACGAGCGTCCGGCTGCGGATCGAGGAGGAACTGAGGACCGCGCTCGACGCGGATTCGATCGATTTCGAAGCCCGGATGAGCGAATCCGCCCTCGCGCGGCTGTTCTTCCGCATCCGGCTGCAGAAGGGAGCCGAGATCCCCGCGGTCGACGCCACGGAGCTGGAGGACCGTCTCGTGCGCGCCGCCCGGTCATGGTCCGAGGGCATCGTCGAGGTCGCGCAGGACAGGTTCGAGCAGGACACGGCCCAGCGTCTCGCGGCGCTGTGGGCGGAGTCCTTCCCGCCCAGCTACCGCGTCGACTACGAGGTCGAGGACGCGCTGGAGGACATCTCGCGCTTCGAGCGTCTCCCCGCAGCGCAGGCCGGGGCGCTCCAGCTGCACGTCTACGTGCCTGAGCGGCAGGATTCCGGCACGGTCGAGGACGCTCGCCTCAAGCTCTACCTGGCGGAGGCGAAGAGCCTCACGCAGATCCTGCCCTACCTCCACAACCTGGGTCTCGAGGTGCTGGACGAGCGGCCGTTCGAGATCACGCGGTCGGACGATCGTTCGTTCTTCCTCTACGACCTCGGCCTCCGGTACCCGGCGGGGATCTCGCCGCTAGGAACCGCACCCCTGCTGCAGGACGCCTTCACCGCCGCGGTGACCGGACGCAGCGAGTCCGACCAGTTCGACCGCCTCGTGCTGAGCGAGGAGCTCGGGTGGCGCCAGGTGCTGATCCTGCGCGCCTACGCGAAGTACCTGCGCCAGATGGGCAACACCAATTCCTACGGCTTCGTCGCGGACACGCTGCAGCGCAATGCCGTCGTCAGCCGTGCCCTCGTGGCGCTGTTCACGGCGCGTTTCGATCCCGACCTCGACGGGGACAGGGAGGTCGCCACGGCGGCCGCCCGGGCCGCGCTCGACGAAGGACTGGAGGGCGTGGCGACCCTCGACGCCGACCGCGTGCTGCGCACCTTCGCGAACCTCATCGAGGCGACCCTCCGGACCAACTACTTCCAGGACAAGCGCCACGTCAGCTTCAAGTTCGACACCGCGCGTATCGACGGAGCGCCGTTCCCCCGGCCCAAGTTCGAGATCTGGGTGTACTCGCCCCAGGTCGAGGGCGTGCACCTCCGGTTCGGCAAGGTGGCCCGCGGCGGCCTGCGCTGGTCCGACCGCCGGGAGGACTTCCGGACCGAGGTACTCGGCCTGGTGAAGGCGCAGACGGTCAAGAACGCCGTCATCGTGCCCACCGGGGCCAAGGGAGGCTTCTTCGCGAAACAGCTCCCCGATCCCGCGGTCGACCGGCAGGCCTGGCTCGCGGAGGGGCAGGCGAGCTACCGGACCTTCATCCGGGGCCTGCTCGACATCACGGACAACGTGATCACGAACGGTACGACCGAGTCGGTCCTGCCTCCCGCCCGCGTGGTGCGGCACGACGACGACGACACCTATCTGGTGGTGGCGGCCGACAAGGGCACGGCGTCCTTCTCGGACATCGCCAACGAACTCTCCGCCGAGTACGACTTCTGGCTCGGTGACGCCTTCGCCTCCGGTGGCTCCGTCGGCTACGACCACAAGGCCATGGGCATCACCGCCCGCGGCGCCTGGGAGTCCGTCAAGCGGCACTTCAGCGAGTTCGACGTGGACACCCAGACCGACGACTTCACCGTGGTCGGTGTCGGTGACATGAGCGGCGACGTCTTCGGCAACGGCATGCTCCTGTCCGAGCACATCCGCCTGGTCGCGGCATTCGACCACCGCCACATCTTCCTCGACCCTAATCCGGACGCGGCCGCGTCCTTCGCCGAGCGGCGTCGGCTGTTCGAGCTTCCTCGCTCGAGCTGGGAGGACTACGACACGGCGCTGATCAGCGAGGGTGGCGGGGTCTACCCGCGGCAGGCGAAGTCCATCCCCGTCTCCCCGCAGGTGCGGGAAGCACTCGGGCTCGAGGACGGCGTGTCGAAACTCAGTCCGCCGGACCTGCTCCGCGCGATCCTGCGGGCGCCTGCCGACCTGCTGTACAACGGCGGCATCGGGACGTACGTGAAGTCGACCGACGAGACGCACGGCGAGGTCGGGGACCGCGCGAACGATGCCATCCGCGTCAACGGCAGTGAACTGTGCGCCCGCGTGGTCGGCGAGGGCGGCAACCTCGGCATGACCCAGCGGGGCCGGATCGAGGCCGCACTCGCGGGCGTCCTGCTCAACACGGACGCCATCGACAACAGCGCCGGGGTCGACTGCTCGGACCACGAGGTCAACATCAAGATCTTCGTCGACCGGATGGTGCGTGCCGGGCGCCTGCTGCCGGAGGAGCGCGCGGAGTTCCTGCACTCGATGACCGACGAGGTCGGCACCCTCGTGCTCCAGGACAACATCGACCAGAACGTCCTGCTGCTCAACGACCGCCAGCGGGTCATCGAGTGGAGCCCGAGCTACGAGCGGATGATGGACTGGCTCGAGAAGAAGGCGGATCTCGACCGCGACCTGGAAGCGCTACCGTCGACGGCCGAACTCCGCCGTCGCCTCGACGCCGGCCAGGGCCTCACGTCACCGGAACTGTCGGTGCTGGCCGCGTACGCCAAGATCGAGCTGACGAAGGTCCTGTCCGCCAGCACCCTCGCGGACGACCCGTACTTCAGCGGCACCCTGCGCCGCTACTTCCCGCGCCGGCTGGTGGAACGGTTCGACGACCTGCTCGACACGCATCCGCTGCGTCGCGAGATCATCTCGACCGTGATCGCCAACGACATCATCAACCTGGGCGGCATCACCTTCGCCTTCCGCGTGATGGAGGAGACGTCGGTGCCGGAGCCGGTCATCGCCCGCGCCTTCGTGGCTCTGCGCGAGATCTACTCGCTGGACGAGACCGTCGACACCCTCGCGGCCCTGCCCGCGGGATTCCCGACGGACCGCTGGACGACGGTGCACCTGGACCTGCGCCGCCTCCTCGACCGCGCGGTGCGCTGGTTCGTCAACCACGTGGAGCCCGGCACGACGGTGGACGCCGACATCGCCGCCTTCCAGCCGCTCGTGGCCCCGTTCCGAGCCCGGCTCTCGGAATACCTGCGAGGCTGCGACCGGGAGCGTGCGCGCGAAGCGATGGAGACGGCGACCGAATGGCACCTGCCGGAGGAGCTCGGCCGCCACTGGGCCGAGCAGTTCGAGTCCTTCGCGCTGCTCGACATCGCATACAGCACGCGCCGGGTGGACGAGCCGGTCGAGAACATCGCCAAGGTGTACTACGCGGTCTACGACCGCTTCGAGGTGGACGACCTGCTGGAGCGGATCACCACGCTGCCGCGGACGGATCGCTGGCAGGCCCTGGCACGTGCAGCCCTGCGCGACGACCTCTACTCCACGATCGCCGACATCTCCGTCGCCGTCCTGCGGGCCTCGCAGGACCTGCAGGACCGCGATGCGGGCGAGCGCCTCCTGGCCTGGCAGGAGCAGAACGCGGACCAGTTGCAGCGGGCCAGCAACATGTTCGCGGAGGTCAACCAGCTGGAACAGGACGACATCTCTTCCCTGTCGGTCGCGCTGCGCCTCCTGCGGTCCATCGTGCGGTAGCGGAGCCCGCCCCGGCGGCCCGTGCGGGGCGATCGGGATGACAGACTGGACCTGCGGCACACTGCGCCGCAGGTCCGGTCCGTCCCGGGCTCCGACCGCGCCGACGTACTGACCCGAGCAACAGAGAGACTCCATGGCTATCTTCACTGACCCGATCCGCGAGTACGCAGGATTCGAGCCCGGCGACGCCGAGTGGCTCCATCTCCTCGTGGGGGACTGGCAGATGGTGGCCGACCTCGCGTTCGCCGACCTCGCACTGTGGTTCCCCCTCGACGGAGGAGGCTACGTCGCCCTCGCCCACGCACGGCCCTCGACCTCGCACACCGTCTTCCACAGCGACTTCGTCGGGGAGCGCATCCGCGCGGACCTCCAGCCCCTCGTCGACATCGCCTGGGAGTCGCAGAAGATCGAACGCTCGGGCGAGACGAACTGGACCACCGAGATGGCGATGCGCGTCGAGGCGGTCCCGATGGTGCGCAACGGCCGTACCCTCGCCGTCGTCACCACGCACATGGACCTCTCCAGCTCCAGGATGCCGTCGAGGCTCGAGCTGACCTACCGGCAGTGCGCCTACGACCTCCTGCGCATGGGGACCCTCGGCCTGTGGCCCGACTTCGCGACGCCGACCGGTTCCCGGCGGGGTGCTCCGCGCGTGGGTGACGGGTTGATCCGCCTCGACGTCGACGGGATCGTGCAATACGCCAGCCCCAACGGTGTGTCCGCCTTCCGACGGTTGGGCGATGTGGAGACCCTCGAGGGACGGCCCCTCGCGGAGATCACGACGGCGCTCCTCAAGGATCGGAGGATGGTCGACGAGACGCTCCCGCTGGTCGTCACCGGCCGGATGCCCTGGCGCACCGAGATCGGGTCCCGCGGGGTCAGCCTGTCGCTGCGGGCCATCCCGCTCCGCGACGAGAAGGAGCGCTTCGGCGCCCTCGTGCTCTGCCGGGACGTGTCCGAGCTCCGACGCCGCGAGATGGAGCTCGTGTCGAAGGACGCGACCATCCGGGAGATCCACCACCGCGTGAAGAACAACCTGCAGACCGTCGCGGCGCTGCTCCGGATGCAGTCCCGCAGGATGGTCAGCGACGAGGGGAAGCTCGGACTCGAGCAGGCCATGCGACGGGTGTCCACCATCGCCCTGGTTCATGAGACGCTCTCGCAGGGCCTGGCCCAGAGTGTCGACTTCGACGAGCTGATCTCCCGCCAGTTCCGCCTGTCGGCGGAGGTCGCCTCACCGTCGCAGGCGGTGCGCACCGAGCGCAGCGGCGACTTCGGGGAGCTGCCGAGCGATCTCGCGACACCGCTGGCCCTGGTGATCAACGAACTGGTCACTAACGCCGTCGAGCACGGCTTGTCAGGACGCGCAGGGACGGTGTGGCTGATGGCGAACCGCCGGACGGAGCCGGACGGCGAGGAGATCCTCCGGGTGACGATCGAGGACGACGGCGTCGGGCTGCCGCCCGGAGGGCACGCGGAGGGCCTCGGCCTGCAGATCGTCCGGACGCTGGTGACGAGTGAACTCGGCGGGACGATCGAGTGGAGCATCCGCCCCGGCGGCGGAACCTCCGTCACACTCGAACTGGGACTGCACCTCAACCAGAACTAGCGCCCTCACAACCAGCACCGCAGGAACGACGAAGGGCCGCCCGATGGGCGGCCCTTCGTCGTACCGGTTCGTGTTCCGGCGCCGGCCGGATGATCCGGCGTCGGTCAGGAGGCGCGGCGGGCCCGAGCGGCCCGGCGCTTGAGCGCACGGCGCTCGTCCTCACTCAGTCCACCCCATACTCCGGCGTCCTGGCCCGACTCGATGGCCCACTGCAGGCAGGTGTCCTGCACCTGGCAGCGTCGGCACACGCTCTTCGCCTCTTCGATCTGAAGCAGCGCCGGTCCGGTGTTGCCGACCGGGAAGAACAGCTCCGGGTCCTTGTCCAGACAGGCCGCGCGACTACGCCAATCCATGGTGATCACATTCTCCTCTAGCCTCGCTCACCGTGAGTTTGTGAAAACATTCACGAGGGGGCTCATAGTAAAGGGGCCGACGTGGGCCCCCGGGTTTGCACTGCTTTTAAGGCTGTCACGTTACTACTGGGTAAACAAGGGGTTTTACCGTCCTAATTGATCGGATGGGTGAGTGGTTTGTCACAGCACCGCCGCCTTTCGTCGGCCAGGAGGGCGCCCGGCCCGTCGGGTAGGGTTCGAGAGTGGCCACAGACCCAGCCCCGCATTCCTCGAACCGACCTCGCGGCGTCGTCCTGATCGCCGCCGTCCTGGTCCTCGAGGCGGTAGCGCTCGTGGTCCTCGCCGTCGGTTCTCTCGGGACGGTCTTCGCGGCCGATCCGGTGTCCGTGGGAGGCTCGGTCTTCCTGGCCGTCCTGCTGCTGCTGGTCGCCGCGGCTCTGGCCGTGATGGCCCGCAAACTCGTCGCCGGCTTCCGGTGGCCCCGGTCCCCGTCGCTCGTCGTCCAGCTGTTCCTGGTGATCCTCGCCTTCCCCTTCTTCTCCTCCGGGAACCCGGCGATCGGGCTCGCACTCATGGTCCCCGCCGCCGCCGTCATCGTGACCCTGTTCTCGAAGCCGGTCGTCGGTTTCACGGCGCGGCCCACGGGGGACGGGCGGATTCTGTAGGCCTGCTCGGAGGCGGGGGACCGGGTGTCCACCGCGTAGCGGCGCAGGCGACCTGGACCTCGACGGCTCCCGCCGGATCGCAGGCGTATCCCCGTCCGGGTACGGGTGGCGTGTCCAGGTCGAAGCGGGCCCCGAAGAAGTCGCCGTCGCCCGACGACCTCGGCGCCAGGACGAAGCCCCGGCCTGTGCTGCGCGCCTGGAGCGAGAGCGGCACACGCGCCATCAGCGTGGGCCCGGGTGCCGCGGACAGGACGGCCGCGGCACCGCGGGCGACGAACTCCGAGAGCACCTGGTGCACATCGGCCGGAAGGGTGTCCGCGTCGTCGACCACCAGGATGCAATGCTCCGGCCGGCAGGCAGTGGAGCCGGGGTCCGCGATGCCCCGCCAGAACTGTGCGGCTCCGATGCCCGGCGGTGGTGCCACCGGGACGCGGTGGGATCCGCTGGACGCCGAGGCCGCGGAGAGCACCTCCAGGGCATTCGTGCGCCCGGAGGATGCACGCCCCAGCACCAGGTACGCCTCGCCCGGGTCCAGGGGGACGAAGTAGGGGTGCAGGTCATCGCCGGAGACTCCCAGCAGGAGGTCGTGCCGTCCGCCTGCATCCCCGCCGGTCCGGCGGACGAGTGCCTCGAGCATGACGGTCCGCGGCAGCGGATGGACGGGGAACGGGCGGCGGGCAGGCGGGCGGGAAGCGTGACCGGTGGGGGAGGGCCCGAGCGCCAGCTGGCATGCTGCATCCCCCCAGCTGCCCGTGATGCGTCCCTGGGCGAGCCCGCGGCCCATCACCGCATCGAGCGCCGGCATCGTCGGCCAGGTCAGCGTGGTCTCGGTGTGCGCGCCGAGGGGCAGGTAGACGCGGTTCGGCAGCAGGGCGAAGAACCGCGACGTGGTCAGGTCACGATCCCCGGTGACGAGCACGGCCACCCCGATCCTGCTGCCGTCCCGCGCGATCGTCAGGAGGTCCTCCTCCGCCCGCGCGGAACGCCCGGCGCGGAACTGGCTGCTCCACCGGCCCCATCCGGTGATGGCGAGGACGATCCGCGGGAGGTCCTCCGGCGGCTCGACGCGCAGTGCGGCGAGCCGCTCGAGCACCCGGGCGGCTCGCCGCGTCTCGTGCGACGGCACATGGGCGCCGACCTGGGGCAGGAGCGCGGATCCCGACAGGCTCCCGTCACCGTCGAGCAGGTACAGGTGGAGATCCGGGTCCGCGTCCAGCAGGGATGCCACCGCTCCTCCGAGAGCCTCCGTCCCACCGCTGCCGGGCAGGCCGACCAGCGCCAGGTGCGAATGGTCCGCCGGCCGCCACTGGAGGAGCCGCTGTGCCTGGTGGTCGGGGAGATCGGCGATGCCGAGCAGCGCACCCGTTGCGGACGCCGCTTCCCGTGACGGGTCGGCCGGCAGGAGGGCGGTGCACGCGGCCGGTCCGACGGAGGTCGGCAGCGGAGGCAGGACCGGCGGAGCCGGACGCCCGGCCGCCATGCCGGCTGCGGCTTCGGCGAGCGCCGCCGCCGCGCGCTCGAGGACACCGCGATCCTGACCCGGTCCAGGGGCGGCGCGTCCCGTCCTGGTCGGTTGCCGATCGGAGGGTGGCTCCCGTCCGCTGCCCGCGACAGGACGTTCCGCCGGTTCTTCGCGTGCGCCGCCGCCGAGGTAGGTGACCAGGTCCTGCCACCCGGAGGAGAGGTCTGCCGCGGTGGCGCCCGAGCAGGATGACACCTGGAAGGCGACCGGCGGCTCCGCCCCCCTGCGCAGGAAAGCCCTGCCGGGGGTGCCGACGGGCAGATCGGCTGCCACCCCGGATCCGAGCAACTCCTGCGACTCCATGGCCGTCTGGACCCTCAGCAGCACTGTCGAGGTGAGGTTCGCCCGCATGTCCGGCGGAACCGCGCCCTGCACCCGCTGTGTCGCGAGGACGAGGTGGACGCCCAGGGAGCGGCCGAGCGCGGCGAGCTTCAGGAGGTCGGCACCGGCCGAGGGGACGTCGTCGCTCAGCATCCGGAACTCGTCGATCACGACGACCAGGCGTGGCGGACACGAGGACGGCGACACCGCGCGTAGTTCGTCCAGGTCGGAGGAGGCGTGGTCGGCACACAGGCGTTCACGGCGTCCCAGCTCGGCGCGCAGCGAGGTGAGGGCACGAGCCGTCGACTCGACGGACAGGTCTGTCAGGCTACCCACGCAGTGGGGGAGCGCTGCGAGCGGACCCAGGGCTGCGCCGCCCTTGTAGTCGATCAGCAGCAGTGCCAGCTGCCGGGGCGGCTGGTCCATCGCGAGTCCCAGCACCAGGGTCCTCAGGAACTCCGACTTCCCGGAGCCGGTGGTGCCTGCGACCAGGAGGTGCGGGCCGTCCTCGACCAGGTCGACGAGGACGGGGCCGGTCGCCGACGCGCCGACGTGGGCGACCGGTCGTCGGGCGTCGGCCGTGGGCCAGCGGCGTCGTGCAGTGCGGACGATGCTGTCCGGGGTCGGCTGCCCGTCCCAGAAGGAGACGGACCGCGGGATCGTGCCGCGGACCGGCCGGACGCCGGGCCGGTCGACGGCCGCGGATCCTGCTCCGTCCGCTGCCGCCCGTGCCAGTGCCCGTGCCGTCCGCTCGAAGGACTGCGCGGAAACGCCGTCCGGCACCACGTCGTACTCGCATCCGCCGATGGACGCCCGGGCCGTTCCCGCACCGATGGTCAGGTGCCCATCCGGCGGTGCCGCCTCCGCGGCAGCGCCCCGGGCAGCGAACCACACCAGGGGCAGCCCGGTGAGCCCCGGGAGGGCGGGCAGGTCGTCGGAGAACTGGAGGACCAGCCGGATCCCGTGCTCGCGGAGGAGCGAGGCGAGCGTGACGGGATCCCTGGTGACGCGGACGTTCGGGAGGAAGCGGGCCGCCTGCGGAAGATCCGGGACCGATCCCCAGCAGATGATGGGCGCACCGCCGGACCCCGGATGGGCCACCTGCAGGAGCACGGCGCGGGCCAGGGCCTGCACGGCCCCGTCCTCGCCCGTGATGGTGACCCGCCGGCTGCCGGTGGCATCCGTCCGTACCGGGCACGGCAGGTGGAGCGGCAGTCCGGGAAGGATGGGCGGGATGAAGGGCACACCGGTCGGCCCGCTCGCGAGGCGGGCAGGCTGATCCGCCGTGCCGAGCCTCAGCAGGAGCGGGTCCCGTGCAGGCGACCGTGACCGCGGTGGAGGTCCAGGTCGCCGATGCAGCGCCCGCAGGGCGTCCAGGGCCGTCTGGCCGGGTTCGGGGACGGCGCGGGTACGCCGGTCGCGGTCCCGTTCCGCGGCGGTTCGCACGGCGCGCAGGAAATCCCGGGACTGGCGGCGGTACGCGAGCAGGGGCACGAGGCCGGTACCGGCGGACAGGGCGCTGAAGGCGAGGAAGAACCACATCCCGGTGGCCAGGGCCAGGACGACACCGAGGACGAGCGGTAGCAGCGCGGTGAGGACCATGGTGCGGGATGGCCGGCGGGGGACGTCCTGTCCGACGGCCAGGGGCTCGAGGATGTCCCCCGCCGGTCCGGGCACCCACCCCGCATCGTCCATGAGCTCGATCCGGCACCGGCTCGCGCCGAACCGGAGCCCGGCGGAGACGGTGATGCCGGTGCCGATGATCCGCTCGTCATCGACGAACGTCCCGTTCGCCGACCCCAGGTCCTCGAGCAGGATGGAATCCGCCGTGACGGTGAGGAGCGCGTGCCGCCTGGAGAGGGACGGATCGGCGATGACGATGTCGCTGCCCGCACGTCCGATCGTGTAGCCGCCCCGCGTGAGCGGAATCACCTGCCCGGCGTCGGGACCCGCGCACACCACGAAGACGAGGTGGGGGACGTGCGGCGGTCCGGGTGCTCGCCCGAGCGGCCCTGCCACGATGATCGCCCCGTCGACGAGGGCTCCGCTGTGTGGCACCAGTGTGTTCAGGGGCCGGCCGTCCACGGAGAACGGTCCGCTGTAGCCGGCCGCCTCGAGCTGGTCGGCGAGCGCGCTGCCGGTCCCCAGCACCTCCGGGTCCACGACGATCTCCCGCGTGGGAGAGCTGTGCGGGGGACTGCTCGCGAGGGTGACGTGCAGGTCCATGGGGCCTCCTGGGACGACGGGTGCCTCCGAGGCTAGGATCGGTCCGGGTGCGCTTCGGGCCGGCAGGGTGCGTTGTGGACAAGGCCCGGGGCGTCATCGGGGCAGGCCGGGTGCCGTCGGCGCCGAAAGCCGGGGGCGCCTGCCGGGATCGTGGAGGTCCTCCCGGTACAATCGTTCATCGTGCCTACCCTGAAAGCCCGCCATGGCAGTCGTTGACGTCAGTCCTGCTGCCCTCTCCCGCAGTGGGAGACGCAGCAGCGATCGGGGTTTCCGCCCCGAAGTGCAGGGCCTGCGGGCCCTGGCCGTCCTGATGGTCGTGTCCTACCACGTCTGGTTCGGCCGCGTGTCGGGCGGCGTGGACGTCTTCCTCCTGATCTCGGCCTTCCTGCTGGCCCTGTCGTTCCTCCGCAAGGTGGAGTCGGGAAAGCCGCTGGACCTGGTCCGACACTGGCTTCACCAGTTCAAGCGGCTGCTGCCGGCCGTCGTCGTCGTCATCGTGGGTGTCCTCGGGGCGAGCTACGTGCTGGTCCCGCCGTCGCGCTGGCCGGGGATCATCGAGCAGTCGTGGGCCTCCCTGTTCTACGCGCAGAACTGGGTACTCGCGTCCGACGCGGTCGACTACTACGCGGAGGACCACAGCCTCGCGAGCCCCCTGCAGCACTTCTGGTCGCTCTCGGTCCAGGGCCAGGTGTTCATCCTGTGGCCCCTGCTGTTCCTGGCCAGCTCCGTGCTGGCGCGGCGATACCGGCTGAAGTTCCGCGGTGTCGTCCTGCTGGTGTTCGGGGCCCTGTTCGTGGCATCGCTCGCGTTCTCGGTCTGGGAGACCTACACGAACCAGGCCTACGCCTATTTCGACACGCGGGCGCGTCTGTGGGAGTTCGCCTTCGGCACCCTGCTCGCCCTGGCCCTGCCCTTCATCCGCCTGCGGCGCGCCCTCCGCATCGGAGCAGGGTGGGCCGGCGTCGCGGCGATGCTCAGCGGCGGGTTCCTCCTCGACGTCCAGGGCCAGTTCCCGGGATACGTGGCACTGTGGCCCCTGGTGGCCGCAGCCCTCGTGATCGTGGCCGGACAGACGGACAGCCCGGTGGGAGCAGACCGCTTCCTCTCCTCGAAACCCCTGGTCCGCGTGGGTGATCTGTCCTACGCGCTGTACCTGTGGCACTGGCCGGTCCTCGTGCTGGCCCTCGTCTGGCAGGACAGGACGTCACCCGGCGTGCTCGGTGGGTTCCTGGTCATCGCGGTGTCGCTGGTGCTGGCCTATGCCACGATGCGTTTCGTCGAACGGCCGATGCGGGCACTGGCGTGGGCGGACAGGCGACGCCGTCGCGCGGTGATGGTGCTGGTCGTCAGCGTTGCGCTCGTCGCGGCACCGCTGACCCTCTGGCAGCAGGCGATCACGCAGCAGGCCCGGGAGATCGCCGCGAATGCCGACACGAACAACCCGGGTGCGCTGGTGCTGGACCCGCTCCTGAACCTGTCCGCTCCCGAGAACGTGCCACCCATCCCCGCGACCACCGAGCTGAGCAAGGAGTACTTCCAGCTCGACCGGTTCTGCGACGGGGAGGACGAACCCGACGACGAACTGCTGCGGAAGAACTGCAACGTCATCATGCCGCCGTCAGCGCCGGTGCTCGACATCGTCGTCGTGGGCGACTCGCATTCCCAGCAGTGGTCCGTCCCGCTGGCCCAGATGGCCCAGGAGCGGGGATGGAAGATGACCTTCGTGCTCCTCGGAGGCTGCAAGTACGGTGCGGGCCCGGAGGGACGCACGCCCGAATGCGAGCAGTGGAATGCAGCGGTCACCGACTATGTGCTCGACCAGTCACCCGACCTCGTCTACACGGTCGGGACCGTCGCGCGCAGTGACGACCCCCAGGACGTCCTGCCGGCGGGTTTCGCGCAGACCGCGAGGATGCTCGACGACAACGGCATCCAGGTGGTGGCCGTCCGTGACAACCCGCGATTCACGACCGACAGGGTCCTGTGCGTCGAATCGCAGGGGGCGGAGAGCCCGGACTGCAATCCTGCCCGCACCGCGACCCTCAGCGATCGGCCCCCGGTCGACGAGCTGCTCGAGCAGGCTCCGGACGTCGCATTCCTCGACTTCACCGACTACCTGTGCCGGGCCGAGGACTGCCCGGCCGTCGTGGGCAACATCTTCGTGTACATCGACGAGAACCACGTCAGCGCCACCTACCTCCGATCCCTGACGCCGATCTTCGCCCAGAGGTTCGACGAGGCAGTCCAGCTGTAGGCCGGTCGCAGGTCCGGTGGCCGTGCAGGCGCACGCCCACCGACTCCCATCGTTGGAAGGTCCGTGGCTCCCGTCGGGTAGCCTTGAACGGGCATGTCCGTTGTTCGAATCAACCCAGGAGCATTTGTGAACGTTGACCTCGTTGTCGTTGGATCGGGCTTTTTCGGCCTGACCATAGCTGAACGGGCGGCCACTCAGCTCGGCCTCAAAGTCGCCGTGCTCGACCGGCGTCACCACATCGGTGGCAATGCCTACAGTGAGAACGAGGCCCGGACCGGGATCGAGGTGCACCGCTACGGCGCCCACCTGTTCCACACCTCGAACGAGCGGGTGTGGGACTACGTCCACAACTTCACCGAGTTCACGAACTACGTGCACAAGGTCTACACCCGCCACAAGGGCGAGGTGTATCCCATGCCGATCAACCTCGGCACGATCAACCAGTTCTTCCGCTCGGCGCTCGGCCCCACCGAGGCGCGCGCCCTCATCCAGGAGCAGGCCGGAGAACTCGCCGGGACGGATCCGCAGAACCTGAACGACAAGGGCATCCAGCTGATCGGGCGCCCCCTCTACGAGGCGTTCATCAAGTACTACACGGGCAAGCAGTGGCAGACGGATCCCAAGGATCTCCCGGCCGAGATCATCTCCCGCCTCCCGGTGCGGTACACCTACGACAACCGGTACTTCAACGACAAGTACGAGGGCCTGCCGGTCAACGGCTACACCGCCTGGATCGAGCGGATGGCCGACCACCCCAACATCGACGTCCACCTGAACACGGACTTCTTCGACGAGGGCCACGAGTACTCCCGCTCGACGACCCTCGGCCAGGTGCCCGTCGTCTACACCGGACCCGTCGACCGGTACTTCGACTTCGCCGAAGGCGACCTGTCCTGGCGCACCATCGACCTCGAGGAGGAAGTCCTCCCGATGGAGGACTTCCAGGGCTGCTCGGTGATGAACTACCCCGACGAGGACGCCGCCTTCACCCGCATCCACGAGTTCCGCCACTTCCATCCGGAACGTGACTACACCAAGGACGCGACGGTCATCATGCGCGAGTACTCCCGGTTCGCGGAGAAGGGCGACGAGCCCTACTACCCGATCAACACGACCGACGACCGGGCGAAGCTCCTCGCCTACCGCGACCTGGCGAAGGGCGAGAAGTCGGTCCTGTTTGGCGGCCGGCTCGGGACCTACAAGTACCTCGACATGCACATGGCCATCGGATCCGCCCTGAGCATGTTCGACAACAAGGTCACCCCCCACTTCACCAGCGGGCAGGCATTCGAGAGTGGCGGAGTCGACGCGTGACCATCGGAGCGACCCAGGACAGCAGCAGCAGGACGGGATCCGGCAGCGCCGTGCTCCAGGTGGTCCATAAGGTCGTCCTCCCGGTCGAGGGCGACACCGACGTCCTTCCCCTGTACGTGGACTTCAGCCCCGCGCGACGGATCGTCGACCCCTCGCGCCGGGCGATCCGGCAGGGGGCGCCGAAGACGGCAGCCACGCCTCCCACCCTGAGCCACCAGCGGTCCGACTTCATCGTCGGTCGATCGAGCCTCAAGCTGCCGGCCCACCAGCGGGTCTCCCTCGGGACCTACTTCAACGCCTTCCCGGCCAGTTACTGGCGCCGTCACACCCCGGTACGCTCCGTCCGCCTGCGGGTCGAGGTGGGCGTCGAGGACGGCGCGGAGGCGTCGGTCATCGTGTACCGGTCCAGTCCCCGCGGCACGTCGAACAGGGTCGACAGCGCGACGACGACGGGGAACGGCGAGCTGGTCTTCGATCTGCCGCTGACGGCATTCGTCGACGGCGGCTGGTACTGGTTCGACCTCGTCGCGCACGACAAGGAGGTGCTGCTCACCCGGGCCGACTGGTCCGTGCCCGCCGCGTCGGCGCGCAGCCACGGGTCCCTGTCCATCGCCGTGACGACCTTCAACCGCCCCGAGTACGCGGTACGGCACATGACGACGCTCGCGGACGATGCCGACCTGCTCGAGGTCCTGGACCGCCTGATCATCGTCGACCAGGGGAACGACCTGGTCGCGGACCAGGACGGCTACGCGTCGGCAGCCGCACGGCTGGGCGAGAGGTTCCGCCTCGTCGAGCAGGCGAATCTCGGAGGGTCGGGCGGTTTCGCGCGGGGGATGGAGGAAGCCCTGCGGGCGGACGACAGCGGCTATGTCCTGCTGCTCGACGACGACGTGAGCATCGAGACCGAGGGCATCCTCCGCGCCCTGCACTTCGCGAACTTCACCACCGACCCCACCATCGTGGGCGGCCACATGTTCAACCTCTACGAGAGGTCGGTCCTGCACACCTTCGGCGAGCAGGTGGACCGACGGAGGTTCTTCTGGGGACCCGCGGCGAAGAGTCTCGAGGGCCACGATTTCGCCGAGCGCAATCTGAGGATGACGCCCTGGATGCACCGCCGGGTGGACGTCGACTACAACGGCTGGTGGATGTGCCTGATCCCGCTGGAGATCGTCCGCGAGATCGGGCTCGCCCTGCCCGTGTTCATCAAATGGGACGATGCGGAGTACGGGGTCCGAGCGCAGAAGGCCGGCTTCTCCACGGTGACCCTGCCGGGTGCAGCGGTCTGGCACATGCCCTGGACGGAGAAGGACGACACGATCGACTGGCAGGCGTACTACCACCAGCGCAACCGGTGGGTCGCGGCGCTCAGCCACTCACCCTTCGATCGCGGGGGCCGGATGCCCTTCGAGAGCTTCGCACTCGACGTACGGCATCTCCTCTCGATGCAGTATTCCGCCGTCGCCGTCCGCGTCAAGGCGCTCGACGACGTCCTCGAGGGACCGGGACATCTCCATGCGACCCTGGGGGAGCGGCTGCAGTGGGTCCGGACGACCCGTCGCGACTTCACGGATGCGCGCGTGCTGCCGAACATCTCGGACTTCCCCGAGGTCCGGGAACGGAACAGCCACCAGAACATCCAGGAGCCCGCGACGGTCCTCGAATCTCTGGTACGTGCAGCTCTCGCCATGGCGTCCCAGCCGCGGCGGGTGTCCGCCGACGCCGCGGAGCGCCCCACCGTCGAGGTGCCGGCCATGGATGCGCGGTGGTGGCGCCTCACCCGCTTCGATTCCGCGCTGGTCACCGCGTCGGACGGGACGGGAGCGTCGTGGTACCGCCGCGACCGGAGGATGTTCTTCTCCCTCCTCGGCCAGACCGTGTCACGGCACTGGAGGCTCGTGAGCAACTGGCCCGAACTGAGGGGACAGTACCGGGAAGCCCTGCCCGGGTTCACCAGCCGCCAGGCGTGGAACGAGACCTTCCGGCGGTTCTCGAAGGAGACCGAGGGAGACACGGCAGATTGAGCAGCGGCATGCGAGGATCCGCAGCAGGTCCGCCGAGTGCCATGCAGACACCCGGTGCCGGTGGCGGGCTCACCGCCGTCCTCCGGAATCGTTTCCTGCTGCGACTGCTGGTCCGCAAGGAGATCCGGGTCCGCTACCGGGGATCGGTGCTCGGCCTCCTCTGGTCGTACCTGAAGCCGCTCCTGCAGTTCTCCGTCTACTACGTCGCCCTCGGCATCTTCCTGAATCTGCAGGGCACGACGGAGAACTACGCCGTCTACCTCTTCTCCGGGATCGTGCTCATCAACTTCTTCACGGAGGCTTTCGGTAACGCGACGCGGTCGATCGTCGAGAACCGTGACCTCATCAAGAAGATCTACCTCCCTCGGGAACTGTTCCCCATGTCGGCGGTCTGGGTCTCGGCCGTCCACTTCTTCCCTCAGGTGCTCGTCCTCGGAGGTGCGTGCCTGATCGTCGGCTGGCGTCCGGACGTCCTGCAGCTGTTCCTGGTGCTCGTCGGGTTCCTCATCGTCGCCTGTCTCGCCACCGGGCTCGGGTTGCTGTTCGGGGCCGTCAACGTCTACTTCCGCGACGCCGAGAACCTCGTCGACATGATCCTCATGGTCGTCACCTGGGCGTCCCCGGTCCTCTACAGCTGGAACCTGGTCAGCGACGCCCTCGGCCCGTGGTTCTTCCTCTACCAGTTGAATCCCATGACCGTGGCGGTGGAGCTGTTCCACTACGGGTTCTGGGTCCCCACGCTCGACGCCGCATCGGCCGGCCCTGCGCTGATGCCGGACATCCTCGCCGTATGGGTGCCCACGGCCGCGGTCGTGTCGGTGCTGATCCTCCTCCTCGGCCAATTCGTCTTCCGGCGCCTGTCGGCCAACTTCGCCCAGGAGCTCTGAGAATGCCTACCGATGCGATCGTCGCCACCGGACTCCAGAAACGCTTCGTCCTGCGCCACACCCGATCGCTGAAGGAGGCGTTCGTCTGGTTCGTCCGCGGGCGGCACGGTGATCTCGTGCAGAAGTTCAACGCGCTCGACGACATCAGTTTCACCGTGCGGAGCGGTGAGACGGTCGCGCTGCTGGGGCTGAACGGGTCGGGCAAGTCGACCCTCCTCAAACTGATCTCCGGGGTGCTGCAGCCGGACGCCGGGGTGATCCGCACGAGGGGCCACCTCGCGGGGCTGATCGAGGTCGGGGCCGGTTTCCACCACGACCTCAGCGGCCGGGAGAACGTGTATCTCAACGGTGCCATCCTCGGCATGTCCCAGCGGGACATCGAGGAACGGTTCGCCTCCATCGTCGAGTTCGCCGAGATCGGTGAGTTCATCGACACCGAGGTCAAGTTCTACTCGTCCGGCATGTACCTCCGGCTCGCGTTCTCGATCGCCGTCCACACCGATCCGGACATCTTCCTGGTCGACGAGATCCTCGCCGTCGGGGACGAGCCCTTCCAGCGGAAGTGCCTGGCGAAGATCCGGGAGCTGGCGGCGGCGGGCAAGACCCTCATCGTCGTCAGTCACGACCTCGACCTGGTGTCGAGCGTCTGCGAACGCGGGATCCTCCTGGAGAACGGCCGGCTGGTGAAGGACGGCGAGGTGTCATCCGTCGTCTCGGAGCTGAGACAACGCGCGAGGGACCACTAGGAGGTCCCCACCAGACGGCGTCCGCCGTCGGGCACCTCGGGAATCGCCGGGACTGCCAGGATTCACGAGAGGAAGATCTGTGAGAGACGAGAGCGCCCGCAAGGCATCTCCTGCGATGAGCCGTCGGACCGTCATGCTGGGGATGCTGGGGTTGCCGTTCGTCGTCAGTGCGTGCACCGGCGCCGGCGAGGAACCGGGGAGCGACGCGGGTGCCTTCCCGGTCGACATCGCCCACCGGTTCGGGACCACCACCGTCCGGAAGCAGCCCCTGCGCATCGCGACCTTCGGCTTCGCCGCCGCGGACGTCTGCCTGGCGCTCGGGATCGCACCGGTCGGCATGCCGGGATCGAACGCCACACCGTGGTACAACCTCCGGCGCATCGCCGAGGAGACGCTGATGCCGGTCCTCTACGCGGACGAGCTCGACCTCTCCCTCGCCGCGATCGAGGAGCTCGAGCCCGACCTGATCTTCACCCTCGGCGCCGACATCACGCGGGCCCAGTACGATCAGCTCTCGGAGATCGCCCCGGTCGTCCACGGCACGACGGCGGGGAAGCCCACCTGGCGTGAGACGGTCGACGTCGTCGCGCGGGCGATCGGACGTGCCGACGAGGGCGCCGACCTCGTCCGGGACACGGAGCGGACGATCCCGGCGTCGGTCTCCGATTACCCTGATCTGGCAGGGGTCTCCGTCCTGGTCGTCGAGGCCTTTCCCGTGGCCGGAGCCGATCTCGCCGTCTACGGTGAGGCGTCCGGCCCTGCGAACCTCCTCGGCGAATTCGGCCTGACGCCGGCACCACTTCCGGCCGGCATCGAGAACGCCGGCGAGATCGAGGACGACGTGTTCGGTCGTGTCGGGCAGCTCCGCTGGCCACGCGCGCAGGCGGAGGAACTCCGGGCGGAGGTCCTGGTCCTCGTCGCGGAACGACAGCGGTCCCAGGAACTGGCCGACGAGCTGGGCCCCGATCTCGACGAGGCGACCCAGGTCGTCATCGCACCGAAGGACGAGATGGGTGCGGCCATGATCATGGAGTCACCCCTCAGCATCGAGTGGCTGGCCCGGAACTTCATCCCGGTCCTGGCGGAGGCAGCCTTCAACGCGCAGCAGTAGGCCTGCACCGCCGGGAGTCCGGCGACAACGTCGGCCGGACGACGGCGCCGGCTCCCGTCCGGAGACGGAGGAGCGGCCCGAGGCGGCCGGCCCTGCTCGGTCTCAGGGCTCTTCGCACACATCCACGCGATAGAGGCGGGCGTCGCCTTCCTCCGCGACCAGTGAGATACCGGGAGCGCTCTGATCCGCGAGGGCGCGGAAACCGATGTAGGGTTCGTCCCCGGGTACGACTTCCTTGTCACCGAAGTCGAGGGCCCAGAACGCCCGTTCGTCCGTAATGGCCTCGCACACGGAGGGGTTGTAGCCTGCTTCGTCCCAGTGGTCGAGCAGCGTCTGCTCGGTGTCCGTGCGGTCACCGAAGATGTGGGGTGCCACGGTCTGCCGGTCAGCGACCGCATAGACGAGCGACGCCCCGGTGCGGGGATTGCCGACCACCACGTCGCCTGCCGGCACGAGATCGGGGACGCGTTCCAGGAGGGCGAGCTCGTCCGTGGTCAGGAGCGGGGACTCCTCCTCGAGCGCGAAGACCTCCCCCATGCGGATCTGGACCCCGGCCAGGGTGCCTCCCTGCGTCCCCACCCCGAGCAGGAGGACGACGGCCGCTGCGGTGATCGGATGACCGGTGAGCCGGGGGATCGCCTGGCGGACCCGACGCGCGGCCGGGAGGCGCCGTCGGGCGCCGATGCTGTGGTCGGCCGGCGCCAGCTGCGTGCCGAGCACGCGCAGCCGGCCCGTCACCCACTCGGCACCGAGGACGCTCAGGGGGAGCGTGACGACGGGAAGGAGGGCGGCGAGGCGGAAGCTGTCGTTGTACCAGACCCCCGTGAGGAAGGTGCGGAACCAGCCGAGGTTCCAGCTCGAGACGACCATGTACAGCACGCCGGCGATGACGAACATCATGAGGACCCACCACAGGTCCCGGAACTGCCGGGCCGCGACGTAGATCCCGGCGACCGTCAGGACCAGGAGGATCCAGGCCGTGGTCGCTCCCATCGGCGCACTTCCGAGGATCTCACCGATCGCGCGGGCATTGGTCTGGAACGGCGTCCACGGCGCGAAGGCCAGGGACGGCCGGACCTTCAGCCAGGCGACGAGCGTGACGCCTGCGTAGAGGACGAAGACGACGCCCCACAGTACGGGGCGTGCGTGGCGGTCCGCCCCGCCGTGGCGGAACCGGAACTCCCGCACGGCTCGTCCTGCGACCACGGGACCCGCGAATGCCAGGAGGGCGAGCAGCGTGCTGGGATGGGCGAGCGCGAGTCCGGGCAGTACCGCGGCGGTGAGCAGCCCTGCGGAGATGGAGAGCGTCCGGCGACGCTCCGGCGTCATCCCGAGGGCTTCGACGACCAGGCCCAGGGCAGCGGGCAGCAGGGCGATGGCGGCGTGGTTCGGGTAGAGGACCCCGAACGCGACCATCAGGTAGGGGAACCCGCTCATCCCCGCGCACAGGACACCGGCCGCGAGTAGGGGGATGGCCCGATAGCCGATGACCCGGCTGATCAGGAACACGCAGGAGAGCGGCCACACGACGGCACCCAGGAGGATGGTGCCCACGTTGACAGCGACGGGCACGGAGACGCCCGTCATCATGACGACGAGTGCCATGAGGTCGTGCATGGCTGCGGGATAGAAGGCCTGGGAGGCTTCCGTCAGGTTCCCCAGGGTCAGCGCGGAGCCGTTCTGCGTCTCCGCGATGTGCTTGACCGCGTTGAGGTGGTAGACGTTGTCGAAGGTCTGCGAGAAGTTCTCGGGGGAGCCGAAGCCTGCGATGTAGCGGGACCCGATGATGATCGCCGGGAAGGCGACGGCGACCGGGACCAGCAGTCTCCGGACCCAGGTGGGAAGCCCGTTGCCGTCCATCGGCCGGTTGTCCACCAGTTCGACGTCCCCGAAGCGGCGGACGGAGCGGAGGCCGGCGGACCCGTTCCGTCCGAGCAGCCGTCGGGCGAGCAGCACCACCGCAGCCAGGCCCAGGGAGAAGAGGAGATAGGACACCGGAGTGAACCCGACGCCGAGATAGGGCAGCACGACGGCGAGGCACGAACCGATCGACATGGAGATCGGGGCCGACAGGGCGACGAGGGCGACCCGCCGGACACCGGCGGCTGCGAGGACGACAAGCCCCGGCCCGAAGAAAACGAGTACCGCGCCAGCGAAGGCAGGGGCTGTAGCCCACCAGCTCATATGGTCAATCTCCTCGTCGTATTTCTGAGGTCCACGTTCCGAGGACACAGTGCTGGCCCTGTAAGAAGATGGTCACCCTCCGTGGCTCTCCGGAGCCAGGACGCCCGGTGGCCTGCTTGAGACGCGACAGACCACGGTCGGCGGCTCTCGAGCGCTCAGCACCGAGGTCGCGACGCCTATTGCTATGATTGCACACCATGGGTAAGAGACCGCCTTCCGGCATCCTGATCGTCATGCCTGCCTGGAATGAAGCAGAGGCGATCGGTGACACCATCAGGGACATCAAGCGGGTGGAACCCGGAATGGACATCCTCGTGGTCGATGACGGATCACGGGACGACACGGCGAGGATCGCAGAAGAGGCCGGGGCCGTCGTCCTGAGGCTCCCCTTCAACCTCGGAGTCGGCGGCGCCATGCGCACCGGTTTCAAGTACGCGCTCCGCAACGGCTACTCGGGTGTGATCCAGGTCGATTCGGATGGACAGCACATGCCGGAGGACATCGCGAAGGTCCTCCAGGGGCTCGAGAGAGCCGACATCTCGATCGGCGCGAGGTTCGCCGGCAAGGGGGAGTACCAGGCCAAGGGGCCGCGCCGCTGGGCGATGTCGCTCCTCGCCAGGGTCATCTCGCGCGTCGCCGGTACCAGGCTGACCGACGTCACCTCCGGTTTCCGCGCCGTGAACCGGCGGGGACTGCACCAGTACATCGAGCACTTCCCGGCGGAGTACCTCGGAGACACGATCGATTCGCTCGTCGTCGCCCTCAAGTCGGGCTGTACCGTGACACAGGTGCCCGTCGAGATGCGCGTGCGCCAGGCCGGTACTCCCAGCCAGAGCCCGTGGAAAGCATCCATCTACCTCGCGCGGTCGGGCCTGGTCCTGTGCTTCGCCCTCGCCCGCAGAAGAACCCCGCGTGACTACCAGGCTCCCTCGACCGGGGACATAGCAGGAGAAGGACCCGTACCAGCATGAGCGTGGCATTCTCACTCTTCTCCTCGATCCTGATCGTCGCCGTCGTCCTCGTGATGCTGCGCAACGGGAAACTACGCGAGAAGTACGCGATCCTCTGGCTCGTCATCGGCACCCTGACGATCGTCCTGGCGCTGTTCCCCAGCCTCCTGGAATTCGCCGCCGACGCGGTCGGCGTGATCGTGCCGTCCAACCTGCTCTTCGCGCTGTCCATCCTCCTGCTCGTGGGCGTCTCCCTGCACGTGTCCCGCGAGCTGACGATCCTCGAGGACGAGACGCGGATCCTCGCCGAAGAGGTATCGATCCTCCGGGCGGCAGTCGAGCGGCTGAACAACCCGAAAGCCACCCCTGTCCCCCGGCACGGGGCCGAGAACCCGATGAACTTTGACCAGCAGAGGAAAGATTGATGACTATAGACGTGATGTTCCCCTATTACGGGGACGTGGCGATGATGAAGGCGGCCGTACAGTCCGTCCTGGACCAGGACCACCGGGACTTCGTGCTGACCATCGTGGATGACGGGTTCCCCGACGATTCACTGCCGGCATACTTCAAGGACCTGACGGACTCGGACGACCGCGTCCGGTACTTCAGGAACGAGGTGAACCTCGGCGCGAATGCGAACTACCGGAAATGCCTGTCCCTGATCGAGCACGACTACGTCGTGATCATGGGCGCGGACGACCTGATGCTCCCGAACTACCTCTCGGTGGTGCACGAGGGTTTCTCGCGCCAGTCCGTGGACATCATCCAGCCGGGCGTCGAGGTGATCGACGAGAACGGGACCATCTACCAGCCGGTCGGTGACCGCGTGAAGAGTTACCTCCGGCGCCGGCTCGTGGGGGAGAGCGCGAGCGCGGTCGTGGCAGGGGAACCGCTGGCAGCGAGCCTCCTCACGGGTGACTGGCTGTACTTCCCGTCCCTCGCCTGGCGGTCCGAGGCCATCACGCGCCACAGCTTCAGGGAGCAGTACGACGTCGTCCAGGATCTCGCCCTTGCGACCGACATCATCATGTCGGGCGGGAAGATGCTCGTCCTGGCGGAGACCTGCTTCCAGTACAGGCGCCACCGCGAGTCCGATTCGTCCGTGCGTGCACTCGACGGCCGGCGCTTCGCCGAGGAGCGTGCCTTCTTCGACGAGTGCGTGAAGGACTTCCAGCGGCTCGGCTGGAACCGCGCCGCCACGGCCGCGAGCCGTCACGCGTCGTCGCGGCTCCACGCCCTCACCCTCCTGCCGCAGGTGGCCCGGCGCCGGATGTGGGGTGGCATGCGCAAGCTGACCGCCCACGCCCTCACCAGATAGCGATGCCCAGCGGGTCCGCATCACCGCAGCCTGCGCAGGCCCGCCCGACCGTCTCCGGCACGTGGTACCTCGTCGGGTCGCTGCTCCAGGGGCTGGGGTTGCTGCTCATCCAGCCCTTCGCGATCCGGATCCTCGACGACCGGCAGTGGGGGATCGTCTCCACGTCGGTGGTGACGATCCAGGTGCTGGTCGTCCTGATCTCGGCAGGCCTTCCGCTGGCGATCACGAACATCTGGTTCGCCCGGGAGCGGGGACAGGACCGGTCCCGGGCCATGTACGGCTTCATGGCCGTCGCCTCCGCCGCCCTGGCTGCCGTCGTCGTGCTCTGCCTCCTCGGCCTCGGTGCCCTGGGTGCGACTGGTGCCGCCTCGAGCACGGTGCTCTCGGTGATCAGCGTCGGGGTGCTCGGTTCCGTGCTGGGCGCGCAGGCTGTGCTCAGGGCACAGAACAGGCCCGGGCGTTTCGTGCTCCTGAGCATCGGCTCGTCCGTCCTGGCGAACCTGCTGGGCCTCGTGGGCCTGATCCTCATCGCGCCCACCGCGGAGGTCTATCTGGGCGCCTACACCCTCGCGGTCGTCGCCACGGGTGCCGCTGCGCTCGTCCTGGCACGGCCGCGCCTGCCGTGGCGAGTCGCCGGTTCGAGCGGTGAATCGGTCCGGATCGCGGTGCCGCTGCTGCCGCACACGGGTGCGCTCATGCTGCTCACGCAGGGGTCCGTGCTGATCCTGGCGTTCGCCGCCACCGTGGAGGCGGCAGGCCGGTTCGGAGCCGTCCTCATCTTCGCGTTGGGGCCGATCACGATCCTGAACGCGCTGAACAACGCGTGGTCGACGCGCATGATGTCCGCCGGCAGCGGCGGACTGGTCGACGCGACCCGGCGCGTGTCCATCGAGGCCGTGGCCTGGTCGGTGGGGGTGGGGCTGCTCGCGTCGTCCGGAGCGGCAGTGGGGTCGTCGATCCTGTCGACCGAGCCCGAGCTGGTCTGGCCGATCGCAGTCACCCTCCCGCTGGTGTCCACCGGGTACGCGCTGTTCCTCGTGACCTCCAACCTGCTGTATATCGCCAACGGGACCAGGCGCCTCGCCGTCGTGACGCCCGGCATCCTGGTGGTCATCGCGCTCCTCGCCTATTGGCCCGCGTCGCAGGCCGACGTCGTGGTGGTCGCGATGGCCCAGGTGCTCGGGTTCGTGTGCCTCGGCCTGCTGACGTACGGGATCGTCCGAGGGACACCCGCGGGCAGGAGCGTGCCCCTTCCGCTCTTCCTCGGCGGTATCGGAGGCCAGGTGATCGTCGTGCTCCTGCTCGGTCTCGTCCCGTTCAGCTTTCCGGCCGGCATCCTCGAGGTGGCCGTCGTCGGTGCCCTCCTGGCGGCGTTGTTCCTCCTGCGGTCCCGGCGGAACCCGGACCGGACGCCGTCGGGCTCCTGACCCGGCGCAACCCCTCAGGACCGGACGCCGCCGGGATCCTGACGGCGCCGTTGCTCCTCCGGTCAGGCGGTACGCCTCAGGACCCGGCCGCTCCGAACCGCTCGGCGAACTCCGGGATCAGCGAACGGATGTAGCTCCGCGCCGCGTGGTCCTTGTCGAAGTAGACATGGAGGCCGCCGATGGCCGCGTAGCACGTGTCGTCGGGGCAGAACCGGTCGGAGAGGTCGAGGACACGGACATTCGCCTGCTCGAGCGAGCGGGCTGCCTCTGCGGCCGGATCGTCCGGCAGGGCCCGCGTCTTCTCGTTCGCGCAGTCGAGCGGTGATTCCTCGTTGCGGGCCAGGCACTCCGGCGTCGAGCGCTCCAGGGTCAGGGGGGTGTCCCTGATGACGTAGACGTCGGTGCCCTGGGCAGCCCAGGGGCCCACCCGGTCCGCGAAGGCGTCCCGGTACTGGTCCGCCTGCGCGCGGCCGGTGCCGTCCTCGATCTCCTCACCGACGGAGAACGAGGAGAGGAACACGAGGTCCGGCGACGTGGCGAGGACACGATCGGAGACGGCGGCACTCCATTGCAGGCACCGACGCTGCACCTTGGTGTCGGTCTCGGCTCCCATGAATGCGGCGCGCTTCACGTCGAGGTACGGGCAACCGCCGACGAGGCTGATGTTGACCGTCCAGTTGTTCTCGCGGGCGAGGGGGAGTATCGCCGCCTTCCACTGCTCCGCATGGGAATCGCCGATCAGCCAGACGGTCTCGTGATCCTCCGGTCCGTCCGAGAAGTCGCACAGCGTCAGGAGCTTCTGGTCGCCCACGACGATCGGATCGGGAGCTGTGCCGCATTGCGCGTCGTCGAACCAGGGAGCTTCTCCGTCGCCGACGTTCGTCACCTCGGGGGGCCCGAAGGGATCCTGGCACGCGGTGGCGGACAGGCTCTTCGCGCCGAAGCATTCGCCTCCGGACAGGGCGTCGAGGCGCTCTGCTTCCGCTGCCTGGGTGACGCTGGCGGCGACGATCGATGCGGCGCAGATCGCCGTGACCGTCAGTGACGAGACCAACGTGACACCGAGGATCTTCCGCGGTGACGCCTGTGGCAGCAGGCGGGATCGTCCCGGGTCCTCGACGTACTTCTTCGTCAGTCCGGCCAGGACCAGGGACAGCAGGAGCGCCCCGAGGAGGTCGAGGGTACCCAGCGGACGGTCGATGATCGACGGCAGCAGGATGATGACGGGCCAGTGCCAGAGATAGAGGGAGTAGGAGATGTTCCCCAGCGTCTGGACGGCGGAGACGCCCAGCAGGGTGTTGGGTGACCAGAGCGGGGACTGCGGGCCCGAGGCGATGACCAGCGCCGTACCGACCACGGGTACAGCCGCGAGGTATCCCGGGAAGTAGGTCGACTCGTCGAAGACCAGCGCGGACGCGACGACGAGACCCAGCCCCGCCCACTGGGCGAGACCTGCGAGCCGGATGCGTGCCGGATACCGGGGGTCGCCGAACCAGGCGGAGGAGGTGGCGGCGATGAGACCGCCGACGGCGAACTCCCACACCCGGGTGGGCGTCACGAAGTACGCTTCGCTCCTGCTGGTGTAGGTGAGGAAGATCGAGAACGCGAACGAGGCCGCGCCGACTGCAGCGAGTACGGTCAGCAGGAAAGCCCGCGGCGATCGAAGCCTGGCCGCCAGGAGGAACACGCCGAGGAGGAGGAGCGGCCAGACCAGGTAGAACTGCTCCTCGACGGACAGCGACCAGTAGTGCTGGACGGTGGATGCCTGGTTGTTCTGCGCCGAATAGTCCACGGACTGCGCTGCGAGGGACCAGTTCTCCACGTAGAGGGTGGCGGCGATGGTCTCCCGTCCGATGGACAGCAGCCTGTCGGCGGGCAGGTAGACCGTTGCCACCAGGAGGGACAGCAGGGCCACGACCAGTGCGGCGGGCAGCAACCGCTTCGCCCGCCGCGCATAGAACTGCCCCAGCCGGATCCGGTTCGTCCGCCCGAGTTCACCGAGCAGGTGCTTGGTGATCAGATAGCCGGAGATGACGAAGAAGACGTCGACGCCGACATACCCGCCGGCGATGAGGCCCGGCCAGAGGTGGTTCGCGACGACGAGGGCAACGGCCAGCGCGCGGAGTGCCTGGATGTCGCGCCGCTGCGGGTTGCCGGGCCGAGCGCGTCTCGTCGGCCCGGCTATGGCAGCCTGGTCAATCAAACATTCTCCTAGTATTCGGGTTCATCGTCCACGGACGTCGGTGTACGAGTGCGATCTCATGATAGCCTTCCCCGCTTCCCGGTCCGCCCACCGGGGTGGGGTGGGTCAGGTTCGTTTGACGCCGGTGGTGGAGGTCCAGGTGAGGGTTCCGCGTTGGAAGCTCTGGGTGCATTTGGTGCGGGTGGGGCAGGTCTGGTTGGTG